>CAZKAZ010000141.1:1143-1572 GCA_964550765.1 uncultured bacterium | reverse complement strand
GACGTGATTGAACACGACCGCGTGCAGATGGCAGCGACGCTCAAAAAAGTACAAGCGTGGCTAGAGATGCACCTTAGGCTCGAGCAGCACTGAGTTTAGTTGTAAGCTGTTTTTTATAGCGGTAAGGTCAGTTACTGTATCGCTAAACTTATCTATATATTGCTAAGACATACAATTCACGAATAAAAAAGGATAACACGGCTATGATTCACTATGGTTATCAGGCGTCGGTGATTATTGTTGGTGCAGGTATGGCAGGTCTATCAGCAGGTCGCACCTTAACCGATGCTGGTTATGCGGTGACGATAGTCGAAGCCCGGGACCGGGTAGGTGGGCGGATTGTTACCGATAGAACCCTAGGCATCCCGCTGGATTTGGGGGCGTCGTGGATTCACGGTGATGCCAACCCCACGTTGCCCACGCTAGCAC
>CAZKAZ010000141.1:0-1133 GCA_964550765.1 uncultured bacterium | reverse complement strand
ATGGCGCGTTTGACGCTTTGCTCGCTGACCTTGCAGCTTTAGGCGAATCGTTAGACCATGATATCTCTGTTCAAGCAGGTGTAGACCAGCTGTTAGCAGCTGAGCAATTGAGCGCCTCCGAGCAGCGTGAATTGACGTTTTTGCTAACGACGGTGCTCGAGCAAGAACTTGCTGCCAATACCACTGACCTGTCGTTGTGGCATGCCGATGAAGGCGAGGAGATTCGCGGTGATCACGTCATCTTTCCGCAGGGCTACGACCAACTGACGCAAGGTTTAAGTCGTGGTTTGGATATCCGTTATCAGCACGTCGTGACACAAATTACCTACGACGATCGTAACGTCGCCGTGACCACCGACCGAGCGGTCTTTCAAGCTGATTGCGTACTCATCACCTTACCGTTGGGGGTGTTGCAAAGCGGCACAGTGCGTTTTATACCCACACTTTCTAGAGACAAACAAGCGGCTATCGAACGCTTAGGTATGGGGGTGCTGAACAAACTTTACTTGCGCTTTTCGCAGCCGTTTTGGGCAGCCCAAAGCCACTGGCTTGGGTATGTCGCTGGGCCGTGGCACGAGTGGGTCAACCTGCATCCGCTGATTGGTGAACCTGTCTTGTTGGGGCTCAACGCAGGCGAGCGTGCTCGCACTTTAGAAGTGCAAACCGATGCAGCCATTGTCGCTGACGCAATGGCCATGTTGCGCACTGTTCACGGTGCCGCCATTGCTGAGCCGCGTGATTACCTGCTTACTCGCTGGGCGGCTGACCCTTGGGCAAGGGGGGCGTATTCTTATTTGCCTCCCAACGCCACGCCTCAAGACAGGATGGTGCTCGCCCAAAGTGTTAATCAGCGGCTGTTTTTTGCGGGCGAAGCCACCTCGACAGAGGCACCAGCGACGGTACATGGGGCGTATGCGTCGGGGCAAAGGGTGGCTCGAGACATTGCCGCATCATTATGAGTTGTGTCTTTCCAATAGCCCTACTAGAAACAGCAAAGCAATACTCAAGCTCGCTCGAGCTCTCAATAATTGACGTCAAAACCAGCGGATTGTGCCTGGTGGCTTTGTTTCTATCTGCTAGTGACGTGATTGAACACGACCGCGTGCAGATGGCAGCGACACTCAAAAAGGTAC
>CAZKAZ010000140.1:0-1616 GCA_964550765.1 uncultured bacterium | reverse complement strand
GCTCGAGGAAAACCGCTATGAGGTGATGCGCGAAACAGGTGAAATCAGCGACAAGGAACACCTCGCCAACCTGTGGCGGCAACTCGACAGCCTCGAGAAATACTCCGATGAATGGCTAGCGGTGTGGAAAGAGATTCGCAGCGCAGAAGCCAAGGTGCAAGACGAGCGCGTTAAGTTGCAAGAGAAAGCCGCCGAGAAGCTCGAGCAGCAACGCCAAGAAGCCCAGCGCCAGCTAGAAGAGCACGAGCAATTCATCTCGGGCAACCTTGCTAGCGCGGTGTCGGAAGGCTTGGAAACGGGCGACTGGCAAGCTACTGGTGACAATCTTAGCGACAACATCGACAACTACGTGCTCAAGATGCTTGACGAGGGTATTCAAAAAATCGCCCTAGCCCAAGCTGAGATTCCCAGAAAACTAGCCGCCGCCAAACCCGCCATTGAAAAAGCCCTCAAAACGGGCAACGTCGGGCAACTGCGGGGCATCATGGCAAACTTACGCCGCTCAGCCAATGACGCCTTGGGCGTAGCGGCTAGTGCGTCGGCAAAATTCCGCGATGCCATTTTTAGCGACACCTTCACCAGCCCCACCGTCACGCCAATGGTGGATATGAGCGGCATCCCCAACCCCATCGCCGACGCCACAAGCCTCGTGGGGCAAGTGGAAACCGACGCCAACCTCACCGTCAGCGACGCAGCGTTCAGCACCAACATCACTCAAGATAGCGCCCTTGGCGAACTGACCGAACAACTGCGCAGGCTTGGCAGCTTGCAAAAGGTCGATATGTCAGGCGCAACCATCAACGTCCGTGATGACGCCGAGTATGACGAGTTTCTTGACCGTCTTTCACGTGATTTACGCGCTAGGGGGTTGGGCATCTAATGTCAACGGTTTTTAGACTTCACACCACCCCCAAACGGGCGCACACGCAACTGGTTGAGCGCGTGTGCGTACCGGGACCCGAGGTCGAAGGCGATACCGGCTCAGGTGTTCCCAAACTGGCTTTTGCTACTCCTTGGGCAGCGTCGCTATCTTTTGACAACGAATTGCAACTGCAAGACCGCCCGACCATCACGCTTGCCAAAGACACGGGTGCAGGCGGGTGGGAACGTCAAACGCCACTAGACCCGCCGCCGAGGGTGCATAAAGCTGCTCGCAAGCTGGCATTCTGCTTCGACCAAAATGCGCGTCCTGTTTACGCATGGCAAGCCGCTGAAGCGGTCTATATCACGCAGTTTTCGGTGTCGGATGGGCAGTACATCACGCGAGGCCCATTCACAGGTGTTGACCCGACTTTGTATCTGGATGCGTTTGCCCTCAATACGTTCGTAGACAGCGACGTGATTCTGTTCTACCTCAAGCCAAACCGCACTGAAATCGCCTACCGCATTCAGCGTGAGTTGTACGCCAACGAGTACGACCTCGTGAACCTATTCGACGAACGCATTGCCGAAGCGCAGTACTACATGGATCAAGTCATACCCTTGTCCTACCAGTACCAGATTGCCCTTTGGACGAAAAACTTTGGCAACCGTTACCTACTGAGCAACCCCTACCCCGTCAACCTTGGTGATGACAACCTCGGCGGGCGCTTTGCACCCGAAGACATTCATCAGTA
>CAZKAZ010000139.1:0-1693 GCA_964550765.1 uncultured bacterium | reverse complement strand
CTTGCTAGCGGACACGGAGCGCAAAGAAACCGTGAATATGACGGTAGTCATTAACGCGCTAGTTCGGGGTGTGCTCAATGGGCACATTGACCCATTTGAAGGATAACGTGACACTTTTACTACTGATAGCAGCCGTTTTGATGATTATCGGCATAGTGCGCTTATTGGGGCAGGCACTTAACGCCGCAGTGATTGTGTTAGCCATCGTTTTTGCGTCTATCACAGTATTGCTCACGTCGCAAATGAGCCAGTCCGCATTGTCGTTGCGTTATTTCGTTTGGGCAGTACTAGCAAGTGCATTTTGGGGTATGGCGATTGGTGGCGTTCGTTTTTTTAGAAGGGAGATAAATGATGCTTGGGCAGTATCCGAAGCGGGCTACGAAAGCGCGTTCTTTGCAGAAGAAGCATGGCAAGAGTAATAGGTTGGTAAATTACGCGGTCTCGCTCGAGCAAACTCTCGACCGACTGCTAGATCACCTCGAGCAACCGTATCTCAACAGCGAACAGCGCCAATGGCTGCAAGCTGACCCTGCACGGTGGGCATTTTGGCTCGAGGTGATACGCAACCTTGATAACGGACAAGCTGACTTAGCAGATATAACGGCGTACACGTTTTTCAATCGCAACCAGCGCAAGTACCTTGCCGACGGGCTAAAAGCGCGCAAGATTGCCACACTATCACGTCAAGGTGACGGCGGGACATTCACGCTTTGGGAGGCAAGATGATTAGCCAGTTGTACGTCATGGCTACACTCGCAAGCGGTCAAGTTGTCCAGTTTCACCCTGAAAGAATACTGAACCCCGCCCCTGAATACGTCCCTAATCGTATCTATAGCCTTGTGCTGATTGGCTGGGCGGTGTTTCGTCTGTGGCCTAACTGTGCCAACCAACGCATGCACTCACAGTTAAAAGTCGAATTGCTTTTGTTGGCTGTTGGCGCTGTCGTTTTGAGGTTCGTGCAATGACTAGCACCCGAAGACAGTTAGAGTTACGCCTCCATGACAAAGGTTTTTTGTGTGGCGTTATGCCTCCCAGAAGTGCGCCATCAATCGACATTTACCCAACATTCGTACCGCCTGATGTTGAAATTGACGCCTTAAACCGCAAGCTACCTGAGATTGCGGGGCGTTTAGGATTAGGCGCTATTCGCGGTGCGTGGTTGCCTGATGGCTTCTATGGTTTGGAGCTACCACGTGAGCGGCGGCAAAGGGTGGATTTTGAAGCGTTGAACGTGCCTAAAATCGATGCGGCTATTCCTTGGCTCATGGGGATTCAAAACGACGGCAAAGTACTGATAAGAGATGTTGCTGATATGCCTCACTTATTAGTTGCTGGTACAACGGGCGCGGGTAAGTCGAATGCTGTTAGCGCGGCTTTGGCGTGGTTGTTCAAGTACAAGACCCCACAGGATGTGCGCGTGATGTTACTTGATCCCAAACAGACCGACTTATTGCCGTTCGCATCCGTTCCACATGTGTTTCAACACGTACCTAAACTTGACGATATGCCTACAGCATTAGAGATACTAGTCAACGAAATGCACAGGCGTTACAAGATGTTTGCCAAGGTCGGGGTGCGCAATATCAAGGCGTTTAACAGCAGGCCGATTGTGAAGCAGGAGGAGCTGTTTGGCGAAGAGCAGGCGGAATCCTCTTCAGACAAAAAAGATATTCCCGATCGTGTGCCGTATATC
>CAZKAZ010000138.1:0-1703 GCA_964550765.1 uncultured bacterium | reverse complement strand
TTCACTTGGCGACACGGTAACGGAAAACCCCGGCAGTACTCACGAAGCATCGCTTGGCAGTTTGGTTGTCAGCATGGACGTGCGCGGTTCGTGGGAAGCGTTAACCGTTTCCACAGTCACCGAGACCTTAGCGGATGGTGACAACACCGGACTGGCGTTTACTAACGCGGGGTCACTCTACGCCTATCCCATCTGGCACCTAGCCGCAGCGGGAGCAACCGAAATCATCATCATCGCTGACGGGCGCACATTCACTTGGACAAATGAAGCGGGGTTGCTCAGTGGCGAACTCACCATCGACACCCTACGCGGCGAAATTCGCGGGTTAACCGATGCGCAAAACGACGTTGCCAACGGTGCGCAGTTGCCTATTTTGCCACCGGGAAATAGCACCTACGACGTCACCCTGACTGGGGGTGGCGCAGACCTAACTATCTTGTATCGGGAGAGATACCTATGAACGAAGTCAATAACTTTGAATGCATGGTTTGTGGCAAGAAAAACCCGTCTGGCGGCTGTGGGCGCAAAGATTGCCCTTACGGTGCCAACTACCAAAGCGATTTTGACGACGAAGACCTCGGGCAATCGCCTGTGGCTGAAACCGTTGGCGCAATGTGCGCTATGAAGGAAGGATGCGAAGGATGTCAGTAAGCCGTGATCCGAAAAAGCTACACACCTCATTAGAAGTTCGCTGGCACTGGATGCGCGCAGCGTGGTTGCGTCGTTATCCGAACGCGCCAACGCCGTTTTTGACCTGCACATGGCGTAGCAATGCTGAGCAGCAACGCTTATTCGATGAAGGCAAAAGTAAGGCGATGCCTGGACAGTCACTTCACAACTACAATCCTGCTTACGCGTTTGATGTGGCGTTTGCAACCGAGATGTCAAACGGCAAAGCAACGGCGCTCACGTGGGATTTTCAGTGGTTTGAGCTTTGGGGCGAACTGGCTGAAGAGATTGGCTTGGAATGGGGTGGGCGCTGGAAACACTTGGTTGACGGGCCACACGTGCAGATGCCTATGACATGGCAAGACGCCAAATACGGCAAGTTGCCCAGCCTGCCGCCATTACCTAACAACAACCCTGAGCCAATCAACCAGGTTGTCATTGAGGGGAATTTGAGTATCAACCGCGACGGCGATAGGCTTATCATCAAGGTTAACCCATGAAACGCCCCTTTTTATGGGCTATTCTAGCGATAAGTGTATGGGGCTGCGCACCGACAGTGCAGCCATTCAGTGAGTGCTTTTACATCTACGAACAGCAACGCGAGGCGGGCGTCAGCCAACAAGACGCCTTTGAAAACTACACAGAATGCAGGGAGGCTGAACATGATTAAAGTGATGCGATTTGTGGCGCGGTACTGGGGCATTATCCTCATGGCGATTGAGTTTGTCGAGACAATCTCCGACGAAAATACTAAGGGCGAAGCTAAAAAGATGATGGTGCTTGATGCGGTGCTGAACACACTTGAAAGTGCTGGCATCAAACCCAACCGCTTCACGATTACCTTGATTGGCAGCACCATTGACATGATGGTGAGCGTGTTGAATGCCGTTGACTGGGGTGACAAGCTCGAGCCAGACATCGACGACGACCTAAAGACAAACCTTGAAAACGCAACCAAGCGAGCCTTGGAAGCGCGGTAAGCGTGGAGATTGATGAATGCTAATCCAGAACTTGTGGCTTCGGTTGGTGTTTTT
>CAZKAZ010000137.1:0-1747 GCA_964550765.1 uncultured bacterium | reverse complement strand
GGGAATTTGCCCGAGCCACCCCTCGCCGTCTTGCCAATGGTCACCGTCGTAAAACTTCTGGTTTTGCTCATAGGGTTCGCCGATGGCTTCCTCGAGCCATTCCTCGGCCAGTTTGAAGGTGATGTCGCCTGCTTCAAGCATTACTGTTAACCCCGCCTTCAGAAGCTTCTATTTGTTGGTGGCAAAGCCAGTATCCCATCCACATATAGTTGATGGTCTGGTTTTGATATGTACCGTCTTGGTTGCGTTGAAAATCTGCGTCTTCAGCCTCCAGCATTTCCTTGACGGCTTTTTCAAAAGTCTTTCTGTAAGGAAAATCAGCCACGTCTACCCTCATTTCTTTTATGCATACGTCGTACTACTGCTCACATACTCGTTTTGCCCACTGCGATAGGCGGCAAGCGCCAACGCCAACGCCCAAAACTTATCGGCGTGGTGTTTGTCGGTGGGGGCGTTGTCGAATTTGAGGTTCTTGTCTGGGGTGACAATCCGTTTGACGCTGTGCAACTGGTAAGCCAGTTCGCGGTCAGTAGGGATGGTGATGTTGCCGCGTTCGGCTTGGGTTTTGAGGTAGGTTGCCCAGGTGCGTTTTGACAGGTTGGTGAAGTCAACGCCAATGACCTGCTCGGGGAACTCCCCCGTGGTGCGTTCCGCGAGATAGTAGCCGATGCCTGTGCGGTCAAGCATCCCGAAGGTGACGGGTAGCCGCTTGAGTAGCGAGCGCAGCACGTCAAACTGCCTGTCAAACTCGGTATTGATGAGGGTGACACTGAGCCGCAGCGGCAAGCTACTGCTACTATCCGACGCACCAACCAGCATGATTTCGGTGGCGTCTTTGGTGCGCCCGACGTCTAGCCCGAGGAAAAACGCTTGCTCAATCACCCCCGTTTTCACCTTGTGCGCCACCCTGTCGATGGCGTCAATAGCAGGTAGCACGTCGTTCCCGGTGATGCGCACCTGAGCACAATCAAGGGCGTCGTCCTGCATGCCCAACACGGTTTCCCACGACAGTAGCGTGAGGCTTTCCGCCCCAAAGTGGCACTCGTATTCCTGCTGAAAGTCCTCGAGCGTCATGTTGTCGTAAATGGTGCGAACGCGTGTTTTGCCGTAGCGTTCTACGCGCTCAGCCGTCGGCAGCATAGGGGCATTACGCACCGCGTCGGGAACATCCGTGCAAAACGAAAAGATTTCCCACCACGGCGTTTTCTTGCGGGTGTAGTCGGGGTAACGACGCATGGACTCGGTGAATACTTCCCAGAACACCCCACGCGACCCAAAGGGGCTGCTGCCAAGGCGCACGCGGCCACCTTTGGAAATCACAGGCAGGGCAGCTTGATAGATGGCTTTGTCCTGTTTGACGTGGGCGAACTCATCACCGTAAAAGTTGCGCCTAGCCTTACCGCGTGGGGGTCGCGCAGGCAAGCTGATGATAGTAGCGCCGTTGCTGAATTTAAGCTCGAGCGAATTATCCTTGACCACACGAGGCGTTTCAAAGGGCACGTTTTTGAGATTCTCGAGCACTGCCCGTGCATAGTTGATCTTCTCGCTGGCTTCGTCTAAGTTGATGGATTCAAAGATGCTGCTGTTGGCAAACTCATCGTCAAGTAGCGCGAATGCCACTGCTTCGGCAGCAATAACAAAAGACCAGGCAATCTGCCTAGCCTTGTTCTCTATCCTGAAGACGCTATCGTCGGTGAGGTGTTTGTACTGAAAATACTCCCACTGCGCATCCTCAACGCCGCTAGCG
>CAZKAZ010000136.1:0-1944 GCA_964550765.1 uncultured bacterium | reverse complement strand
TAGCTCGCTAAGAACATCTCGCCATTGAGCCGAAAAAAGCGCCCGTAAAAGTCCGGCCTGCCGTCATCGTGTTCGTAGTACAACCAATCACTTTCTGGCGTGAGGGTGTACTGTTCGCGGAAGCTCGCTGAGGCGGTCAAGTCTTCCCAGTTGGCAATAAACGCGCTATAGCCACGGGTGTAATCACCACAAATCCAGGTGATGCGCGTTTCGCGTTCGGCGGCATCATCGCAGCGGCCAGTCGACGTACCAAGTTCGGCTAAGGCGTAGCTAGCAAAGCTGACTTGTGCTGAAGCAGACAGTGACTCACCTGACCCGTCTTGTTCAGACGGAAACAGCCAATCGAACACGGCAACAGCCACCACGATAATGACGACAGCCGTGAATGCTCCACGCAAGGTCTTACGCGGTTTAGGACTGATAGCAGTAGGGGTTGGCATGTTGCGCACCCGCTGACGCACTTTTTTCTGTAGGGCAAACGCCGTCATGAGCGCAAAAATACCAGCAGTCAGCAAATTGAGTGACCAAAACACACCAACCTCAGGGTCTTCCCATACACCTATCGCAGCCAGCATACTCAACACCCCAAACAAGCCAGAAAGAAAAGCAGCAACGCGCAACAACAGTGTCATAACAGCCTCCTTAGGTGCATAGGAACGTTCGTTTATCAACATGACTCAAGGTAAAAGGGCATAACGTCATCAAGTGACGTGTTCAGCGTGCTAGCACACCCCCGCGTCATTCAGCGTCGTAAGTGTCTTGGTTTGGGTTGGCGTTTTGGTTAGCTGTGATGATGTGTCTAGCATCAGCCAACCACCGCTCCCGCAAGATAGCTGGCGCAAGCACCTGCACCTCTGCCCCCCAGCCTTGCACCCAAGGAAACACTTCGCTAGGAAAGCCTTCGTGATCCGCCCCGGTGCGAATGGTGACGTTCACCGAGCCATCTTGGTGAGTATCAGTGACGGTCATGTTGGGATAGCCCCCTTCGCGTAAGCGAGCGGCAGCGCGAGGGTTAAAGCGAAGACACACGTCGATGAGGCTGTTGCTACTTGTGCCCATCACACCCCACGCAGCACTGAGGTAGTGATTGGCATCGAAGTCTTCTGGGATGGTGTAGGTGTCTGTTAACAAGCGGGTATGACGCATGCGTGCCAGTTTCCACGTCAAGATGCGTTTGTGATAGTTGCGTTCGTAGCCGATGACGTAGGTAGACAAGTTAGTGCGGTTGATTTCCACGAAGTAGACGCACAGTTCTTGGGGATGCCAAGTGCCTGAGCCGTACAAAGAGCGATAGTCGAAAGCGAGAACCTTTTGCGTGAACCAAGCTCGAGCTACCAGTTCCAGTGAGCGACTATCAGCGGTGCGTTCATCGCTTTGGGGAAGGGCTTTCATCGCCAGATGTTTGGCAGGTTCAGGCAGTTGGGCAGCCAGTTTTTCTAAAGCGGCTTGGTAGTGCTCGTTGTAAGTAGGGGCGTGATGGTAGAGCAGCCGGGTTGCCGCGTAGACCGCCAAGGCTTCAACTTCATTGAGCGCCAGTTTGTTAGGCGCAGGCAAGGCGTAGCGACCAAAGTCGTCTTTGTCGATGGTGTGACCGAGTTGGCGCAAGTCTTGTAAGTCGCGTTGGATGGTGCGCACAGGGACAGCAAAGTGCTGGCTCAGTTCATGAGTAGTGCGGGGTTTGCGGCGCAGCAGCTCGGGGATGGCAGCGAGGCGTTGGGCTTTGGCGGTGACGCGGTGGGACATGGGACGTCCTTATCCAAGAACGAGAGTACAGGTTGATAAATGCACCAATAAGGATGTACCCGCATCCTGAAAGAACGCTAGCACAATAGCTCTTACAGAACGCTTACAAGCATGTTTAATGTTTAATTACCCACGTGCTGACGGGGGCGTCAACAGCTTTGGGCAGCTTAGACGACGAAAGCGTCAGGTAGTGACGCTCGA
>CAZKAZ010000135.1:0-2058 GCA_964550765.1 uncultured bacterium | reverse complement strand
AGTGCTTGTGCTTGGTATCCGCCTTTACAACAAGATAAGTTGCCGTTGGTTATTAAAGCTGCCTATCAACTCCTCACCTCTGCTGAACAAGCCCAATACAACGAGATGTTTGGTGCACCCAAGTGACCACCAGCGCACCCAACCCCGACAACCACGAAAACGACACCTCACTCGAGGGCATCATCGCCCGGGTGGTGCGTGAACAGGTAAGCGAAACCGTCAAGCCGATTTTGCAACACCTTGAAGCCGTCGGCGACGGGGCGCAAACCCTGACCGTTGCCCAAGCTTGTAAATACGTTGGCGGCAAACTCAGCGACACCACCGCCCGTGAACTGATTCGCTCTGGCGATTGGAAAGCCTTCAGGCTCAATGACAGCCCCAACAGCACCCTGTTCGTTGTCAAAAGCAGTATCGACGACTGGATGCAAAAACGGCTAGCCCGTACCGACCAAATGGGCGAGGGCTACCCGTTAGAAAGCTATCTCAAATAAAAATGGCACCTCCTGCAACCCCTTGCAGATGGCGCCGAATTCTCAGAACGGAGAACTGCCGATATGCTAGCACATCCACAACTCAAAGGCTTGTTACTTACTCATCTCGTGAGCGCCTTGGATTCCGACGACCCTACTGATTTCGACATCGCTGCCGCCAACATCGCCGCACGGTTCGCCGACTGCCAGACGCCCATGATTGGGCTGGCGTTTGGGGTGCCCTTGCAGCTTGCCAACGCCGCCGTCCTGCTGCGTAACACCTGGGGCATCTCGCTCGAGCGCATTCGTGTTGCCAATAAGACCCAACCACATTTACAGATTGTTGCCGTCTTGTTGCCTGAAGTTCCCCACAGCTTGCCGCACTTTCACGATAAAGACGTTGTCCCAAACGCCCCTATCAGCGAAAAGCGGATGCTCGTCAATGCCTGAGCAAACTCTGCGCGACATCGAGCGCATCTGCTACTTTCCGCTTGATCCACCCGAGTATCCCGAACAGCCACCCTTTGAGGGTTGGACTTATGACGACGAGGTGAATGATGAGCAAGAAACCGAGTAGCGCCCTAGCCATGATGAGCACCCCCGAAACCTATGACGTGAGCAAGCTGAACTTGGTGGCAGTGCAACCAGACGCTCCCGTCATGCTCGAGAGTGTGCTCGAGACTTTTGAAGAAAACGAAGGACGTCCCATCGCCGCCAGCGACTTTGTGCGCATCACCACCCCCAAGAGCGCCGCGTGGGAAATCCCTGACGGTGACGAATCCAACGGCATGCGCTACGAAAAAGCCATCGAAGGCGTACCCGTTTTTTGGAAGATGTCACGCACGTTCTACGTCGGCGAGTATGGCGAAAACCCCGTGCCAGCCTGCTACAGCGTTGACGGCAAAACGGGTATTGGTACGCCCGGGGGTGACTGCGCTAGTTGCCAGTTCGCACAGTTTGGTGCCGACGGCGAACCCCCCGCGTGCCGGCTGCGCACCGAGGTCTACGTGCTTGTCCCCGGTGTGTTCTTGCCGATTGTCATCGTGTTTAGCCCCGCCAACAACAGGTCATGGGCAGACTTTCGCCGCGACGTGTTTCACAAGCACTACTTGCCTCTGCACCGTTGCGTGGTGCGCTTTGAGTTGACGCCCGAAAAGTCTGCCAACAAGCGCGAATACATGCGTATCGTGCCGAAGTTCTTGGGGGCAATTACCCCTGAGCATGAAGAAAGCCTTGTGACATTCAAGCGTTCGCTTGCTGGCGTGTTGCTGAAAGATAACTCGGCAAACGTGTTACCCGAAGAAGCGCAAGACCTTGCTGAAGCCGTTGCTGATGCTACTGGCCGTTGGTTTGTCACCGTGCGTGACACTGTGCTCGACGATGATGACATGCGTGCTTGGTGGCTCGAGCAAAAGACAGGCATGCCCTCACTGGCTGACGTGGTGCGCACCCTGACCGCGTCGCAATTCCGCGAACTGCTCAACGAAGCCAAGCACTTTGCGCTCGTCCGCGACGGCATGACCATTGACCAAGTGATTGACGCTAACGCACCCGTGGATGATGACGAGGCAGCGGAGTTACTGGAATG
>CAZKAZ010000134.1:0-2151 GCA_964550765.1 uncultured bacterium | reverse complement strand
CTACCGCTGTTTGGCTCGTTGCCGCTCCAAGAATGACCCTTGCGGATTCTCTGAGAGCAACGACAGCATCTTCAGGTTGCCATCCATCACGGTTTACTTCATCTTTCAAAACTTCTACCCCACGACGCAAGGCAGTCACCACAGTACGCGAGGCAAACTCACCTAACTTGCTGCTACCAAAAACAAGGCGGGCAACGTCTAAACCGTGTTTACCTAACATGAGTGCAACCAAACCAATTGCGCTACCGATAATGCCGTTAATCCAGTCCATTTATTTCTCCATCTCTACAGGCGTAGTAGGCATCAAATGCGGCGCGATAGTCGCCAGTAGACTCGAGCACCGCATCAAAACGAACATCACAAGCATCAGCGCGTGGGAAAACTGCGCAGCTTGCCAATAAAAAAAGCGCAATCATCGCGCTCACTAAGGAGTAGGTGGATTTCATCTGCCGTAATCCGTCGGTGACAGCGACGTCATCATGTGAATTGGGTCAAGGTAATGCAGTTTGGCTCGAGCTTTAGCGGCGTCATCCCCGCCTTGACCCTCGGCAGCAGCACGCTTTGTGCGGCGCATTTCTAAGTGCAAGTGGGCAATGTACTGTTCGAAGGTGCCTTTGCCGATAGAGCCGAGATGATCACCAGGGCGCACTACGTCACCCTCATTGACCGTGACGTGGCCAAGGTGGGCATATTGCACATCAAGCACGTCCATGACGATGCCCGTCATATCGGCAGCATGTTGTACGGTTGCGGCGTCTGCCCTAAGCAAGACAATGCCGCCCCATGAGGCGACGTCGTTTTGAGCAAAGACAATTTCACCGGGAAACATGGCTTGTACTGGATAGCCAAGGTCACTGTCACCACCTGTTACGAGGTTTACGTCGATACCCTTGTGCCAACGCCCAAAGCGGCGGTAGTAGGCAACATCTAAAAAGGTCGCGTCAATTTTGCAACGCGACCAGGGGCGGACGGGATAGGCAAACGTGGGTTTCAAACTTTGAACACCTCCTTAGCGTGCTCGAGCTTTTGAATCCTGTCATCTAAACCGTTGAACCCACCGTTAATAGCCTTTGTGATTGTGCGAATGTCATCACCATCAGCACGCTGATTCAGATTGCGGCTATTCCAAAAATGTCCCGCCACGGCAGCGGCCACATCAGGACGTGTGGCAAGGTCTGGGTATGCCTCGAGGTCAACATTAGTAAGTGCCCCGTAGGTACGGTAGTTGGCGCGTCCGGTGAGCTGAATAATGCCGCGCCCTCTATAGCGGTAGCCATCCCCCTTGACGGTGTTATCGAGACCTTTGCGACCTTCGTAGCGCAGTTGCCAACGGTTGCCGTTATGCGCTATGCCGTCGGCGTCAAGCATGGGGTCAGGCCAGATTTCTTCTAACCACTGAAAATTCCCTGACTCGTGGCACATCTGCGCCATAAAGTGCGCCTTGCGCAAAGGGGTCGTGATGCCAAATTGTTCGAAAATGTTGTTGAGTGGGTTCAAGAAAGCATCCACACGTTCGTCTACAATCAACGCGGCAAGCTGTTCGCGGCTGATGTGGGTAGGAATCATGGGCGCTTCTATGATGACAGTGCGGCCAAACGACAGCAAAATATCCTCGAGCGCCTTATCAAGGCTGCTGTGGCCGTAGTTTTTGTTGTGCTGCGCGAGCACGCTATAGGCTTTATCACTCAACTCAAAATTAATGTGATGCACTTTCTCTCCATTTCACAAGACGTAGGCCGAGATACTCGAATCACCCCCTTTCAGACAAGCAAGTTGATAATGTCAAACACGCTAAACTCTGCGCAGTCCATAAAGTCTCTGACGGCGTTACTAATAGATTCACCTCCCTCCCAAGCGTCAACGAGTTGTTGTTGACAGGTTTCAAGCGGGGGCGGTGGTTGGCGTCTGCAACTAACGAAAAGGACAATCATCACGACCACAAGGACGAGCATCTTGCTTAACTTCCCAACACCGGATGCATACTTGTGCTTTAACACGTTGCACACTCCAAAAAACAGTTACTGCTGTCAAGGAAAAGAAGAAGGCTATCCACATAGTTCACCTCCTTTTAAGGATTAGTTAGGCGTGAACGTCGGCTGGTAGCTGACGACATCCTGAATGCTAGTCATGTTGCGGATGGTCAGCTTGTGT
>CAZKAZ010000133.1:0-2178 GCA_964550765.1 uncultured bacterium | reverse complement strand
TAGCACACCCGCGTACTTTAGGGGTGTGTTTTTGTGTTTGTGACACCCTAAACGACAAACAAGGGACACAAAAAGGCGGCATGGTGGCGTCCTTTCGATGTCCCCTGTTTCAAACTGGCTAGGTTGATTTGTTGTTACATCGCCAGATGTTAATGAGGTTAGGGGTTGGCAGTTGGTTAATCTGCCTGCGTTCACATTACAACGCCCGCCTGTCAGGTTGCAAGCGAGCGATGTCACGCGGATAGATTTTGACGGTCTTGCTAACCTTATCACGTTGCCTGAAAAAACAACCACCACAAGCATAAAACGGTCACTTTTGACCATCAAAAAGGGCGTCTTGCTCATCTGCATACACCAACAAATCACCCACCGTTACCCGCTCGCCTGTCATCTTGCGTAGCACTGGAATGAGCACGTCAAGACTAGACAGCCTTACCGAAGTGGGCTGCTCATTGTTGGCTAGGTTGTAAATGGCGTTCCGACTGAGTTTGCCGTGTGTTTCGACTGATAAGGCGTTGGGCGTGATGTCTCGAGCCGATAAAAACTTGCCTAGTAAAAATCGCGTGGTCATATCCATAGAGACATTATCATCTTTAAGTGTGTACAAGTCAAGCTTGACAGTGTACAGGTAAAGGTGTATAGTAAAGACATAAGCAAAGGGCGCACACCGTCCAAAGTTAGCGCCCTTGCTTAAATCCACTCCCCTCAGGAGCGAACAATGACAACCTTAGCAGCCAACACCCCCGCCCGCGTAGATTCCTACAACAGCCGCAAAAACCTCTACAAACGCATTCACACCACACTCGGCAAAATGGGCATCACAAGTGAGTCGGAACAGCGCAATTTGTTCGTAGCAATCACTGGCGAGCGTTCCCTACGCAAAATGAGCATCAAACAACTCACCAACACCGCCGCATTTTTGAAAGCCAACACCAACACCAACACTTCACCAACACCTAAGCCCGCACCTAAACCCGTACCCTACGTATCCGATGAAGAAGCCCAAAGTTGGCTTGACTAACCGCCCGAAGCGCCCCCGCAAGGGGGCTTAACCGTCTCAAAAGGGGTTCATGATGATAGAAAACGCTATAAGTGAAGTGCTCGAGCAACAACTTGCTGACAAACTACCCAAACACCTCGAGGCAATCATCACGCGTGCGGTTGCCCGAAGCCAACCCAGTGAACACGGTAGTGACAGGCTGACATTGCATGAGGTAGCCAAGCGGTTAGGGCTTTCATACCGTGCGGTAAAAGCCCGTGTTGACGCTGGCGAGTTACGTGGTTTTGCAGATGGTAGGTCGTGGTTTGTGTTGCTTCGGGATGTCTGGGAATATAACGAACATCTGGCAAGCGAAATTGACGATAACGAACGGGATTTATTACGCCGTAGCCTAGGGGGTATGTGACGATGAAAAAGCCTATCTATGACCTTTTGCCCGGTGATGTGGTGTGTGATTTTTATACACGGTACGTCCCGAAGGTGGTTTTGAATACCTACCCACACCGCTTGACCCGTGAAAGCACGGTGCTCGAGCTCGCTGACAACAACCCGCCCAAAGTGACCATGCCCAACACCACACACTTTGATATTGCTTCACTGGGTTGGCAGTCAGTAGCACATGCCCTGTGGGATGCTTGGCTCGAGCAACCTGATATTGCCGCCGCGCCTTTTGACCTTGCGGACATGCTGTTACTGATAGTTGGTGACGCCGCTCGCAACGTACCGCGCCGTGATAACCCCGCTGCTGACACCACCGCCCTTGCCAACCTCTTACGTGCTACTGCCAACAAACTTGATAATGAAGGGAAAAATCTATGAGTGCTTTTGAAACCATCTTGACTGACTTTGCCCGTGCCAATGAAGACGTGATTGATTACAGCCAAGCGGCATTACATGCCGTGGTTGCCCGTCCCGAAGCCTTTGATATTGACGCCCGTTCGCAAGCAATCATTGATGTGTATTTGTTGCTCGAGCAACTAATCAGTGACGATGCGAGCTATGAGTTTAATGATGTCATCTGCGATATGACCATCAAACTCACTAACGATTTTGCCCAACACGCCTTATCAGGTGACGGGGTGAAAGCCCGAAACCCGAAGCCTGCTTAGCCCGAAGCCAAAAAGATAACCGCCCGAAGTTGGGCGGTTTTTTGTTGCAACTGGCGAGCGTCAAAACCA
>CAZKAZ010000132.1:0-2210 GCA_964550765.1 uncultured bacterium | reverse complement strand
CTGGAATCTTCTACGGGGGGTGCGGAATGTCGGGTGTAGATACCAATCATGAAAATGCTCGAGGCAAGGCGTGGTTATATGGTAAGGCGTGGTGATATGTATTTAGCAGCTAACGCCTATGGGGTTTAATCGAAGTGTTGACCTGTGGCAACCGTACCCGCCTTAACGACAGCATTGGGGGCGATATGGCAGTCAGTCAGTACCGCGTGTGGCATCACTTTCGCGCCTGCGCCTACGGTGGTTGTGCCGCCTAGCCACACGCCGGGATATAGAATTACATCGCGCTCGAGCGTCACCGTGTCGTCAATAAACGTTTGTTCGGGGGCAATCATGGTGACGCCTGCTCGTAACCAATGCTCCCGCACGGCATCGCGCAAGAGTTTATCGACCCGCGCTAGTTGCACGCGGTCATTGACCAAGCAGTTAAGTAGTTGGTCTTCGTCGCGCTTGCACAGGGCTTGCACGGGTTTGCCTGCTGCTAAATACAACCGCAGCAAGTCGGTGATGTAGTACTCACCTTGGGCGTTGTCGTTACTGAGTTCATCGAGCAACCCTAGCACCTCGTGATTGAACAAGAAGATGCCGGTGTTGATTTCTTGGATGGCGCGTTCGGCATCTGAGGCGTCTTTTTCTTCGACGATGCCCGTGACCGTGCCGTCCGCTTGCCGCAGGATGCGCCCCAAGCCCGTGGGGTTGTTGGCGACACAGGTAAGCACCGCCATGCCGCCTGCGGGTTTGACGTTAACAAGTTCGCGTAGGGTGTCTGGCTCGAGCAACAGCGGTCCATCACCGTTCAAGACCAGCACGTCACTTTGCGTGCCTGCTAAGGTGGCTCGAGCTTGCATTAGGGCGTGCCCGGTACCAAGTTGGTCACGCTGTTCCACAAAGGTGAGTGCCGCATCACCAGCGAACGCTTGGCGCACCTGCTCGGCTTCGTGACCGACGATGGTGATGATGTGTTCTGGCTCGAGCTGTTTGGCGATATTCACCATGTACGCTAGCAGCGATCTGCCAGCGGCATGATGTAAGACTTTGGGCAAACGCGATTTCATGCGCGTACCTTGCCCCGCTGCTAAGATGACGACACTCAATGACATGACAAGCCTTTCGTAGGTGTTTTCTGTTTAGCTCGAGGCTCAGCGACCCCGCGCCCTTGCTGTCAGTTTTTCACGTTTCACAGGCTGATCTGGGTTCATCACCAACAACATAAACAGTGCTACCAAAATGATGGGAATGCTAGCAATTTGCGTGAGCGTCAGCAGGCCGATGCCAGGAGCGTTCACCCCTTCGGACAAGTAAAGATTCCAAAACAAAGGATTGTCGCGGAAGGGTTCTTCGATGAGGGAGCGCAGCACCGAATACCACAAAATAAACTGCCAAAACGCAAACCCTGGCGTCTGACTGCGCCGAAACGCCCACCAGATAATAAAGATGAGAATCACCCCTACGGCGAGCCCATAAAACTGTGCCAAGTGCACCGGCCCGCGTACGATTTCGCCACCTTGTGCCAAGCAGGACGACAAACTCACGTTGCTGCCGAGGCTGCGGGCCTCGCTGCCGGCGAGCTCCATCACGCGCCGCCCAAACGCCCCAAAGGTGTCAGTACCGGGGTCTGGCCACGTGAAGCCAATGTCCCAACCGGTCAAGCGTCCAGTGGTGTCTGAACCGTTCATAAAGTTGCCCAAACGCCCGCCGATAATGCCAAAACAGCCCGCTGGCGTCATTACATCGAGGTACGACCACATATTTAAGTTGTGTACGCGTGAGTACCACCACGTGGCAATCATAATCCCCAAGATGCCGCCGTGAATGCTGATACCGCCTTCCCAGACGTAAAACGCCGCAATGGGGTTGCCGTTTTCGCCAAAAAAGCGACTGGGACTCGTAAGCACATACACCAACCGCGCCCCAATCAAGCCGGCAATGACCAGATAAATAATCATATCGAGCAGTTTTTCTTCGTCAAGCTCGCGCTTACGTGCTTCGGCAGTTGCCCACCACGTGCCCAAAAGCACGCCAGCGGCAATCAAAAACCCATACCAGCGAATAGCCAGTGGGCCTAGTGAAATCATGATTGGATCCATGTCAAACTCCGTAATCTAACTAAGATATGTGTGCCTTGTTGCGTCTCTATCGTGTTCACGACGTGTTCGCGATGTGTTCGCGATGTGTTCGCGATGTGTTCGCGATGTGTTCAGATTGTCGTTCTC
>CAZKAZ010000131.1:0-2321 GCA_964550765.1 uncultured bacterium | reverse complement strand
TGAAGTTTGCAGAGCACCTTGTCGATAGCAACCTGTCACCGCTGTGCATGTTCGCCGAAGCATGGGACGTGGGCGTTTTGCCGTTTTGGATGTGCTACATCAACTGCACCCTGTGGAGTATTCCGGCGCGGGTGATTCGCGGTGACACCTTGCGCTACGAGATTTATGACGAGCAGTTGACACCCTTTGTTGGGATGGCTCGAGCACCCCGCGCTGAAGACGGTTGGACGCAACGCATCGCCGCCATGCGCCAGTTCCTCAGTGGCGCTGAACAAGAAACCCAAGACCATGAACCAGAACCCGAACGCAAACCCACCCTCGGCAAAAACGCCGAGCAAGTCAGTCTGTTTTGAACCTAGAAGTGAAGGTGAGGTGTGTTTCAACACGTGAAAGCTGCTTTCGACCTTGACCTGCCACGCAGCGAAAAGTTTGTGCTGGTAGCCCTCTCTCGGTACGCCGATGCTGAGGGCTACTGCTACCCCGGCATTGAGCGCCTAGCCAGAGACACCAGCTCTAATGAACGCACCGTGATGCGTGCCATCAAGTCGCTGGTCAAACGTGGCCTTGTCGAAAAGGAAATTCGTTCAACCTCACGCGGACGCAGTAGCAACGGCTATCAATTGCGTCTAGGACAGCAACATGACATTGACGACACCCAACCTGACACCATGTCATCTTGCCCACCAGCACAGCAAAACACGACCTTAGCCACCCGCGATGCTAAACCCGCAACCCGCAAACCCAAACTGGATTACGAAGCCTTTCGCGTCTATTGGAATGAGAACATCCCGCCCCATTGGACAAGTTGCCGTGTCATCAACAAAGACCGCAAAACCCTCATCGACAAGTTGGCAAGAGATGTTGGTGTTGACCATGCTTTTGATGCTTTTGCTGCAGCGGTGCGCTACGTCACCAACGACGAGTGGTGGCTGGCCAAGGCTGACATCAGCATTCAAAACGTGATGACCAACGGCAAGGTCATTGACTATGCCGAAAAGCAGCTTGCGATAGAAGCAAGGGGCAACATCTCGGGCGAGCAAGTCGCCAGCACGGTGCAAGCCGTCGGCTATTACAACGCCATTTTGGAAGACGACTATGCCAAAAATTGACCCCAAGACGTTCGCTATTGAGATGCAAAAGCTGTCTGACCGCTTCAACCACAAGCTCAGTGACAGCGTGGTGAAGGGCTACTATCACGCCCTATCCTCACTTGACGAAACCGACTTCAAACGCGCTTGCCAAAAGGTGTTCGTCGAGCACCGCTTTTTCCCTAGTCCCCTTGAAATCATCCACGCTGCCCTCGGTGAGCCTGCCGAACGCGCCCAGCGTGAGTGGGTCGTCATCATCACTGCGATTGCTAACAACGAAAAGTTGGGCGACCGCGTGACACAGGTTGCTCGCCGCGCTCTCACCTCTATCGGTGGCTATGTAGCCATCCGCGAAGGGCACGGCAGCATTTCCATGTTGCGGCGTGACTTTCTTGCTGCCTACGAAACTCTTGCCAAAGAAGAGCAACAACAACGCATCTATCCGGCGCTGGCTGCGCCCAGAAAGGAATTAGAGAATGAGTGAACCGATTCCCGTTGACAAGCAACTACCTGAAAGCACTATGCCAGTGCTGGCTTGGTTCGAACCCGTGCGCCGCAATGAGTACGACCGCAGCGGTTGGTTACGCGCCATGTACGTCGCCAAGCACAGTTACGAAGAAACCGTCATCGACATGTGCGACATTGACTGCGATTACGACGAAGCCACAGACGCCTATTACATTCCCGAGGGCTGGTACGAGTTGGTCGAAAATTGGGCTGAGTACGCATTCTTTGCCATTGGCGACTTTTACGAGGTCACGCACTGGCTGCCGCTGCCTGCCCCACCTTCAGAGGCAATGCAATGAGCCACTTCTTTGCCACTCTCATCCCGCTTTATGTCCTCAAGCGTCGCGTTGATGTGGCGCTTTGGAACGCCCTTGCTAAACCTACGCCACTCAACATCACCAACCTTGACGTTGCCGAAGAAGAGCGTGACGCTTACATCCAAGCCATGTGGGATAGAGCCATTCAGCGCACTGTGTTGCTCATCAAAGAACAGGCTTTCCAAGCGCGGATGCGTGAGTGGGGACAGGGTTTGATTGACACCCTCGGAGATAGCAGTGACTGAGCGTGAGCGTTTTGAAGCTTGGTACGCCGCCGTTTATCCCGAGTTGTTTTTCCCCGAGCTACAGAGTGACGCCGCTAAAGAAAAAGCATGGCAAGCGTGGCACGCCGCCAAGGACGAAGTTGCCCCCATCCTCGATGTCCTGGAGCACCGCCGGCACCGTGCCG
>CAZKAZ010000130.1:0-2321 GCA_964550765.1 uncultured bacterium | reverse complement strand
TGGTTATAAGTAATATGTGCTTCCTGTGGCACGTTGGCACGAAGGCTATTACAGGATGGTTTTTTGTGATTTGTTGAGTGGGTTAGTGCTCGAGAAGGTCATCGTTCATGTACATGAATATAAAAATTATTTTAATATATTTAAAAAAATGCTAAAGTCGCTATAAGAGACATCCTATGCTGCTATGTAGAGCATTTTAATCGGGATTATCTTTATTTTGTCTAGGACAGGGTTTTTTGGGATTTTCTCGTGGCTTGCTTACTATTAATAGTGATGCTGCTCACTTGCTAGCTGCTAATCCTGCATTGTACGCTAGCCACAATTGCGAGTTTTTCATGTATCTCTCATTTGAGGAGTGAGTAGCGTGGTTGTGGGTGCTCGAGCCAAAGCATCTGACAAAGCCATTTATATGAAAACATTGCAATATCTTTGATCTAGCAAAAATTTGAGCGGTATGCGGTGAGGTTGTATATCGAGGTTGTATATCACCGTACCGCCGATACAGCGTACAGCTAGCTCATGCTAGCGCGTTATCGGGCACTTTGCCCGTCGCTTGCTACCGCAAGGGGGACACACCGTGGTCATGAAGGTTTACCGCAACGCTTCTATTAAAAATAAACTCATTTTTGCATTTGTCGTTATGATTGCCCTGCTGCTTGCGGTGAGCGTTGTTTCGTTAACGACCCAATTCCAAGCCCGTGGCGCGACTGACGAATTGCGCTTTGTCGGTGAGGAAGTAACCGACAATTCACTAGAAGCACTGTATTCACTGGTGTATGCCCATTCGATGCAAAAAGAATACCTGATTTATTACAACGAAGTTGGCATTGCCGAAGCTGACCGCAATTTTGCGCCTGTGGTCGATAACCTGATGCAGGTCGTACGAGAAAACTTAGAAGACTTGCGTGGGTCACGTATTGCTGAAAACGCTGAAATAGAGAATATCATGAGGCTGCTCACGACTTATGAGACCGCCTTTGATAATGCTCGAGCCATTTTGCGAGAACGCGGCACAGGCAATGGTGGCGATGGGGTCTTTGCCGATATCGCCCGCACGCGGGAAGCCTTGCGCACGTTTATGTTGGAAAACGGTTACTACGAAGATTCGTCAAATGTCGAATTGTTTCAAGCGCAGCTCGAGTTTGAAATTGTGTACTTTATGGATTTGGCGGCTTCCAACGTAGAGCAGGGTCTAGCGATTGTCGAACGCATGGGGCAAATCTCTCCACCTGAAGGGGTGTCACTGGAAACGCACCAGATATACCTGCAACTGTATCGTGCCCACACCGACGCGGTTGCCGAGATTGTGCAACTTGGCGAAGCGTTTAAGCTCGAGCAAGACACTTACGACGAAGCGATGAATGAACTGCTTCCGTGGTTTGAAGAACTTGCCGACGAAGGCCAAATGATTGAACGAGACCTCAAAACGCGTCTGCAAACAACCATGCAACAAGCCACCATCGCCGTGTTGCCAACAGCAGCGTTGGCTGTGGCGTTTGGCATTTGGGTCGCCTTGGCACTATCGCATGGTATCGCTAACGCCGTGACCGTCGTGGGCAACGCCGCAAGAAGGATTAGCATCGGCGACCTTGACCAAGATGTACGCATGAGCGGCCTCATCTCGGATTCTACAACCAGCAAAGACGAACTTGGCCAGATGGCGCGGGCGTTTAACGCCATGATTGACTATCAACAAGACGTCACCAGAGTGGCCAAAGCAATCGCCGCAGGGAACTTAGACGTCAGTATTGATCCCAAAAGTGAGTTTGACGTGCTGGGTCAGTCACTGCAGCAGATGATCACTAACATTCGCACCGTCACTCAAGAAAACGAAGGCCGCGTCTGGCAATCGACTGGCTTAGCCAACTTGAACAACGTCATGCAGGGTGAGCAAGATATTCCCACGTTGTCTACCCATGTCATCACCCAGTTGTGTGAATATTTGGGTGCACGGGTAGGCGCGCTGTACATACGTGAAGATGACCACCTGAAGTTAATGGGTGCTTACGCGTTTGTGAGACGTAAACACTTGGCCAATGAATTCAAGATTGGCGAAAGCCTAGTCGGTCAAGCGGCATTAGAAAAACAACCCATCGTGGTCAGTCAGTTGCCTGAAGACTACATGGCGGTCACATCTGCGTTGGGTGAGCACAGCCCCAACGCCATCTTGGTGTGCCCGTTTATTCACGAAGGGGACGTCAAAGGCGTGGTGGAAATCGGCACATTGGACACGCTGAGTGATACAGCGCTCGAGTTCGTGAGTAATAGCATGAACAACATCGCCATTGCCTTCAACACCGCTTATGCCCGTGGGCGCATGA
>CAZKAZ010000129.1:0-3318 GCA_964550765.1 uncultured bacterium | reverse complement strand
CCCGCACCATCCGGCGCTTCGACAGCTTGCTCGACGGCGTCCCCTACACCCTCGGTGAAGAGCAGCAAGTCTTATGGGAACTCGAGGCAGGCACTGAGATTCTCGAGAGCACCAACCTCCCCGAACCGCACGCGTTTGACCCTCCGGCGGTGCTTGATGCGTTTATGCACGCAGTGATGTGGGGGGCAGTGTCGCGCAGCGACCAAGTATCGCTCCAAGCGCCCTTTCGCAGTGGGGTAGACATCGAAGAGTATCAACTTGACCCTTTGGTAAGGGCGCTGACTATGCCCCGCGTCAACTTGCTCATTGCTGATGATGTTGGCTTGGGTAAGACCATCGAAGCAGGCTTAGTGGTACAAGAGTTGTTGTTGCGCCACCGCGCCAGAACCGTACTTATCTTGTGCCCGTCAGCGTTGCAAGTGCAATGGCAAGAAGAGATGCGCGACAAGTTTGGGCTCGAGTTTCGCATCATCAACAGTGACACCATCGGTCAGTTGCGGCGCAAGCGGGGCATTCACGTGAACCCTTGGACGCACTTTCCCCGTTTGATTGCGTCAATAGACTTTTTTAAGCAAGAACGGGTCTTGCGCAGTTTTCGTGACACTCTGCCGCAAGGTAGTGAACCGCGTTATCCGCGCAAATACGACGTGCTCATTGTCGATGAGGCCCACAACGTCGCCCCTTCTGGCACAGCTAACTACAGCAAAGATTCCCAGCGCACCCAAGCCATCCGCACGCTCACGCCCCACTTTGAGCACAAGCTGTTTTTATCAGCGACGCCTCACAACGGCTACAGCGAGAGTTTCAGCGCCCTGTTGGAACTTCTCGACGACCAACGCTTTGCTCGAGCCGTACCCCCCAACCGCGAGCAGCTCGAGGCCATTATGGTGCGGCGCTTAAAGTCCGAATTGCGTAAACGCTGGGACGGCAAACCGCGTTTTGCTGAGCGCAATGTCGAACCCATTTTGGTCACTTACACAGACGAAGAACGCACTGCTCACCGCACCCTCAATCACTACGCCAATATGCGGGTCAAACATGCCGCCAATGAACGCGAACGGGTAGCCAGTGAGTTTGTGCTTAAACTTCTCAAAAAGCGCTTGTTTTCATCGCCAGCGGCGTTTGAACACACCCTCGAGCAACACATCAGTACCCTCAGCAAGCCTTTGCAGCGGGACGGCGATGACGACTACATGCGGCAGCGTTTTGAGAGCTTCGACGATGACGTTGTCGATGATGATGATTTTTATGAGGCCAGTAGTGACGTCCTCGAGCTAGCCGCTTCTGCCCTGTCGCAACTGAGCACTGACGCCCGCAGCGCCCTTGATGACTTACAACGTTACGCTCACAGTAGCAGCAACGGGGCAGACAGCAAAGCCCAAGCCCTGCTCGAGTGGTTGGATACCCACCTCAAAAACGAAAACGCTTGGCAAGACACCCGCGTCATTATCTTCACCGAGTACCGCGACACCCAAAACTGGCTTTATGACTTGTTAGCAAGATACGGTTTTGCCAGTCAGGAGCGGCTCGAGATGATTCATGGCGGCACGGACAGCAAAGAACGCGAACGCATCAAAGCCGCGTTTCAAGCCCACCCCGACAGCGCCCCCGTGCGCATCTTGCTGGCGACTGATGCCGCCTCTGAAAATCACTGTTCCAAGCTTATTCACTACGAAATCCCTTGGAATCCTAACCGCATGGAACAGCGCAACGGGCGCATTGACCGACACGGGCAACGGGCAGAGCAGGTCGATGTCTATCACTTTGTGGGGGCTGATTTTAATGAGCAACAGGCCAGCAAAGCAGGTGAACTTGAAGGTGACCTCGAGTTTTTGATGCGTGCTGCTCTCAAGGTCAACCAAATCCGTGAAGACCTCGGCAAAGTAGGCCCGGTGATTGCCAGCCAAGTTGAAGAAGCCATGCTCGGTAAACGGCAGAATCTTGATACCGACGCCGCCGAAAACGACGCCAAGCCCATCCGCCAACTGCTCAAGTTTGAACGCGACTTACAAAAGCGCCTCGAGCAACTGCAAGACGCCATGAACAAAACCCGCGACAACCTCGAAATATCAGCAGACAACATCTGCCACGTGGTCAATGTAGGCCTCGAGCTAGCCGAACAACCCCCTTTGCAAGCCGTAGACAATCCGCGTGACTGGGGCTGTTCTGAGCATGCCAAGCTCTACACCATGCCCAACTTTGCAGGTAGCTGGGAACGTTGCAACGAAGGTTTGCGCCACCCCCACACAGACAACATTCGCCCCATCACCTTTGCTGCTGTGGACGCCCACCACAACGACCAAGTGGTGCTCGTACACCTCAATCACCCGCTGGTACAGATGGTCTTGCGGTTGTTGCGAGCCGAGGTGTGGTCTGCTGACGAACGCAAGTTACAACGGGTCACCGCCAAGCGCGTACCAGATAGTGTGTTAAGTACGCCAGCGGTGATTGCCCACGGGCGCATTGTGGTGCTGGGCGGACAAACCCACCGCCTCCACGAAGAGGTGATTCACGCTGGGGGCGTACTGGTAGAAGGACGCTTTAGGCGCATGAACGTAGGCGACACCCAAGCCGCCTTGAATGCTGCTATCAGCCAGCCTGTGCCTGCTAGTTTGCACCAAAGCGTCCAAGAACTTTGGGACGGTCACAAACAAAACCTACTCGCCGCCTTAGAAGCCCGCATGCGCGAGCGCACTAAGAACTTGGGCAACTTCCTCGAGCAACGCCAAACCCAAGAAGTGACCAACCTGACAACCGTTATGCAAGAACTCGAGCACGCCATCCGCGCAGAACTCGGCGACAAAGCCACCTTTCAACCCAACTTATTCAACTGGACTGACAGCGAAAAACAACAACTCGAGCGCAACTTGAGCGCCCTGCGTGTCCGCTTAGAACAACTGCCGGCTGAACTTGAACGCGAAACCGCCAACATCCGCACCCGCTACCAAGACCCCACCCCCAGCCTCATGCCCCTCGCCATCACGTATCTTTTTCCTGAAAGCATCGTTCGAGACGCAGAAAGGCACGCGCTATGAGTTCTGAACGTCATCACGCCGAGTGGCTCTCACTGACGGAAGTGTCTGGGCCTTTTTTGAGTGTCCCGGTACTCGCTCAGGTCTTTCCGCAAAACCTCGAGCCAGTTGACAGCGACCTCAAACGCCGCTTGCGAACTTTTCACGATTGGTACAGCGAAAAACCCACAGACGCCAGCGTGCAACAAACCTGGTGCGAATTCATCTTCAAAGAAGCCCTTGGTTACACATCCAAAGTCATCCGCGACGGGCAAACCATGCCTCGAGGGCTCAGCCTTGACCTACC
>CAZKAZ010000128.1:90-4238 GCA_964550765.1 uncultured bacterium | reverse complement strand
CGTCCCATCTTTGCCATGGATACTTTATACAACTTTTTCGTGGAATCCGTATGAGTTCAACGGGCAGGCGTATGGTCTGTTCGACACCGTGCATGTTAAGCGTTCCCGTGAGCGTGCCAGACAAGCTCTGACCATCTTGTAAACGGGTACTTTGGGCGACGAAGCGTTCACCTGTTAGGACAATGTCTGGATAGCGCCCGGTTTCAAAGACGCTGCGGCGGGCGTTGGCGTCGCGGATGAGGTTACCGGAATTAAAATCCGCTGGGTTTACCCGCACGCTCAAAGTGACATCGGGCAAGTGCTCGAGGTTCATTTGCCAATCAAGTTCAGCCACGGGTGCTGTGCCTTGCCAGGTGTCTCGAGCGTCACTAGCCTGATAGCGCACCGTGCCACTCACTAACCGCACAGGCGTCTGAGCAGTTGTGTATGTGCTTAATAACGTCACTATAACGAATAAAAAACTGACCAACCACTTCATGCAGGTGGGGTGTAAGCATGTTGCTCGAGCACCGCAAAATCAAGGGTGCGCAAGGCAGCTTCGTGGGTGGCTTTGAGCAAAACAGGCGGCGCTACGCCAGCAGCGAGGGCTTCGTGCCAGCGGTCAGCGCACAGACACCAGCGGTCACCGGGCGTGAGGCCGGGAAATCCAAACATTGGCTTGGGTGTGCTGAGGTCGTTACCTTGGGACTTGGTAAACGCCAGAAAGGCTTCAGTCATAACAGCACACACCACGTGTACGCCGCGATCATCTGCGCCGGTGTGGCAGTGACCGTCGCGGTAAAAACCGGTTAAGGGATCGAAGCAGCAGGGCTCGAGCGCCGTTCCTAGCACATTGCGGCTCGTTGATGGCGGTTCAGGTTGATAGTTATTCATAGAGATGTTGTAGACAAGTTATCCCATTGACACAAGCCACGCAGCCACAAACTCCGTTCATACAAATTCATCTAGCACAAAAGCGGCACCAACAGGCACCGCTCGAGGTAGGTAATGGGTGATGGTAAATACCCTAACGTCTTACACGATAACGTACCGTGCCCACCGCCAACACGGGACGTTCAGGTTCGACGGGTTCAACGATGATAGAACGGCCTCTGGCTCTAGGGGCATCATCAAAAGCATCTTGATTGAGGTCTTCGATAATGCGGGCAAATTGACCTTCGCCGATGTTGCTCGATGCAAACACTTCCCCTTGAGCGTAGTTAGCAAAACGACGCAAGGTGATATCGCGCAAAGGTTCGACGGTAGCCAGTGCAATCAAAATATCGCGCCCGACTGGGCCACCAATGGTGAAACGGTAACTGGCGTTGCGGGGTGGAAAGTATTTGGTGCTGTTTGCCCGCACGAAATTGTTGCGGCCACTATCATCAAAACGGTTAGGATAAATCTGTTCCACGCGGTTGTTGCTGTTGATACTGAACAGATACACATACGCATCAAGCGATGGCGACACGCCTACTTGCACATCTTCGCCAATCAGATAGCCCGTTGCATTCGTACCTGAACGGCCACTGATAAACACATCCACTGCGAATGTCACGGGTTCAGGTTGATTAACAGGGCGCACGATAATCGAACGCGAGCGCACTTCTTGGGCAAACGTCGCGCTGACCAAGAGAACGAACAGCAGCACAAAAGCGTGTTTGAGATACTTCATGAGGTCATCCTTTCACATGAAAACGGTAATACTTCACGACTGTACTTCATAGCTGTACTTCATGGTTGCACTTCAATAGTGATGCTTCATTGTAGGACGCTTACTGTGACAAACAGATGAAACACAAGCGGGTATGTCTTCAGCCCTCATCAGGAAACTTCACCCCTTGTTAAGCATCACCTTAGCGGCGTTGGCGTTCTTCTTGGAATTGCCTAAATGTTTCCCGCAGCAGTTCACCCGTAGGCGTGGTCAGCGAGAAGCGGCGGTCAAACTCGAGCTGATAACGGTACGTCACCTGCTCAGCCTGCGCAGCGGCAGTATTGGCAGCTAAACTCACGTCCCAACGCAACAAACCTTCGGGGCGTTCCACTCGCCTATACAGAGCATCATCACTCAAATCTTCGCTGGTTTCCAAAAGTTCTACCCGCAAAGCGTTGCCTGCGTCAGAAACGGGCAAACGGTCATAGAGTTGCACGGGCACGGCGCGATCGCTGAAGTTTTCTAGCTCGAGCACATACCCTAGTTCAATCACCTGATTACCGCCTTGCACGTCCTCATCGCGGTTTTCTAGCCTGCGTTCAGCCCGCAGTTGCGGGTCTGCCCCAAAACCGAGCGTAAACGGTTGCCCTCTGGCAATGGTCGTGATTTCACTTTGACCGACAAAACGCCCATCTAGGTAAGCACTCACGCTACCTGCCAAAAACGCCGTGTCGCTGGTGTTGGTCAGTTCAGCTTCACGGTAAACAAGGGGCGTCAGCACGGGGGTAGCCACATAGTAAAGCTCAGCGTCAAGGTCACTTTCGGCAATGCGCACGATCTGCTGGTCGCGGCGGCTCGCTAGGCTCACGGGTGAGGCCACGTTGTAACTAAGCATCAAAGCGTCGGTACTGTCGTCACCTGTAGGGCTGACGCGGTTTTCGGGGCGGCTGGTGGCTTCGAAGAGTTCTAGGGTGTTGGCAGAGGTGTTAAGCACGAAGCTCGAGTCCAGGGTCGCTTGCAAATTGGTGGCCTGACCAAGTTGCGACTGGGCTTGTTGTTGCAAGGTAATCATCGCCCCAAATTGCGAGGGAGCAGCAGGGGCGGCGTCAATCTCAGCTTCGTCTGCTGCCATGCCCACCGAAGGCGCACGCAGGGCTTCGCTGCGCACCATGTCGGCAGGTTGGTTAAGGGCGGCGTCTTGCGGTTGTTGGCTGAGATCTACCGGAAAAGGCCCCAACACCGGGCGGGCGGCGCTCAAGTTGGGGGATGCCGTCGATAACGTCAACGCTACGTCTTGCCAGTCTTCACCGCTCAGTTGTTGAATGATGGCGTTGTATTCGATACTTGCCGTATTGCTGCCTGTGTCAGCGCGGACGTTGTAAGCAGGCGTCCAGGTGCTATTTCCAACCAGATAACTAAGTAGTAAGCGCACCTCACCTGCGGGTTTACTGACAAAGATGAGGGCTTCTCTAACGACCTCTTGGCTGTTTTGGTTGCGAATTTGCGCTAGTTCTCGTTGGGTGGTGTTGATGGCGTCACGGATGTCTAACGCGGCTTGTTCAAGTTCAAAACGCCGCACTGCTAAACTTTCGCGTTGGCTAAACGAAAAGATGATGAGGCGCTCGAGGGATTCCGGATCGAGCGTGCCAGCGTTCAAGTCGCTGTTAGAACGGTCACTGCTAAAACGCACCAAGTCTTCGAGGCTGCCAAGTTGCTCGCGAACCACCTGCTGCTCACTTTGGTTGCGAGCGAGGTCGCGCTCGAGGTCATCCAAGCGGGTTTCTAGGGCGGCAATACTGGCATCGGGGTCACTTTCCACGATGCGTTCGCGGTAACGCACCCCACGCACCTGCGCACCATCGGGGCTTTCACTAAACAGGCTCGCCGGAATGATGGCACTCGGCAAATTACCAACGACAATTTCTTGCGAACCTGCTTCTGCTCCTGACAGCGTCAGTTGACGGGTAACTTGGGCTTGTCCTCGGTACAAGGTGACGCTGGTGATGTCACCTGTTAGGGCTAGGTCGTCTCGAGCTTGGGCATTTTGCGCAAACGCGGTACCCAGCAACGTAAACGTGAGTAGGCAAATGATGCGTGACATAATCACTCCTTTGACTAGAATGATTTGATTGTACGCGTCGAGGCTGAATAGAAGCTGACTGCCTCCCAAAAAAACCCCACTCGAGGTGGGGTCAACGTCATTAGGTAGCTAAGTTCTAAGTTATTAGCAGGTTGGTTTAATCGCTGTCGGTAACGGCACCTTTGGCAGAACTAGCCACCAGTTTGGCATATTTGGAAAGCACACCACGGGTGTAGCGCGGTGCGGGCGGTTGCCAGTTTTGGCGGCGCTTGGCCAGCTCAGCATCATCGACGTGCACTTGCAAAAGCCTTGCTTCGGCGTCGATGGTGACGCTGTCGCCATTTTCCACTAAGCCGATGTTGCCACCCACATAAGCTTCGGGGGCGACGTGACCGACAACCAAGCCATAAGTACCACCAGAAAAACGCCCGTCAG
>CAZKAZ010000128.1:0-80 GCA_964550765.1 uncultured bacterium | reverse complement strand
GCGTCGTCGATGTTGACTTGCAAAAGGCGCGCTTCAGCGTCGATGGTGACGCTGTCGCCATTTTCCACTAAGCCGATGTT
>CAZKAZ010000127.1:0-4267 GCA_964550765.1 uncultured bacterium | reverse complement strand
ACCAGAACTTTCCAACCAGAGCTTCCTATGTGGTTTATTGTGGTGGGGGATTTCTGAGCAGGTAAGTTAGGTTGCTCGAGGCGGCGTTTCGGCGTCGCCTTTTTTGAGTTTAGAGCGCACAGCCACATAAAATAACAATTCCACATGTTGTTGCCACAGTTACTGATTGATACGGATTTCAATAGGAACGTAAGAAAGTCCATAGGACCTTTTGCAGTGTTTAGTTGGAATCTGTATTGCTAGACCAAGGTGGACATCAAACAAAGGTATTGAGTACTCGAGTCGATGATATTGCTTTAAACACCATACGCAATTAGTTAGTGAATCAGTTTGGTGATGCAGTATGACGCCACGATTGACGCCATACTCAGCGCAATGACTGTACATCTAGTGCATCCCGCAAACCATCACCGAGTAAGCTCCAGCCCAACACTGTCGCCACAATCGCTAGGCCAGGCACGAGCGCTGGGTAAGGGCTGAGCGCCAAAAAGCCTTGGGCTTCGCGCAGCATGTTGCCCCAACTCGGCGTGCGTGGCGGCGTACCTAGTCCCAAAAAGCTGAGCGCGGCTTCGGCCAACACAGCAACAGCCAAACTGAGGCTGGCTTGCACGATGATGGGGGAGATGGCACTCGGCAAAATATGCCGCCACAAAAGACGCCTGCGCCGAACGCCCAAAGCGCGCCCTGCTTCTACAAAATCTCGCGACTTTACCGACAGCACCGACGCCCGCATCAAACGAGCAAACACAGGTACCGTTGCGAGGCCAATGGCCACCATTGCTGTGAGGGTGTTGGGGCGGTAGATGGCAGCCAGCAACAGCGCCATCAATAGGGCAGGAAAGGCATACAGCACATCAACAAGGCGCATGAGTGCTTCGTCTACGAGACCACCTGCCAAAGCGGCCACTGCGCCGATACTGCAACCGAGGCTGAGCGCCAAACTGACCGCGATGATGCCTACGAAGAGCGTGCCACGTGCACCTACTAGCAAACGGCTCAACAAATCGCGGCCAAGGTGGTCGGTACCGAGCCAGTGCTCAGCGGTAGGCGCAGACAGTTGGGCGGCGAAGTTCATGGCGTTGGGATCAACAGGTAACCAAAAAAAACTTACCCCGGCAGCAATAATGACCACGCCAATCAAGAGGCTACCAAGGATGAGATTAAGGCGCATGATGGTTGGCTCGAGCAACCTGGCCTCGAGCAATCTGGCAGAGCATTAGCACACACGTCACAAACATGATTCTATCGCGTTTGGAAGTGTGCGGCAACGCCTGCTGTGGGTTTACTGCATATCCGCCGAAGGCCCATAACTTGCTGGCACGGGCACATCAAGAAGGCGCAAGTACACCCCAAGTTGCGCCCGATGGTGCGGCACTTGGTTCATCACTCCCGAACGCAACATGTTGTAGCGAGGCATTTGCATCATGACTGTGTCGTGGTTTTTCATTGTCCACATCTCTTGATACACGGCGTCATCTTTGCGAAGCGCGGCAAGGGCATCAGGCAAAAGCGCGTGTAGCTGGTCAATAAGGGCTTGGGGGGTGTCAAGCTGGCTGGGCTGATAGTCAGCTAGTTGGAACACGTCTTGATTCATGGTGACGGGAATCCAACCAAACAACTCCACGATGTGATTGGCAAGGTGCCCTAGCGCCATGGATTTTTCGTGTGGTTTCCAGGCGAACTTATCGGCGGGTAATGCCTGCAAAAAGGTTTCGGTGATGTTAGCTTCTTGTTCCAGTTCAGGCGCTAGTAACTCGTGAATGGTCATGGCGTTAGGTTACCTTAGATATTAAGGTGAGTCAAGCTCCATTTTAATTCATCAGCGTCGGCACATTACACGTTGTGCAAATGTGGGTGCTCGAGTGCATGCTAGTGTCACATCGCAAGTCATATCTAGCCATAAACCCTGTTCAGATAGACGCCTCTCAACAGGACGCTGCTAGCAAAGAGCATTTTGGTTGAGGTGAGTCACTGTGCTTTATGGGTGCTATTTACGATTATGGGTGCTATTTACGATGTGGCGATACGTCAATGGTAGCGGATGCGCGGGTCTAAAAAGCTGTAAGACACATCGACGATGAAACTCAAAAACACGATGACGCTAGCATAAATAAAAATTTGCCCTTGCAACAGCGGAAAGTCGCGGTTGCCGATGGCACGCAGTACCAAACTGCCCATACCCGGTAACGAAAACACCTGTTCGATGATGATGGCGTTGATGAGAATTTGTGCCAAGCTCAAGCCCAAAATAGTGACGATGGTAACGAGTGCGTTGCGAAGGCCGTGTTTGAGGGTGACTTTGTAGGCAGCTAAGCCTTTGGCGCTCGCGGTGCGAATGTAGTCTTGACCGAGGGCTTCGAGCATGGCGGCCCTTGTCATCCGCGTCATCACCGCTGCTTGGCCGAGTCCTAGGGCAACAGTCGGCAAAAACAAACTACGCAACGTGCGCAGCGGCCCATCTTCCCAAGGTACATAACCTGCCGCTGGAAACCAGTTGCGTTCCACACTAAACAACAAAATAAGCAGCAACCCCAACCAAAACGAGGGAATGGCCGCACCAAGTTGTGACAGTGCCGTGATGGCTGGGTCGAGGGGGCTGCCCTTGTGAAGGGCGGCAACTACACCCAAAGGAATGGCAATCAGACACGCTAGCACCATCGCCCCAAGTGACAAGGGTAACGACACACTCAAGGTTTCAGCCACCAGCGCGGCTACGGGACGTTGGTAGTTGATGGACTGTCCCAAGTCACCTTGTAAGACGCCAAGTAGCCACTGGCCAAAGCGCACGCTAGCAGGTTGGTCTAAGCCAAGTTGTTGACGCAACGCCGCTAGTGCACTTGGGCTGGCGTTGATGCCCAAAATCACTTCTGCAGGGTCGCCAGGAATGGCAAGCAGGGCAAAAAAGACCAAACTTGCTGCGAGCACAATCGTGAGTAGCGATGCGAGCAAACGGCGGGTTACGTAGCCAAGCACGAACGACCACCGAATTGGTTGTAATGCTGCCTAGGGTTACCCTGCTGACATGAATCCCTGATGTTCTCCATCACGTTTGTATTTGATATGTGCTTATGCACAAGCGCACGGCTCATTGTTACTCGAGCCAAACACATCCACCTGACTGACATTACTGACATTGACGTCTTTAATATTGACGTCTTTAATATTGATGTAATTGGCATTATTAACGTAATTGACCTTGATGTGACGTTACCAACTCACACCATCAACGTAATAGGGGACTCGAGATACTCTTTGACCAATTTCAAAAAGACCGCCCCCGAACGCACACCCACCCGACCAATCAACGATAACGTGCCGCGCACTCGCTCGGGTCTATCGGGGTCAGGCCGCAAGCGCGATAGCATTAAGTGTGTCCCTGGTAATGGCAAAGATACCTCGTCGAGCTCGAGCTCACTCAAATCAGTAATATACAAGTCCGCTTCGCCTGCGTGAGAAGGATGATTGAGGGCTTTGAGTAAGTCACCGAAGGTAGAGCCTGCAGGGGCGTCCCACAGTGGCACAAAACCATCATCTCGCAAGTCGGCCACGGTGATGGTTTGGTGGTTAGGGAGTTGCGACAATGACCGTTCGGCAGCTCGAGCCAAAAAGACGGTATGTGGATTGTGGCTCAAATTCAAGCTGGTATGCAATTTGTTGCTAGCAGCCACAAACTCAGTGGCATCAAAATAACGGGCGATGCGCCCTAGCTGGTTGCTATCTCCCTCGAGCGGACGCATTTTGAGCGCTTCAGCACTCGCCCGACTGCCCATGAGACCATCAAAGGCATCGCGATGGTCGTTGTTAGCAGCAGGGTCTTTGCTAGCAGCAGGGTCACTTTGCCCTGATGACGCATCCGATGCTTCACTTGTTGACTGGTCTGCTGATAGCGGAGAAGCGGCAGCGTGAAGGGCATCGAGGTTAGGCATTTCGTGCAGGCTTTCTTCATCAATGCTCAAGTGCACGCTCAAATTACCGGTGCTGTCAATGAGGATATTATTTTCAAGATAATCAGGCTCGAGAATGTCCATCAAGTCTTGCGTCTCTAAAAAATCGTCAAGACCGTAACTCTCGAGCATTTCGTTGAGGGTTTCATCGTATGCGTTATCCATGATTCCTCTCTTCGAAGACGGCGTGCGCGCTGGTAGGTGTTGGCGGCCTCGGTAGGCCTTGCCAATGACTTTGTACCTAAAAATGACTTTGTATCTAAAGACTCGGTATCTAAAGACTTTGTATCTAAAGACTTGGTATCTAAAGCGGATAACTCAGC
>CAZKAZ010000126.1:1574-4293 GCA_964550765.1 uncultured bacterium | reverse complement strand
TGACCATCAAGACGCCTTCGAGAACGTCATTGCTCACTGCCAAGAAGCTAAAGTGCGCATACAAGCAGGCATTGACTGTTTAGCAGAAGATGACGACGCCCTAAAAGCCTTTCGCTTTACCAACCACGCCATGGCGTTGCAGCGGGTGCATACGGTGTTTGCTGCCAAGGTGCGGCGCGGTGAGCGGCAACCCGATGACGCACTTGACGCTGACGACATACCCGAGAACCGCAGTTGGCGCTTGTTTCAGTTGGCGTTTATCCTGCTCAACTTGCCCAGCCTCACCGACCCCCATCACCCCGAACGCTCGCCTGAACCTGAAGCAGTCGCGGACTTGTTGTGGTTTCCTACCGGTGGCGGTAAAACCGAAGCCTACTTAGGGTTAACCGCGTTCACCTTGGCCATGCGGCGCTTGCGAGCACAACTCGGCGGTTATGACGCGGCACAGGGCGTGGGCGTGCTGATGCGCTACACCCTGAGGCTTTTGACCCTGCAACAGTTCCAACGGGCAGCAGCCCTCATGTGTGCGTGCGAAGTGCTGCGCCGCGAAGATGTGGGTCTATGGGGTAAAACGCCTTTTCGCTTGGGGCTGTGGGTGGGTAGCAGCTCCACGCCCAATCACCTGCGCGACGCCGCCGAAGCCTTGAAATCTGCTAAGGGTGACAGTAAACCCAGCGCCAGCGGTAGCCCCCAACAACTGACGCACTGCCCCTGGTGTGGCCGCGAAATCAAGCCTGATAACCTCAAGGTCTATCACGGAAAAAATAGTGTTGGCCGCTGTGTGACCTATTGCAGTGATACATACGGCAGGTGTGTGTTCTCCGAAAAACACGCGCCCCAAGAAGGGTTGCCCGTCTTGGTCGTCGATGAAGACATCTACCGCCATCCGCCTGCGCTACTGATTGCCACCGTGGACAAATTTGCCCAGATGCCTTGGCAGGGCAACGTGCAAATGCTGTTTGGGCGGGTCAGTGGTCTTTGTCAGCGGCATGGGTTTTTATCGCCCGATATTGAAGCCGACGACCAACACGGCTGCAAAGGCAATCACCCGAAAGCAGGGAACTTACCGAGGGTAGAAAAACAAGCACACGTCTGGTTGCGCCCGCCGGACTTGATTATTCAAGACGAATTGCACCTGATTTCTGGGCCTTTGGGGTCGATGGTGGGGTTGTACGAAACCGCTATTGATGACCTGTCTACTTGGCAACTCGCCGGGCAAGCGGTGCGCCCTAAGGTGATTGCCTCAACGGCTACCGTGCGCCGCGCCCCTGACCAAGTGAAACGCTTGTTTATGCGTGACGTGCGGATATTTCCCCCCCAAGGTAGCAGCATTGGCGATAATTTCTTTTCGCTCGAGCGCCCCACCGACCGCCATACCCCAGGCAGGCGTTATCTGGGCGTGTGTGCGTTTGGCAGGCGTTTTACCGAAGCCCTCATCCGCGTCTACATTGCTTGCTTGGGTTCAGGGCAAACCTTGTACCAACAACACGATACGAATGCTGATCCTTACCTGACGCTGGTGGGGTATTTCAACTCGATACGCGAACTTGCTGGCGCAAAACGCCTCAGCGAAGACGATATTAAAGCCCGTTTACGCGGTGACATCACCAACAGGCGGGGGTTTACTGAACGCAGTGTGGCTGCGGTTGAAGAACTGACCTCGCGCAAGTCCAGCCAAGAGATACCGAGGTTGCTGAGTCGGCTCGAGGTGGGCTTCAGCCGTGACAATGATGCCGCTCGCAAGGCTTACCGCGACTATCAGCGCAACAAGCGCAAAGAGACTGGCAAAAAGACTGGCAAAAAGACTGATAATCCCTTTGCAGAACAACAAGAACCGCCCCCCCCGCCGCCGCGTCCTTTTGATGTGGTGCTAGCTACTAACATGATTTCTGTTGGCGTCGATATTGACCGCTTGGGCTTGATGGTGGCCGCTGGGCAACCCAAAAACACCGCCGAGTACATTCAAGCCAGCAGTCGGGTAGGGCGCAAAGCTCCCGGGCTGGTTGTCACGCTGTACAACTGGGCACGCCCCCGCGACTTGTCACACTTTGAAACCTTTGAACACTACCACTGGACGTTTTACAAACACGTCGAAGCCCTCTCGGTGACGCCGTTTGCGTCGCGGGCGCTCGATAGGGGCTTAGCAGGGGTCATGACGGGTATGGTGCGCTTGCATGACACGACGTTGAGCGCCAATACGGCTGCCCAAGACTTGCAGGAAGGTAATGAAGCCATGGCGCATATGCTCGAGGTGCTCGCCCAACGGGCAGAAAACGTGACGGATAACCCTGCTGTTAAAGTAGCAGTGCGAAACATGTTGCAGGACAAACGCGACTATTGGCTCAAAAAAGCCCGCAATCAGCGGGAAACGCAGCTACTGTACAAACAAGGACGCATCCGCAAGCGGGGTCAAGAAAACGCTGTGGGGTTGCTCGAGCGCATTGAAGACGGTAGTAACTATCCCTTTGCCGCTATGAACAGCTTGCGCAACGTCGAATCACCTATCCCCCTCATCTTCGACGAAAACGCCCACGGCTTGAGCGCCGACGACAGCGATATTTTGGTCACCGAAGGTCAGTCATGACCCAAGTTGGTGAGATACGCCCTAGTCAGTTGATGTTTTCGTTTGGCGTCGGGGCACTGCTCGACTTGCCCAATATGTCAGTGATGGTCATGGGGCTTGATGCTATTGATGGCACCCCTGTGCTGGATATTAAAC
>CAZKAZ010000126.1:0-1455 GCA_964550765.1 uncultured bacterium | reverse complement strand
GGCTTGCCCCATGGTGTGCCTGTGTCTTCGTTCCCGCGCTGGTTGCGCTGCACGGCATGTAATACCATTGCCACCATTGACTCAGGCCTGTTCAAGTTCAAAGGTGACCCTTTCCGCGCCGAACGGTCTCGCTATGTCCACGAAGGCTGTAGCAAAAACCGAGGTAGAACCCCGCCCACGGCTGCCCCTATTCGCTTTTTGCTGGCTTGCCGCGAGGGTCACATCAGCGACTTTCCTTGGTATGACTTTGTGCACCGGGGCTCAACATCATGTAAGGGCAGCCGCTTGGTGCTGACTGAGTTTGATGTCAGTGGCGATATCGCCAACATCCGCGTGACATGCCAGACCTGCCGTGCTAGCCATGTCTTAGGCGAAGTGACCGCACCCAACAGCCCCCTGACATTGCGCTGTAATGGTCATCTGCCGCATTTGCGCAGCAAACAAGACAAACCCTGCCAAGAAGCAACCAAGCTCATGACCTTGGGAGCGTCAAACATGTGGTTTCCGCTGTCGATGTCAGCGTTGTCCATCCCGCAACACATCGACCCAGTAGCCAAAGTTGTTGAGGAAAACTGGTCAGTCCTACAACGTGCCAAAAATCGAGACATCGTTGAATTCATCGTAGAAGACAAACCCCTGATTTTTGAGGCGTTCAGCGTGGATGACATTTGGCAAGCCGTTGAAGCCAGACGCAGTCAGCCAGATACCCCAGAAGATGACCCAACAAATGACGTTGAAGACCTCAAGATGCCCGAGTGGCAAGCGTTATGCAACCCTACTAGCAGCCACCAAGACGACGATTTTGAGCTTGAAGAAGTCGCCCCCCCTGCTACTTTTGAAGCGTTGTTTGAACCCACCGTCAAAGTCAAACGTCTGCGCGAGGTGCGGGCGCTGTACGGGTTTACCCGCATTGAAAGTAACGGCGACTTTACCGATGCCACTTCGGTGCAAGATGGCCGCTACACATCGCTCTCGAGAAAGCCTCTGGACTGGTTACCTGCGGCTGAAACGCGGGGTGAAGGTATCTTTTTGCGCTTCAAAGAATCTGCTTTGCGAGATTGGGAAGCGCGTCCTGAGGTGAAAGTGCTCGAAGCAGCGTTTCGTGATTCACACCGCAAGTGGCGCAAAAAACGTGACCTCGAGCCAATTGATGAAGGCTTTGGCGGTATCCGTTACGTCCTCATTCATTCGCTCGCCCACGCCCTCATGCGGCAGATTGTCCTTGAAGCGGGCTACACTTCAGCAAGCATTCGTGAACGCCTCTACAGCCGACAGGTGACCGACGATGGTGGGTCAATGGCAGGCATCTTGCTTTACACAGCAGCCAGTGACAGCGAGGGGACACTCGGTGGGCTCGTGCGCTTAGGTGATCCACAAACCCTCGGTAGACACCTGCAGCAAACCCTTGAAGCCATGCGCTTATGTGCATCTGACCCACTGTGCGCTGAGCACCCA
>CAZKAZ010000125.1:2422-4488 GCA_964550765.1 uncultured bacterium | reverse complement strand
GAACGAAAGAAAGTCCGCAGGACTTTAAGCAGTGTTTAGTTGGAATCCGTATCACTGGGTTGCTAGCTGGCTGGGTAGCGGTTGGCTTTTGTTGCTGCGTGGTATGCGGTTTGTGGTGATGTTGCTGCTAGTGCTCGTGGGCAGTTCGCTGTTGGTGTTTTCGCTAGCGTACCTCACAGGCGACCCTACTACGGCGTTGCTACCCGCTGACACGCCCCCTGAAGCGGTGGCGGCGTTTCGTCAACAACAGGGTTTGGATGCGCCTTGGTGGGTGCAGTATGGGCGGTTTTTGCAGCGGGCGGTTCGAGGCGATTTTGGGCAGTCGTTGCGTTACCGTCAGGCGGCGTTGCCACTGGTATTTGACCGTTTGGGGGCGTCGTTGCGGTTGTTTGCTGCGGCGCTTGGCGTGGCGCTGTTGGTGAGTGTGCCAGCAGGGTTATTGACAGCGCGCTATCATGAGACACCCTTTGACCGGGGGGTGCGCTCGAGCATCCTCGTTGGCCAAGCCTTACCGCCTTTTGTGGTGGCGCAACTGCTCATCTTGCTGTTTGCGGTGCGCTTACAGTGGTTACCGGCGACAGGTGACACCTCGTGGCGCGGACTGATTTTGCCCGTTCTGGCCACGAGCAGTTTTTCGGTAGCGACGCTCACCAAGTTGCTGCGCTCGAGCACCCTTGAAGCCTTATCGCAAGATTATATTCGTACCGCTCGAGCCAAAGGGGTTGCAGGTCGTTGGCTACTACTCAAACACACCCTGCGCAACGCCATTGTGCCGATGCTCGCCGCGCTTAGTGTCGAGGTGAACAGCTTACTTGCAGGCAGCGCCATCATCGAAACTGTGTTTGCTTACCCAGGTATGGGGCGGCTTATCGTGGAAGCCGCTAGCGCCAGAGACGTGCCCCTCATTCAAGCGTTTGTCAGCGTGGTGACGTTGTTTGTGGTGCTAGTGAACCTACTTTTTGATGGCCTTTACCGTTGGCTTGACCCCCGTTTGGCGGGTGCTGCCCTTGATGGTTGAGGGTTACAAAACGTCGCGTCAGTCCAAGCGTACCGTCAGTTTGGCTATCGGGGTGAGTGTGGCCGTAGTGGTGCTGACGTGTGCGTTATTTGCCCCTTGGCTTGCACCCCATGTGCCCACGGAAAGCAGTTTGCAAGCCCGCCTACTTGCCCCCGGGCAAGACCTGCGTTATCCCTTAGGTACAGACTTGTTAGGACGCGACATGGTGAGCCGCCTGATGTTTGGGGCGCGGGTGAGTTTGGGGGTCAGTGTGGCGTCACTGTTGTTGGCAGCCGCTATTGGCGTCAGCTTGGGTGTGCTAGCAGGCACGTACCCCCGTGTGCGTCGTTTACTCGACAAGCTCGTTGATATCTGGCAAGCCATACCCTACTTGCTGGTAGCACTAGCAGTAGCAGCCACGTTGGGGGCGAGTTTTGTCAATGTGGTGGTGGTGCTAGGTATAACCACGTGGGTGCTGTTTTATCGGGTGGTGCGCATAGAAGTGCAGCGGATGCAGCAGCTCGAGTTCGTCTTGGCGGCAACGGCTCTAGGGGCATCAACGTGGCGCATTGTCTGGCGCTATCTACTGCCCAATATTATCCCGGTGATTATTCCGGTGGCCACGTTGCTACTAGCAAATTTGATTATCTTTGAAGCGTCACTGTCGTTTTTGGGTTTGGGCGTGCCGCCGCCGGCGGTCAGTTGGGGGGCAATGGCAGCTAGCGGGCGCGGTTACGAAGCGATTGCTTGGTGGGTGCCGCTTTTTCCGGGGGTGGCCATTTTTGTGACGGTGCTGGGTTTCAACTTACTTGGTGACAGTTTGCGTGACTACTTAGACCCGCGCCAACGACACGACGAACGTTCCACTTAGCAGTTCAGTTCAGACGTTTTGATTATCTGTGTGGCAGTCAGCCGTGTGTGCTGTTGGCCTTGGTTATAGTCGGTTATGCCGATACACTATCCCGAAACCCGAAAAGGTGCTGTCGTTGATGACTATCACGGCACGTTGGTTGCAGACCCGTACCGTTGGCTCGAGCACCCTGACAGCGACGACACCCGCGCTTGGATT
>CAZKAZ010000125.1:0-2412 GCA_964550765.1 uncultured bacterium | reverse complement strand
GCCGCCCAAAACGCCCTCACGTATGGCTTTTTAGACACCCTTCCCGAACGGCAACGTGTGCGCGAACGCTTGCGGGAACTGTGGAATTTTCCCAAAGCGGGCGTACCCTTCAAGCGTCACGGACGCGTGTTTCAGTTTCGTAACAGCGGTTTGCAAAATCAAAGTGTGCTTGTTGTTAGTGAGGGTGAGCTGGCACAAGCTCGAGTGCTGCTTGACCCCAACACCCTCTCAAAAGATGGCACGGTAGCCCTGTCTGGCATGTCGGTGAGTTTCGATGGCCGCTTCTTGGTGTATGTGCTGTCTGAAAGTGGATCTGACTGGCTCACGTGGCGCGTGCGCAATATCGATACGGGCGAAGACTTAGCTGATGTGGTTGCTTGGAGCAAGTTTGCAGGTGCTGCGTGGCAGCCAGATGGCAGTGGGTTTTACTACCAGCGTTACCCCGAACCCAGCGCAGGGGAGACCTATACCCAAACCAACCAAGCCCCCCAGTTGTGCTTTCATAACCTTGGCACTGACCCCGCAGACGACGCGGTGATTTTTGAGCGCCCTGACGAACCCGAGTGGGGTTTTGGGGCGAGTGTCACTCGAGATGGCCGTTTTTTGCTGCTCTATGTCTCCAAGGGTACTGACCCGCGCAACTTGTTGTTCTATCGGCGTGTGGGTGAAGATGATACCTTTCAGCCGCTAGCCGATGCGTTTGTGGCGGATTACACCGTGGTTGGTAGCGACGGGGATACTTTGTTTATCTTTACCGACGAAAACGCCCCCAAAGGTTGCTTGCGGGCGTTTGATACCAGCACAGACACCTGGTCAGACATTGTGCCAGAAGAATCCCGGGTGCTCGAAGACGTCACCTTGGTGCGTGACGGTTTCATCGTGCACTACTTACAAGACGCCAGCAGCCGCCTCGAGCACCTTGACCGCAGTGGTAACAAAGTGGCCGATATTGCCCTGCCCACGCTAGGGTCGGTGACGAGTGTCAACGCTGAACCTGATGATAACGAGGTGTTTTATGGGTTTACCTCGTTTTTGTATCCCACGACCAGCTACCGCTACGACCTTGTGACGCAGCAGAGCCTCGAGCTATCCCGTCCTGAGATTCCCTTTGACAGTTCTCTGTATGTCACCCGACAAATGTTTGCCACTAGTCCCGACGGTACAAAAGTACCCCTGTTCGTGACCCACCACCGTGACATTCAAGATGACGGCAGTAATCCGACGTTGCTCTATGGCTATGGTGGTTTTAACGTGTCGGTGCTGCCGAGTTTTTCGGTGAGTCGCTTGGCGTGGCTCGAGCGTGGCGGCATTGTGGCGGTAGCCAACTTGCGCGGCGGCGGCGAATACGGCGAAACGTGGCATCAAGCCGGCACCAAAGCGTGCAAGCAAAACGTCTTCGATGATTTCATTGCTTGCGCTGAACATCTTATTGATAGTGGTTTGACGTCAAGTAACAAACTGGCCATTCAAGGCGGCTCAAACGGCGGTCTGCTCGTAGGTGCAGCCATGACCCAACGGCCTGACTTGTTTGCGGCGGCGCTGCCCGCAGTAGGCGTGATGGACATGTTGCGTTTTCACAAGTTCACCATCGGTTGGGCGTGGGTCAGTGATTATGGTTCTGCCGACAACCCCGAAGACTTTCCTGTTTTGTATGCCTATTCGCCTTTGCACAACCTGCGCGACGCCGCCTATCCGGCCACCCTCATCACCACTGCTGACCACGATGACCGAGTGGTGCCTGCCCATTCGTTTAAGTTTGCTGCCACCTTGCAAGAAAAACAACGCGGCGCAGCCCCGGTGCTCATTCGCATTCAAACCGATGCCGGACATGGCGCAGGCAAACCCACGGCTATGGTCATCGACGAACAAGCTGACATTTGGGCGTTTTTGCTGCATGTTTTAGGGGGTGACGCGTGAACGCCATCAGAATCAGGCGAACAGCTTTGTGGTTGCTGACGGTGTTGTGGTTACTGGCTACTGTCAGTGCCTCGAGCTAAGTCACCTATGAAGTGCTCGAGTCCGAGGTGTTGGGGCGTCCGCTAGCGTATGGCGTTTATTTGCCTCCTGGTTATGCCGCTAGCGACGCTCGCTATCCGGTGGTGTACTTTGTTGCACGGCAACGGCAATAATGAAACCAGTTGGTTTGACGATAGCCGCGCCCAAGCCCAACTTGACGCTTTGATTGCCAGCCGACAGATTCCGCCCGTGATTGCCATTTCACCCGATGCAGGGTTGAGTTGGTACGTCAATCGCCGCGAACCCTTTGCAACGGCTTTCATTTAATAATTCCACTTGTTGTTGCTACAGTAGCTGATGTTTATCAACGTCATACACACATAAAACGCATTCAACTGTGTAGCTGACTTTCCGCACCCTTGAATAAGCTATTCACTGATTATGAAAAGTGGCGTC
>CAZKAZ010000124.1:0-4718 GCA_964550765.1 uncultured bacterium | reverse complement strand
GTTCAAAAACACCTTCACCAAGCTATTCATCACACCAACTTACCTAGCACATTCCAAGGCAACATGCAATAGTGGCAGGGCGCTTGACAGACGTCTTGCCGCCTGTCACTATATGAATGCATGCTTGAGTAACTGCATAGTCTATGTAGCATGCAAATTCAACCAGTAATCAATAGCGTTCAGAACAAGAACGCAAGACAACACAAGACAGTGACAAAGCATGACAGCGACGAAGCTGTACAACAAGGTACGGCAACGACATCACAAAAACGACATCACAAAGATGTAGCGCAACACGACGAAACACCGCAGACGAAACACCGCAAAGGTTGTGGCACGTTTGAAAAGACAGCGCACTCGCCCCAATACGCCTCAATTTATGGGCATGTGCAAGCGATTTAGCCTGAGGCAGCACTCAATGAAGACGCGCAAAGAACCCTGTACCTAGGACGTTGAAGCTTTGAGACATTGAAGCTTTGAGACATTAGAGCTTGACAACAAGCCAACGATGTTTGTCCAAGCCAGTTAGGGCGAGCCAGTTAAGGCGCACTAGCTAAGGATTGTCGAAGGTAAGGGCAAACGCAAGCAAGTCTTGCGAGAAGCGCACTTTAATTTCCTTGTTAACTGATATTTTTTCATCTGACGTTCGACGCAACTGCTTTATGCCGTAGCATGTGAGTCATGTCACAAGAATGCGTGACACATTTTTAGGGAGTGACCACCATGACAGCAACCCCAGCAACCCTGACACATCAGACACTAACCCTCAGCGATGCCGCTAGTCGGCAGCAGTTCGTGCTCGAGCGCCCCGCTATTGCACAATTTTTGTTTGAACATTTAGACGAATATGGCGACAGCTTAGCAGACATCAACCACTGTTTAGACTACGCCGCAAGTGACGCCGAAGGCAAAGGTGGCAGCGTGGTACTGGCCAAAGACGGTGACACTATCGCCGGAGCAGTGGTCTTTAACGACACAGGTATGAAAGGCTACATCCCCGAGCACATGTTAGTTTATATCGCCGTGCACCGTGATTATCGCGGCCAAGGCATGGGTAAAACCTTGCTCGCCGAAGCCCTGCAAGCCGTACCTGGCAGTGTTGCCCTCCACGTAGAAGCCGACAATCCGGCGCGCTATCTCTACGAGAAACTTGGCTTTGAAACGAAGTATCTCGAGATGCGCCTCACGCGCTAACGTAAGTACGAATTTTAATCTCACCTGTATCCCCTTTCGACACGACTATTTCAGCAACCATTTCAGAGGAGTCAACCATGGCTTACTTGACCTTAAACCGCGACAAACTAGCACATAACTACCGGCAGCTCGAGAACATCTTCGCGTCCCACGGCAGCAACTGGGGTGTAGTCAGCAAACTTTTGTGCGGTAACGACGCTTACTTGCGCGAAGTGCTGGCGCTCAACCCCGCTGAAGTGCTCGACTCACGCATCAGCAACCTCGCCAAAGTTAAAGCCATCCGCAGTGATGTGCGCACGGTCTACATCAAACCGCCTGCCAAGCGCAGCATTGCCGATGTGGTGCAATACGCCGATGTCAGTTTCAACACCGAACTTGCAACGATTGAAGCCCTCAATGACGAAGCCAAACGGCAGGGCAAACATCACAAGATTATTGTCATGGTGGAGATGGGCGACCTGCGTGAAGGCATCATGCAAGAAGACATTGAGCACTTTTTTGGGCGTGTGTTTGAGTTAACCAATATCGACGTGCTCGGTATCGGCACCAACCTCAACTGCCTCAGTGGGGTGCTACCGAGCCACGAAGCGCTCACCAAACTCAGTTCCTACCAACACGTCATCCAAGACACCTATGATGTCACCTTGCCGCTGGTGTCTGGCGGCACATCAGTGACACTACCGCTCTTGACAGCTGGCGATGTTCCTCACGAGGTCAATCATTTCCGCATTGGTGAAACCCTGTACTTTGGTAATGATTTGGTAGCAGGTGAACCCCTCGAGCACTTTCACCAAGACGTCATTGAACTGCACGCTGAAGTCATCGAAGTCGCCACCAAACCCATGATACCCACTGGGCCTTTGGGCAAAAACCCGCAAGGCAAACAAGCTACTGTTAGCAGTGAACGCGAAACGTCAACCCGCGTACTCATTGATATTGGTGTGCTTGATATTCATCCCGACTACCTCAGCCCAGAAGACGACAGTTTAACCCTCCTAGACGCCAGTTCTGACATGATGGTGCTAGACGCCAAAGACAACGACATGGGGCTAAAAGTCGGCGACGTGGTTACCTTTGAATTGAAATACATGGGTGCACTGCATTTGATGAACTCGAGCTACATCGACAAATACGTCATCGGTAACGGCTTAGATGTCACCTTCGACACCGCTGTAGCAGCATAAACTAAGCTGCAAATTATGCCAGACAAGCCATAAAACAAGTCATCGATTAGGCTCAAGGCTGCATCCTCTGGGGTGCAGTTTTTTTGTAATGCCACACTCATTTCACCATGAAGTACCATTCATGAATCATTCAATTGTGAGATGCAGCCAAGCAATCTTTGCAAAAGATGTGCCTTAATGATGGTAGTTTTGAGATGGTGGTTAGTTCAAATAAGGACACCGACAGGTACACGCACGGGCAACATGGCTGAGGGCAACACGAGCAAACGTAAGGGGTGACACTATGAACATCGAGGCTAGGAACACTAAATTTACAAAAATAATCAAACGCTGGTATAAACACATTGCTTTGGGGTTGGCAGGCTATGGCATATACGCCCTTATTGTCGCACTGGTGATGACCAACCTAGGCGGCAAGCGTGTGGTGGCCTCGAGCAGCTTTCCTCACTACGACGCCAGTGCCGCCCAGCAAATTTCACAAGATGTGGTTACAAACTTACTGGCCTCGAGCAGCGCCCCCCAAACAGCCCTCGACGAAAACGTGCTCTTGCCTGACCTCGAGATTCTTTTGCCCAGCGACTTACACGTCGTTGGTTCACGTGCCGAAGGCAATCAACGCCTCAAATTCACCACCACCATTTGGAACGCAGGCGAAGGCCCTGTCGAAGTGCGCGGGGCAGAAAATGCTCGAGGCGACTTTGAAGTGTTTCAGTTTTTTCACGAAGCCACTGCTACCACTCAAGAACTCGTGCACGCCCTCGGTGAAATTCACGCTAGCGCCTCCCAAACTAACGTCATGCGCGGCCCCCACGTGGGCACGTTCAACTACGAGCACCGCCACGGGCACCTGCACCTGTCGACGTTTGCCCACTACCAACTGTGGTCAGTGGACGGCAATGGCAACAAAGTTGACCTAGTAGTCGAAAACCCCAAAGTCGGTTTTTGCTTAATGGACATCAACGTGGTTGACCCCACCCGCGCCGGCGAACGGGTGTATTCGGGCTGCCGCGCCGACATTCAAGGCATTTCGGTGGGATATGGCGATGAGTACCTCGCCCAACTGCGCGAACAAGACCTCAATATCAGCAACGTGCCAGACGGCAAATATGCCCTCGTGAACATCGCCAACCCTGGTTTGGCCATCATGGAATCCAACTACGACAACAACGCTGCCACGGTGTATTTGGCACTGCAAAACGGACAACTCGTCCCCTATTGAGACGAAACACACTTTGGTCAAACGAAGCAAGACAACGAAGAAAGACACTGCCCCCATCGAAAAGGCAGTGTTTTTTATTGCTCCGTTTTTGTTGTTGATGCGCTAGCGACTAAAACGCGTTAATACCTGTGATTTCCCGACCCAACACCAGCGTGTGTACGTTGTCCGTACCCTCATAGGTGCTGACGCTCTCGAGGTTCGTCATGTGGCGCATGGCGGCGTAGTCGGTCAAAATGCCGTTACCCCCGAGGAGGTCGCGGGCAGCTCGAGACACCTTCACCGCCGTGCGGGTGTTATCACGCTTAGCAAGGCTGATTTGCGCAGGCGTGTCCTCACCCGCGTCACGCAATCTGCCTAGGTGATAAGCCAGCAAACTGGCTTTGGTAAGCTCAGCCAGCATGTCGGCTAGTTCAGCTTGTACTAACTGCTTGGCACTGAGCGGTTCACCGAAAATTTCGCGGTTGGCTAAGTACTCACGGGCTTCGTCAAAACACGCCATACCTGCGCCAACCACCCCAAACGCAATCCCAAAGCGCGCCCCACTAAGACAGGTTAAAGGCGCACGCAAGCCTTCGGTTTCTAGCTTGTAAGCAGCAGGCACGCGCACATCGTGCAGTTTGATTTCGGCACTGACAGACACCCGCATGGAGGCTTTGTTGTTGATGCCAATGATTTCCATGCCTTCGCTGTCAGTAGGTACCGCAAACCCGGCTACTTTGCCCGTTTCTTCATTGATGCACCAGATAATGGCCACATCAGCAATGACCGCGTTGGTTGCCCAGCGTTTGTGACCCGAAAGAATATACTCATCGCCCACGCGTTTGGCAGTCACTTTCATATTGACAGGGTCGCTGCCGCCGTGGGGTTCGGTGAGGCTAAAACAACCGATGGCATCACCAGCAATGAGCGAAGTGAGCCAACGCTTTTTCACCATCTCCGAGCCGTAACGGGCGATGGGATCAATCACCAAACTCGACTGCACACTGGTAAACGAACGCAAACCCGAATCGCCATACTCCACTTCGCGGTTCACCAGTCCATACGCCGTGTAAGACGCACCCGCTCCACCCAAGTCCGGAGCGATAGTCATGCCTAAAATGCCCAACTCACCGCACTTTTTG
>CAZKAZ010000123.1:712-4729 GCA_964550765.1 uncultured bacterium | reverse complement strand
TTGTCGTGTGTTTCTTGAAGTTCTGCGAGATAGTCTGTGGTGATTTTGCGGTAAGGGTTGAACAGTAAAAAGCCTGTGTCGATGCTGTGGCGGTGGCTTTCGTGTGTCCATGTCGTGAGGTGGCTCACGAGGGTTTTGATTTGGCTGATGGCTGCCCAAAGCTGACGGGGTGATGCTGCCGTGAGGCGTTCGTCTTGGGTCATGTTGCAAGGGTCGTCTGGTTGGCGTAATACGGTGGACGGATATGGGTTCTGCTGTAACATGGGGGTGCTCCTTCCTTGAGCGGGGGGGGTTGCCTAGCCTGTCCATTTCCGGTGTGACACGCTAGGCTTTTTTGTGCTTAGTAGCTGTCGATGAGGGCGGCTAGGGCGTTAAGTTCGCAGCACATGCGCCATTGGGTACGGGCGGTGGCGTGGGCGGCTTCGGCGCGGGTGACTGCCATTTTGTACTTGGTGACGTCGTTGCGGTAGGCTTCCGTTTTGTTATTTAGGTCTGCTGCGCGTTGTTCGGCGTTTTTGCCTTCCAAACCTTCCAAAATGAACATGGTTTCGGCGTCTTTCAGTTTGTGCTCGGCGTTTAATAACTGCTGCTTGGCTTCTGCGAGGTTGCCCTGTTCGTGCATGAGTTTTCCGGCAGCGTCGGCGGTGTTGCTGGCTAAGGTGGCGGGGCTAAGTCCTACGGGTGTGGTTGTCATCTTGGGGTGCTCCTTTCTGAGCGGGGGGTGTGAGGCTGCCCACGGGTGACAGCCTCGAGGCGTGGGGTTAGTTGCGGCGGGTGAGGGTGTATCTAACGATGCGGTAACGGGCGGCGGCTATGAAGGTTTTGGTGCGTGCGATTTTGGCGGCGGGGGCGTTGTCTCTGATGTTGTCAAAGTGGCGCATTTCCAACAAACGCAGGCCTAAGCGGTAGGCGGTGGCGCGGGGGTCTGTGTTCATCGGTGGGTGCTCCTTTCTGAGCGGGGGGTGTGAGGCTGCCGATGGGTGACAGGCTCGAGGTGGGGGGTTTACTGGTCGTCTGGGTCGTAACTGCGTAGCCAATTGGCGGCGAGTTCGTCGCGGTCAACGTAGGCGCAAGCCCACGAAAAAAGGTCACGCTCGAAAGTTCCGCTAGCGGTGGTTTGGTCGGTTGTCATCTCGAGCCAGCCTTCTATGGTTGTTGCAAGGATGGTGGCGGGGTCGTCGCTGTCGAGGGCGTCTTCGATCATGTCGGTGCGCTCCTCTTGCAAGTGCTGCTCGTTGTCGAACCAAAGGTCAACTAACCACGTGGGCTTGTTTCGCCAGCCTTCGATGCGTGGCAAAACGTCCTGCGGTTGGGCGGGGGCTGCGGGGGCTGCGGGTTGGGTGTTCATACGGGCGCTCCTTCCTGAGCGGGGGGGATTTGAGGGCGTCACCCTCATAAGACAATTATACTGCAAAATGGCACAAAATGGAAGCCACACGAGACAAAAAGCGCACTAAAAAAGCACGCCCTGCGGGTTGTTGAGAAGCCAACCGTGAACACCCAGCCAGCGGTGGGGCTGCCAACCTGAGCCAAGCGGCGGCAGCGGGGAACACACCCACACGGGCACACCTTCGGAACGCGCCACACTGACCGCAAGCGATGACCCACGACCCAACACGCCAGAAGCGGGGGCGAACACGGCGAGACCGTCAGCACCTAACACAACGGTGCGCGTGCGCTCGGCAAGGGCAGCGGCGGGGGGCAGATTTGCAAAAGCCAACCAAGAAGCCTCCACCACAATGGGGTCAACGGCGACAGCACGCACGGCGGCGTCAACACCACGGGCGCAACCAACCCGAACGACACCACCAGCGGCGGCAACGGCAGCGACAAAGGGCGCGGGATCGACTGGCGAACCGAACCGCGACCCGCCAAAGGCAACCACGCCAGCCAAAGGAAAAGGGGCGGCACTCACGCGCCAACCCCAGAGAACCAACGGGCAACGGACAAGAGGACAGGGCGCGAACCGCGCACCCGCACAAACCAGCGCCCACGGTGGCGGCGCACCGCACACGAGACACCGAAACGGCGCGAAACTGAGACAGCCAGCGCACGGGCAGCGCCACGAGAGGCACGGGGGGGCAGCGCCAGCGCGAGGGTGAACGCCGACGGATGCCGAACCGACCAAACCCAAGCCGCACCAGGGCAGCCAGCAACGGGAGAACCGACAGAACCGAGACGAGAACCGAGAACAGCAGCAGCAGAGAAAAACACGAGAGCACCTCCAAACTGATTGTACCAGAAAACAGCACAAAAAGCAAGAGGTGAGAAACCCAGAAAACGCGCACAGGACGCAAAAACCGCGCACGGGCGGCGGCGGGAAAAAGGCAGCGAAAAGAACCACCGCGCCCCAACACGCCAGCGCAAACAACCACCGCGCAAGAATGCAGCCCAAAGGCTTGACAACGCGGCTCGCGCCGCGCACACTGCCGCACTGGACGCTTTTTCAAATACGGAGAAAATTGCTAAAAACTAGGTGGATGACGCGCTGAGGGCAAAACAGAAATTGAGACCCAAAGCGACTGAAAAATACGAAGCGAGTGCAAGTGGTTTCGTGTTCGGGTAGGTTGACAGGGCGACGGAGACGCACCGCGCAGGCGCATTGAGATTGGGTCAGTAGGTGGGGTGGGGTGCGGTTAGCTGGTCGCGGGGTGGCGGAGGAGGCTTACTACCGAGCGCCTTGTGGATGATGTTATGTATGTTCGCCGTCCCCCGAGACTTAGGGTGGGGGGTGGGGGCGTGGGCTGGCTTGGTAACGGTGTACAGCGACATGTGTAGGCAACCTCGCCACGACAACATCTTGTTGCTGCGGTGTTAGGGCTTAGCCCGTAGCCGCAGCCTGTCAGATGGGGTTTGCGCACCGCAACATTGCCGATAGGGGAGCATTGTCGTCACTGGTTTTTCGGCATGACGCGAGCGGACGTAAGCGTTGGCGGTTACATGGGGTTCGCAACCGAGCGGTCACAACCTCTTCCCAAAGAAAATGCTGGAAAAAGCGCCAAAATACAGTGTGCAGCAGCATCAACATCTTCTGAGCAAACCACAAAGAAGACCGCCAACGTGGTGTCGGCGGTAGCATCAACATCAGCTTGAAACAGATTAGGGCAGACGGGCAGCTAGGGTCATCTTGAAATACCTGCGGGGGGTGATAACCAAACCTGACGGTAGCTTAACAGAGTTCGCACGATAGCCAATATCAATGTTCTCGAGCACGGTGTTGTCGTCGAGCATGATGCCTACATGTCCTATGGGGGCGGCTGCGTCGTGATTGAAGACAATATCCCCTTGGCGTAAATAAACTAGCGGTAGGTGATAGTTGCGAATCTTCATGGTGCGTTCGACATCGGCTGCCCAAGGGGTACTGTTTAAGCCTCGGTTTTCACTGGCAGTGGTCACGGTGATGCGGTAGCGGTCATAGAACTCTTGGTGGTTGATACCAAGGGCATCTTGCACAATTTGGCGAACGGTACGGAGGCAGTAGCCTGCCCTTGTCTCGACATCAAGCTCACCCCTGGCGGCTTTCCACGCTGAGCTAACGATGGCGCGGTTGTTGGCGGGTATGTCCATCTCGCCCATGTTCATTTTACCGAGCATCCGCAGCCTTTTTCGCTGTTGTGAACGGGGTCTGTTGGGGCTTCCGCAGGGTTTTTCGCAACGCTGAGCATCACCATTGGGTAGCGTCACCTTCACGCACTTTGATTTGCTCTAAGTTCCACATGATGTCTGCGGGTGACATCTTGATTAAGGCGTCGTTTATCTCTGACGATTCTGTGAAATCACGCGCACGTGCCGTAAACTCGTCGATAATTTGCTGGCTCGAGCGTTGCTCGATGCTCTCTCTTCGTATGTCGGCGAGGATTGCTTTTGCGAGTTGGTCTTTGGTCGCTTTAACAATGCTGGCATCTTTCCGAGAGCGAAGCCAACCCCAAATGCCAGTAACGACACCAACAACAACAGCAACAATAAATTCTGGATTTGCATTTTCCACGTCTCCCTCGGCTTTCTCTCTATCATAGG
>CAZKAZ010000123.1:0-702 GCA_964550765.1 uncultured bacterium | reverse complement strand
TGCCCTGGGGGGATTATGCTGTTACAGCTAAAGTATTATCAATATCAGTAACCAAAAGTTCTGCATTAACATTTTCCACGTCTCCCTCGGCTTTCTCTCTATCATAGGGGTATATGGCACGAATAAAGTTAAGTCCAATTATTACGGATGTGCGCGGCACGTTGGGTGGTTCGCTGACTTTTCAGAGACGCAGTGACGGGCATTATCTCGTTAAAAAGCCTCACCCACGAGACAAACAGAGTACAGCACAGCTCGAGCAGCGGCAAAAATTCTTGGATGCAAGGGACGCTTGGCAAGCTCTCTCACCTGAAGATAAGGCGATGTGGAATCAGGATGCTCGAGCCGGCAGGAACATGACCGGATATGCCTACTTCATCCAACAAAACATCAATGCACCTCTGGGGTTGCCGAGAGAAGACATCATGGTTGACCGTTGGGTGGCTGGTGTGAATACCTTTCGTGATGCTGGCGTGTCGGCTGCGGGTGAGGCTCAGGCTGTGCAGCAATGGCATGGTGTGGTTAACGGGGTGGTGGCTGAACAGTTGACAGCCTCGCTTCGACCACTTTTCCTTACAACTGGGACGATAGCTGCGCCTGCACTGTCCTTTAGCAGTGATGTGATGCGGATTTCGGGTTTTAACCTACCGACCTTAGTACGGGACAAAAAGCAAAGGAAAGGCTTCCTAGGCGAGAATAGGTTTG
>CAZKAZ010000122.1:0-5293 GCA_964550765.1 uncultured bacterium | reverse complement strand
TCAGTCCTTTCTAGGTAATCGGGCGTAGTTCCTCGAGCAACACAATCTCGTGCGGCTCGGCGTGTTCATAGCCGGGGTATTCGTCAATGGGAAACTCGTAAATCGTGGGGGCGTTTTGGGCAGCAGGCCAGATGCGTGAGATGGTCACTTCGCGGGGTAGGTAGCCTCGAGCCACTTGCTCGAGGTCAGCCACCTGCTTCATTTCGGGAGTAATACGTCGGTTTTGCTGAAAGTCGATAGCGCCAAACAAGCCCAAGTGCCTCGACAAGACATCAAACGCGGCATCGTCGATAGTTGGGGTGTAAATGGCGTGGGCTAGTTTAGGAGGCATTGTTTTTCCCCTCGAGCGCAAACAATTCTTGCTTGATGGTTTCCATGTCTTTGGTGAGGTGCTCGAGTACAGCCAGCAACACAGCACGTCTGGCTTGATACTCCGTTGGTGCACTGCCGTTGTGGTCATCGCGGTAGTCCAGTGGGCACGGTGTGAGTCCGCCCCATGTGCAATCTCCATCAATTTCAACGCGCATCTTGCCGCCACTTGGCAGCGTCAGTTCTTCATAGGGCATTCCAAAGTCGTTTTCTTTGGTTTCAAAGGGCATGTTCTCTCCTAGAGGGCAACCTGTTGCAGGCGCAGGGCGGCTTCGCGGTCATTCTCAGATGACCAGATGCTGGTCAGGTTGGGGTGGTGTATTTCGACGGTGTAGAGACCGTGCTGGTAACGAAAGTGGACACGCTGCCTTTTGTCTTGTTTGCCCACGAGCAGAAACGTCTCGCCCCGCTTAGCGAGGCGCACGTGTTTACGGGCAAGGGTGGCGGTCATGCCGCCAACCCTTTTTTGTCGTCTTTGCGTTTGCCTGCGTAGCGTTTGCTGCCGTACTTGGCGCGGATGTCGTCTTTGGACTTGTTGCCACGCCCCCGACTCGGAATGCCGGGGTAGTACCACTGCTGCTTGTTTCTACTCCACTTGCAGCCAATGGTTTTGAGGTCGTCTTTAATGGCTCGAGAATCAGGGTGTTCAACCCAGAGCCAGTAGCCCGTCACCTCAACAACCACACCGGGGATACCAATGAGCTTGTAGATGATGTCGCGCAACTTTTCGTTCAAGTCGGCATAGTAGGTTTCGCGCCCTTGTGACCACTGCTTGCCGTGTGGCGCACTCCACCCGTCTTGGCTGGTCATACGTTTGGTGGCAGCGGTGTAAGCGGCGTTGATTTCCTGCATGATGCGGGTCGTGTCCTCGTCGTGGTTACGGTCAGGGTGGTAGCGCAAGCACAGTTTGCGGTATTCGGCGCGTAGTTCCTCGAGCGTCTTACAATCTGCAAAGTAGTCCATCGTTTTCCTCCGTCGCAGCGTGTGTTTGGGGTTTGCCCTTGCTGCTATGTACTAACAATAAAACGCCGTGGGGTTTTTGTCACCCCCACGGTCAAAAAAATTAAGCGGCTGCCTCATGACGCATGGCTGCTCGAGCTTGCAAGTATGCCGCAAAGTCAGCGCGATTTTGAGCAAACGTTTTCGTCCCGCCCTTGGGTTTGCGCGTGGCTTGCTTGAAGCCAGCAAACGTGTAGCGGTACTCGACACCGTACATATTGTCAGTATCGCGGAAGTCATATGCATACTTGATGCCAAGACGCTGAAGCGAACGCTTGAATGCCGATGCTCGAGCTGCATCCAACCACGTGTCAAACAAAGCAAACACTTTCTCGAGGCCAGCAACATGCTGATAACACTCGGGGCCAAGGTCACCCAGACCGGGAACATGTTTGGGCGTATTCGTGAGAACAGCGCCACACCGAGCGCAACGATGGGTGTTTTTTTCTGCTAAACTCATGACCATACTTCTCCTCAAAAGGGATTTAAGGAAGGCACGCTGACTGTGGTAGGGAGGCGTGCTTTCTCTTATATACACATATTACACTTTTGAAACGCCACGCGTCAAGGATTTTTGTAACGCTTGGGTATGGCATTAAAAAATACTTGACACACATCCCCTCGAGCCACTACGATGAATCAATGAAAAAGCCCGTTTTAGACGTTTTGAAGCAACTTTCTCGAGCTATTGACAGAAAAGGCATAAGCTACCTCGAGCTAGCGAAGAAGTCGGGGATTAGCCGCCAGCACATCTGGGCAATTCTCAAAGGCGAGCACAATCCGAGCGTTACACTTTTGAAACAGCTTGCAAACGTGCTCGAGTATGACCTTGTGCTGATGCCTAGAGATGACGCGTTTATCTACCCTGTGCGGGGTGAGTTTTCTTTGGTAGGTACTCGCCTAGCTGACGTGACGGTGGCTAGAGAGGCGCTCGAGCACGCCATGCGTCAATTCGGGGTCATGCCTGTGTGTTGGCACCAAGCGCCTGACGTGCCTATTGGTGAGTTGTGGGATTTTGCAGAAACTGACACAGGTATTGATGTGACGCTGCTGGTCAACGAACAGACTGCCCTCGCGCTTAACGCAGGTCAGCCAGTCAGCAAAGATGCGGTGCTCGAGCTTCGTACCATCGACTTCCACCATGAAGTCACGCACTACAACGTCAGCCCAGAAGGGACGTTTGCGCTGCAAGTGAGGCTCGAGCACGTGCTGTTGTATCGGGGTCAGACTGCCGTCTAAAACAGGCTCACCTGCTCTGCCTTGCTACCAAGCACAGGCTGCTCGGGGACATGCTCGAGCACACCCTTGAGCCTTTCCACAATGGCGTCATAGTTGGTGCTGCGGGGTGCTTTTGCCAGTCCATAAAACGGTGTGCGCTGTTGCCAGAAGACCTCGAGCGACATCGTGTTGCCGTGTACCACCACCGCAGGAATGCCCCACAGGGTCAAGTTGATGTAGGTCATCTGCGCACACATCACATTCAAATCCCACGCGTTGACCCGCATACACAAAGGTGAGTGTCCCTGCGCCACTAAGTCTTCAGCGACTGCCAGTACCATGCGCCCTGACCCGCAAGCTGGTTCGTGTACGTCTATGGGTTTGTCGGTAGGTAGCTGCCCACGTGACAGGCTTGCCATAAGACGGGCAAGGTCTGTGGGCGTAAAAAACTCGCCGCCGAACTGGGCAGCTTTCTTGCTTTGCAAGTCCATGTGATAGTCCCCAAGGTGATCAGCAAACCGCTCACCGTGCTCATAGTCATTGACCATCACCGCAAACGCCTGCGCGTGGTGCTCGAGCACCTCGGGTCTGTCCTTAATGGACTTGATGGCATCCATGTAGACCTGTTCCCGCGTGCCATAACTGAGAGCAGCAAAGGACATAGCAAGGTGACGCCGCCATACTTCGGCGGGTCTGTCACCTGTTTTGCGTCCGATTGTCTCGAGTAACTTTGGGAACTCGAGCGCCCTCACAGCGCCACTGCCCCAAAGCCAATGTAACGGGCATAGTCCCAGCCGTGCGGATTGACTACGATGGGATGAAACACCTCTCCCGTGTGGCTTATGCGTACAGCGTTGGCGATGTAGCTTTGCTCGAGCCACTTCGCCCGTTCATCGGCATCAAGCCACCCACCTGCGCCCAACGTGTAGTCACTCAGTCTGCCGCCGCGTCCGCGCAGAAACTCGTATTTGACCAGTAGGTTGTTAGCAAACGTATGCCACTGACGGTCATCAAGCACCACATGGGCGGCAATTTCTGCCACTTGTTCGTAGTATTCGCCTGCCCACAGGGCTTGGTAGCACGCGTTAAGAGTGGGTATCTTGTCCGAGACTTTTTTGATGGTGACGCGGTAAGGGGTTACGTCTTGCGCCTTGACCTCGGTCAGTAGGGTGAAGTCCTGTTTCATGCTGTCCTCCTGCGCAGCGTTGGTGTGGGGGTTGCCCTTGCTGCTATGTGTCAATAATACGACGGTGTATGACTTGCGTCACCCCATAAGCGAATGAAAAACCCCGCACGAAGCGGGGTCAGTGGCTTAAAGGGCGGTGCCCGTGAGTTGTTGGAAGTAGGTCAGAGCGTCAATCAAGTCTTGCTCAGTGTGAATCTCGCGCCCCCCGTGAGGGCGAATGTCAGGCAGTACGTCGCCTTGTGCTGTGGTTGCCTCGAGCACCACTTTGCCGTTGTCCACGCGCACGTTTGGCAGCCACTCGCCTTGTTCGGGGTCGATGGACGCGCTGCTGCTGGCTTCGTCACCGTGTACGTCGTAACCGAGGGTGGCAAGGGTGAGGATGATGTCGTTAATGGTCATGGTTTCCTTTGCGGCAGGGGTTTGATTTAGGGGTTTGCCCGTTCCCTGCATAAACAAATAATACAACACTGTAGGACTTATGTCACCCCTTATGCTTGAGCCAAACAAAAACCCCGCACGAAGCGGGGTAGCGGGGTATGGGCTGTGTTTAGCGGCGGCTAGCGAGTTCAGTTTCCATTTCGTTGAGGCGGCGGGTCATATCTTGCGCGAGTTCGACGTGGGCGTCGTGGTCTTCGGGGCGGTCATCGTTAAGAGCTTTGATGCTTTTGCGGTAGCGGGCTTTGATGGCAGGACGCGCAGCGGCGATATTGGCTTCAAGTTCTTCGGTGGTCATGTTTTTAAGGATGTTGTTCATGGTTTCCTCCAACGCAGCCTTGATTTAGGGGGTTGCCCTTGCTGCTATGTACTAATACTACAGCAACGTAGGACTTGTGTCACCCCTTATGCTCGAGCCAAACAAAAAACCCCGCACTAGGCGGGGCTGGTCATGCTCGAGCTACCTACTCACTATCACCGTAAAGCAGGCGCTTAGTGTCGCGTTCGGCAATGGTAGCCATCTTGTTAGCAGCGCCCTCGAGGTTGTTTTTAATGGCTTGCAAGTCTGTTTCGTCGTGAATCGGTAAGCCCTGCGCAATGATGTCTTCAATGTCTGCCACAAACGCTTTGAGGTCAACTGCCATGTCACTGAGGTCGTCGGTTACATCGGGCAGGTCAAGGTGCTCGAGGTTTTGCATAAAAAGCACGGCATCGTCGATGGTTTGCTCGAGCGCCTTGGTATCGGGCGGTGCCGCTGTGACCAGTGTACGGCTGGGGTCATCGGGGTAAGGGATTTCCGTTTCACCGGGTGACTCGACAAACTGGGTGTAGAGCACGTCGCCATTAAAGTGCACGCTCACGCGCACTGCCCAAAAAATGTCATCGCCGTCTTGCCAGTTTTTGAAGTGACTGACGCACACAATGGGCAGTTTGTCGTGCTTGGCTGCCCAGTTGTCTGCCACGTTGTAAACGACTGGGCGCTGCGGTTCAAATTTGAGTTGGCTTTTTTGACTTACCTTGAGCATAAACGGCTCAACAATGCCGTAGCCATCGGGGTAGGTGTTGATTTTAGTAATGGGGTGCATG
>CAZKAZ010000121.1:4585-5295 GCA_964550765.1 uncultured bacterium | reverse complement strand
GAATCGCTGGCTGTCGGCTTTTCCCTTGAACCCCAATTCCACAATGACCTTACTGTGGCGTTTAAAAAAGGATGTCTCGAGTTGTTTTTGGACGTGCTCGAGCAACTCCTGCCATCCCTGTGGTGGCAGGTTTCGGGCAAGTGTCGCGAGGCTTGAATCGTAGCCAGCCTGCCTCAAAACGCCTTCAAAGTTGTTCTCGAGCACCGTCTCGGCAACCATATCTTCAAACGCTTTTACCCGTTCGGCGATGTCGCTGTCACCATCTTCAACTTCCACCTCGGCCACAAACGCATCAATGGTTTCAATTTCGGGAGCAGGTAACGCGTGTTGCATGTTCTGAACAGCTTGAAAGCCACCTGAAGTAAGTTGGGCAAAGTTATGGTTTGTGAGCATCATGCCACCCGGCGGCTGCATAACCAGTGACCACACGGGAACCGTACGATTCACGCCGTGTTGGTCGGTTGATTCGCGGTACACAATCTGCAAAGTGAGCGGCACCCCTGCAATGTGATTGTTGGTAATAGCGTACAGGCTGTAGAGGCTGCTCATGATGTTGTTCATTGACTGCCTACTGTTGGTGCGCAGGCGATAGTAACCAAAACCATCCGGCATAAGAATGCTTGGTTCACCATTTTCGCCCCACGTCGCTAGCACAAAGTAAATGTTGTACTGCGGGTTGCACTCTTTAAGCCAACGTTTGTATTCCGGCG
>CAZKAZ010000121.1:0-4530 GCA_964550765.1 uncultured bacterium | reverse complement strand
TCGTGAATTCCGCGGGTCTCGAGCGTCTTTTTAGTCTTGTCGATGACTGTGAGGCTTTTTTCGTCGCCGTAGATGCGGTAAGGCGAACCGTACTTAGCAAAACGCTGTTGGATGTAGTCGTGAGGGTTGTTGCTGAGAAACGCAATAGTGAGCTTTTTACCCCCTTCGTGTTTTAAGGCTTGCGCGAGTCCTGGTACTCGAGCTTTGGCAGCGTCATCTCCTGCGATGTAAATCGTCCCGTCACTGGAACGCTGCGGGTAGGTTTTTCCATTTTTGTTAGCAAGATACCCCGCGCTGATAGTACCGAGGGCATTAGCGTGCGTTTGCGGTTTGGCAACCCCTGATTCTTCGTAGGGGTCGAGGATGTTCATACTGGCAATGGGGTTGGTAGTAGTGAGTTCACTCATGATGTCTCCTCATCATCTCGAAGCTGACGCACCCACGATTCGGGGGTCATGTCGGCTGGGAACTGGATAATGCCCATAAGGGAATCTAAGTCAACGGGGTCATTGTTAGTTTGCAAAGCGGCCACGACGGCTTGTGCTTGCTCCTTGATAAGTCGAGGAATAAAGCGCTCTTCTGCACTGGTAACTTGCTCGAGTAGCACCAACATGGCTGGCGCAAGGGTAATGAGTTTAGTGTCTACATCAAGGTCATCTGACCAAACACAAGCAAAGGGTGTGAGATTGGCGTCTAAGATGTAGCGCGAAGGGGGCTGATTTGGGATGCCCTCGAGGGAGCTGGCTTTCCACGGTGTTGGGCTGAATTTAGGCATCAGGCCACCTCCTTACTCGCAGGCGCAAGTAAGGCTCGAGCCATGTCATGATTGCTTACCAACAAATTGCCCTGTGGGGTCGTCAGTCAAAAATCGTTCGGAGAGTTGCCACTTGTAATAAGTGTCTCGAGCTTCTGCATCCAAAACAGCAAACAAGCTACTTAGGTGTGTGTTGGCCATTTGTTGGCTAAGACGTCCCCAGTCATCTTTTGAGCCTTTGTTGTAATAAACGCCTTCAACAAATCCGTTAATTGTGCCTTTGCCGCAATTTAAGTAGTCAATGAGTTTGGTTTTGGAGTACCCTTGCATCTGAATTAACCAGCGGCCAAGCCACACTGCGTCTTTTGCAGTATCACAAAGAACTTCGTTGATGTCTGGTTTTTCCACAGGCGCTGACACTTTCACCTCACCACTTAACCAAGCCTTCAACAAGCCTTCAACAAGCGTATTAATGTCTAAGGTTTCATCAGCACGGTTAAGCTCGAGCCTAAGTTCATCACATAATTCACGGGGTACTTGAGCAGTAACGGATACATAGGTATCATCTGCATTTTTGCCTTGAGGTGGGCGACTGTTAGGCATTGCTTACCCCCTCTACAAACCTCAATTCCAGCGATTCAAACGGCTGCTCTTCCCAATCGTCCGTTAAAAATCGTGAAGAGCCTTGCCATGCTTGAAAAACAGCTTTCTCGAGGGAAGAAAGATAATCAATGAACTGCGCAGTAACACGGCATGCCATCTCATCGCTAACAGGCGTGTAAGGGTGATTTTGCTTTTCTCTCGAAAGACCGTCACGCAGTTTGTAAAAGGTACTCCAGCCACGAATCTCAAAAGCTTCCATAAAGGCTCGTTGGGTATTGAAATGATGCAGGCGAATATAGCGAGCCAGCCATGTAGCATCCTTAGCGGCATTTGAAAGTTGCTCATTGATGTCTGGCTTGGAAATATCGTCAATATCTTGGTCTAAAAATTCCGACTCGCCACCACCATTTAAGTAGTGAACTCTCGCAGCAGCGGCTTCACGCGAATTATGGTCACTCTCAGTGATGCATTCGCCACCATCAAACGTCATGACTGTCCACAACTGCTTTTCTGTGCGCTTGTAAATATAACCCATTAAAGGCTCACCGCCTCTTGCAAACCAACGGTGTCACCCTCATCAATCTTGCACTGAGTGTAGTCGCCCAAGGCCTCGGTGTACGAAACACCCCGCTCCAAGTCCCTATCAAAACGTTGTTCGCAGGAGAGTGATGGCGAGCCTGACCTGCCCGTGCTACTGGTGCAGCCAGTCACCACTAATAAACCGCTAATAGCGGCAACAAAAAGAAACCGTCTCATACTGTCTCCAATCTGTTCAGCGCGTGCATGCCCCACGCTAAGAAACCGTGTGGAGTCATGGCTGTAATGGTTCACAGGGGAGCAAACCGTACAACCGCGCCGATGTCTTAGTATACCAGTTAACTACTACACGCGCAAGCTATACTGACCCTATGACTCGACTTTTGTTAGGCGAACTCTTAGACAAAGAAGGCATAACGCCCAACGCCTTGTACGAAGCCATCTCTGCAAGGCATAACGGTAAAATTACACGGAACACCGTCTACAACCTCGCGCGACAAGATCGTCCGCTTAACGTCCGTTTGCACACGTTGGATGTGCTCATTGAGGTGCTTGGCGAGATGATTGGCCGTGAATTGGAAGTGGGGGATTTGCTGGAATATCAGCGCAAATAGGCTCTTACAGCGTCGAAGGTGGCGTGTTTTTTATCATAAGATTCTATGGACAAAAACACGTCTCACACACGAAAAACGGGAGAATTGCTAGGCGCTGAGTTAGAAGGCGTCAACCAGATTTTGCCCCATATGCACCCGTGGGCATGGCAAAACTATCTTGACGGCGCGGCCAACAACTGGATGCCCACCGAAGTCCCAATGGCTACCGACATTGCCAACTGGCCTAAGCTGACCGATGATGAGCAGTTGGTGGTCAAACGTAACCTTGGTTTTTTTGCGGGGTCAGAGAGTTTGGTTGCTAACAACCTGTTTGCCCTAGCCAAGCACATCACCGACCCAGAATGCCGTCAATACATGGCACGCCAACAGTACGAAGAATGCTTACATAATCATACCATTGTGTATATATGTGATTCTTTGAATCTTGACATTAACGAGGTGTACGAGGCGTACGCAAACATTCCTAGCATCAGAGCTAAAGATGACTTTTTGATGCGAGCCACAGGTGACTTAAATCGTCCCGACTTTAGTACAGCAACGCTCAAGGGCAAGCGTGAACTGTACAAAGGTGCGTTTACTTACTGGGTTATTTGTGAGGGCATTTTGTTTTACTCGGGTTTTGCCATGCTTTTGAGTATGAATGACCGCGTACCCGGAATTGCTGAACAAATCCACTACACCCTAAAAGACGAAAGTCTCCATATTAAATTTGGAACTAATTTGCTCAACACCTTACGCAAGCAGTACCCAGACATTATGACTGACGCATTTGAACAAGAACTTACCGACTTGGTGAAAGAAGCGGTAGACCTCGAGATTCAATACGCTCAAGACGTCTTACCGCGTGGCATTTTATCGCTCAACAGTGAAATGTTTGTCGATTACATGCAGTACATCGGTAATAGGCGGCTTGAGGCACTCGGCATGAAATACCGCTTTGACAGTGACAAAAACCCGTTCCCGTGGTTGTCTGAGAAGATTGACATTCAAAAGCAAAAGAACTTCTTTGAAACGCGGGTGACTGACTACATGGCGGCAAGTTCGCTCGAGGATGATTTTTGATGCAAGTCGTTAAAGCTAACGGCAGTACACAAGCTTTTGACGGCGTAAAACTTACTAAAGCAGTAGCTCGAGCCACCAAAGGTTTGCCCAACGTTGACCCTGTAGCCATCTCCAGTAAAACTGAACGTCAACTTTACGATAACGTCCCCACCAAAGACATCATCAAAACCCTAGTCATCACCGCTCGCAGCATGATTGAACGCGAACCCGAATACCAATACGCCGCCGCCCGTTTGCTACTTGGTGACATCTACAAAGAAACCCTAGGTCACGACCTAACCGACCTAGGCACGGTGTACAAAGCTGGGTTCAAAACAGGCTTACAAAAGCTGGTTGATGCAGACATCTTGAACCCAGACTTATTGACATTTGACCTTGATAGACTAGCGGATGCGTTAGTTTCTGAGCGTGACCAGTCATTCAAATACCTTGGTCTGCAAACCGTCCATGACCGTTACCTGCTGAAGATTCATGGCAAGCACGTAGAAGCCCCGCAAAGTTTCTTCATGCGTGTGGCGATGGGTTTGGCGTTGAATGAGACTGACCGTGAAGCCAAAGCTATTGAGTTCTACAACGTCCTATCATCATTTCGGGTACTGAGTTCGACCCCGACGTTGTTTAATTCAGGGACGGTGCACAGTCAAATGTCAAGTTGCTATTTGAATACGTTTGATGACAGCCTTGATGGAATCTTTGATGGCTTGTGGCAAGAAGCGCGTAAAAGTAAGTTTGCTGGTGGTCTTGGGATGGACATGACACCGCTTAGATCTCGAGGGTCATGGATTAAAGGAACAAATGGCGAAAACCAGGGGGCGGTGTTCTTTTGGAAGCTTTATAACGACCTTTTGGTTGCTGTCAATCAAGGATCTAAGCGCAAGGGTGCAGGCTGTGCTTATTTAGAACCCTGGCACGCTGACATTGAAGACTTTTTGTCTTTGCGTAAAAACACAGGCGACGAAC
>CAZKAZ010000120.1:0-5460 GCA_964550765.1 uncultured bacterium | reverse complement strand
CTCTGAGCACAAGATGTAATGTTACAACGCGTAGCCGGTTCTGTCAACCCCTTGTTTGTTCTAACTGTTTTGGGCAATTGCTTTTAGCGTTTGCTTTTGGCGTTTGCCGTATTAACAGCTCGAGCAACAAAGGTTAACTCGGTTACGGTTGTCATTGTTCTCCGTCCCGCTTGGGACAAGATAGGATGTTACTCCTCTGCTAGAGACTTGTCAAGGGGAACGGGCGAGTCGGGACACCTGCAAAACAGCACAATCCTAAAAAGCACGTCCTGTAAGCAAAAACCCTCACATTAAAAAATCTTAACAGAGTGTAAGGCTTTACTCGAGCCACCCCTCTCCGTCAATAATCTGCTAATGCCTAGTATGTCTATCACATCACACATCAAACACTCATTTTGTTCTAATGTAAAAGCACGTTAGGCATCACCTTTACGCTTTACTTTTTAACGTCTTCCGAAAGCTTTGACACCTGCGCACTCCAGTTGGGCGCTTCGCGTGGGTCGAGCCAGTAGCGCAACCGATCGGAGACTCTTGTGCTTACCTTTCAACCTTTTGCTCGCTCCCTCAACAAACTATCGCTTAACACACTGCCATCGGCGTTATCGACCTTGGTGTTTGTGGCACTGGTTGTCACCTTGAACACGCAACAGGCGCATGCGCAAACGGCTTGGCAGGACACCCACGGCAACTTGTACCTCGACACTCACGCTCGAGCTTTCTTCGGCGACCAAGACGGCCAGCCTTTTGTAGACACCGAAGGTTACGTGTTTGTGACTGACGAGGCTGGCAACCGCTACTACCTCCACCCTGATCAGAGCGTGCACCATCATGTATGGGACACCCACGGCAACGCCATTGCTGTGTTTCGGGACGTGCAGCGCTATCACATCAACGTGACCAGTGGCGGCAACCAGTATTTCACCACCCCCACAGGCGACCTTTACACCACCTCGAGCGACACTCACTTTTTACTCAACGAACAGGGCATGCCCTACCGCGAAGGCGGGAAATACTATGTTCTTGACGAACTTGGGCGGCGGTTTTTCTTAGACGAAGACGGTCTTCCCTACCAAGACGCTAGCGGGCAGTATCTGGTCGACAAGCAGGGTAATAATCACTATTTAGTCGGTAATCCGTAAACACTTAGGTCAACCAAGTCTGCCAAGCGAACCTTCCGAGGTTCGTTTTTGTGTACCTGCCCCATCAAAAGTTATAATCAGCGCAATGTCCGCACAACTTTTTGCTGAAACCCTCACTGTGAGAATCACTGCAAGCATCACTGCAAGCATCACCATAAGAAGCGCCCCCCATGAGTGAGCAACCGCCCCTTCTCAAGCATCTCAATAAAGGCTTGTTTGCAGATTACTTCTTGAACGAACGCGTGCCGCAGATGGACGGCTGGGACGATGCCCTTGCGCAGGCTGCCGACGTTCAGAAAAAGTTACGCGCCTTACGCGAAAAGGTCAACCCAGACAATCTGGATGAAGCGCAGCTCGAGCAACAGTGGATTCGCCCTGTCTTCGAGCAGTTGGGGCTTCCCTATGCCTTGCAAGTCAAATTCCGCAAGGGCGAACGCGGTCATGTCAAGCCCGATTATGTTTTTACCCGCAGCCCAGAAGAAGCTGCCAGTATCGGTAATGACATCTACACACCCGACGACCTGCGCCATACTTTGGCAGTCGCTGACGCCAAAAAGTGGGGTATCCCGCTCGATAAAACCATTAACAAAAACGAACGCAATCCCGCTCAGCAGATTGACGAATATTTGCGCTATAGCGAACGTCCTTGGGGCGTGCTGACCGACGGCAAATACTGGCGGCTCTATCACCGTGACAACAGCAAAAACAACGTCTATTACGCCGTTGACCTCGAGGCATTGCTCGTTTCAGAGACGGACGCGTTCAACTATTTTTATGCCTTTTTTCGCCTTGAAGCGTTTACATCGGGGTTTTTGCAGCGGGTACTAGCACGAAGTCAAGACTTCGCCCAAAAAGTCACCGATGACCTCGAGCAACAAGTTTACGACGCCCTTACCGAAATCGCCCAAGGCTTTATCGACTACCGCCGCAACGACCTTACGCCCACGCCCGATACCCTAGCTCAGGTCTATCAAGCCAGTTTGGTGCTGCTTTACCGTTTGCTGTTTATCTTTTACGCCGAAAGCAGGCAGATTTTACCGCTCGAGCACGAACCCTACCGCACCGAACTGAGTATGGACGCCCTCAAAAAAACCATCGTCAAAGACCTGACCCGAACAAGTGATAACTACCAACCTTTCGACCCGGACGGCAGCAGCATCTACGGCAAACTCAAAGACCTGTTTTTTGCCATTGACCGAGGCAACCCGCGTTACCGCGTTCCTCCCTACAACGGCAAACTTTTCTCCAAAATTGAGCACCCGTTTTTAGATGATTACACCGTTGGCGATGCCCATTTAGCGCCTGCCCTTGACAAGTTGAGCAGGGTGACGACCAACATCAGCAAAACCAGCTTTGAACGCGTCTTTGTCGATTACCGCGATTTGGACGTGCGGCACTTGGGCAGCATCTACGAAAAACTGCTCGACTACGAACTCGATGTGGCTGAAACCAACCTCACCGAGAGCAAAAAAGGGCAGTTTGTGCCAGCCACAGCAAATGACGAAATCATCGTGCCAGCGGGCAAGCTGTTTTTGCGCACAGGCAGTTTTGAACGCAAGACCACCGGCAGTTACTACACGCCGGATTACATCGTGCGGTTCATTGTCGAAAAGACGCTCTCACCACTGCTTACTGCCATCACCGAAAAACACGCCACCAAGCTCGAGGGAGACACCTGGCAAGTCAACGACGCTCCTAAGTTAGTCAATGAAGTTTTGTCTCTGAACATCCTCGACCCAGCTACGGGCAGCGGTCACTTTGCTGTTGATGCGGTCAGTTACATCGCCGAATGGCTCACCGCGCTAGCCATCACCCCGCAAGATGTCAACCTTGAAGACAGCACCGCACCCGACGAAGACGAACTGGTCACGTGGAAGCGTTTGGTGGCAGGGGCGTGTATCTATGCGGTGGACAGCAATCCGCTAGCCGTCGAACTGGCCAAGTTGAGTTTGTGGTTAACCACGCTAGCTCGCGGCAAACCGCTTTCGTTTTTAGACCATCACATTCGGGTGGGTAACAGTCTGGTGGGGGCAAAAGTATCTGCTCTCACTAGCGACCTGAGCGCCTTAGAAAAGCGCCAAAAGCGCCAAGCTGCCCTCGAGCAAGCCGCCGCAATGGGTCAAATGAGCATGTTCGGTGACGATGACCTGGCCGAAGGCGTGCGCACGGCAGCCAGTTTGATGCGCAACATCGAGACCACCGTAGCCAGCAGCGTTGACGACGTGAAAAAGCAAGAACAGCTCTACGCCCAACTGACGGAACGCTTAAGTTATTGGCAACACGCTGCCGACGTGTGGACGGCCAAGGTGTATGGCCTGCCTGTGAGCGAAAGTGACTGGCGCGGGGTGTGGCAACAAGCCACCACAGGCAAGACTGTTCCCGAAGCCACCGAGATTATCCGCCAAGCGCAAGAACTCGCCCGTGAGCAGCATTTTTTCCATTGGGAGTTAGCCTTCCCCGAGGTCTTTTTCGATGCTGACGGCCAGCCCAAAGCCGACCCGGGTTTCGACGCGGTGATTGGCAATCCGCCCTATGTTCGCTGGCAGAGTCTGAACAAAGCCACAAAAGACTTTTTTGCTAGTCAGTATGAAATTTACAACAGCTCAGCAGATCTGTTTTTGTATTTCTTTGAACGGGGAATCAATTTTTTAAAGCGAGATCACCTTCTGGGTTACATCACGTCTGGAACGTACATGAATAGTAACAGCGCGAAGGGATTACGAGAGTACATCAACAAGGAAGCTGCTCTCGAGTGGGTAGCCAATTTTGGTGAAAATCAGCCTTTTGTAGAAGCCGAGATGGTTTATCCAACGATTATTGTTTTACGACACGGGAAAGCAAAGAAAACCTTCAACAGTCTCTTTCTCAATGAGAATTTGCCCAGAAAAGAACTCAGTGATGCAATCTTAAACAGCGATTGGGTTGACAGTCTTAGCACAACAACAAGTATGGCAGAGTGGCGCTTTCAAGCAAAAGAGTTAACGTACCTCTTTCAAAAAATTACCGATTCAAAAGTGAGTCTCAGTGAATACGTCAATGGCAAAATCCACTATGGTGTTCTCACTGGGCTAACCGAAGCGTTTGTAGTTGACGAAAACACTAGGAATAAGCTTATTGAAGAGCATTCTTCAAGCTCAGAAGTGCTAGCACCTATGATTAGGGGTCAAGACTTACGTCCTTGGTATCAAATGGACAGCAACTTGTATCTAATACTTGCTAAACAAGGCATCAACCTAGGAAAATATCCAGCTATCAAACGACACCTTGAAGAGTACTTTGACAAACTACAGGTGAAGCCCTCAGACTGGAATGCACGCGAGCACGGCAAGTGGCAAGGACGTACAGCTGGCAGTTATCAGTGGTTTGAGTGGCATGATACAGTAGCATATTTTAAAGAGTTTTCAAAACCAAAAATATTTTGGTCTGAGATTTCCAAATTACCTAGGATGTCGTTTGATAATCAAGGTAGGTTTACAAATAACAAGTGTTATTTTATCCGTTCTGATAGCTACACTCTTTTGGCTTTGATGCAAAGTCGTGTGACATGGTACGTCATTTCACAAATTGCAACGCCCTTGAGGTTACGTAGGGGACTTTGGCAATATCAACTTTTTAAGCAATTCATCGAGCGGTTGCCTATTCCTGAGCTTTCTGCAGACCAAGAAACCATCCTCGCCGAACTCGCCGAAACCATCACCGAAGACGCCCAAAAACGCTATCAACTCCACGAAGATATGCGCCAAACCATCATCAGTGACTTTCGTGGCGAACCGCTGTCTTCTCGAGTGGCACTTTACCGCTGGTGGGAACTCGAAGACGAAAAAGCCCTCAGTGATGAAATCGAAAAACGCTTCGGACAAGAGATTCCCTTGAAACAGCGCAGCCAATGGCGGTCGTTTCTGAAAGACCAAAAAGCACAACACGACAAATTAACGCAAGACATCATCAAAAACGAAATCATCTTGAATGACGTGGTGTATGACGCGTTTGGCTTGGATGCTGCGGAGCGGAAGCTGGTTGAGGAGACGACGAAGTATAAATATGGGGAAGTGTGATGAAACTTTGGTATGACCGCGAAGGGGATGTGCTCGAGCTACTTTTTGCTGATGAAGCAGGGGTGCTCGAAGAAATTGCCGATGATGTTTTTACGCGGCACACGTAAGATGGACGGGTCATTGGGCTAACGGTGCTCAACTTTAGTAAACACGACAAAGATACCTTGAATTTACCTTTGGCTGTTGCCGTAAAAGCGGCTTAGTTGCAAATACACCTCTGCTAACATGTGCCTATGACGAGACAGGAAACGCTCGAGCAAATTCAG
>CAZKAZ010000119.1:0-5469 GCA_964550765.1 uncultured bacterium | reverse complement strand
AGATCAAGGTGGACAGCAAACAAAGCTGTTGCGTACTCGAGCTGATGATGTTGCCTGAAATACAACTGAAATACAACACGCAATTAGTCAGCGAATCAGTTTGGTGACGGTGTTTGGTTTTGCCAGTGCCAACTTGCTTGCCGATTTGCTCTATGCCTACTTAAATCCGCGTATTCGTTTGGGATAGCCTCAAGAAAGCCAAATAAGCTTGACGGGTAAGCTCGAGGTGTTTAGTTGGTGAATAACCCAAAGATGACCCAGAGAATAAACACCCCGATGACGATGAGCGGGAAGATAAGGCTGGCTCGAGCCACCCCACTGTGTGCCGTTTTGTGCGCCCACCAAGCGAGCGGCACGCCAAACACCACACTGATGGGATAGCTAACCACTAGCCCCAACACGCCACGAAACCACACCTTGGTGAGCGGCGTGCCCTGTTCGAGGATGCCCACGCTCATCATCGTTCCCATCGCCACGGCTGCCCACGGCACTAATAACAACACATACGTGACGGTGCCAATCATCAGCCAACGGTTCATGCTGATGTTTCCTGAGATTGAATTGCCTGAGGTGCATCTTGTTGTTCGCTGTTTTGAGGGTCGCTGTTTGGGGAGTCGCTGTTTTGGGAGTCAGCGTGTTGGCGTTTGGCAACCAGCAAGGTGATGTCATCGTAGATGGTGTGACCGTCGACATGTTCTGACACATCTTGCAAGATGATTTGGCACAGTTGTTCGGGCGGGTATGTCCAGTGCTGGCCGATAACCTCGCACAGACGGTTGAGACCATACTGTTCGCGGGCGGCGTTTTCGGCTTCGGTGATGCCATCGGTGTAGAGCACCACGCCGCCACCTGGCTCGAGCGCCACCTGTTTTTCTGCCACATAACGCCGCACAGTGCGTTCTAAGCCCAGAGGCATACCAAGTTCTAAGGTATCAATCCGGCTGACTGCCCCGCCTGCAGCAACCACAATGAGGTGTTCGTGCTGCCCGCTGACGCGTATGTTGGGGGCGATATTAGCGTCACCATGACTGGTGTCGTGAGTGATGTCATGAGTGATGTCGTGGCGGTAGTAGTCGAGGCGCAAAAGGGTCAAACTTTTGTCGGCTTGCATGCGCTCGAGGTTGTCAAAAAGCGCCCGATTGAGAATCTCAAAAAAGTCGTGACTGTCGTGAATGCCAGCAGTTAGCAGTGTGCGCACGGCTGTTTGCGTCATCAGCATCAGTAAGCCACTTTCTAAACCGTGATCAGTGACGTCACCGATACTGAGCATAACGCCGCTTTCGTGAGCAAGAACATCAAAATAGTCGCCACCGACTTGCTCAGCGGGTTGCATGACGCCTGCAATGTCCAGTTCAGCAATAGCCTCGAGTTCCGTTTCTGAGGGTAGCAACAACTCTTGGATGCGTTTGGTGATGTTCAGTTCGGTTTCTGCCCTAGCGAGTTGTTCTCGAGAATCTTGCAAGGCGCGTTCAGCCCGTTTGGCGTCGGTAATATCAAACGAAAACCCGCCGATAGCTTGGGGGTTGCCCCGAGCGTCAAGAATAGGAAACTTGGTGGTAATCCAGTAGTGCATACCGTCTTTGAGGGGAATATCTTCTTCTAAGATGCGGGCTTGTTTGCTGGTGGCAATCTCGCGTTCGATGCGGGCAAATTCGTGGGCGACCTCGGGGGCATAGATGTCATAGTCGCTCTTGCCGCGAATATTAGCGGCGTTTACACCGTACATCTGCGCAAGGTTCTCGTTGGCCATGATGAAGGTCGAGTCGAGGTCTTTGACCCACATGACCGCTGGCGTATGATTCATAAACCCTTGTAAGAGGGCTTGACTCTCTTGCAGTTCACGGGTGCGTTCGTTGACGGTTTGCTCGAGCGACGTTAGCAAGTGCCTGTTCGCCACAACCGGTGCCAAGATGTCCGGTAAGGTGTTGAGCAGTTCGCGTTCACTGTCAGAAAAGATGTGTTCGTCACGCCAGTACAAAATCACTTGACCGAGCCACAAGCCCGTTGGCGCAATCGGCACAATCGCCAAGGTACCGACGCCGCCTTTACGCCAGCGGGTTTGGGTGGCTTCGTCGAGGTCGCTAAGGTGTTTGATGTTGGTGGCATCAGGGCGCTCGAGCGTCGTTTGCATGTTGGGATAGTCCGGCAAATACAAACGCGTGCCAAGAGGCTGCCCGTGTACGCCACCGTCTTCGTGCCACGCGGCCATCTTAGTTGAATAAAGGGGGTTGCTATTTTGGTCTAGCTCAATGATGAACAGATTGCCTGCCATCATATGCAAATGCGTGAGCATCTCGCAGACGCTCGAGAGCATTTCACTATAAGTTGTAGCACTATTGAGCTGGCGGCTGAGGCCGTGTAACAAAGTAAGCAGGTCGTTGCGTTGGCGCAGGGCGTGTTCGGCGTGTTTGACGTTACTGATATCACTGGTGACCACGCCGATGGCATAGACTTCATTTTCAGCGTCAATTAAGGGAAATTCTGAGGTGAAGTAGTAACGCATGTTGCCCTGTTCGTCGCGCAGGTGTTCTTCAAAAGAAATCATCTGCCGACTGCTGGCGATGCGTTGGTTGCGCTGATGCCACACCGATACGGTTTCAGCGTCAAACACGTCCGTTTGCCGTTTGCCAATCATGTCCGCTGGGGTGTAGCCCGCTTGTTTGGCAAAACTGTGGTTCACCAGCAGGTAGCTGTCGTCGTGGTAGTTGATGACGCACACGCCCGCAGGTAGGTGCTCGAGCAAACTCTCTAACAGTTGTTTGTAGGCTTGCAGTTGCCGTTCGGCTTGGTACTCGCGGTTAATGTCGCGCACGATTGCACCTGCTTGGGTGAAGTTGTCTTTGTCGTCGCGAATGGCAAACGAACTCATCTGAGTAGTCAGCACCGCCCCAGCACTGTGTTGGTGTTCGATGTTGCCTTGCCATGCACCTACTTGCAACATGGCTTCGATGGCGTGTTCAAAGGTTTGTTTGCCGCTGCGGCTAAGCATCTGCGTGATGTGTTGCTTGCGGGGGTCAGTCACCCCCACTAACGCATCATACGCAGGGTTGCTGTAGCGAATGATGCCGCTATCGTCAATGAGCACAATGCCGTCAGCAGCGGCTTCTACCAGGCTTTGAAAGACGCGCAAGTCTTGTTCGGTACGTTTGCGGGTCGTGATATCACGCACGACCATGAGCACCCGCCCTTCGCTCATTTTGACCAGTTGGGCTTCGCTGACTGTGCCGCTACCGATTTGGTACTCGAGCCGCTGCATGTACCCATTCAGCAGCACTTCGTGAATAGCAGCAAACAAGCGGTTGGCTAGGTCTTCGGGCAAGACATCAAACAAGCTGTAGCCCACGAGGTCTTCGGCGACTAAGCTCACCCCATCACTGCGGCCAGCTACATCCAAGTAGCGACCTTGTTTGTCAAAGACAAAAATCAAATCGGGAATGGCTTCAAGTAAGGCGCGCATCTTGCTTTCACTGCTTCTGAGGGCGTGTTCTAGGGCTTTGTGCTCACTGATGTCACGGGCAATGGTGCCAAAACCCGCTAGTTCAGCGCGTTGGTTATAAAGCGGTGTGAGCACTTGCGACACCGGAAAACTGCGACCATCAGCGTGCGTGAAGTTGGTTTCGCCGCGCCAGGTACCGGTTTGTAGGGCTTCGGCAAAGTGCGACGCCAAGGTGCTTTTGGCGTTCAAGGTGACAAACACGCTGGCACTCAAGGGCAAATCAGTATCGTCTACGCCGTTAGCATCGCCTACGAGTTGCTGCCCGGCGGGGTTAACGTAGTTGAGGTTGCCGCTAGCGTCCATGAGGCACACAAAGTCGCTGGTGCTGTCAATGAGGGCGTGTAAGTAGGCGAGTTGTTCGGCTTTGAGGTCGAGTTCGTCAGTTTTGGCGGCCAAGCGGGCTTCAAAGTGATGGCGCGACTGTTGTTGCTCGAGCACCTGTGTGAACTGACTGGCCAAAGTGTGCAGCACGTCATGCAGCACGTGCCGTTCGGCCTCGAGCTTAGGCACGTTGCCAAGGTCAATGACCAAACTGCCCAAACACACCGCTGGTGTAGGGGCGTGCTTGTTACTGGGTTGGGTGTTATTGGGTTGGGTGTTATGACGGTGAGGGGCAACACGAACGAGTGGCACATAATAACGTTCGCCGTGAGGCTGCGTTTCGATTTGTAACGTGGGCTGGTCGCTCAGGTGTTGACGTAAGGTATCGACGTTTATCTCGCGGGGTATGTCTTGGAGTATGTCTTGGGGTATGTCCTGACGATGGCTGGATTGATGACCATGCCCCAACGGTGCTGCTGACGGTGATATGGACGGTGATGCGCTTGTAGAAGGTGTCCACACTGTCCAAGGCTCGTGGGGGTCATCATTACTCGCAGGGCTGTTGGCTTGTGAGAGGGCTGTAGTGTGGTGCAAGTACAACGCCGCGTGCTGCAGTTGCAAGGGGGTTAGCTCGAGGCTACTAACCAAGGTATCAAGGAGGTATTGCGGGGTGTCGGCAGTGCGCTCGTCGTGCAGGTGGCTGCGTTGGGTGAAGTGATACAACGCCCGCGTGTAGTGAAGGTTGTTAGCAGCAGGTGGCTCGAGCCGCACGAGTAGCGTCACCAGCGGGGTGGCAGTCAGCGCACTGACACTCACTCGGGCAGTTAATAAATGACCCTGACGATGGCGCAGGTATACCCGCCATTGACGGCTGGGGTCAGTCGCAAGTGCCGTCAGGTTATGTCCTGTTAAGGCAGGGGTGCGTTCGGTATCTTGTTGCTTGTTTGAAGCTGCATCCACCTCAGGGATTTTGGTATCGGGGGTTTTGGTGGTAGAAGCTCGAGGGGACACCGTTTCATCGAACAGGTCTTCATCAAAAAGTGCCAACTGGTCTAAGTCATCAAGGTCATCGAGTGCGTAGGGGTTTTCATCTTCGTCGCCCCCGGTTTGCTTGACGTTATTCTTGACGTTATTGATGTCTGGGTTGAGGTGCGGGTTGACGTCTGGCGTGCCCTCAGCGTGATGATCGTTGTTGGGTGGTTGGACAATTGCGTCGTCGGTAGGTGTTGAGGTAAGCAGGAAAGTCTCGAGCACCGCTCCCGTCAGCGCACCCTCGTCATGACCGCTTTGTTGGTAACAGGCTGCGTTAGCAGCAACAATCGTGGCAGAAGCGTCGGCTGTTCCTGGCTCAACCAGACACACGCCCACTTCTGACGTCCACAAAGCCGCAAAAAGGGGATTGCCTTGCGCTCGGTTCAGGTGGTCAACACCTGTTTCAACCGCGTCGTTGTGCGCAGATTCGTTTGACATGGTGGGTGTTCCCTTTCCAAACTGTGGGCATCACCTGCGGAGGCAACGGCTGTATGACAGTTATCACAGCGTTGATGCTACCTAAAACGAGTTGCTAGTTCACGAGTTACGTTAGTGACATACATACTGCTAGGCCAAGGTGGACATCGAACAAAGGTGTTGAGTACTCGAGCCGATGATGT
>CAZKAZ010000118.1:3502-5496 GCA_964550765.1 uncultured bacterium | reverse complement strand
GGGATGCAAGGCACGGTCAGTAACATCGTCAAGTTTGGGCGCAGCGTTCACGACAACATTGTGCGCCTTGACGCTCGCTACCGCAGCACCAACCCCGCCGAGCAGTTTTTAGATGGCTTCATCCTTGGCGGTGGCAATGGGGTTAACCCGCTGCGCTTTGTGCAAGGACTACTGTTGCGCAAGCACGGCAACCTGATTCCCCTCAAAGACATTTCCGACATGCCCGGTCTTGACGTATACACGGCAATCTTCACCGCCATAAGGAGTCCGAGCCTGCAAACTTTTTTGCGCAGCTTTCCTTGGGACAAGGTGAAAACGGCGGAGGTGAGCGTTCCGCCCATTCCAAACAACCAATTGAACTAAGGCTGTATAAGTTCCTGCGGCGTAGTGGCTACAGTGATGAAGCGTTTTTGCGGCTGCCTTACGCGAGGGCGATACAGCTTATTCGGCTCGAGGAAACGCTCGAGGCAGAAGAAAAACAAGCACAGGTCATGCGTGATGCACGGCGCGGCTATGAAGCGTATGTGGCGCACAAAGGGGCGCTTACGCTCGAGGCATTCAACAAACGCGGTAAGAGCGGTGCGCGCAGCAAAGACAGTTTGCTGACACCTGACGAGTATCAACGCTTTTTTGGTTACAAGGTAGACCAAAAACCTACCCGCACTGCCGACGATGACCGCGCAGCCGCTGAACGCACGGTCAAGATGGCGATTGCCGCCTTTAGGCGTGGGGGGATGAGCAAACAAGATATGAAGACGTTTAAGTGACCCCTGCCATAGGCAGGGGCTTTTTTGTTGTTGACATAAAACCAAAATGTTTTACAATACTTTCATGAAAAAACTTTTGCCCGTTCTTTTTACGTTGTTGTTTTCCGTTGCCCTTGCACAGCTTGAACCACGCGGGCAGTTACAGGGGATGTTTGAGGTGGCTCGAGTCGTTGACGGCGACACCGTGCGCGTCGTTATCAACGGACAAGAAGAAGCCATTCGCCTAATCGGTATTGATACCCCCGAGACAGTGCACCCGACACGGGGGGAAGAACCTTTCGGGCGTGAGGCGTCGGATTTTACGAAGGGGTTGCTCGAGCGCCTGCGTAAGTTTGGTTATTACTGGGCTGCCCTGTTACTGCTGGGGGCAGTGGTGTTGGTGGTGTTGCCGATGATGGTCTCGAGTATCGAGATTGAGTTCTAAGACAACACCACTAGAAAAAGCCTAATCGTTAAAGGCGTCTTGTATTGCCTCGAGCACTTGCTCCATTTGCTCAGATTCCGATGCACTTTTGTCAACGTTAGCTTGTTGTACGACCTGCTTAAGTTGCGCAAGCGAAAACACATCGGCATTCTCGAGCTTGGTCATGCCCACAAACATGTCAGCTTCCAAGCCAGAATCAAACGTCCATCTACCACGACCAAAGAACGAAGGCAAGTTATTAAGCTCATTGCCAATAGCATTGTCATCATCAATGGCAACAAGGCGAATGTCACCGTCTTCAACAAAACTCACAGAAAGCCTAAGCTCACCCTGTGACAGAAATTCACCAACAATGCCAATCCCAGAGGGTCTAGGTGGGCAAAGGACAACGTCAATACTGCAAAACAACCATTGTCCCGATTGGGCATTGCGGCGTTCTGCTGTGTCATCAATTGGATTTGAAAATTCGACATAACCAACGTACTGAATGCCTGTCAGTCTAAATTGACCAACCCATGCCCACGTACCTGAGTAGTCCACATTAGGTGTTGGTTCGGGTGCAGGTTCAGGTTCGGGCGGTTCGTTGACCGTAATTGTGCCTGTAATGCTGTTGGTTGCACCGTCATTATCGGTAACAGTCAAGGTCACGGTGTATTCGCCGGGGGCAACGAACGTGAAAGAGGTAACTTCACCCTCGCCTGTGTTTTCGTTGCTAAAGTTCCACGCGTAAGACGTGATGCTGCCGTCGGTATCGCTCGAGGCGCTGGCATCAAAGTTGACAACGAGCGGCGCTTGTCCTGTTG
>CAZKAZ010000118.1:2784-3492 GCA_964550765.1 uncultured bacterium | reverse complement strand
GCTCGCTGTTGGCGCTTGGTTCTCAGGCTCGGGTTCGGGGTCAGGTGTCGCCTCGAGCACCGTCACAGTCTGCTCGGCACTAGCCGTTGCCCCGTCATCGTCGGTAACAGTCAGTGTCACCGTATACTCACCCACATCTGCAAACGTGTGTGAAGCAGTTTCGCCTTCACCCGTTGCCCCGTCTCCAAAGTCCCACGCGAAAGTGTCAACGGTACCGTCACTATCAGATGACCCGCCAGCATCAAAACTGACCTCGAGCGGCGCTTCTCCCTCGAGTGGTGAAGCAGTAAACGATGCTTCTGGGGCTTGGTTAGCGGGTGGGTCAGGGTCATCACTGCCCCCTCCACACGCCACAACAAGCAGTAGCAGCACAGCGTATACAACAAAGCGTTTCATAAAGACCTCTTTCTACAACAACAAAACACCACCTGCGTGGTGGTGTTTGGGTTGCCAAGCAAATTGTGTGACGGTGAGTTTAAGAATTCTTTACAAGTCGTTTTACCAAGAGGCTCGAGCAGTTGCATAACCACTCGAGAAACCATGTTAAGTAATGCTTTCTACTAACGGAATCACTACCAAAAGCGTACCACTCGATACAACGCTGAGGCAAGGGACAACGGAAACACTCACCCACTATAGAGGGGTGACAAGAGTCCTACAGTGTCGTATTATTACTCCATAGCAGCAAGGGCAATCCCCTAAACTACG
>CAZKAZ010000118.1:0-2774 GCA_964550765.1 uncultured bacterium | reverse complement strand
TTGCATAACCACTCGACACATCATGTTAGGTAGTGCTTTCAGCTAATGGAATCACTACCAAAAGCGTATCACTAAACATTAAAATTTGCCAAGAGATAGGCGTCGCTTCAGCAAATTACAAGTAGTCTGTTTTAGCTTTCAGGCACAAACACAACATCCACTTCGAGCAACCGCATCACCTCTTGTAATCGGCTAGGCACTAACCGCGAGTCCTCTTTCAGGTGCTCGAGCTACCCTTTTGTTAATAACGTTGTCGCGTCTACTCGAGTTTCATAGCGCACGCTAACTCTGGGAATGCCGCCTTGATGAGACCTTCAATCGCACCGTGTACCATTTCACCGGGGAAGTATTGAGGAAATACCATCCCCAAGCTATTTACCCCGTGTAGTTGTATTTTGATGTACCAAGGTTCACACCCACTAGAGTAGTTAATAAGGTTTGCGGGTTTCCCTATTGGCATTATTGGAGGTTGCTTGCTTATCATAAACTCGACATCATCGGGTATTGGCATCATGTCCTCCCAAACCCTAATAAACGCGTCGTGTAGCCATTCTGCTTGATTATCCGTAGCCTTAAATTCTTCAGCTTCTTTGTGGCTTTGGTCGTGGCAGCGTTCGTAGATGGGCATAATGACTTCTGCGGCAATTTGACCAGCAATTTCAAAAGGCATGTCACGCGGCGCTGCGTATTGCTTTTGTAGCCACTTGCGATTGAAGTATGTTTGGACACCGCTAAGGTCAAGGGGGCGGGTCAATTTTTGCGGAATCCGCATTGGCTCGAGCCGCACCGTCTCTGCGCGGTCATCGTCAACAAAAACTTCAAAACCTGTTAACCCAACACTGTACCTTGAGGCTTTTTGACCATCCTTAAGCCACTTACGCAATTCACCCACAAACTCAGCGACATATCGTGAGTGCTTGTTGGATTCCGCAAAAACATCATCGCTTAATATCGGCAACTGCTCTAATCTGTTTTGCTTTAGGTCTTCCTCGAGCCATCGTCTCATTTCATCTGAACCCATTCATGCACCTCCTGCAAACAACGGCGTCTGCGCATACTGCCATCCCACATCACGCGATGCTTCCCCATGCCAGTGCTTATCCTTCTCACACCCTACATAGCACCGCCCTTGTTTGGCTGATGCTACCCCACTCGAGCCACTACCCACAAACGCATCACCAACCACATCACCAACGTTACTGTGCGTTCTGATGACATATTCCAACAATTCAACGGGTTTTTGGCTAGGATGCGAACCCTGTACCCGCTTCGGCGATGGGCAGTACAACGCTGTCACGGGTAGCCGCGTGCCATCATCAACCCACGGGTCAAACTCGTATTCGTCATCCCAAGCTGACCCACCTGTAGCTAAACCGCGACCGCTACGCAATACCTCAGCGTCTGCTAACTGCGGATTGTACGGTGCGAGCGTCACTTTGCCCATGCAAAACACGTGGATGTCTTCATGTTGCCCTAACGGACGCCAACCGCTGCTTTGCGGGTTGGTTTTGCGCGATTTGACCCACGTGTAGCTAAACCGGAATGCCGTCTCGTTGCTACAGATGAGCTTTGCCCCAAAGGGATTGGCCGCGAACATCACCACCCACGCATGAGGCTTAGTAATGCGCTTCACCTGATTCCACCAAAACTTAAAAGTGGCCTCACACCACACCCAGCTCTTTTCGTATGGTAGTTGGGTCGTGTTATAGGGCGGGTCGGTGAACAGTAGGTCGATGCTGTTATCGGGTTGCTCGAGCAACCACTCGTGCTGGCGGGCATCGCCGCGCTGGTGCCAATGATTCATGCTGCCCGTTCATTTGCGGCTCGGGCGGCGTAAACCGTCTTACCGTCATGCTTAAATCGAGTAATATACCCTTGTCTAGCCAACCTGTTAGCTGTGACCTGAAGTGATTTTTGACTATTGTGCGGGACGCGTTTACACAACTCGGTAAACGCTAGTGGATTTTGACTACGCTCGACGACTTTGAGAATACTCGAGCTAATACCAGTGACTTTATCTCGATTCTCGAGACACCACGCTTGATAACTCGATAGCCATGCACACAGAGCGTCTGCTCGAGCATATACCCTGAGACCCGCTTTAACCCTAAACTTGCGCGTTTCAAAACCATGCCTTTTTAACCATTTCTTGGCAGTATCAAAACGCGTGCCGTGCTCTTTAGCGAACTCGGCAACGCAGTACCAACCGTCTGTTGGGATGTTGTTAATGCTGTATTTGAAGTGCTCGAGGTCGTCAGGATGATAATATTGCCTCGCTTTGTAGTTGGCTGCTCGAATATAACCTGCAATCGCCGCACGCCAAAGAGTGGCACCACTACAACCAGTAGCATCAGCTGCCTGAACCGTAGTAAGCCAACCTTTAGGGCGTGTGTTGACGCGTTCAAACCGTCGTTCGCTAACTATAACGTACCGTTCAGCTTGGTCGATAGACACAAGACGCAATTTCCCTTTTCTTTTGAGATAGAAACCATGCCGCTTGAGTGAACGCCTCAGTCCTGAAGGGTGAACATTCAAGGAACGGGCAAACGCTGCAAGGGTCATGTGACCGTCGGGGGCAAGGTGGTCAAGTGTTTGTGCTGGCTTGTTTTTGGGCATAGGTATCCTTAAAAAGCGCCCCGTAGAGCGCTTTGGTCTATTACAGCGTTTTGTTGGTTATGGCGTCAGTGTTGGTTTGCCTCTGGCAAGTAGCGTTCGTGGTTCAGGTGTAGCTCGAGGTCAAGAACGTAAATACAGTCGTCGAGGTCACTTGCGCC
>CAZKAZ010000117.1:0-5544 GCA_964550765.1 uncultured bacterium | reverse complement strand
AATGTATGTACGCTTCGAGATAATTCGTCCTAGACGAGAAAACCAAAATTATCGCGGGCTATTACGCAGATGATTTAATGTGTCTAAGACGCGTGCTATAAGATTTCGCTTCTGTAATTTTGCTTCTGTAATACTGTGTCACCACACTGATTCGCCCATAAATTAGCCAATTGATTGGATAGTGTATTTAAGGCACATTAAATTACCTCGAGTACAAGACATCTTGATTCAATACCTGCCTTGGTATGGCAATATTTTCCACACACTTGCTTCATCCATGATAGCGCTATGAAAAAGCGCTACTGAGACAACGCTACTGAAAAAGCGACTCACGGTACCGCTAGAGATGCGGTACGGCTAGAGATGCTTAGTACGTTGGCTAGCAACATGCGCTTTGATGCATCCAACAACATGCTCAGATACATCCGACAACATGCTCACAATCAAGCGAAAAAGTCTTATCCGACGATTGAGCAACAAATTACTTAAGGCTTTGTAGAAAACTCGCTGGGCGCTGTTGGTTTTATTCACACGCTCAAACTTGACTTACTAGCGCCTCCCTTGACAAGTTGTTATATCTTTGCAACTCATACCCATTCCAATTGATTCGCGGAATCAATTCGCGCAGAGCGCGTAGGACAAGCTACGGATGCAGGCAGGAACGAAAGAAAGTCCGCAGGACTTTAAGCAGTGTTTAGTTGGAATCCGTATCACGCGTATCGCACGCCACCACGATGCTCGCTACCATCCTGCGCCAGGGTAGTAACTTTATAAGCAAGCCCCCAAATTACAACTTTATACGTCTATGCACGCCGCTTCACAAAATCTTTATAAACAGTATGTCAGCCATTTTTGTGGCAAATATCCAAATTAGCTCGAGCAAAATGCGTAAAAATTGCCTTTGCTAGCGATATGTGCAATAAGTTGTCGCCTCTAAGCCAAAAATAGCTTGACATTCATGGCGATTACGCATATTCTTAGCACCTGAGCGTCGTTGCATAAAGACGACAAATCTAGGAGGTAAAAATGAAAAAAGTTTGCGGGTTGCTCGCACTTTTCACCCTTCTCTCTGTAACAATTGCACAGGAAGAAGCGGCAAGCGCGCAAGATATTGCAGACCTGGCTTACGCGATGAACACCATGTTTATGGTGCTCGCAGGTGTGTTGGTGATGTTTATGCAAGCGGGATTTGCGCTGCTCGAGGCAGGCTTACACAGCGCTAAAAACGTCGTCAATATCTTTATGAAAAACTATGCAGACTTTGCAGTAGCAGGGATTGCTTTTTGGGCATTTGGGTTTACGTTTATGTACGGTGGCGGTTTTGCCTTGAGTGGCTACACCAACGACACCGTGCCTGTGGCCGCTGACTTTTTCTTCCAAATGGTGTTTGCCGGTACGGCTGCAACCATCGTTTCTGGTGCCATCGGCGGACGCATGAAGTTCTCTGCTTACCTGATTTTTTCCGTCATCATGACCGGGCTTATCTACCCTTTCCTCGGTCAGTGGACATGGGGTGGCGGTTGGCTTGCTGAAATGGGTTTTGTTGACTTTGCAGGTTCAACCATCGTGCACGCTGTGGGTGGTTTTGCTGCTTTAGGTGGGGTGCTTGCCGTAGGGCCACGCCTCGGACGCTACACAGAAAGTCGCATCAACGTCATGCCTGGGCACAACATGGCACTTGCTGGTTTGGGTGTGTTCATCTTGTGGTTGGGTTGGTTCGGTTTTAACCCTGGTTCACAACTGGCCATTGCTTCTGTAGCAGACGCAACTGCCGTAGCTGATATCTTTTTAACCACTAACTTGGCCGCCTCAGCGGGTGCACTCGTGGCCCTGTTTGTTTCGTGGGCGCAGTTTGGCAAGCCAGATTTTTCCATGACCCTAAACGGCACATTGGCTGGTTTGGTAGGTATCACCGCTGGTTGTGCGGCAGTTAGCCCCACCTCCTCGGTCATTATTGGTGCGATTGCTGGTGTCATCGTCGTCTTTGGCATTCAACTGCTAGATAATGCCCGCATTGATGACCCTGTCGGTGCCATCACCGTGCATGGTATCTGTGGGGTGTGGGGTACGCTCGCCGTCGGTCTCTTCGGCGGGGCAAACCTTGCTACCCAAGCTATTGGCACGTTCAGCATCAGCGGTTTGGCTTTTGTGGGTGGCTACGTCGTCTTCCTCGTCCTCAAACCCCTCACGGGTGGTTTGCGGGTCAGTGCTGAAGACGAAATCAAAGGCTTAGACTTCACCGAGCACGGCACCGAAGCTTATAGCAACGCCGATTCACTCAGCGATCCAGTGGTTGTTGGTACCGACTAAACACCCCTGCTGTCACGAGCGGGTCATGTTGCCCGCTCACTTTTTTGACCTTTTCCTCAAAACCACACGAATCATACGGAGCGTGACGTAGATGAAACTGATTACAGCTATCATTCGACCCAGCAAACTGCCTGCTGTCAAAGAAGCCCTCGCATCAGCGGGTGTTAAGGGCATTACCATCTCATCAGTGAGTGGCCACGGCGGCCAAGGCGGTGTTGTGGAGCAGTATCGCGGCAACCGCTTTGTGGTGGAATTTCATGAGAAAGTGCAACTGATGATTGCCGTTAGCGAACCTTTTTTAGAAGTCACCCTTGACACCATCAGCAAAGCCGCAAGAACGGGTGAAATTGGCGATGGTAAGATTTTTGTGCAACCCCTCGAGCGCGTTGTTCGCATTCGCACAGGCGAAAGTGACCACGATGCCCTCACGCCTGTTGACCCTGAAACGGTTGCTTAAACTGAACAAATAGCGTTTCTATGATTGACGTTTACACAGTTGAACGCGCTTGATGTCAACGTAGGATATCAAATAGCATTTCCATGATTAACACCTACATAGTTGAACGCGCTTGATACGATTAATGCTGATGATACTCTGATGATACTGAGGTAAGGTAACAATCTATCACTGTGGCAACGACACGTGTGAATTGCTACAAGTAGGATACCAAAGTAGGATATCGATGTGATGTTGACAAAAGTCCGCAACTGGAGAAACGCAACCTAGAAAAAACTCAAAAAAGAAAGGGCTAGCATGCAGCTAGCCTTTTTTCATGTTATGGGGATTCCAACTAAACACTGCAAACAGTCCAATGGATTTTCTTGCGTTCCTACCTACATCCGTAGCTTTTCCTACGCGCTCTGCGTGCATTAATTCACGGAATCAGCGCGAATGGGTATTAGATAGGGGCTGGTCAGTTGGCTTGCGGTTGTTCCACAGACGCTTCAGATGCTTTGCTAGACTCTTCTGTGGGTTGTTCTACGAGCAAGCGTTCAATGTCTACCGCCAACTTGTGCAGGTCTTGGCGCTGTTCAGCCAGTTCGTTTTGCAAGGCCTCGAGCCGACCCAATTCGCTTCTCACAAAGCGGGTATACGACCCAATAGACGCGTTCAGTTTGGATGTCGAACGGTCAAGCTCATCATTGAAGTGATGGCTGAGGTTATCTTCAAGACCATCACGCAGTTCTTGCATCTTGACGTGCAGTTCACGCTTAGCAAGGCGGCGGCGGCGCGGCAACACCAAAAAGCCCAAGCCAGCCACCGTAAGCCCCATCAAAATGCCTGTCACATCAAACATCAACCCCGACAGCGTAGCCACGACGGCAGCACCTAGCCCGAGGCCACCGACTTGAATAAGACCGGTTTGCAACACGCCAGAACGCAGTGAATCAGCCAAGCGAGCACTTTCGCGATTTTCGTCATAACGTTCCATGACGTCGTTGGCAGTGCGGCTAAGCATCTTGATGAGTTCGTCGCGGTTGTACTGAAAACGCCCGCCCACATCACCAATGACCCGTTCTTCGCTGGCTTGACGGCGGTCTTTAATAAACGCCATCACGTCTTCCCACAGTTGCAAGTTGCGCTCGATGAACCAGTCGACCATCTCGTTAACGGCCCGTTCGACATCGCGGTCTGCACCACGAATGACTTCACGCTCAAACTCACCGCGCACTTTTTGACCGCTCATCAGGTCAACAATGCGCCCGATGCGCACGGTATCATCGAAAAAGATTTCCCCGCGACGTTCTACTTCAAGTAGCACCGTCTTCACTTTGGCAATATAACCATCGAACTCGCGTTTCATGTCTTTTTCAAACTGCACCAGTTGCCTATCGACTTCGCCTAAAGTGCGTTTGTCACCCTCGAGCAACTTGAGGCGTTCTTCTAACACCCCCTGATAGGTGTCAGCGACGTGCTGAGCAACCCCAAGGGGGCTTTTAAACTTGAGCTGAATGCGCTGATTGCCCGCAAGACTAGCTTCCACGAAGCGTTCAACCTCGAGCAGCCCCGAATCGCGCAACATATGCGGTTCATTTTTGAGTTTGGCTTGCAAGGCTTGTTTGGCTTTGAGACCGAACACCTGCGGGGTCACCCCGAGGGTTTTGCGGGCGTGTTCTTGCACAAAGTCGAGCACTCGCTGCAATTCGTCTTCTTCATCAAAGATGTCAATTTTGTTGACGATAATGACGATTTTCTTGCCCCACGAGCTAATCAGTTCCAAAAAGCCTTTTTCGGTTTCGGTAAAAGGCCTATCCGAAGAGGTCACAAACAGCACCAAGTCAGCTCTAGGGATAAACTTTTCGGTCAGTTCTTGGTGTTCTTGAATGACTGCGTTCGTTCCAGGGGTATCGACTAACGCTAGCGTTTTAAGCAGTTCCGAAGGCGTTTCACGGCGCATGATGAACCCGCGCTCGAGCTCTTCTTTGTCCTTTTCGCCATAGCTAACAATGGTCACTTGATCGGTGGTAGGCGTCACCCCTTGGGGCATGATCTTTTCACCCAACAGGGCGTTCAAAAAGGTTGATTTTCCGGCGTTGTATTCACCACACACCACCAGCATGAAAAGACCCTCGAGGTCTTCAAGGGCAGTTTTTAGTTCTTGAATATGGGTTTCATCGGCATCCAAGCGACCCAGCAGGGCACGCAAGTCGGCGATGACCCAACGTTCGCGCTCTAATAAATCTCGAGCGGCATCGCTCATCTCCAAATTCATAAACTTGATGGTAGCACGCCAAAGGTCACAGCAACGTGCTATCACCACGGCATAAAAAAATAGCAACACGTGTAACGAGCCAAAAACAACGTGCTGAGGACAGGCAGCGACCAAACGACTTATTTTGTTGGCGTTATGCCTTTGCAGTGGACAAAATCTAGCCTTAGTGTACCAAAAAATGACCACTCGAGCCAAATGCCTGCGCATCACCTTAAATCACGTCAACCGCTTACCCTGACTAGTTTCACGACTTGTTGTTTCACGACTTGTTTTAGGTAGCGTTTTCTCCGTCTGCGGTGTCTGCCCTGAGGGGGCTGTTTCGTCGTATAACGGCAAGGTCACTCGAGCCACAAAACCTTCAATCACACCATAAGAAGCAGCACTAACGGCATCGCGCTCAGCTTCTACGTCTTTAGCGTATACATTGTCTTCAGCATATACGTTGTCTTTAGCGGATACGTTGCCAAAAGTAATTTCGCCTCCGAGCGAACGGACGATATGTTCACTCAAGGCTAATCCC
>CAZKAZ010000116.1:4234-5547 GCA_964550765.1 uncultured bacterium | reverse complement strand
AAATCCCAACGCGCCAAGATTCCGCACTTGACGGCGCTCGAGCCGTGGCGAAATGGTTTACAAAACTACTACAACTGGGACTTGGAGCGGGCAGTCAGAGACGGCTATCAAGCCAACCCGATTGTGTTTCGCTGTGTCAGTAAAAAAGCCACCGCCGCTAGCAGCGCACCCCTCAAGGTATACCGCAAGCAACGTGATGGCCGCTTGGTAGAAAATCCCAAAAGCCCTTTGCAAGCGCTACTTGACCGCCCAAACCCCTTTCACACGCAAAAAACGCTGCGCTGGTACATGTCATCACACTTGTCACTAGCAGGCAATAGCTTGCTGTATAAGGTGCGCGACGGTAACGGGCAAATCATGGAACTGTGGAACGTGCAACCCACCAAAGTGCGCGTTGTACCTGACCAAGAGAGTTACATTCTTGGTTACAAAGTGGACTTCATGCCAGGTATGTTGCGCCCTGAAGATTTGATTCACGATCAACTGCCTAATCCTGTTGACCCTTATTGGGGGCTTGGTGAATTGCAGGCGTTGGCGCAAGCTGTGGATACCGACACCTACGCGCAACAGTTTCAATTAAATTCTTTGGAAAATCGCGGTGTCGTGAGTGGCGTTCTGTCGATGAACGCGCCCATGGACGAAGATGAATGGGATAAAGCCGAAGACCTTGTGCAACAGTATTTCATCGGCACCCAAAACGCTCGCAAGCTGATTGTGCTTGACACCACCGCCAACTACAGCCCCATCAGTCAAAACAGCGTTGAACTCGACCTGATCAACTCCCGCAATTTTGGCTTCCGGCAAATCTGCATGGGGTTTGACATTGACCCAATTTTGGTTGGCTTCGGCGAGCGAGCAACCTACAACAATATGCGCTGGGCGCGTTATGCCTGGTGGGTTGATTCTGTCATGCCGTGGATTGATGACATGGTGGAGCAACTCAACAAAGACTTGACGCCCGAATTCCACGATGACCATGTCATCGCAGCTGACTACTCGGCAGTTGAGGCGCTAAACGCTACCCTTGCTGAGCGTGCCAAAATTGCCCAGACGCTTATCGCTACAGGATTTAGCCCTGAAGAAGTCAGCCTTAAGTTGCACCTCAATTTGACCCATACCGGCATGCTCAAAACGGTGCAAGCTGCGCCCAACGTGACTGATAATCAAGACGATAATAATGAAGACAACACAAGAGCCATCCAAAGGCGCGAAGTGCGTAGGGCATGGCGCGAACTGCAAACGGACAAGCGCGAACGCTACGAAGACCGTTTTTTCAATGTGGTCAAAAAACTGTTTACCGATGAAGCTAAACA
>CAZKAZ010000116.1:1190-4224 GCA_964550765.1 uncultured bacterium | reverse complement strand
GATACATCAGCAAGCCTTTCCAGCCGGAAGAATTATTGCAACTGATCAGGCAACATCTGAAATAAGAAAGCATTAACCGAGCGGCTTAAATCCCAGAAAGCGCTCCAGCAAAGTGAGCAACAGGTGCGCGAAGCCTTTGACCGTGATGGTAGACAGGCCGCCTTGAATCAAGCTCGAGCCAACGCAGAAATGTGGAAAGCCGCGTTTGAGGGTGCTTACAAAACTGTTTTTGATGATTTTGGACTTTCAGGCTATCGCGTCATCCAACAACGTGATGCCACACGGCTTAGCCAAGATGCTGCTGATTTGATTGAATCCATTGCAGGGGTGCAAGTCGGGCATATCAATGAGACGACACTCGAGCACCTCCAACGCTATTTCGTCCAAGCCTTTGAAGCTGCCTTACCCGTTGATGACATTGCCACAGGGATAGAACGCCTTTACAACCTCTGGCAAGAAGGTGACGTTGATACCAGCCGCGCTTACCGCATTGCCCGAACTGAAATCGGCATCGTTAGCAACACCGCTACTGACTACGGGGTCAGACGAGCGGCCAGCGAAAATAACTTAAGCGTGCGCAAAACGTGGCTTAGCGCAGGCGATAGCCGCGTTCGTGATTCGCACAGCGCCTTAAACGGCGAAACAAGGGCAATGGACGAACGCTTTTCTAATGGTCTGTTGCATCCTTGCGAATTCGGAGCGCCTGCCAAGGAGGTGGTTCACTGCCGATGTGTCCTTGGCTATGAAATTCAGTAGGCAACCAACTCACACCCATTCACCTCGCTACGGCGGGGTTTTTTATTGGAGGTAGACAGTGCCAGCCACATTAAAACCGCCGCAAGCGTTTAGGCAGCTCAACATTCAAAATCTCGAGGTAGACACAGACGCTACCGAAGAGGGCTTTTTTGAGGGCTATGCAACCGTTTGGGGCAACATCAACTTTTACGAAGAACGCATCCTTAAAGGGTCGTTTATCGACTCCATTCGTGACCAACAAGGCAAGTTTCCTGTGCTTGACAATCACGACAGTGACAAAGAAATTGGCCACACGACACAGGTTTTTGAGACTGAATACGGCCTCAAAGTCAAAGGCAAGTTGTACCTTGATAGTTCCAAAAATGCCCGTGAGGTATGGGGCAAAATCAAAGAACGCAAAACCCTTGGCAACCCGCAAGGTATGTCGATTGGGTTTTGGATTAAAGAAAGCCAATATGACGATGAGGGCATCCGCGAGGTGACGCGGGCAGACCTTTGGGAAGTCAGTATGGTGACGTTCCCAGCCAACCCTCTTGCTAGGGTGCTTTCGCGTCAAGGTGGCATGCGTAAACTTGCCGTTCCTGGGGACTTGGAACAGCCGCAAACCTACAGCTCAGTGTTTTTGCAACTTGGTGAGCGTGCTGCTGAGCAAGTCATCAAACTGCTTGATGAGCTTCCCGAAGAAGTGGTGTTTTTGCGCGAAGAACAGCCGCACATCACCGTTTTGTACGGCATTCACTCAGATAACGCCGAGGATATTGCGCCGCTACTCGAGCAAACCGCGCCATTCAAACTACACATTGGTGGCTATGGCGTCTTTGAACATCCCGACTACGACGTGCTTTATCTGCGCGTACAGGACGAATCGGGTGTGCTCAGTGAACTTAACGCCACACTAGCCAACAACCTTGCCCACACCACGTTTTACGACGGCTATCATCCGCACGTCACGCTGGCTTACCTCGCCAAAGGTAAAGGCAGCATGTACGCCGAGAGCTTGCCGCGCATGAGTATGCACAACCTCGAGTTTGACAAGGTGATGTTCTCTACGCCAAATGACGCTGTGAGCGAACTGATCTTGATTGAACAGCCTACTGAAACCGTCACGGTGACGCCTGTGGCAAGTGAACCTGTTGAAACCGTCCCTGAAACCGATGAAACCAATCAGCTCGAGGCAAAAATCTCCATGCTCGAGCAGCGCATGACCGAAATCCTAACCATGCCACCTCAGGTAAGGGCTGGCAAAACCATCTCGAAACAGACGCAAGAGATGTTAAGCAGCGCACTTAAAGAGCTTACTGAAGCAAGGGCGTGCGAAAAGCGGGCGATGGACATTCTCGGTGAACTTCTTGGCATGGATGAAAACGCTGCCGATGAAGACGCCGAAGAAATGGCGATGGATGACGAATCCGAAAGCGCCGCTGATGAACAGGACTACGGCAACGACAAAGAAGACCGTAGTGCCGACCCGCTTGATGACATCCTTGCCAACCTGCAACGGGAGGGGGTCGCTGACTACTTGAAGACCAACTAACACTGTCCGCCCAACAACCTAAAAACCCTTTTAGCCGCCTTTACGGGCGGATTTTTTATGGAGGCTATTATGGCTACCGCTGCACCCAATGCAGACAAAATGCAAAAACTGAGCGCCGACCTCAGAGCGTTCATTGACCGTAAAAACGAAGAGTTTGCGCAGTTTGGCACCGACCTTGCTACAACTCGAGAAACGCTTGATCAAATCAATAGTCAAATTGACAAGCTCGAGGCAGAAAACCAACGGCGTTTTCAAGAGCTAGAAGTACGTAAAAACCGCCCTGATGTGACGCGTAACTTTACGGGACGCCAACTCAACGCGCCAACCGAAAAACAACTGGCCTTCCGTAGCTTTACCCGTCATGGCTACAGCGAAATGAAGCCTGAAGAGCAACGCGCTTTGACTACCGCTGTTGATAGTAAAGGCGGCGTCCTTGCTCCCACCGAAACCGTCAATGAAATTATGACGGAGGCACGTAAGACGACATTTTTCTTTCAAAATGCTCGAGTCTTTGAAACCAGTCGTACCGACCTTGAAGTGCCGACCTTTGAAGACCCTGGTGAGTTGGACTGGAAAACTGGCGACAAAGCCAAGGACGCAACGGAGAGCTACGCTACGTTCGGTAAAAACGTACTACGTCCTACTGCGCCTTCGCGCATCATCAAAGTTAAACGCGATCTCCTAAGCGACAGTGAATTCAATGTCGAGTCGTTCCTAGTCGAACAACAAGGGCGTCAGTTTGGT
>CAZKAZ010000116.1:0-1180 GCA_964550765.1 uncultured bacterium | reverse complement strand
CTACATGCCCGCCACTCAGCAATTGGCACTGGCCAAAAACGCCGGGGCCGGCAGCCTCGCCCATGAATGGTTCCACGCCTTTGATCACTACATCGCCGACAAAGCTTTTATTCAAGGCTCTGGAGCCGATGAGCCCTTGGGTTTGCTCACCGCTAACCTAAACACTTACCCCGCCACACCGGGTAGCGGTGAAGTATTTAGTGCTGATGACATTGCCGGTGCGCCTTATCAAGTGCATGCTGGCTACCGCACCGCAACCGCTGGCTACATCATGAGCCGTTCTGCGGTACGCCGCGCACGTTTGCTCAAAACCAATGATGGTCAGTTCTTGTGGCAACCCTCGCTGGCGTTGGGTCAGCCCCCTACACTTAACGGGTTTAACCTCTGGGAATCGGAATTCTTCCCCGATTACACCTTGAGCGGCAATGCCAACGACCCACTGTTTGTTTTTGGTGACTTGAATTACTACGCTATTGCCCTACGGACCATTATTGAGGTCATTCGTATGGACGAAAAATACCTCGACGAACGCGCTGTCGGCTTCTTCTTCGACATGCGTGCTGATGGTAGCCCCGTGCAAAAATCCGCGTTTGCCCGTTTTGGCCGCGCTTCTTAATCTCTGAAAGGGAGTGAATGATGAAAGATTTCTCGAGCAACTCTAATGCCGTTGAAGCTATTGGACAAAGCGTTCGCACTGCCTCGGTAACGGGTAGCAGTGTGGAGCGGGGCGCGTTTCATGGCCTTGCTTTCCTTGTTACGGTTGTCGCCTATACCGATGGTGACCATGTGATTAGCCTCGAGCACAGTGACGATGGCAGCACTTGGACAGCCGTTGACACCACGCTTACCAATAACATCCCAGCTACCATTGACGCGGCGGGTTTTGTTGGTTGCCACCTTTTTGATTACCTCGGTGATAAGTCATTTATTCGCCCCGTCATCACCTCATCGGGTACGACAAGTGGTGCGAATATCGGCGTGCATGCCCTTCGCGTTGCTGGGCGCTTTGCTGGCGCAAACGCTTTGGCTGAGTAATGTCCAAAGTTGAGATGGTCGTCGACCACTCACTAACGGTTCGCGGTAATCGTCAGACGTGGGTAGCGGGTTACACCTACTCCTGTGACGATGACATCGCCCGCGAACTTATTAGCTTAGGCGTGGCTAAAGCAGTAGGGACACC
>CAZKAZ010000115.1:0-6033 GCA_964550765.1 uncultured bacterium | reverse complement strand
GTTGCCTTGAACACCATACGCAATGAGTTAGTGAATCAGTTTGGTGATGCAGTATCGCCAACTCAATTGGGACATCTAGGAAATCGTTTTTGCTACCTTGAGTAGGCATCGAGATACATGTGATGGTCAATCGTGATGGTTGTATGGGTTCACTTGAAGATGGCTATACCTTCTCAAAAATAGCCCAAGCCACATTCGACCCACAATTTATTCATGTGGCAATTCCACGGGTTGTTTCTACAGTTGTTGATGTTTACCAACGACATAACGACATACAACGTGTGCAGTTGTGCAGACGTCAATCTTGGACATACCAATGGATTGAGATAGTGAGATAAAATATTTACAAGCAAGATAATCGTGAAATATTTCTTTAATATGATTCAAAAAAACGCTCAGCACATGCTTGCGCCAAGCGTCGTTTTGTCGCTTGTTGAAACATCAGCGAAGCAGGTAAATTACTCGTCTTCTCGCACCAAGTGCACCTGTTGCGCGATGATATCAGGCACGTCAAGTTGACCAGCATCGTTGAGTCCCCAAGCGTACATATCGCCATTGTTAAGTACAGCAAAGCCATGCCAGTCGCCGAGAGCCAGAATGCGCACGTTTTGTAGTTCTTCAGGGATGCGGTTAAGGCCATAACGGTCATTACCCCACACCACGACCTCGCCACTAGCAAGGCGTGCCACGCTGACAAACAAATTGAGTTCGATTTTGGCGACGTTGTGGTGTAAGTTCTCAGGAACGATGGTACGGCCATAACGCGGACTGCCCCACGCCACCACGTCACCATCGCGTTGCAAAGCAAGGTTATGCCACTGTCCAGCCATGATGCTATGAACATCACTGAGGCCTTCGGGTACTTCCACTCGAGCACGGCGGTTCTCGGTTCTCGTGCTGCCCCAGCCAACCACTTCGCCGTTTTCGCGCAGTGCAATCACGTGAAAACCACCCGTTGAAATGGCCACGGCATCATCGAGGTCTTCGGGGACGTCTGCTTGACCGCTACGGTTATTACCCCACACCACCACACGCCCGTCTTCGGTCAGGGCGACCGATGTCCAACCGGCAGCGGCAATGGCCACAGCGTTATCAAGGTTCTCAGGAACGTCACTTTGCCCTGAGCGATTATCACCCCACGCCACCACGCGCCCATCCTCGGTCAGTGCCAAACTGTGTTGCTCACCAGCGGCAATGGCTGTTGCTGTCTCGAGGTCTTCAGGAACGTCATTTTGCCCCGAGCGGTTATCACCCCACGCCACCACATGGCCATCGCTCATGAGGGCAAGCGAGTGAAACCCACCCACGGCAATATCGACCACCACGCGGTCTGGTGCTCGAGGTTCTGATGCTCGAGGCAAGGTTTCGTCTTGGCTGTATCCAACATTGACAACACTAAGCATTAACGCCAGTAATCCCACAGCCAGCCAATTGGTCAATGACCTACGCGGCAGGCCAACTGATGGCAGGCCAACGTTTGCCAAGGCAACAAAGCGAGCAGTAGCATGAAATTGTATTACCATCATGTGTTTCATAAGCTTCTTTCTTTAATTAAAAACAAGGTTTAGCGGATGAATAAGTTGGTTTCTGCGATGTCTCGAGCAGCTCGAGGGTAGCGTTCGACTTCTGTCACGATTGTTTCTGTCCACACGTCACTGCCGCGCTTACCACGATAGACCGTGACAGTCGTATCAGTAGGACTCGGGGTAAACGACGCCCGCACCCTATGAAACCCACGCGGTGGGGCAGCCGTAAAGCGAATGTTGTAACGCGCCGTCGGTAGCGTTGTCATCACGCCCCCTTCGACATAAACATTGCGCGGCCCTAGCACGTATACCAAACCATCTGGGTCAATGGCCGTGAGGGTGACATAGCCACTGCGGTTACTCAGGACGCGAAAGCGAATTTCCTCCCCAACGCTATAGGTAGCCCCCGTGCCGCGATCTGGTTCAAAAACGGTAATAACGTTGCCTAAGGCAATGCGGTAACTGCCGCTAGCACGCACTTGCACCCCTGGTTCAACGTACACGGCACAACCGGTGAGCAACACTAGCAGTAATCCAGCCAATAACCAGCGAGGGTATGTTTGCGAGATGAACATGGATTCTCCTTTCACGTTTTCCTTTCACAAGGGCGCGTGTCTGCAGCGCTGGCATGTCAGTACAACTACTTCCCCATACAAACGCCACTATCGCCACTATGCCAGTGCGTTTATGAGGCCAGTGCGTTCATGCACCAACGCAGCGTGATATGGGGGTGCGCAAGCAGGGCAAGGGTAGCTCGAGCTACCCAACTACCCTATAGATAAATCCAAACAGATAAAACTAAGCATCATGCAAAACGCACCTTGATGACAGGTTACGTTGTCTAGTGCTTCGTGTCTAATGCTTCGTGTCTAATGTTTTAGGTTTCATGTTCAGAATGCTAAACCGAAGCGACTGCACCTAATATGATAGGAAAACCTCAGCAATCGCTCGGTGTGAACTCAGTTCGGTTGCAGTGTTCGGTTGCAGTGTTAGTTCTCAGTGCGTTCAAACGCCGTTACTAAGTACGGTAGGTTGGTTTGGTGATAACGACCACGATCGTCATACCAGTAGATAAAGTCACCATTGGCCAGTTCTTCGTTGTTGTTCGTTAAGAAACCCGATGACCTCGAGACTTTCCCATTGACGGTACCTTCGTAAACCGCTTCCCCATTTTGGTCATACAAGGTGATGTGAAAACGCTGGCCTGTGAAATCTTGAATCTCGCGGCGGATGCGGTTTTGTGTCTCACTGCGGCACGATGCCAAGGTAAACGTGAGCAAAACGAGCACTAAGAGGTGGGATTTTTTCAACGTCAATTCTCCTTTGCAGAAATGTTGCTACCAACAAGCATGTATTATTCAAAGCTTACGGTAGTGCAACGCTAGGCGGTGTAGTGTGTTCGTCACCAGGTACGTCACAGCTATGGGCACGTTGCTGCAAGTACTGTGATGACACTCGGATATCGTTAACAGAATAACCGAGGCAGTATGCGTTTATCGTACGTGCCAAACACGTTAGCAAAAAGTTACTGCCAAACGCCTTCATTGTAGGCATAACTTGCAGGTATAACACTGTAGACATAACGCAGACACATCATGTGACATTGCTATGGCTATGACGGATACTTGCGGGGTGACGTGCTCGAGCACGTCAATGCACAGTGATAATGAATGCACGGTAATCCTGCGAGGTGATGGGGCATGCTGAGACGTGATATACGCCTGACACCAGCAGCACCGCAACCAACATACATGCGCAACCAACATACATGGCGTACAGGTACGTAAGGCGCAGTGTTGCTTGTACAGCGTTGCTTGTACGGCACGAGATGGGTTCACCGTGTCACGCATACCGATTCCCGATTCACCGATTCCCGATTCACCGATTCTATGGCATTCCCCTAGAAAGTGATGGTTACAGCATGTCTAGGCAAAGACATTAGGCAAGAACATAGCGTCGATAAGTTTATGGCGTGCTCAATGGGGATCATGCATACCGTGTCACGCATCACGTCGTGCTGCGGGCATTGTTCTCAGGTTAGCATGTTGCGTTCATCACAGCTGCTACGTATTAACGGCAGTGTGGTGACGGCAGTTTGGTGTGAACAGTGCATAAACGCGACCATAGACGTAACCATACAACGGCTTACTATCTTCGCTGTGAGGTTGCCGTCAGGCACACGCCTTAGGGATAAATGGCAAGCAACATGGTTTGATGTGGCGCGTGACATCGTTTTGTCGTCAGTCAGCGCCTAGGCTTAATAGTAAAGGGTTTAATGATAAAGGGCTTGAGGATGATGATTGAGGAGATATGTGTGCAACGGGCGCAAAGATATTACAAGCAAGCGCGCAGATTACGGTATATTGGTGATTGGTGACTATGGCGAACCCTTATCAGGTGCTAGGCGTGTCCAAGACGGCCAGCCAAGACGAAATCAAAGCGGCCTATCGGCGTTTGGCACTCAAGTACCACCCCGATCGCAATCATGGCGACGCCCAAGCAGAAGAGAAGTTTAAGGCTATCTCAGAAGCTTATGCGACGTTGCGTGACCCCGAACAGCGGGCGCGCTTTGATCGTTTTGGCAGTCGCTCGAGCACAGCCCCATACAGCCAGCCAGACTTTGGTAATGTCGATTGGCAGACTATCTTTCGTGAAGCCGATATCCACATCGACTGGCAAAGTCGCACTGGGGGCGTACCGCACACGGGCAACGTGGTGTTTGACTTTTTGTCTGATGCCGTTACTGGTGTCATGCGCACTTCGGGCTTGCTGCCGGGAGAAAACCGCGAGTTGGTGCTCGAGGTAAGCGCTGCTGAAGCCCGTCATGGTACGACACGCCGCGTGCACATCCCCGGTCCGAGCGTGGCGCCAGACGGTCAAAGCATTGTGCGCAGCGGTTCTGAAGTCGAAGTGAGTGTACCTTCGGGCATTAAAAACGGCACCAAGTTGCGCCTCAAAGGTTTAGGTGGCCCCGGACGTCCGCCCGGAGACTGCTACGTCATCGTGCAAATTCAGTTGCCGCCCAACGTCAAACTGGTAGGTAACGACCTACACGCCGAAGTCGCTGTCACACCGCTCGAGGCTGAAGAAGGCAGTCACGTTGAACTGTTGGGTATGAACGTGCGCATTCCAGCGGGTACTCAAGAAGGCCAGACCATCCGTGTGTCTGGCGCAGGTTTGAGTGGTGGCGATATGATTGTCACCGTGCATGTTGGTGTGTGGCGTGGTATTTGGCGCAAGTTACGCAGTGCTGTCAAGATTGATCGTTAGTTGATAGGTTGGCCTGATTGTCTTGCTGATTGTTTCACTGGTGGCTTATCAACTTGATGGTTTGTTGGCACTGCCTGAGGTATTTTCTTTGGTGTGATTCGCCATAAGCGTTGTGGGTAAACGTTACACTTATCTTGCTGCGTTGGGTCTTGCTGCGTTGGGTAATGAGAACGGTGACGATAAGCGCTAGGCTCGAGGTGAGTCAAAGCGAGTTCAAGCGGGGGTAATGACAGCGTGGCTCGAGTACAATCTAAACAAAATGTTAACATAAATAACATTAAAATGAAAACATTGAGAGTTAACCGTAATGAGTGAAACTGGTAATGACAATACAGATACCAACAAGGGCGTCGACAAAGACCGTCCCCTTTACGTCATCAGTGTGGCAGCAGAACTTGTTGACATGCACCCACAGACCTTGCGGTTGTACGAACGCAAAGGCTTAATTGAACCCAGTCGCAGTTCTGGCAAGACACGCTTGTACTCCCAGCGCGACATTGAACACTTGCGCGAAATCCGCCGTTTAACGCAAGAGTTGGGTGTCAACTTGGCAGGTGTCGAAGAAATCATCCGCTTGCGCCGCGAACTTGATGAACTGCAAGATCAAATGGAATCCCGCATTGATACCTTGCAAGATAGCCTGACAGAAAAATTAGTTGTTTACCGCAATCAAAAAGCCTTGGCACAAAACAACCTACAAGGTGACGAAGCTGGCAACGTTGAAGATAACGAGGTTGAACCCTCAGATGCTGAAGCCAGCGAAGAATCGTCGCGTTAGTTTTTAGCCTGCTTCACGCGTCCCCCTTGTGTCGACGGTGCTAGTCAAGCTTACGTACTTCAACGGATACCCATTGATTCCGCGAGTCAATTCGCGCAGAGTGCACAGTACAACTGACTTTCTGCACCCTTGAATAAGATATTCACTAATTATGGAAAGTGCTGTCTGACACGGGATTTCTTGTTTGGTAGAATGTGAAAAGCTTTGCTATTCAATATAAACGCACCAAGTTGCTGTATGCAATTGAAATCTTACACAGTACATTTTTCTTCCTGAACGCACTTCTCACAAAAAATACTGAGACTTTCTACAGAGGGTGTGGAATGTGGGGTACAAGCTACGGATATAGGCAGGAAAGTCCCTAGGACGTTTTGCAGGGTTGAGTCGGCATCCGTATTGCATCACCAGACCGATTTGTCAATGAATGACGCGTTTCGATGTCCTTACACGTATACCTTC
>CAZKAZ010000114.1:4292-6180 GCA_964550765.1 uncultured bacterium | reverse complement strand
CGACCTGCTGCCCGAGGCGAGCGAGGACCAGCGGATCGCGTCGGGTTTCAACCGGCTGCACCTCATCATCGACGTCGGCACCGTGCGCATCAAAATCAACGTCTACCCGTCTTCTAACAAAATTCGCTTGCACTTTGGAGACAACACCCGCCAAACGTTCAGCACCCAACACATCGACACCTACAGCGTTGACATCACCAACAACGTCATCACAAGCGGTTTCAAACGCGAGGAAGCGACCCCCGATGTTTGACCCACAGGACATGCCCAAGCCAACCCGCATCACCAGCAGCGAGCTTAGCCGCCAAGCACGCATCGCCAACCGCGCCCAAAATCACCAGGAAGGACTTGGCTTCGTGTGCGAGTACAAGTTAGGTGGCGGCACACAAACACCCATGTTCGAGACCCCCGCAGCAGCCCCCAAAGCAAACCCCCGCAAGTAACCCCACAACCAAGGCTGTCACCCGCTGGCAGCCTCACACACCCCACTCAGAAAGGACACCCCGCCATGACCTACATCGTCAAGTACCAAGTCGCCACCTACGCCGGAGAAATTGAGGTGTACGCCTCCGAGGAGCTTGAAACCGAGCAAGTGATTGCACGCGCCAAAAATCAACTACGCCGCAAAGCAGGTGATAGTTTGCCCTTCGGTTATCAGCACTTCAAAATCGTGAAGGTATACAGGTAACGCCATGATTAAATGTCTAACGTTCACAGGCTGCGGCTGGCACACCGCCGACCAAGCCGCCCAAGACGCCGAAACCCAGTTCAACACGTGGCTCGAGGCACAGACCGCCGCCGTCCAAATCCTACAGTTCCACACCGCCAGCACCCACGTTCACTTCGAGATTGACCGCATACCCCACGACGAGCACACCCACACCATCACCACCCTGATTTTTATTGACGACGACCCCGACCCACTCAGCGACCCACCACGCCAGCCAGACCCCCTAGAGATGATTGCGTAACCATGACCAACCCCAAACACCTACCCGAACACGTGAAGGAGTGTACGCCCACAGCAAAACTGTTGTGGGTGTATCTACGCACCCGCAACCACAAAGCCTACCCGCTGCGCAGCCTCGCAGACGCCCTCGGTATCAGCTTGGAAGCATGCCGCAACGGACTTGACGAACTCGAAGCAGTAGGCGCACTCACCCGCGAACGCAACAGCACCAATCCCGCTATTATGCACATACACCAAGACCCACCCCAAGCCCCACCCAAGGAGTGACCCCCATGCCCCACGTCACCGAGCAAGACCTCAAAGACCAACTGGCAGAACTCATCGACGCCGTTGCCAACGGTGAAGAAATCACCATCTCTCGAGACGGTCAACCCATCGCCAAGCTCACCCCATTCACCCCCGTCAACAAGCGCACCCTAGGCTTTTTCCCCATCAACTTCGTCAACGATTTTTCCGCACCCACCGACCAAGACATCATCGACGAGTTCTACAAAGACTGACCCATGCGCTATCTTCTCGACACCCACACCTTCGCATGGATCGTCGGCGACCCCAGCAAACTCAGTCAAACAGTACGCGACCTCGCAAACGACCCCAGCAACCAGCTTGTGATTAGCCCCGTAGCCCTCTGGGAAATGAGCATCAAATATCACAAGGGCAAGTGGCCAGAAGCCGCTCCGTTTCTCGAGCACAGCCAGTACCTCATGTTTCTCGATATGCTCGCGGCGATTGAACTTGCTATTAACAGTGAGCACACCCGTCTTGCAGGCAGCTTTTCGATGTCTCATCAAGACCCGTTCGACAGGCTACTGGTTGCCCAAGCTGCCCACAACAACCTACCCCTACTCAGCAAAGACACGCAGCTAGACGCCTTCCCCATCACCCGCATCTGGCACAGCCTCTCAAGCACTTAGGCAG
>CAZKAZ010000114.1:0-4282 GCA_964550765.1 uncultured bacterium | reverse complement strand
TGCGTCGGTAATGATGAACCCCCCAGACTGAGTACAGTGGGGGTTCTTTTTTTTGGCTTATCGCCGGAAGTTAGGCGGGGTGCTCGAGCACCTGAAAGATGACTTGCAGTTAGTACCCAAGCGGTTGCAGAAGGTGATGCGGTTGCTCGAGTTGGATGTTGTTTTTGTGCAAGAAACATAAGTGCTATTGCTATCTTCACATGCATAAAGCAGTGTTTGGACAATATGCTTTCACCTTTTGGTTTCAGCACATAGTGAAAATCAATTCAACTTTAAATCGATTACCCCTTTAGTGTATATTGATAAAGCTAATCTGTAGGCGGACTTTTGTCTGGCTTTGTTTTGAATTTTGTCTAGGATTAGTTATTTGCCAAGGGGGATTTTAGAGTATGAAACCAAGCCAAGGAAAGTTATTCACAGCAGGGCTTTTGTGTTTAACGAAGCAATGCCTTCTTATTGCAGCAGTTTTGCTGCTGAATGCCTGTGATGGAGATATGCCCTCTGGAACAAGTACCTCGGCGACAGTATCACTTGATACAAATTCTGCCCAACCTTTTCAAGTAGTGAGTATCAGCGGCATTTCGCCTAACGTGACCTTTGATTCAACAGTTACTGTGGGTGGGCAAAATGTACCACTCATATATAACCCTGTGACGCAAGAACATGGGTTTGTAGTTCCGGGTGACATCCAAGGGTTCACGGAAGTTGGATTAACTGCTCAGCTGACAGGTAATTCATCAGCTTTGCTAAATTTGCAAGTACTCCCTCAAGAGTTCGTAGGTGGATCAATAGCTGCTGCCGAGGCATCACTCAACGAAATTCTTGATGATATTCAGTTTAATGCGGCGCTACTAACGCGCATACTTGATTCCGAACAAGACGCTGTGTTTCTTGAACTCGCTGACGCTATGAATGCTGCAGGTAACATTTTTCGTGAGACAATGCGTAATGCAACTGAGGCAGAAAAAGCCTACATCCTAGGTGTTTACTCAGCAAATAGTGAAACATTTGACTTCATTGCGTCCTTCTTTGCAGATGAGGTTGAAGGGATTCGTTCACTGCCACCGAGTTACGTCACCGATTTTAGTACCCAGCAAACTAGGCAACAGACAACACCAAATCTACCTACCGCCGAGTTCTACGCAAGACGTTGCATTCAGAAAGGCTTAGAAGTTGAAGCTTTGGAGGATGCTAGTAAAGGCCTATCACGGTACGGCATCATTGTGCCAGCTCTGATATCACTACCGCCTATTGCACAGCCTCAGCTCGCCACTCTTGTAGCTACACAGTTTACTGTCCTCGGGTCAGCTGTGGATATTGCAGTCAATTTTGCTAAACTAGCACCCAAGTTTTTTGATCCTGATGGACTTCAGTTGAAATCGTCAAGTAGCCGGGTGCCACAAGATGGTGGTACTGGTGAGCTAACTGCCTCAATTAACCTTGTAAATTATGAGGACGCATTGACAGATATCGATTTGGGTATTCAGGAATATAGGCAATTCAGAAGCCTTTATAGTCTTGATTCTCTTAACAAAAAGATTTCAAACTTAGAGTCGTTAGCTGGAAATCTCGCAAGTATAGGTGTATCTGTGGCGATAAGTGAACTTCTTGATGTGGTTAAGTCATCGCTAGAAGAGCTTTATCAAACGCAAGATGTATCATTTACTAATAGACGCGTACCTATTGCGATGGATGGGGTAACAATAACTAACGCTTCCTACGAAGACCTTTGGCAATTCACGTCACCATCAACAGGGTATTCTCGTTCATTCGAGACGACTGGTACAATTCCACCCGATGAAGCGGCTATACCTGTGTCCATAGTTGCCCGAACTGGGCGTGGTGCAAACTGTACGGCAGAAGCGCGTCTCGGTGATGGGCGAGCAAGTGAAGGAATCAATGGCTTCTTGATTACAGGGGGGTCAGTGATTCGCTTTAACCCTTCACAAATTTCTCTGGATATAGAAGCTGGCTCGAGCGAATCAGTGCGTGTAACAGTTGAAAATGCTGGTTTTGAAGTCTCCGATGACTTAACGTATTCGATTGAAGCCTTTGAAGATGAGCCGTTTGGCCTTAGTGTATCTTCTGTTAGAGGTCCAAGCACGCTAGATGCTAGAGAATCGGGAACGGTTCGGTTTTCGATTTCGGCACGCCCAGATTCTCCGGAACAATTGCCAGTAGTGCTAGTCAAAGCCTTCGAGGATGGTCAAGAAGTTGCGGAGTTTACAGTTTTTGTCGGTATCAAGCCGCAACTCTCCGATATTGATGTTGGGCAGCAACAAATACTCATGCAACTGGCAGACTATGGGCAACAGGATGGAGACTTAGTGAACATTACACTTAACGGCTCGTCGGTCGTATCGGGTCATTCTTTAGTGAACGCTGGTACAACATTTAACCTCAGCCTCAGGCCGGGTCGAAACATTATCGTGATTGAAGCGCTTAATGAGGGTAGTATTTCGCCAAATACCGCAGAGATTGGTTTTGGCGATGTCACGCGTGGCGAAGCTGTGCAAAGATATGGCATGCGTACGGGGCAGCGGGTACAAATCATTATGTCAACACCAACAACCACTAACCCAACAGGGCGTAGTGCTTCATTGCCTCCAAGACTTCCTCTGCTCGAGTGTGGTGATGATGCTGGAGATTGCATAGGCGAGTAGCTTGTAGAGGCTCAAAACCCTTCAACAATGTCATTTATCACGCGAGTACCTATCATGAGTGCTCGCGTTTATCTTTTACGCGTTTTTTGATAGTCAGAGCAGTAGCTAACGGTATTGTTACTGGGTGTTTGCATGAAAATAGTCTTCTATGACAGTGCTTTTGTGATGAACCTGCAGAAGCCTTTTTTCTCGTAGCAGATACTTTGTCTCCTCATCGTACCGATATACCATCCCGTGACATTCTGTATACCTGTGTGATACCTTTGTGACATGAAAGCATCACCTTTATTCATGGAGTTGGCTTAATGCTGGCTTGGCTTGAACTGTGGGTGGTGGACAACCTGTAAGGAATTTGTAAAGCACTGCTAACGCGGTGCTTTTTTTGTAGATAGCGACATGCCGAGTAACCCTCACGCTAGCCATGTCACCTCGAGGAGACCACCATGAATCACGCCGAAATCGTCAACTTCATCTGGACAGTCGCCGACTTGTTACGTGGTCCTTACCGTCCCAACCAATACAAAGACGTGATGCTCCCCATGACCGCCCTGCGGCGCTTCGATTGCGTATTAGAACCAAGCAAAGCCGACGTCCTTGCCTACGTCCAAAAGCATGACACCCTCGATAACCTCGCCGACCTCGAGCTAAAAAAACTCACCAAGCATCAGTTCTACAACACCAGCCAATACACCTTTCAAAAACTGCTTGCTGACCCTGCCAACATCGCCACCAACCTAGTGGACTTCATCAAAGGGTTTTCGCCCGAAGCCCGAGACATCCTCGAGAAATTCAACTTTGAAAAAGAAATCGCCAAACTCGACGACGCCGACAGGCTGTTCTTGTTGGTGCAAAAGTTTGCCGAAGTAGACGTCCACCCAGACCGCGTGAGCAACTACGACATGGGTGGCATCTTTGAAGAGTTGATTCGCCGTTTTAACGAAGCCTCCAACGAAGAAGCAGGCGACCACTTCACCCCCCGCGAGGTCATTCGCTTAATGGTAGACGTGCTGTTTTTGCCCGATGAAGACATCCTCACCCAAGGCAGCATCGTCAAAACCATTTACGATCCTGGCTGCGGCACCGGTGGCATGCTCTCCGTTGGTGAGGATTACATCTATGAACTAAACAGCAACGCCAAGGTCATTTTGTTTGGGCAAGACTACAACCCGCAAGCCTATGCCATCTGCGGTTCAGACATGCTCATCAAAGGGCAAGACATCGACAACATCGCCTTTGGTGACAGCTTCACTAACGACAAGTTTCCAAACCGCACTTTCGACTACTGCCTGGTCAATCCCCCCTTTGGCGTGGAGTGGAAACCGCAAGCCGATTTCATCAAACGCGAGCACGAAGTAGAAGGTGAAGACGGGCGCTTTGGCGCTGGCTTGCCACGCATCAACGACGGCTCACTGTTGTTTCTGCAGCACCTGATTAGCAAGATGCAACCTGTTGAAGAGGGTGGCACACGCATGGCGATTGTCTTCAACGGTTCACCCCTCTTTACGGGCGCAGCAGGTTCAGGGGAAAGCGAGATTCGCCGTTGGATTTTAGAAAACGACTGGTTAGAAGGCATCATCGCCCTACCCGACCAGCTCTTCTACAACACGGGCATCTTCACC
>CAZKAZ010000113.1:93-6194 GCA_964550765.1 uncultured bacterium | reverse complement strand
CGTCAAATGACCAGCATTCAGGATGTCGTCAGCTACCAGCCGACATTCACGCCTAACTAGCCCTTGAAAGGAGGTGAGAACGATGGAAGAGCCTCGCCCAGAAGACGACTTTGAGGATGAAGAACTGAGTTTGGAAGCCTGCCAAGTCGCTGAAACAACTGAAAGCGCGTGTCAAATAGACCCAGAGAGCGGCTGCGAAAGCTGCCAGTAGACATGCCAAAACCACATAGTGCACCCTTCGGGGTGCTTTTTTATTGGAGGTTTGATGGACTACCAATTCGCGTGGCCTTTGCGTCCGTGGCGTGATGTCAAGGTAGACGCCACATTTTTAGACGCGTCCTACTTCAAGAGCTTGGGTAGGTGGCACAAAGGCATCGACTTGAACCTGAAAACGGGCGGTGACACTGACCTTGGCTACCCCGTGCAAAGCATTTTCCCGGGTCGGGTCGTTTTTGCACAAAACGACGTATCCAGTTGGGGCGGCATCGTCTTGGTGCGTTCAGATATGTGGGTGGTGCAACTGGTTGCCAACCTGTTGGGCGTGAACTTGTCCGTGCTCGACGTGCAATACGCCCACTTGCATCACTGCACGGTGCGCGAAGGCGACGAAATCAACGCCGGAGACCACGTGGGCAGTATCGGCAAGGGGACGAACAACACGTGGCTTGCGCACTTGCACCTCGAGATGCGGCGAGTGGTGCGCTCGGCAGCAGAAGGACAAGGTGGCAGCGACAAAGCCAAGCTAGACGCGATGAATGCCTATTTGGATCCCCTCGAGGTGATGGGTGTGCTCAACATGGGCGACTACAGCAACCTGCTGCGCAAAGGGACAAGTGTCCTACCGGGACGTGGGGCAGATGAAATCGGTTTGCTACCCCAACAACACGCGGTAGTGACGGTCAACGACAACTTACACGTGACGCTCGAGCACCTTACTCCCCATGACCAAACCTAAAGCCCTCGCAAGCCTTTTATTACTTGCCCTGCTCACAGGCTGTGCGCTGTTTTCGTACCGCACGCCTTGTGAAGTGACTTATGACGTGGTGCTCGAGCACACAGGCAGTTATCGAGCCGCGTTTGATGCCTACATGAACTGCCTAGAAAGAGAAGAACATGAATGATTTTGTGATGCCGATTGTCGTTTCTGCCTTGACACTACTAGCAACTGCTATCAGCCGTTATGGTTTGCAGGTAGCAAGGGAGTTGGTTGGCTCAACTCGGCTGGCTGAGTTTGCCAGTCACACGGTGGTGCTTGCCCTGCGTCGGGGTGTGGTCATCCTCAAAGAGGAAATAAGCGTTGACGGTTGGCAACCCGAAGATGCTGCTAAGGCACTACGCGAGTCTGGGCGCGTCATTCTGGGCGCAGCCCTTTCGCAGGACGCTATCAACATGTACCTGAACGAACTGCCCGACTGGGTCAAGCGTCAGGCATTTGGCACGGATATTGATGCCAACATCACTGCCGACCCGCGCAACCTCGAGGCCATCGAAGCGCAACTAGCAGGCGCGGCTGAAAAGCTGATTGACGGTGGCGGGAAACAAATCGCCCTCGCCGATACGTGGTTTAGGGCTGCTGATGCAAGTCTTTATCGCCCTCGCCCGTGATGCCCTTGGGAATCCGCCACTTATCGCTCTTAAGTTTTACAACGGATTGATTCTGTTGGCGCTCTCGTGTGCGATGAAATGGCAACCGCTCGAGGGCGCTTATGCCGTCTTTCAACTACAAGGATTTGTGGAAGGATTTTCGATGGAATCTTGGTATTATGCCGCCGTTACCTTCCCAACAGCACTAGGTCTACTTTGTACTCGTCCGTCGTCGCGCATGTCTCGATATGCGCTGTTGGGAGCATCTTTTGTTTACGTCAGCCTTGCCATAGCGTTTGGCTTTAGCCGCAGCTTCACCGGCACAGCAACCTACAGCGTTTTATGCTTGGTTGCCCTTACCGCAAGCGCGCACACCCCGAGCATCTGACATGGGCAACGTTTTAGCCTTTTTGTCGCCGCTCATAGAAGACCCGCAGTTGCGTTGGATAGGTATAGGTATCCTTGTCTGCATTGCCGTTTACTTCGTGTGGACGACCAGCGCCCGCAACCATATGAGTATCCGCAAGCAGCTAGACAACCGCTTTGATGCGCTACTAACTGCCCAAGCCACATTCAGCAACGAATGGCAAGAACGCTATGAGGAAACTCGAGAATTGCTCGAGCGCGAACGTGAATATGGCAAACAACAGGACGCCAAAAACACCGAACTCATGATGAAAATCGCTGAAATGCGCGGTGAACTTAACGTCCTAAAGCAGCAAGTGGGCATGTTTCTATCATGCCCAAGCAGTGACTGTCCTTTCAAAAGCATCCGTGACACGCTTGGCTAGCCAAACGCAGTGATGATGATGTTCTCTGTGTTTTCAGGGGTGTTTTTCTCGAGCGCCCCTTGCCACTCGTCGCTACTCACCTGCCTGCCATTAAGGTAATACGCCCCGTCTTCCTGCTGCCACGTCATGAGAATATGACCCTGTTTGGACTCGAGCACTGCCCGTGTTGGTGATTCTTTGTCATCAACGTACAGCTTGCGGGTTTGCTGCTCTTTAACGTCAGCAATGATGGCTCTGAGCATCCCTGACCCGCCATTGTTACGCAGCCACTCGATGTCACGTTCGCTCAACCTGACGTTGTAGCGTTTCAAATTGCCCACTCTTAATCCCTCTCGTTTCAGTGCTATAATCTCGAGTCGATCTAGCTCAGCCGTATCCATCGCCTGAGCACGCCATAAAAGTTCGGTGAGGATGTCAGCGCTTCCAAACTGTTTGACATCCTCTTCCGTTTCAAAGAACATGGTGAAAATCACGCCTTTTGGTATATCATCTCCCGCCGAGGATAATCTTGGCGGGAGATTGTTGTTTTGGTCAAGCATAGTCCTCCCGGTGCATCTCGGGGGCGTCATCTGGCGCGTCTTTAGGTGCTACTGCCTCAACAGCAGCAGCAAGACGCTTGCGGTCTTCATCAGCGTGGCCACCGAGCGCCATGCGCTTGGCTGCGGCAACGTCACCTTGGGTAAGCTCGAGCAACTGCCGTGCTTGGCGGACATCGTGTTGAGTGAACTTGCGCCTTCCTTGGCTGACGATGATGTAGCGGTCTTGGCGGTAGGTGCGCTGCTCGCCGCTATCAAAGGTGATGTCGTAGTACTTGGTTTCGCCGATGGTGCGCTTGTCAATTTGCACGATGGTCTCAGGGTCAGCGTTGAGGCTTTGGTAGGTGACTTGCCCGACTTTGACTTCGCTTGCGTATACGTTTTTGATGGTGTTGGTATCTAACATGATGTTCTCCTTGCGCAGCGTGTGATTTTGGGGGTTGCCCTTGCTGCTATGTCTACATATTACAAAAGCGTAGGATTTTTGTCAACCCCATAACCACACAAAAACAAAAAACCCCGTCCGTGACGGGGCATTGTCTTGTGCTACTGTGTTAGCCTCGAGCCGCTACTGCGCCCACACTGTCTTGATAGCGCCCTACGTAGCCTTCTTCGCCGTGCTCAGCCACTTCGTGAAAGATGAGTTGGATAAACGTGCTACCGATGTCTAGCTCGAGCTTTTGCGTTGCCATGACCGCACAGGTGAGGTTGCCAACAAAACCGGGGTCAACCCAGCCGCCTGCAAACATCAACCCAGCTCGTGCTTTGCTCGAGCGCAAGCGCAATTCCCCTGCGCAGTCTTTGGGCATATTCACCCGCTCCGCTGTGCTGAGTAACGCCGTCTTGCCGGGTTCTAACGTCACCTTGCCGTCTACAATCGGCACGCCCACGTGCAAGTCTCCCAAGGTCAAATCGACACTGGCAGGCTTGACGTTCTCGAGTCGAATACCAAGTGCGTCTGCGTTGTCTGTGAGCCATTTTTCGCCTTTAACCATCGTCTACCTCCGAATGAATGCTAGGTACTACTGCTATTTGAGCAGCAGTAGCAATCGTCACCTTTCCTGCAAAAATTGTGCCGGGTGTACCTGCCACATCTACAATCAATTCAACGCTGTCAGTACGTTTTTCCAGTAAATCATCAACGTCTAACATGCGGTTAAAATAGTCTTTCGCTGCAAGCTCTAACGCAAATGTGCGGTCTACTCGAGCTTGTGCATAATCGTCTTCCGAAACTTCAAATTCGTGGTCATCGTGTGGGTTGCCTGTGTTAAGCACCGAGTAAAATAGAAGGCGAGTTTTGCTCGTCGGTTGCACTGGTGGCAGGGTTGGGGCAACGATGCCTTGAACATGCGTATTCAAGCTGCGTACTGACTCACGTAGTTCGCGCATTTCTGTGCGTGGCACTGCCACAGTAAAGATGTCTCCAAACTCATCTTCACAAACCACGGACAGGTGTTTCGCAATTTTGTAGAGGCGCTCGAGCAGTGTCAAGTACTGTGCGTCTGGCTTATGTGGGTCATCACTCACTCGAGCGCCCCTTCGTCTCCCAAGATGCCAATGGGTTCTTTTTCGCCTTGCTGTAAAGGGCGTGAGAAAAGATGTTCAAACAACGCATCAAAATGAGCTTGTGCGATGTGTTCAGGGGGTATTTGCAGTTTGATGTATTCGGGAATAGCAATATCAAAAGCAACCCTCTCTTTGGGGGGCGACAGCTTTACTAAACCCTCTCGAGCCAAAGACCCCTCAACGCAGCACATAGCTTCTTCGGGAGTTGTAAAGAGTGGTGTAATCGTCGTGAACGTGTTGCCTGTTAAGCGCAGTTCACGCTCTGTGCCTTGAATAATTCCGCGCCATCGACAATACACGTGGACGCCATCGATACTTATCTGGTTACGAAAAACGCTCACATCGCGCGCACAAGGTTCGGTCAAGTAGTAAACATTGTCATCTTCCTTTTTCCAAGTCAATCGCGGGTTAAAAGTCACTCGAGCACCCGCACAATCTCCGCCCAATCCTCGGGATACCAAACCCGCACGACGGCGTTACTCTCAGAGATGCCTAAGCAGTCGCGCCACGCTCGCATAAGCTCGAGCCACTCCTCCTGTTTGTTCGTGGGTTTGTTGCTACCCACTTTGAGTTCACTGAAAATCAACACATGCCCGCGCAGCGTGAAGTTGTCGGGAAAACCTTTTTCACTGTGCTGGCTGTTGTGGGTGTGATATTGCTTCCAACCGAGTTTGCGAGCAATGGCGTTGTAGTCGTTTTGGAATAAATCTTCTGCGCGGACACGCCGTCTGTGGCGTTCACTGAGTGCTCGAGCGTCACGTTTGTAGATTTGACTCGAGCACTCAAGCGCCCTCGAGCGCACAATGCCCGACAACCCTGCAATGTCGGCAAGGCGGCGGTGATGTGCATCAGCAGGTGTAGTGCTATCGACGTTTTTGTTTTTAATGGGGACGTGACGCGCTGGGCTGCCATACACGTATTCACGGTATTGCTCGAGGGTCATTTCCGTATCTATCTGCTTGGTGATGCCCATTTCTTTGCGGTATTGCTCGAGGGTCATCGTTTCAGGGTTGTCTGGCATTATCTGAATCCCTCGATGTAATTGACGGCATCATGCCTCGAGACAAAGCCAGCAACCAACAGCCCCAAGCCAAGCTCAATACCTGGCTCATCTTGCGTCTCAAGATGTTTATTCAAGTCGGACATCATGCTGGTGATGGCATTTTTGTAATCACCTTGGTTGATGTAGTCGTAGGCGCGGTCTTTGCACCATTGCAGGTGTTCTGCTCGAGTTAAGTTCTCGTTCATTGCACTCTGCCCTCCTGCACAGCAAGCTCTCCTGCAAGCGCGGCATATCCTGCTCTATCAACGTAGTCATCAACTTGCGGTTTTACTTGGCTACGCCCTATTTTCATCAGCTCCATCAAATCTGCTGTTTCACTGTCAGACAAAGGTGCTGTTGGGTCAAGACGATTTTGCAGATAGGCATTCCATAGCCGCCTAATACAGGCAAAAGACGTTTCAGGATTGCCGTGTTTGACGATGCCGCGCTCGAGGGCATGACTGGCTTGGGTAAGGATGGCAAAGCGAGTTTGGTTTGGCGCTTCGGTATCCTCATGTGGATTGTGCGTTGCAAACATCACGCCGTGTGCTGCCATGAGTTTCTCAGTCTCTATCCGAGCGT
>CAZKAZ010000113.1:0-83 GCA_964550765.1 uncultured bacterium | reverse complement strand
GACTGGCTTTGGTAAGGATGGCAAAGCGGGTTTGTTTTGGCGCTTCGGTATCCTCATGTGGATTGTGCGTTGCAAACATCACG
>CAZKAZ010000112.1:0-6244 GCA_964550765.1 uncultured bacterium | reverse complement strand
AAGACGACAACGAGAATTTGCTGCAGAAGATGCGGCAGCGGTTGAAGTTGGGGTAGGGATGCTCGAGCGCATAGCTGTCATCATCATCACCCTGGCATCCATCACGGCGGTTGGTGGTGCGGGGGTCGTGGCGTATCGTAGTGTCAAGAAACAACAACACATGCTCGCGGGGGTGTTTTTGGTGTTGATGTTGGTTGCCCTCAATTTTGTGCGCACGGGTATCGGCATAATGATTGGCTGGCTGCGCTAGTTAGATGTCAACAGCACACCTATCTGACTGACCACGAAGCCCTTTTGAATGACCTACGCCCGCATTATTACGACGCCGCCAGTGGTGCTTGTTCACTAGCCGTTTCATCATAAAGATGACAACGCACCCGCTGCGCTGTTTGTTGGTGAAAGTTCGGGTCTTCGTGGCTACACCTGTCAAACACCTTGGGGCAACGTGTCCGAAAACTACATCCGCTAGGGATATTAGCTGGGCTAGGAATTTCGCCACGCAAGTGGCGGATACTGGGTTTTAGGGCTTCTTCTTCGGCAGAAACCACCGGGATGGACGCAAGTAACCCTTGGGTATAAGGGTGCTTAGGCTGTTCGAAGACACCGTTAGCGGTGCCCACTTCACACAGTTTGCCCAAATACATCACCCCGACCTGGTCGGCAAAACTACGCATCAAGCTGAGGTCATGTGAGATAAACAAATACGACAGTGCTAATTCTTTCCGCAAACGCAATAGCAATTCAATGACTTTAGCTTGCACCGAGACATCGAGCGCTGAAGTGGGTTCATCTAACACGATGAGTTGGGGTTCGACGGCGAGCGCCCTGGCGATGGCTACGCGTTGTTTTTGTCCACCCGATAGCTCAAAAGGATATTTTTTGGCAAAACTGGTGGGCAGTTCGACTAGCTCGAGCAGTTCCAACATGCGCCCTTGGCGTTGTTTTTGGGGCACGCCATGTACTGCTAGTGGCATGGTGAGCGTCTGGGCAATCGAACGGCGCGGGTTTAATGATGAACCGGGGTTCTGAAAGACCATCTGCACGCTTTTCTTGAAGGCTAAATCATGTTGCCTACCTGCTACCGGTTGCCCGCCTAGGTCAATATCACCTGCGGTAGGTTGGTACAACCCCACGACCGTGCGGGCTACGGTGGATTTACCTGAACCAGATTCACCTGCTAGTCCAAAGATTTCACCGGCGCGTATGTCAAACGACACCCCATCTACTGCCCGCACGTGTCCGACCACGTTTTGAAACAAGCCTTTACGAATGGGAAAATGCTTGCTCAAGCCACGTACCTGTAAGAGTGCGTCAGTCATTTTTACCTGCCGTGTCTTGCTGAGCGTCTTGTTGCATATCGTAAAGCCAGCAGGCGGTGTGATGATTATCTGTCACAGCAATCTCAGGCGGTTTGGTTTGGCAGATGTTCATAGCATGCGCGCAACGCGGATGAAAACGGCAGCCAGCAGGCGGGTAACGGTAGTCGGGTAGGGTGCCCGGAATGCCTTGGTAGTGAGTCTCACCACTCAGTTTGGGAACGCAAGCAAACAGGGCTTGCGTATAAGGGTGACGCGGATCAGCAAAAATCGCCTCAGTGGTGCCGGCTTCGATGATGCGCCCGGCGTACATCACATAGACATAATCCGTCATCTCTCGCACTACCCCTAAATTGTGGGTAATCATCAAGAGGGCGAGATGTTTTTGCATCACCAAGTCATTGAGGAGAGTCAAAATTTCGTCTTGGGTGGTCACGTCTAAAGCAGTCCCCGGTTCGTCGGCTATTAACAAGGTGGGTTCGTTAAGGAGCGCCATAGCAATGAGCACCCGCTGGCGCATGCCGCCCGAAAGTTGAATGGGGTAACTGTGATAGATGCGTGCTGGATCGGGAAGGCGCACTTGCTCGAGCACTTCCAAGATGCGGATGCGGCGCTGCTTACGGGTGCGGCGCAGGCGGGCGCGTTTATCAGCGTAGGTGATGATATCGAGCAGTTGCTCGCCAATGCGAAAGACGGGGTTGAGTGAGGTCATGGGGTCTTGAAAAATCATCGAGATGTCACGACCCTTGAGGGCGTTTCTGGCTTGATCTGATAAGCGCAACAGGTTTTGCCCTTGGTACAACACGGCACCTGCGTCAACTCGAGCCGGAGGCGTTGTTAGCGTACCCATGATGGTGCGCATGGTGACGCTTTTGCCGCAGCCTGATTCACCCACGAGACCAACCCGTTGCCCTTTGTGGACGGTTAAGCTGACATCCTCGAGTACTCGGGCAACACCTGCAAAACCCGTAAAACTCACCTGCAAGTTCTGCACCGATAACACTGGTGCCGTGTTTGATGAAGTTGTGTTTGATGAAGTTACGTTTGGGGTGAGGGCAGCCATTAGCTAGCGACCTCTACATCGTACAAATCCCGCAAGCCGTCACCAAGTAAGTTGAAGCCCAAGATGGCTACGAGAATAGCTAACCCCGGAAACATCGACTGCCACCACATATCCGGCAAGAAGCCCGCGCCGCTTGCCACCATGGTGCCTAGGTCGGGCGTAGGTGGCTGAGCACCAATGCCCAAAAAACTTAGTGTTGCGCCAATTAAAATCACAAACCCTGCGTCCAGGGTAGTTTTGACCAGCACGGCTGACATGCAGTTCGGGAGCAGCTCATGGAACAAAATATGCCAACGGCTAGCGCCAATCACCTGACAGGCTTCGATGTATTCTTCGGTCTTTAGCGAGCGCACAATGCCATACACCAAGCGCGTGTGCCAGTTCCACCACAACACACTGATGGCAATCATGGCGTTAACGAGTGTGGGCGACAAGGCGGCGGTAATCGCTAACGCCATCACCAGTGGCGGAATCGCTAAAAAGATGTCAGTCACACGCATAATGAGTGTTTCCAACCACCCCCCCACGTAGCCTGCTACCAGACCCAACACCACCCCAACAGGAACTGACAAACCCAACACAAACACCACCAGCAACAGCGAGATGCGGTAACCAAACAGTACCCGACTGAACACATCTCGCCCGACGTTATCGGTGCCAAACCAATGCGCCAGTGACGGCGGCGCGTGGCGGTTGCGAAAGTCTACAAACGCACCCGCGTGTTCTGGGTAAGGGGCAAGGTAAGGCGCCAGTAGCGCACAGATCACCACGGTCACAACAATCACCGCCCCGACCACAGCTGAAGGGTTGCGGCTGAAGCGGTACCAGTGACGTTGCCACGTGGGGCGTTCTTGAGCGGCAGGCGGGTTGGACACTGTTAACGGGTTGCGGGCGAGGCTCACGCGTCACCGCCGCGCAAACGCACTCTGGGGTCAACGTAACCCACGAGCACGTCAACAATTAAGTTAACAATTACAAAAAACGCCCCGATCACCATGACCACACCAATCACGGCGTTGAAGTCTTTTTGCAAGATGGTGCGCACCCCATAACTTGCCATGCCGGGCCAACTGAACACCATTTCGACCACAAAAGCGTTGCCTAAAAGGGACGCAAACGTAAGCCCCAAAAGCGTCAGAGTGGGAATAAATGAAGGTTTGAGCATGTACTTAAACGTTGTTACTATGTCTGGGATGCCAAACGCCCGCGCAGCTTCGATGTAGTCGCGGCGGCTGACGTCGATCATGCTCGAGCGGGTAATCCGGGCAATTTGTCCAATACCCGTTGCCGACAGCGCCAGTGCGGGTAGTAGCAAGTGCCGCAAACCCTGAAAATAAATCCCCCACTCGCCCTTAAGGAGGGCGTCAACGGTAACTAAACCGGTGATATCCGCCGCGAAGTTCGTACCAGCAGGCAACCTGCCCGAGGTTGGCAAAATGCGCAAAACGTAGCCTGCAAGCAGTTGTAACAACAGTGCCAAAAAAAAGCTTGGCGTCACCACGCCCACAAGGGACGTCAATCGGTTGAGGTTATCGAGCCACGAATCCTTAAACCGTGCTGCCAACACGCCGTTAGGAATACCAATCACAATGACCAACAAGACCGTCGTAATGACCAACTCAAACGTAGCCGGAAACGCCCCAGCAATATCGCGGTTGACGCTGCGCTGCGTAAGCAAAGACCGCCCTAAATCACCGCGTATGAGCCTGCTGAAATAACGGGCGTATTGTACGGTCAGGGGCAAGTCTAAGCCCATTTCTTGGCGCAAATTTGCCACTTGTTCTTGGGTTGCAGTAGGTCCTAGCGCAATGCGTGCAGGATCTCCCGGAATCACCCTGGCAATCACAAAGATCGTCACCGACAAGCCAAATAACACCACAACTGACCACAGCAAACGCCGGATTATATAGAAAAAAAACTCCATATTATGCCTCTTGTCTTAATATGTTTTGCCTCGAGCTTCTTACAACGGTATACGCCTAAAAATCGCATCACCGTAGTGAGTGCAAAGGGATGTACGTAAATATCGCTTACGTTAATTATCAATTAAAAATTTACAATTAACGTGTGTGGTACTTTTTTATTGCATAGCGTAAACCACTAAGCATAAACCCCCTCGCATGTTTACGAAGAAGTCAGCCACAGCAGGCGCAACGCTTCCTACCAAGACAACTTCTCTAGCCAGCAAAACCTAGCCAGCAAAACAAGGTGGCAAACGCCACCCTGTATCATGCCCTGTCCTGTCAATATCTGGCAACGTTACTCGCCGCACGTCCAACTGTAGCGCGAAAAGTCATAATCAAAACTTTGAATGGGTACATACTCAAACCCTGTTAGGCAGTTGTCCATCGCATGACGCACGGTTTGCACCAATAAAAAAGTAGCTGGGGCAATGTCCACGAGTTGGCGTTGTAGTTCTTGGTAAATGCTGATTTGTTCTTCACGGTCACCTGTGGCTCGAGCGGCGTCAATCAGCGCGTCAATGTCTTCGTTTTGTAGCCATTCCATCGAAGCCCACGTGCCTGCTGAGGCACTGTGATATTGCACATAGAACATGGAATCGGGCGAAGGGTAGGTGGGTCCGTAAAACACTTGGGTCATGTTGGGCGTCGTTGACACGTCGCTCGCCATTTCGGTGATGCGGTTCCAAGGTTCGGGTTGCAAGGTCACATCAAAACCGAGTGGTTCCATGGTGGCTTGAAAAAGCAAGGCGATTTCTTCTTCAAATTGCAAGCCAGCCACATAGGCGTGGGTGATGGGAATAGGTCCTTGTCCAGCATAACGGCTTTGGGCAATTTCTGCGCGGGCGCAGTCAAGATCAAACGTAGGTGGCTCGAGCTCTGCTAAAAAGAAATCGCCAAACGCTGCCGGTAAAGGTCCTGCTAAGGCGTCACCGGGATAGATCACCTCACGAATGAGTTCATAATCTGTTGCACAAGCAATGGCGCGGCGGATATGCACGTCGTCAGTAGGCGGCAACTGGGTGTTTATTTTGTAATAAAAGGCGGTTGCTGTAGGGCGCGATTCAATCCGGAAACGTTCCATGCGCTCTAACGCTTCATAGGTTTCATTGGAGGAAAACTGGCTCGTCATCGTCAGTTCGCCACTAGCAGCTAGCGCGCGAATGGTGGCTTCGTCGTTGGTGACGATAAAACGCACCCCATCTAGGGCTTGGTCATGCCAACCCATGTGGTAATCCTCAAAACGCATGATGGTCATGTTGGCACCGCGTTCCCAAGAATCCAGCATAAAAGGTCCTGCCCCAGCGGCGTTGTCGGTCAAAAAGGTCTGTCCGAGGTCGTCTTCGTCGTTGGCTTCGACTACATCTTTGTTGACCACAAAAATAAGCGGTACGGTGCTCAAAAAGGGAGAAAATACCTCCTCAAGCGTAAACTGCACCGTGCGTTCATCGACGGCAATCACATTGTCAGCACTGAGCACGTCACGAAACAAATAGGCGGGTCCTTGGTCAATAGCCAAGAGACGCTCCACTGAATAAACCACGTCTTCAGCGGTGACAACCGTACCATCTTGAAACAATGCCCCTTCTTTGAGGGTAAACGTAAACTCAGTGGCGTCTTCAGAGACTTGCCAACTTTCCGCGAGTTGGGGGATGATTTCGCCGTCGCTGCTGACAGTTACGAGACCGTCGTAGAGGTTGACCGCTGCCATGTACTCAGTGTAGTCGTTGATCTTCGCAGGGTCGATGGTGCCAAAAATCTGCCCCACGTTGATGGTGATGACCTCAGCCAACGCATAAGAGGACAACAGTGTGAGCGCCAACAAACCTTTAGTAACGTATTTCATCTTATACGGATTCCACGAAAAAGTTGTATAAAGTATCCATGGCAAAGATGGGACGCCC
>CAZKAZ010000111.1:0-6321 GCA_964550765.1 uncultured bacterium | reverse complement strand
TCATCGTGCTACCTCCTGCAATCGTGAGGTAGCACGGCGTTTTGACTGGGTAGTGACAACCGTGAGCACCTGCCCGTGGCGTCTGACAACAATCCGAAACGCTTCTTCCTGATAGCGCAGGTGCACACGGTCAGCCTTGTCACATCCGACAAGGCAAAATGTGTGACCGCGCTTAGCAAGGTGGATGTGTTTGCGAGCGAGAGCAGGGGTCATGCCGCTACCTGCTGACGTCGTGTTTCACTTGCGCGTTGCAGCCACTCGGCGTATTGCTTACGGATGTCTGCAAAGGTCAGCACTGCCCCTTTGGGTTTGCTGCTAGCGCGTTTGAAACCCTCAAAAATGTAGCAGTAACGCTCGTCGCTGCCGCGATAAAGTTGTTTGTATTTGAGGCCTAAGCGGTTGAGGGTGTCACGCACTTGCATGGCTTCGCGGTGAGGCATCCAGCGGTTGAATTTGTGCTCGAGTAACTGCTCGAGGCCTGCTACGTGGCGGTAGCACTCGGGGCCAAGATTACCAATGCCTTCAATGTGGTGCGGGGTGTTGCGGAGCGTTTTGCCACACTTCGCGCAAACGTACGTGCTAGGGTTGGACATAATCCATCTCCAATTTTGGATTCAGTGAGAGCGTGCTTTGGACGGCGATTGCTCTCGCTGTTGCCTTTATACTAGCAGCTAAGCGAATAACTGTCAACTAGCGAAAGTGTGCTAGTATATGCATGTATGATTGAACGCGCTATGATTGAAAACGTGGCTACTGTTAATTGGAAATTCCCCGAGTTGCTCGAGCAACACGACACAACTGCTTACCAAGTGGTCAAGCATATTGGTGATGTTGGGTTGATGGGGTCAATTTACAAATTAGCAGAAAAAGATAAGCGTCCGACTCGTGCCAACTTTGAGACTATTGGCAAAATCATCACCGCACTGCGTGAAATAACAGGCGAGGACATCACCCTCGAGGACTTGCTCGAGTACACCCCAGACGACCCCTAGACCGATATGGGAATCCCCATATCACTCGAGCCTAGATGCTAAACTGACCTGAACCGTTAAAAATCCATCCGTGTGACACGCACCCTTCGGGGTGCTTTTTTTTGCCCATTCCCATCAGATTGCACGCATGTGTACATTCTAGAATGCACCCATAGAGCGCAACAGGTTGTGCCCCATAGGGCGCAACAAGTTTACACGCTTACCGCGCAAACTAATAAATAAGGAATAAGAGACTAAGGAAGAGATTAAAGAAGAGACTAAGAAGGGGGGGGCAGTGCCGGATTTTCAATCCGACCCTAGCCCCCGCCGTCTTCGTCTTCTTCAGAAAATCTTTTCGAGAAGTAAGTGGCAACCTATTTTGCCTGTCAACTCCAAAAACTTCATGTGCCGCCGCGCCGCGCACCCGCCCAGTGTCGCCTGTGTGCCCGAATTTACCCGCTGCTCGCCGCCGTCAAATGTCTTTTATGCAGCGAGTGTAAGCAGGGCGGTTACAGGGCAATACAGCGGCTTTGTCAAGTTACTTAAAGCGTAGGGTGCAGAGTTCTTCGGATCGCTCGAGCAAGTGTGTGATGAGGGCAGTGATATCGGCCATTTTTCAATAATACCCACGGCGTTAATCTCATCATTTGTGAGTGCATGCGTGTAGGGTTTTGTGTACGGTTTTTGTCATGCCTTAAAAAATACCCCTTGACGTATACGATTGTATTTTTATATCCTTCTAAAACGCTTTTCAACTTGCATTTCAGGGAGGGTGGCTCGTGTCAAACACGTTGTATTACGGCGACAACCTACAAGTCTTGCGCGAGCACATCAAGGATGAGTCTGTTGACCTCATCTACATTGACCCACCCTTCAACTCAGCAGCCAATTACAACGTGATTTTTCGTGAGCACAGCGGTGACGCGCCCTCCCAAGCGCAGATTCAAGCCTTCAAGGACACGTGGACGTGGACGCCAGACGCCGATGGCATGCTTAATGACCTCGTTGAACGCAATGGGCAAGTAGCAGAGTTCTTGGACTTGATTATCCGAACTCTCAACAAAGATGACCTGAGCGCTTACTTGGTGATGATGGCGGTGCGATTAGTAGAACTCCACCGCGTGTTGAAGCCGACGGGTAGCTTTTACCTACATTGTGACGGAACGGCTAGTCATTACCTCAAAGCTACCTGTGATGTTATCTTTGGGGCGGCAAACTTTCGCAATGAAATTATCTGGAAAAGGCGCTACGGTTTCAGTAGTGCGGTTCATGAATCCAATCGCTTTGGTATTTGTACGGATAGTATCTTGTATTACGCAAAATCAGCAAAGTCCGCGTTTCATCCACAGTACAACAAGGATTCGAAAGAGTATCAAGAGTACATAGAAAAATACTTCAAACTGGTTGACGCTGATGGTCGTCGTTATCAAGCAACCAGCCTTACTAATCCTGCATATCGCCCAAACCTGATTTATGAATATAAGGGTTACAAGCCCCCACGAAACGGCTGGATGATATCCAAAGAAAAAATGGAACAGTGGGATAAAGAGGGGCGCATTCATTTTCCTAAGAAAAAAGATGGTCGGCTGAGACGTAAAAGCTATGTTGACGAACTTCGGGGTATGCCTATTCAAAATTTATGGGATGACATTTCTCCAATAGGTGCGCATTCAGTTGAGCGTCTTGGCTACCCCACTCAAAAACCAGTAGCATTGCTCGAGCGCATCATCAACGCTAGCAGTAACGAAGGCGATGTGGTGCTTGATGCGTTTTGCGGTTGTGGTACTGCTATTGTTGCGGCACAAGGATTAAGAAGAAAGTGGATAGGCATTGACATTACCCACCTTGCCGTTGCCCTGATGGAAGGACGCTTAAAACGCGATTTTGACCTTGACCCCGGCAAAGACTACTTTGTCGAAGGCACACCCACCACCGTTAGTGCAGCGCAATTCTTGTTTGACCAAGACGCTTACCAGTTCCAATTCTGGGCGGTAGGACTCATCGGGGCACAACCGTTTGGCGCGGGCAGTACCAACAAAAAGGGTAAGAAGGGCGGCGACGGTGGTATTGATGGACTGCTTTTCTTCCGTACACCCGGTGGCGAGCGCGTTGATAAAGCCATTGTCAGTGTCAAAGGTGGTAAGAATTTAGCCCCCAACATGATTCGTGACTTAGACTCAGTGGTGAGTCAGCAAAAAGCCGCTATTGGCGTGTTCATCACCTTGCATGAACCAACCAGCGGCATGTTGGAATCGGCAGCCAAAATGGGTGTGTACGAGTACGGCGGGGTGCGCGTGCCTAAGATTCAGATTCGCACGATTGAGCAGCTACTCAGTGGATACCGTCCCGATATTCCACAGGGGTCACTCAATGTGTCGCTCGAGGCCAAGGAACAGCAGACGCTCGAGAAAGAAAGCAAGCGGCGTAATCAGGCGTCGTTGTTTGAATCCAATTCAAAATAGCCACTAAAAACCAAACATCCACACCCGCGTGGGAGCGAGCGCGAAGTCTTCAAACTGACTATCCAAACATCCACACCCATGTGCACGCGTTTGGAGTAGCGAGCAAAAACGCGAGATTCATCACGCCTAAGTGTCAGGTGGGTTAGTGCGTCGCTTGGCGGTTGCCGCAAGCGGTCTTACGAGCCATCAGCACAAGGCGGTGTTTTCCGCAACTAAATGGTAGAATAACACAAATCAAACGCGCCCGCAGTGCGGTAACACTCGAGCGCATGACAACTTGAAAGGTGGTCAAGCTGTGGAACTAGACTATCAAAAAACCGTCCCTATGCGGACGTACAAAATCAAACTCTATCCTACACAAAACCAACATCACGACCTCATGCGCCTGTGGAGCGCGTGTCGGACTATCTACAACGCAGCATTAGAGCAACAGATGTGGGCGACACGCACAGGCAAAACACCAACGCTGTTGCAACTCGCTGATTGGGATTTAGAACGCATCAACGCTAAAATAGAAGGGCACGACGAATGGTTGCACCCCCTTGGGGAATTACCGGATAGAATCCCACGTGATGAGAACGGTAAGCCCGCCCCTGTTGCCAAGTTGTCTTATCGTGACCAAGCCAAACAGATACCTGAATTGAGTAGGGCGCGTGGCTGGTACGGCAAATTCAATTCGCAGATGTTTCAAGAACAAATTTTGCAAGACCTTAAACGAGACATGGCTAGCTATTTTGGCAACCTCAAGCGGTGGCGTGCAGGCAGTGGTGATATGCCCAAACCCCCACGATTTAAGACGCGACGCTCACCTATCTCGATTGGTTGCCAAGGGCATAGCGGTGTGCATTATCGCAGCAAAAACCGCGTGGGAATTATGGGTGTAGGGATAGTGAAAGCGAAGACAAGTGGTGTTGTACCTGAAGGATTAGAAGAATTTCGCAACAAGCATTGCCGCATCACTTGTGATATGGCGGGACAGTGGTGGTTACATGCTGAATACAAAAATGTCCCACTGACTCGCTTGCTGCCAGTGCTCGAGGTAAATGGCGCAGTCGGCGTTGACCTCGGAATTGTCCATTTGCTGACCACATCTGACGGGCAGCATATTGTCAACTTGCAACCGCTTAAAACTGAGCTAGTACGGCTTCAACGCATTGACAAAGCCATTTCACGATTGGTCAAGACATACTTTCGCAAACATAGCTTAGAACACAATAGCCAGAACACCAAACGCTACTACCGCGTGGCTACTGACACCATCAAAGGGTGCGAGTTACGCGCCAAAAAGAATCGCCTTATGCGCAAAATCGTCAACACACGGCGCACAATGGTACAGCAGGCGGTTGCAGCGCTAGTCTATCGCTATGAAGTGATTGTGTTAGAAGCCCTCAATATCAAGGGATTGCGTCAAAGTCGTTTAGGGCGCTCTGTGAGTGATGTTGGTTGGGGATTGTTTTACAGTGAACTCGAGCGTAAAGCCGAAGAAGTGGGCAGTCTTGTGCTTTTCGTTAATCCTGCGTATACATCACAAGCCTGTAGCGAATGTGGGTATACAGCCAAAAAGAACCGCGTGTCTCAGTCGGTATTTTGTTGTGGGCGTTGTGGTCACACTGAAAATGCCGATGTGAATGCTGCAAAAAAAATCCTAGCCAAAGGCATTGCTGAAGCTGAAACGGGGAGTGTTCGCACGACGCGTAAATCATTGCCCCAAGCAGCGGATTAGGATAAACTGTTTTCAGTTGCGGAAAACACCGCCATGTACCGATGACTGATAAGACCGCTTGCGGCAATGGTCAGATGACGTACTAACCCGCCCTTTGACACATAGGCGTGAGTAAATACTCGTATTTGCGTGTAGGTCTAGCCTCATGCCCACAGGTGTGTGGATGTTTGGAACGCATCAACGAGTTCGTGCAAAACACCATGCTCATGCCCACAGGTGTGTGGATGTTTGGAAGTTCAACCCGAGTTGCTGCATCATGTCGGCGGCTTCTTTGCTCGAGGGATTGAGCCTTTGCAGCATGGTTTTGAAGGCAGTGCCTGCGTCTTGTCCGCTCGAGAAAGACGGACTGAGTAGGGCAATGGTCGTGTTGAAGTCGGCCAGTTCCACACCGACACTGCCTGCTACACCACCTGCGTTAGCTAACGCGAGCCGGTAGTCGTCAATGCCGAATTTGCTCGAGGTCGTGACGCCTGTAATGCCGTTGATGACTGTGGTTAGCTCGTTTGCCTCAACCCCAAAGGCTGCCATTACGTCTGTGGCGATGTTGCCAGCGTTGGCTAAGTCCGTTCCCGTCGCGGCGGCAAGCGTGAGTGAGGCTTCGGCAGCCCCGTCAAGAATCTGGGAGGCTGTGAGACCATTTCGCCCCAACATTTCAATGCCCTCGGCGGCTTGGGAGGCAGAGAAGGCGGTAGTGCTACCCAGTTCGGCGGCAAGGTCACGCAGATTGGCGAATGACTGCTCAGCACCCGCAGTGACCGCGAGTACCCCTTGCATGGATGACTCAAACGACGCACCCGTGCGCACGATGTCCCGCGCCAATGCACCGACGCCAACGGCAGCAAACGCACCTGTGAGGGCTGCACCTGCTGCCGCGAAACTGCGAGACATATTGTTGGAACTGGAACTGGCTTGACGTTCGACACGCTCGAGCGACTTCTTGAAGTCTGCATCATCGAGGTTGAGCGTGCCGTAAAGCTCGAAAACGTTCACGCAATCGACAGCGCCCGCAGGGACTGCCCCTCAAAAAAACAAAGGCGGCGCACAGGAGTGCGGCGCAACAAAAAAGCCAGCAAGATTGCTGGCACACGTTTGGATATTAGTGATTACATTCTAGCGGGGCATAGCCCAGTTAGCTCGAGAGGTGGCTTACATTAGTCGCTTACCC
>CAZKAZ010000110.1:1571-7540 GCA_964550765.1 uncultured bacterium | reverse complement strand
TAACATGCCAGTCAGGGAAGAGCAGGGATTGGGTTTGTAGGGGTAAGGGGACAGGGAGGGGTTCTACAAGGTCATCAGCAGCAAGGGGAGATACAGGGTTGTTACAGGCTGCTAAGAGAAGGAGCAAGCCAATGAGTATCATTCGCTTTGTGAAGTGTAAGGGGGGGTAACTATCATGAGTTGCTTTTCTAGGAATGTGCGCATCATCCTGTGGATATATCCACGGCAACTTAACGTGTTTTTCAATCTGCCTAGGTTATGTGGGTGACTGGATTGAAAATTTTGAGAAGAGTTTACAAAATATTTATAAGTGAGGCACTGAAGGACTCGAGACAAGACAATCTCAGGCGCTATAGGCATGATGTTCCTTACCTAAAACATCACACCGCTCATAATGTAAACTTTTTCGTACTGCAACGCTTATTGATTGCGTTGTTGGCTGTTAAGCTCCCAATCATACGGCATGTATTCAATGCGCACGTCTTCACTAGAAAGTACCGCAAGGGCGTCCCCTTCGACAAATTGCGTGAGGTACGTCGCTACGCCGCCAGCATCTTCAAAGTCCTCTTCAAACCAGTCAAAAATTTTGCTGATACGGGCGGTGTTGGTCGCTGGGTCGAATTGATTCCGCTCAGTGTCACTGAGAAAGTCTCGAGCTTGTTCGTTGAGTTGTGTTTCCAAGCGTTCAGGCACGTAGGCTTCACTGCGCAACTTGGGACAACTAAACGACGCGCAGTTAATAGCAAAGTGAATGCGTGGTTCAGCAAAGTCAGCGCGGATAATCTCATTTTCCAGTTCGTCGAGGCTGTAGTTTTCGTCACCTAGTTGGTAACGCTGTTCGGTAAAAAATGACCGCTCTGGGATAAACAGTACCGTCGGGCGGATGGTATCTACTGGATAGCGTTGCAGCACCTCGTGAATGGCGAGGATGTTATAGGCGTTTATGTAGTGCGCCAGCGAGGCCTCGCGGCTATCGAAAAAGGCGTCGTGGTCGGTTGGGTCAAAGTCTGCAAACGTCTCAACCAAAGCGTTAAGCAAGGTCATATCGCTGGTGTCTTCTGACCAGGCTTGATAATCGACATAACCTGCTTCGTTGACGTATCTGCCGAGTACATCGTCGATGGCGTTTTCAAAAGCGGCGTAGGTCGGAAAAAACGCGCTGCCAATTTGGGCGTTGCCGTGACCAATACTCAAGAGCAGCAAAGTTGTGAGCAAGGAAAGCAGGGGGCGGTGAATGAAAGGTGTCATAGCTCGAGTATAAAAACCTGCCCGTTACTGTCTGTCTTAGTCTTTACGTACAACGACGCAAGACCTTCAGGAGACATTGAGCTGATTGTATTCACACTGCCATTTGGCAGCGTTAGATTTCATCTGCTGGTAAGTCATCTGCTGGTAAGTCATCTGCTGGCAAGTCTTCTGCTGGTAAGTCCTCGAGCGCTTGCCTGCGCAACGTTGCTAATTCTGCCCGCAAGCGTTCGTTTTCCAGTTCTAGCATGAGCCGTTGCCGTTCTTGCTCGAGGGCTAGCGTGTCAGCGGCAGCGTGTTCATCACCTGCAAGGCTCGAGAGCATCCTATCGCTGCGCCACCAGTCGATGCCCATTTCTTTGGCTTTGTCCACAGACGCCACAATCAGCCGAATCTTGATGCTTAATAGTTCCACTTCGCCGATGGTAACGGTAATGTCACCCGCAATGACAATGCCTTTATCGAGCACCCGCTCCAAAATATCAGCTAGCGTGCTCGACTGTAAGTTTGTCCCCTTGGCGCTCACAAATGCTCCTCGACAAACCCTAACTTAAGGTCTTCGTCACTGACGCCAAACACGGTTTTGAGTTCGTCAGTTTTTTCTTTGAGCCGGAAAAACGCATCTCCCAGACGGTCAATTTCGTCTTCAGACAAGTTGCCGTGCTCCATGCGGCGGATGGCTTGGCGCTCGAGCAGTTCCCGCAGCAGTTCCACGAGCGATAATACCAACGTCGCTAGGCCATGTTCGGGGTCGTCGGGGTCTAAGTCGAGGCTATCGGGTAGCGACTGAGCAAACGCATCAAGTAATGCCGTGGTGTCTTCGTCACTGCCCACTGCCCCTGCGTCGGCGCGTTCGGCAGCGTGGCGAATGTCAGCCAGCGAGAGGTCGTGTGGCATGGCTAAATCCTAACCATAGCGGGCGATGTCGTCATAAAGATCAAGCGCCCAGCGGCTTTGACCGATGGTTTCGTAGTGGGCGGCTAGCTCGAGCAACATTTCTAGCGCCATGTCGGCTTCGGCTGAGTCGGGGGCACTGTCTAAGATGTCAAAAAGGCGCTGTTTGGCGTTGATGAGTTTGCCCGTTTGCAAAAAGGCTCGAGCCGAATTGAGCCGCATCTGACGCGCTTTGGCAGCAGCGATTTCACGCCTGTTGACGGGTTTTGGGTTAGTGCCAGCCTCTGCGTTGGCAGCAGGGGTTGTGTTACTTGCAACCGCGCCCGTTTGCCCCAACACGCTATCTAAAATGCCTGTAGCCACTTGTTCAACTCGAGCTTGCAACACGGTTTCATCTACCGAAGATTGATCAGCATTTGAAGCCTCATTAACCCTGTCCGTGGCGCTATCTACTGTTTCATTATCTGTCAGCTCGGCATCTTGTTGTTTCTTGCTCACCCGGCGCACGCGTCCTTTTTTGCCGTTTTCTTGCGAGTTGTCTTCTTGCGAGTTGTCTTCTTGTTTGTCGTCGCTATCAGTCATGTTGTCACCCATCTGCTGGCGGACTGGCAAAGCTGTACGGTGCCCACGCGCCAAAGCGTTTGTAACCCAGCTTAGCAAACCGTTCGTCAAACTGCCGTGCAAACGTCATCACATGCCACTTGCTGACCAAAAACGAGCCTGAATAGGTACCGTCAGGGCGCTGTTGCCAGTGGCTGTCTTGTACAGGCAATTGACCGACGAAGTGCTGGTGTTGGGCGTGTAAATCACGAAGGCGGATGGCTTTGCTGCGCAGGTAATCAGCAGGTTTCACGACGATGGGCGGGTGATAGATGACGAACTCGAGCGCATAAGCAATATGCCAACGACGTTTGAGATTGGCAATAAACGCAGCAGTCGGCAAGTGTTCTTTGGGCGACCAGCGCATGGGTATAAACGGCAAAGCATGACAGAGGTTATTGACAATTTCGTGGTGATAAAGGGCAGCAGATTTGTCGCTGTGTTGAGGCGTGTGCGTAAGGGGCTTGGGGGGCTGGGTGGCGGCTTGCTGAGCGTGTGAGTAATGCACCAAGCACCAAGTGTCACCAAGGGGTGTTTGCGTTAGTCCATACGCCCTTACTAAATCCATTGGAATGGTGATACTGAGTTTGGTTGCCCCTGCTAACACGTGCTTCCTCCATAGCCTGTGTCGTTTGTGTCGTTTACGCGTTGTTTATGTATCTTCGTGTGTGTTGTCGTGTGCGCCTCTGTGTGCATTCTCGTGTGTATCTTCGTGTGTATTGTCTGTTTTAGGTGTGGACTGGTTGGACGTGTGGGGCGCGTTTTTTTCAAGCCCCTGTTCTTCAAGCCCCTGTTCTTCAAGCCCCTGTTCTTCAATTACGCGGTCGCTCGAGGCGATAAGCGCCCTGAGGTTAATATAAATCAACTCAATGCCCGCTACCGACAAACGCAAATCACCAGACACCACCACACCTGTGTCGATGACCCTATCGAGCAGTTCGACCAGTTCATGATTGGCTGTTGTGTCCTGAGGTTCGTTACTCACGGTTCACTCACTGGTCAATAACCGCTGCAAAGTTGCTGAAGTGATAAGGCGCAAACGGGCCAGTCAGGGTGTGCTCGAGCATCCCTGTGTCTTCGCCCATACCCGCAAACGCCTCTGGCCACCGTGCCACTTGGGCGTCATGCAAAAGCAACACCCATTTGCCTACGCCAAGTTGCTCATCATCTTCTGCTGGACGGCGTTCTTGGCTGACAAAGGGAATGTTTGCTTGTTCTAGCCACTGCTGAACCTGTTGCTGTTGTTGGTCACACTGTTGCCGCTGCTGCTGTTGCGCCTTAAGGCTGTCGCGGCGGGCTTGCAAGTAGGCACGGCCACCCTGGGCAGGTGCAGTCGTCGTGGCCGCTCGAGCCAGCCAGACCCGCAGTGTCCATTCTTTTTTGCCAGCTAGTTTGCTAAGCGTGTGGGTGATGTCGGTGTGGGTGCGCTCGAGCAACGTCAGCAGCGCTTGTTCACTGGGCAAAATTGTCCCAAAACGCACCGGACAGATGCCTGCGTCTACATATTGCCCAATCACCATGTCGTGGGCGACGGCTTGTTCGGCAATCCAGGGGTTGTCGGGGGTGTTGTGGGGTTCTAAATGTTCCCGCAGGTCGTTGGCAAAAGCATCCGGGTCGATGGGGCGCACGACGGCGGCGATGTCTTGGTAAGGCACCAACGTCACATCAGCTGCAAACGGTACTGCTACTGCGAAGGGCGTGCGGGTGGCGTCTTGCGTCACAAAGCCATACAGGTAATATCCCGTCACGCGTTATCCTCACTCGTTTCAGGTGTATCAGCTTCAGGCGCATCAACTTCAGGCGCACCAGTATCACGTGTAGGGGCAGTGTTTTCGCGGGCTTCGATGGCCTCGAGCTTATCGAGCAAGGCCTCTTCGCGGGCTTCAAAGGTTTCTTCGCTGATGTCACCTCGGTCAACGGCAGCCGCCAGCACCCGCAGTTCACGCATGATGCTTGCTTTGGAGTCCTGTTCGGCGTCAACTTGCTTTTTGATTTGGGCAGCTACATCTACCAAAGGCCCTAAAAAGAGTTTCAAAGGCCCCATGAGTTGCTTGACGGTTTTAGCCTCGTTGTTGATGTCAGTGTCATCCGGGTCGGACATAGTTCATGGTAACGCGTTGTGTTTGGCTAGAGCGTGATGTGTTTGTGATGACCAAAAAAACACGAAGCCAGTTAGCCCCGTGTTTGATGATGGTGGTGTTTGATGATGGTGGTGTTTGATGATGGTTTGAGCTAGGTGGCTCGAGCACACCCTCAGTGTCGTGTTCTGCTCATCGTGTTCTGCGTATCGTGTTTTGGTGTGCGTAGCCAATTGCTAGGTTGCAACGTCTACGCTTTTGGTAAGTCAATGACTTTAAGTCACTGACGTTTTAAGTCACTGACGTTTTAATAACATTTAAGAACGTTTCTTGAGTGTTGCGATGTTAATTCGGAGATATTGCACGAGGATATGAACGCAGTCATGGTTGCTCGAGCGTGTCTCGTGACATTAACCTGAGCTGGCAACAACCCGAACCAGAAACGTTCACCTGCAGATATTACCTCAGTGGCGGCGACCTAGCACTCGCCAAGCAGTAGGCAGTAACAGCGTTGCCAAGGCAATTTTGATGGCATCGCCAAGTAAAAACGGCGTCATGCCCCACTGCAATGTTGTCGCCCAGTCAGGGGCAAATTGCCGCAACCACGAAAGCCCGCACGCATAGATAACCACGTTGCCAAGCACCATCACAGCTAACATGCGCAAAGGTGTTTTGTCCCAACCGCGCTGCGCCAAGTAGCCAACGAGCAGGGCGGCTAACACAAACCCGTACAAATATCCTGCTGTGGTACCGCGCAAGACGGCCAAACCCGCACTGCCTGCAAACACAGGCACGCCACTTGCACCCACCAATAAGTACAGCCCTGTGGTTAGCGTGCCCAAACGCCAGCCGTAAGCCGCTGCGAGTAGCAGCACGCCGAGGGTTTGTCCGGTAATCGGCACGGCGCCAATGTCCACGCGTACTTGCGCCAGAAGCGCCAAAAACAGCACCCCAACAGCAGCATAGATCACCTGACGCCAGCGGTTAGGCAGGGGTAACAGATAGTGAATGAGCGGATAAGCCAGCGTTGATTTCATAGATAAACCTCCTTGAAGTGCCAAAGCGTTACCACCATCCGAATTTTCTATCCCTGATTGTCTACCACCGTTTCGATGGTCATTTGGGTGATGGTCGGTGTCGTTCGTGCTGATG
>CAZKAZ010000110.1:0-1561 GCA_964550765.1 uncultured bacterium | reverse complement strand
TGCGTATTGTTTACAGCCGTCTTGCGTATTGTTTACAGCCGTGTTGCGTATTGTGTACAGCCGTCTTGATGATTGTCCTTGATAACCGTCAGTTTGGGATAACCGTCAGTTCGGTGTGCTGCTGATAGCAACGCCATGCCAGCGAAACGCTGTCATAGTATCGCATAACCGCAACCGGGTACAAAGTTTCTATATGGGGTGTCTCCGTATAGGGGGTGTCTCCGTATAGGGGGTGTCTCCGTATCAGGGTATCAGGTATCTGCCACAGCATCTGTCATGTTCCATGTCATGCTCCAAGCCACAACGTGAGCTAAGGCGAGATGAAGCGTGTCCTGCTCTGATAACGGTACACTGAGTAAGATGTCTCATCGTCATTTGCTTATGAGTGCCTCGAGCCTTGCTGCTTTTACGCCGTTTTCGTTGTTGGGTTATGAGTTTACGGTGGATGCCGCCCCCGATGTTGTGTCAGCTGTTGTGCCTGAAGGTGAGGCTCGAGCCAACATGCCAGATGCGGCTGTTGATGTGGCACATTTGTGGGTGTCGTTACCTGCTACCGAAGCCCCCGCGCTCATCAAGCCCAGTTTGAACGCCCAAGGTGAACCCAGTGAAGCCAGTTCGCAACTCGATGATGGTTTGCTGCTTCTGTCACTCGCGCATGGTCAAGACATTGTGCGGGCAGCGCGGCCAGAAGAAAACACCCCCGAACCTGCTACCAGCACATTCCCAGAAGACGGACGCGCTGTCTGTCAGCATTACCGCTTTGGTCGGGTGTGTCAGGTGGTGCTCGCCCCAACCTGGTCACAAGAACAGTATCAATACACGGCGCTCGAGCATGCCTACCGCTATGTTCAAGACCCACAGTGGCAACGTCAGCACGCCCGTGGGGCATGTTTGCGCCTTGGGCAAAGCCTTGCTCGGCAAGTGAGTTTGAGCAGTGCTGTCAGTCATGCTTGGTGGTTGTGTGAACACCTTTTTGCCCTCAACAACCACAACTGGCTCAGCGCTCATCACATTCGCACCCTTGCGCCGCTCGAGAAAGTGCTGTACCTGTTGCGCCGCTATGTGCTAGCTGATGTGGGCGACACCTTGAGTGATGCCGATAGGCAGCGGTGCCAGCGTTACGTGCAAACCCTGCACCAACTCACCTACCGCGCCCAAGTGAGTCCTGCTTTGGCGCAAGCGGCGTTGGCGGTGGTACATCTTGCCGAGTATTGTCTGCTGGCGCTCGTGGGGTTTGGTTTGCCGTTAGATAACGCTCAACGCGGTGATGCCATGCGTTTTGATGCCATGCGTTTTGATGCCATGCGTTTTGATGCCATGCGTTTTGATGCCATGCGTTTTGATAGTGTGCGGCATTTTGAAGAAACCTGCCAACAGCCAGAAGCCTTGCGCAGTCATGTCGATGCTGCCGCTGGGTTAACGTGAGTTGGCAACATTAGCGGTGCGTTCCTCTGATGGCATAAAGAAACCAGCATAAGAACGGTTGCTGTCGTCGCAGGATAAAGCGTTGTCGGTTTGAAGTTGTCGGTTTGAAGTTGTCGGTTTGAAGTTGTCGGTTTGA
>CAZKAZ010000109.1:0-8000 GCA_964550765.1 uncultured bacterium | reverse complement strand
TCTTGCTGGAAACCCCAATACACCACCCGAGGTGCTCATGAAACTTGCTGTTGTCAGCAACCAAGATATACAAGAGCGTGTTGCTGAAAATCCCAACGCCTGCCTCGAGTACCTCTAACTCACCCTCCACCTACCCTAGTCACTATCGCCAATGAGTCACAGCTCGAGCACCTGCTTCATCTGGTCGAGCCTGCAAACACTGTAAAATTATCAAATGGGCAAGGTAAGCAACGCTCTGCAATACGCGCTAAATAGACACAATCTCACACCCGCACAACTCGCTGACGCCTTACAGGTACAAACCCCGATTGTTACCCGATGGTTCAACGGTCAACTTGATCCCACTGCCGAAACAACAACCAACATCATCACCACGCTGCGGACGCTTCACCCTGCTGCCGCTGATGACTTCGTGCGTGTGTTTTTGGACGTTGCCCCCATTCTAACGACACCCGCAACGCCTACAGACTTCAGAACACTACCGCCCTCGGGCTATGTCAACATCGCAGCACTCGCACAACTTTTTAAGCAGACAACCAACTCATACAAATTCTTGTTTTTCATCTCGCTGCTGGACATCCTGAGACGGCGCAACTTTGACACGACCCAACCCATCACGTTTTACGAGTTGATTGTCGAAATGCTGGCAAACGCTTGGTATCCGCACGCATTTTTTCGGTTATCGCTCGGCGCACAAGACAAAATTGCCGACACGCTTGACGGACTCAATTTGACGATTACCGAACCCATTTTGAAGTTCACCGACGTTGACAAAAAGCATTTGCGTGACGCTATCAGTTCGCAGGACTTGCGCGAGGTGCTTGGACTTTTGCGGCGTTATGTGCCGTTTCGTCTCATCATTCCGTTTTTAGAAGAAGAGTTGAAATTGCGCGGCGTGGATAGAGGCAAGGGCAACCGCTTAGACGTGGCTATGCCAGCCATCGCCAACGAATTTTTTGAAGCACGCAAACCGCTTTACCGTTTTGATTCGGACAGTTACAACGACTGTAGCGCGATTATGATTCACCCCGACTGGGCGCAGTATCTCGAGCAGCACTACCCGATTGTGCGCGGTTGGGTGTCGTGGGAGTGGATGCAATACATGCAGCGGCGCAACCCCAACACCCCCGGACTGGTCAGCAAACTGTTCCCACCACAAAAACGCGACAGTTTGCAACGGCAGATGAAATACTGGCACACGGTGTTACAAGTCAAACCCCTGCGCTGCATCTACACGGGCAGCTTGCTCACCACCGAAGATGACTTGTCACTTGACCATTATTTGCCTTGGTCATTCGTGGCGCACGACCAGTTGTGGAATTTAATTCCCGCGTCGCGGAGCGTCAACTCGTCAAAATCAAACAACATCCCCTCCGAGCAGTATTTCGAGAGGTTTGTCACCATGCAGTACGAAGGCATTGTCACCTCAAAACAAGTGCTGACGGAACAACGTTGGAAAAACTTTCTCGAGTCACACATGAACGACTTAAAACTCACGCCTGACGCGCTTCTTGATAAAAACCAGTTGCACCGTGCTTACGAACTCAACGTAAACTCACAAGTAGCTTTAGCAGCCAGTCAGGGCTTCAGCACAAATTGGGTTTATCTTCCGAGGCAGACATGAAAAAGACATACAACAAACTCGTGCGTGACCGCATCCCTGAAATCATTGAGCAGGACGGCAAGCGGGCAGCGTTCCGTTATTTGGAAGAAGATGAAGTCATCACACAGCTTTTCAACAAACTCAGCGAAGAAACTGCCGAGCTACAAGATGCCCAGAACGTTGAAGAAGTTGCTGACGTTATCGAGGTGCTTTTTGCCATTGCACAACGTTACGGACACGACGAACAACAAACCCTCGAGCGCGTGCATCACAAACGTCAACAGCGTGGCAGCTTTCAAAAAGGGATTTTTCTCGAGCAAGTCGAAGAATCATAGGACTACCACGCCACCACCCCCTGCGACCCCGAAGTCGTACGTGCCATGTTGCCTTTTTTTAGTGAGGTGTACGCCAACCCCGCGTCCGCGCATGGTTTGGGTCAGCAGGCAGCCGACGCGGTCAAAGTGGCTCGAGCTAATGTTGCCTCCCTCATTGGCGCAGAACCCGCCGAAATCATCTTCACCAGTGGCGCAACCGAGAGCAATAACTTGGCGATTACGGGGCTAGCTAGGGCGCTTGCTGGGCGCAGTAGTCGGCGGCGCATCGTCACCACAAAAATTGAACACAAAGCGGTACTTGACCCCTGTAAGCAGCTCGAGCGCCAAGGTTACGAACTGGCGTTTTTGCCTGTTGATGGGGCAGGCAGAGTGGTGCTTGGAGCAGCCCGCGAAGTAATCAGCGAAGACACCTTACTGGTGAGCGTGCACGCCGCCAACAACGAAATTGGTACCTTGCAACCTATTGCTGAACTGGCAGCCATTGCCCATGACGCCGGGGCAGTCTTTCACACGGACGCCGTGCAGGCTGTCGGCAAAGTACCTGTGGATGTCAACGCTTGGGAAGTGGACATGCTGTCACTGAGCGCCCACAAACTGTATGGACCCAAGGGGATAGGGGCGCTGTATTTGCACGGGGGAGCACGCGGCTTGCCGCTGACGCCGCTGTTGTTGGGGGGCGGACAAGAACAGGGCGTGCGACCAGGGACGCTGAATGTAGCGGGGATTGTGGGTTTGGGCAAAGCCTGTGAAGTGTGTCAGCAGGTGTTAGCAGAGGAAGCAGCTCGAGTGTCTCACTTGCGCGATAAGCTCGAGCAGCGCCTGTTAGCCGCCCTGCCTGTAAGGCGCAATGGCGACGTGAACGCACGCTTGGCAGGTAACAGTAACCTCACCTTTTCTGGTCTTGACGCCCAAGCACTGCTAGCCCATGTGCCCGAGTTGGCACTCAGTACCGGCTCAGCGTGCACCGCAGGGGCGCTGTCACCGTCGCATGTCTTGCAAGGAATTGGCATGGCTCGAGCGGATGCGGCGAGTACCGTCCGCATTGGGCTGGGGCGGTTTACCAGCGAAGCCGAGGTTGACCGCGCTGCTGACCTGCTCATCGCGGCGGCTACCACCCTGCATCACCTGACAGCACAATGACAACGCGGAAGCCACATTTTCAGTACATCGTGGATTATGGTTAGCATATTGTCAGCAAACACTAGACGCTAACAGCACAACAGGTGTATACTTTTACGTAACAACACCCGCCAAGCCTCTGCACGCACGCTCAAGCAGGCGGGTTGCTTTTTTTGGGCTGGTTGACACACCCCACCTGAGGCAACGCATGACCAAGCCTTTCACCACACCCCCAACCAATTACCAACAACAACGTGCGTCGCTCGAGCAGCGCGGCATGATTATCAACAACCCCCGTGCTGAACACTACTTGCGGCATCTCAACTACCACCGCTTGGCAGCCTACTGGCTTCCTTTTGAAGACCACAACACGCACAGGTTTCAACCTGGCACAGACTTTGATGTGGTGCTCAACCACTATGTTTTTGATCGCGCTTTGCGCTTATTGGTGTTTGATGCCATCGAACGCTTTGAAGTGTCGGTGCGCAGCCAATGGGCGTATCACATGGCACACAACCACGGCGTGCACGCCCACCTCGACCGTGATCTTTTTGTGGATAGGGGGTTGTGGAAAAGCAGTTGTCACAAGCTCGAGCGCACCATGGCACGTTCAGAAGAAGCGTCTATCAAGCACTTTAGGAACACCTACCGCGAACCCTTGCCGCCCGTGTGGCTGGTCTGCGAGTTGATGTCTTTGGGGCAACTTTCCCACTGGTACAGCAACCTCAAACCTGCGCACACCCGCCAAGCCATCGCCAACGCATACGACATCAGCTATCAGGTGTTGGCGTCGTGGTTGCACCATTTCACCTACGTTCGCAACCTCTGTGCGCACCACAACCGCTTGTGGAATCGGGACTTTACCATCACCCCCAAGTTCCCCAAAAAACGCCCCAGCGGGCTGAGGGCGCAGTGTCACGACCCGTCGCGGCGCTTGTACAACACGCTGCTGTTTTTGTTGCACTGTCTCAATGTGATTTCACCCGACCACCACTGGCGCAACCGTTTGGCAAGGCTCGTGAGCAAGCATCACATCAATGTGACGAACATGGGCTTTCCGCATGGTTGGGAGGATTTTCCGATGTGGCAAGGGTAACTTAGGCAAAAGCACAGCAAAGGTGATTGTGACGGGTGTTGGTAGGGTGCTCGAGGTGTTTTGGGAGATGACAGAAGCATTGGCAGAGACAAAAACGGTGTAGGGGTTTTGTGGAGGTGTCGGGCATAAAAAAGAGGCGGACGCATCCACCTCTCGAGCTTCTTGATTTTCCTGGTTGCAGTCTTAGCTAGGCTTTACCTGCTTTTTTCATGGCGTCCATCATGGCGTTACCCATGTCACTCGGGGTCGCCGCCACGATAATCCCGGCGCGTTCCATAGCTTTAATCTTATCTGCTGCCGTACCTTGGCCACCAGACACAATCGCGCCTGCGTGCCCCATACGCTTGCCCGGAGGGGCAGTCGTACCGGCAATGAAACCTGCTACGGGTTTTTGCATGTGCTCAGCAATCCAAGCAGCAGCTTCTTCTTCAGCGCTACCGCCAATTTCGCCAATCATAATCACGCCCTCGGTGTCGGGGTCGTCGTTGAAGAGTTTGAGCACGTCCACAAAGTTGGTGCCGTTTACGGGATCGCCGCCGATACCTACGGCGCTGGTTTGCCCCAAACCGTTGTTGGTCAGTTGATAGACGGCTTCGTAGGTGAGCGTGCCTGAGCGCGACACCACGCCGATGCGCCCTTTTTGGTGGATATAACCGGGCATGATGCCGATGCGGCACTGGTGCGGGGTGATGACGCCGGGGCAGTTGGGACCCACCAAGCGGCTGGGTTTACCCTCCATGAAGCGCTTGACTTCGATCATGTCGGCTACCGGAATGCCTTCGGTGATGGCGATAATCAGTTCAATACCCGCGTCAACGGCTTCCATGATGGCATCAGCGGCAAAAGGGGGCGGCACGAACACCACGCTGGCTGTGGCACCGGTGGCTTCGGCGGCTTCTTTAACCGAAAAAAAGATGGGCATGTCAGCTTTGTAGGTGTCTGCCCTGTTAGGGACGCCGCTGTGGTCGGTTTCACCCTCGAAGGTTTCAATTTCGCCAGCGCGGCGCGGGTGCACGGCGGCGACCATCTGCGTGCCGTAAGCGAGCGAGCGGTCAGCATGAAAACGCCCAAACGTTCCTAGCCCTTGCACGATGACTTTGGTGTCTTGATTAACCAGAATACTCATTGGGCTAACTCCACGATTTTTTGCGCGCCGTCTTTCATGTCGCTGGCGCTGACGACGTTCAAACCCGATTCGTCAATGATTTTTTTACCGAGTGCGACGTTGGTACCTTCAAGGCGCACCACCAAGGGCACATTCAAACCGACTTCTTTAACGGCAGTGACCACACCCTCAGCGATGGTATCGCACTTCATGATGCCGCCAAAGATATTCACAAAAATACCTTTGACGTTGGGGTCGCTGGTGATAATCTTAAACGCAGCAGTGACTTTTTCTGCCGATGCGCCCCCGCCTACGTCCAAAAAGTTGGCAGGTTCACCGCCGACGTGTTTGATGGTGTCCATAGTCGCCATAGCCAGACCCGCACCGTTTACAAGACAACCGATGCTACCGTCTAGTTTGATGAACGACAAACCGAACTCACTGGCTGCTAGTTCGGCGGGGTCTTCTTCGCTTTCGTCGCGCATTTGGGCAATGTCTTTGTGGCGGAACATGGCGTTGTCGTCAAAACCCATCTTGCCGTCTAGTGCCATCACGTCGCCTGATGTGGTCACCACCAAGGGGTTGATTTCAACCAGGTCGGTGTCCAGTTCGCTAGCAGCACCAGCAAGGGCTTTCATGAATTTGACACCGTTTTTGAAGGCTTGCCCAGATAACCCCAAACCACGGGCAAGTTGGGAAGCTTGGAAGTCAGCCAGCCCAATGGCGGGGTCGATGGTGGCGCGGAGGATTTTTTCGGGGGTCTCAGCGGCCACTTCTTCGATTTCGGTACCGCCTTCGCTCGAGACCATCATGATGTTGCGCCCTTGCGCCCTATCTAACACCACCGACACATAAAACTCATCGGCAATGTCGATGCCCTGTTCAACATACAAACGGTTCACTTGCTTACCTTCGTCACCGGTTTGGATGGTCACCAGCGTCGAACCGAGCATCTGTTCTGCTAGTTCTTTGACTTTGGCTTCAGCGGCGTCAATACCACCCTTAAGCCCCTCGGTAACGACGTTCACACCAGCGACGTCGGGGTGTTCTTTGAAACGACCCTTGCCGCGCCCACCGGCGTGAATTTGTGACTTAACCACGACGACATTGTTGCCGCTTGCTTCAATTAAAGGACGCACGGCAGCCACAGCTTCGTCTACGGTGGTAGCCATCTGCCCGAGGGGCACAGCAATGCCGCGTGCTTTCATAAGCACTTTGGCTTGATACTCGTGGATTTTCAAGGTGATGCCTCCTGATAGTAACTGATTACACGTAGTGTACCAGTTAGCCTAACAAAAAACCCCTGCCCGTGACGGCACAAACGTTAAATGACACCACAATTGGTTTACACTAAAGATTATGATACGCATTGCCATCATCGCCTTAGAAACCGACGGTGATCACGAAAGTGCTGCCCTGCAAGCCCTGCGGGCGGTGCTTGCTCAAGGCGACTTCACTGAGGTTGACTATCAACGGGTACCGCCTGCGCAAGCCATGATTCGCGCAAAGTTGCGCATGATTGCCGACACCGACGCGGCTGACCTTATTTTGACGCTCGGTGGCATCACCCTAGACATCAAAGACCGCATGCCTGAAGCCACCGCAGAGGTGGTCGAACGCGACGCCCCAGGCATTGCTGAGTTAGTGCGTTTTGCCCTGCTTAAGCAATCGCGCAAAGCCGCTTTATATCGCAACATCGCGGGCATTCGTAGGCGCACCCTCATCATCAACTTGCCCAGCGACGAACAGGGGGTCAAAGTTGCCTGCAGCACCATCGTCAGCATCCTGCCTGAAGCCGTTACCAGCATCAACTACGAACCCCTATCATAAATCCCCTATCATGAATCCCCCTGCCATGAATAACGTTTATATATTGATATTGCAAAAGGAACGTGCTAGTGTGAAAAAAATATTTTTGTGATTTGCTACCTAACAACGTCGATAAGCGTATACTTGAAAGCTTTATATTTGATGACCGTCTTGGTGCTCGAGCAGCCATGACAACCGTTTTCGCCGTTATTATTTTTGGCGTAGCGTGCGTTGTTGGCGTAGCGGGGGTCATCTTGCCAGCGTTGCCAGGTGTACCGCTCACGGCACTAGGGGCAGTGCTAGCAGCGTGGCTGGTGGGCTTTGAACAGTTTGGTATGGCACCGCTCATCTGGGTTGGGCTGCTCGGGGTGCTGTCGCAAGTCGCTGAGTATGTCTCGAGCGCCGTCGGTGCTAAGCGTTTTGGTGCTAGTCGGGCGGGTTTGTGGGGCAGTATCATTGGTTCACTCGCGGGGCTTATTTTCTTTCCGCCGTTTGGTTTTTTGCTCGGGGCTATGGCCGGGGCATTTGCTGCAGAAGTGCTAGCGGGCAGAAACGCTGAAGACGCTACCCGTTCAGGTTTGGGGGCGCTCATAGGCACGCTCGGAAGTATTGTCGCCAAGTTGTTCATCTTGGTGGCGATGGCAATTATTGTGTTTCCTAGATTGCTTTAGGGCAGTTCAGGTGAACCTTTCGGTAGGTCATGGGCGCGTCATGGGTACGTTATGGATATGTCGCGTGGGCACGTCGCAGTCTGCACGTCGCAGTCTGCACGTCGCAGTCTGGTGATGTATTAGGTGGTTTTGCTCGAGCCACCCCTGCAAGCGACACGTGCAAAGCTGCAGGTTGTGATTGCAGGTTGCACGTTGTGATTACGTGGTGGTTATGCGTATGCGTGTCTTTGTGCCTGTGGTTGTATGTCACAGGGATTCGTCA
>CAZKAZ010000108.1:6611-8204 GCA_964550765.1 uncultured bacterium | reverse complement strand
GATGTACTCTCTGAGTGATTGACAGGTGTTGACATGCTTTCCTTGCTATCGATGCTGTCGACTATCGATGCTGTCGACAGGCGCGAACATCCCACCCGCAGCGAGGGGGTTAGCTCGAGCCACCGTCCAGCTTGCCTATAAGGGTCACCGACACAGCCCAACTACCTAACGCTCATCACCTATAACGACCTTGCCCTGTAATAACTTGCCCTGTAATAACTTGCCCTACAAAGACTTGCCCTACGATGACTTGGCCACTCGCCCCCACCAAGCACGCTTTTTGGTTGTTGCGCTGGGTGTTTCACCATAACGCCCCCGTTCAAAACGGTAAAACGCCGCTGGCACCACAAACAACGTCAGCGTGGCTGCGACTGTCACTCCGCCAATAATCACCCAACCAAGAGCAAAAAGAATCTCCGCACCTTCCCCACGACTGGTCACCATAGGAATACCAATAATAATCACCGTAAGGGTAGTCATAACGATAGGCCGTAAACGCGAAGTAGCCGCATCAACAAGCGCATCTTTGAGGGTGAAGCGTTTTTGTTCCATGGTAGTGAGCACAACCTCTAACAGCAAAATGGCGTTCTTACTGACCAAGCCTACTAGCATCACCACGCCCAACACCCCAAACACCGTCATTTCAGTGTTGGTGAGCGCCAACATCCACAACGCCCCAATCAACCCCAGCGGCACAGTCATTAACAGATAAATAGGAAACCGGAACGAATTGAACTGGCTGGCAATAACTAAGTAGTTGAGCATTAGCGCTACTGCCATGGCGATGGGAGCGTAAAACGCCAACTCTTCAACGGGGTTGAGCCCCGGCGGGTCGGCCATGCGGGTATCACCCGTCACGCCGGCATCTGTGACAGCTTGGCGCACATCTGCTTGCAATACCAACGTCGAGGGCGCATCAGGCGTAAGGTCGGCTTCAAAGTTAACGTTGAATTGCTGATTGACACGGTTGATTTGCGATAGTGCCAAGCGGCTTTCAAAATGCCCGAACGTGCTGAGTGGTAAACTCGTGCCGAGCGCAGATACCATCACGGGCAAACTGAGCAAAGCTTGTTCGTCAGCGAGCAGAGCTGGGTCAATGGTGAGCACCACGTCGGCGTCTTGATAGGGCGTCACGGCTACACTGCTGCTACCGTCAATGCTTCCCACGGTTACACCCACGTTGTAAAGCCGCAACAGCGTCGAAAAATCGGCTACTGCCAACCCTGTACCCACTAAACTAGCGCGGTCAACCACAAACGCCCGTTCGTTGACGGCGTTACCCAAGTCAGACGTGACGTTGCGCAAGTAAGGATTATCTACCAAAAATGCAAACACCTCAGGTTCGACGTTGCGCACAGCAGCTAAGTCATTGGCGTAAATGCTCTGCCGGAAAACATCGGCCACTACGTCACTGCCACTGCCCCCAGTGGCATCACCTACAGAGACTTGCAGGTCTGCTTCAGGAACATCTACTAAGGTATTGCGCAAATAACTTTCCAACACAGGCACGAGTTGATACACATTGCGCTCACGGGCGTTTTTAGGCGTCATCAGCACCGTAAACGCCGCCGATTCGGGACTGGCTTGGCCAAC
>CAZKAZ010000108.1:0-6555 GCA_964550765.1 uncultured bacterium | reverse complement strand
GAAATCGCCTGCACCCACAATCGTCATCACGTCGGTCACTTCGGGGCGGGCAAGCAGCGCTCCCTCGAGCTGCGCACTCAACCCAGCAGTGGTTTCTAAGCTGGTGCCTGCGGGCAGTTCCAAAGCAACGTCCAACACTTCCGAGTCATATTTGGCCACAAACGAAAAACGCACGTTTTGTCCCGCGATGCCTGCCGTCGCCAGCAGCGCAAACGCAACAATGAGTACCAACAAACTGTGGTCAATGGCCACCGATACAGCGCGGCCGTAAGCTTGCGACAAGCGCATCATGCCACCGTTGACCACCATGTACAAACTGCGGGTGATCGCCCCTAAAAACATGAATAGCAACCTGAGCACATAGCGCACCACCATGAGGACAAACGGCACAGTAATGATGGCGAGCGCGATAACACCCACTCGAGCCCACGCCACTGCCCCGAGTGCTAGCAAAACGAGTAACACTACAGGCCGCACATACAAACGCAATCCCCAACGCACATCAGCCAGTAAACGCCCTGGAGCTTTAGCCACGTCTTGCCAAGAGGGCGGCAAGGGATTGGGCAAGTAGGCAAGGCGCACAGGCAAAAAGAACATGGCTTCTAAATACGAGGTGACGATAGTTGCCGACATCACCAAGCCAAAGTTGGCAAAAAACTGCCCCACAATGCCAGGAAGCAGCGAAATGGGAATAAACACCGCGAGTAGCGCCAAAGTAGACGCCAACACTGCCGTGGCCACTTCACTGCTGCCCTCGAGCGCCGCTTCACGTGGCTGCAAGCCTTGATTAAGACGCTTTTCAGTGTTCTCAGCAATGACTGTCGAGTCGTCGACGACCAACCCCACCGCCACGGTGATGGCAATCAAGGTCATAAGATTAAGGTCTAGACCCCACAGTTGCATAAAAATCAGCGCCCCGGCCATGGTCAAAGGAATGGCGAGAGCTACTGAAAACGTCGAGCCAAGCCGCCCCAAAAAAATTAACGTCACCAAAGACACTGCAATGACCGCTTGCAAGACCGAACGCCCCGTATTGGCCACCGAACTCGACGTAAAACTGGCTGCATCCAAAACAGTCTCGAGTCGATACCCCTGCGGTAAGTGCACATCCGCTAAGGTCGCCCGCACGTCATTGGCCACTGCCACCGAGTTAGTGCCAGAAGCTTGGCGCACTTCGACCAGCACGGCAGATTCGCCATTAAAACGAGTGTAACTGGTGATGTCTTCATGGCTTTCACGCACCACCGCCACGTCACTGACCCTAAGACCGCGTTGTGAGTCAATCAGGGCATCAGACACATCATTTGCACTGGCGAAACCATTGTCACTAGCAATTAAGCTGCGCCGTCCGTTCATGGTCACGTCGCCCGCAGGTAAGCGAGACGCTGCCCGCTGCAACGCACTAGCGACCGACAGGGCACTAAGGTTGTAGCGCTCGAGCAGGTCTGGTTGCACATATACGGCCACTTCTCGTTCGGTCTGACCCACAATAGTCACTTGTGCCACGTTATCGACTTGTAAAAGCGCTGGCTTCAAACGGTCGTCTACATAGTCTTGCACGGCCAAACGATCCTCACCCGGGGCAATCACTGCAAAACTCAAAATGGGCGCGTCTGCGGGGTCAAACTTGTCAATTGAAGGTGCTTCAGCTTCAGCGGGCAGCTGGTTTAAGATGCGGCTCACCTTTTGGTCAACGTTGATGGCGGCTTCGTTTTCATTGACGCTCAAGTCAAACTCAGCGACCACCAAACTGAGGCTATCAAAGTTATACGAACTGACTGCTTGAATATTGGGAATAGTGACTAGTTCGTCTTCGATGCGTTCAGACACATCACGGGTCATCTCTTCGGGGCTTGCTCCCGGGTAGACAGTCGTAACAGTAACAACAGGCAAGGAGATATCAGGAAAAAAGGCAATCCCTCGGTTGAGCAGGCTGACGACACCAAACAGCGCAATCGCCCCAAAAATAGCAATCGCCATGACGAAGCGGCGGATAAAAAATGCAATCAAAGTACGCATCCTCTGCCTCCTTAGCTCGAGTGATACCCCTGCCAATTGATTCCGCAAATCAATTCGCGCACAGCGCGTAGAAAAAGCTACGGACTCCGATGGGAACGAAAGAAAGTCCGTGAGACTTTAGGAACTGCTTAGTCGGAATCATATGAACCTTCTGGCTTTCTCACCATGACATACACACGTCAACAGCCCCTTGACGTCATATGAAGATAAGGTGAAGACATCCTCTGTACGCACCGCCACAATAACAGCTTGCTTGTCACGAAGTAGGCAAGAACGCAGATATACCCTAGCGGTAGCCCTCTGCTCGAGTACAAATTACAACATTTTTTACTAAAAATTTTTATAATTGATTAACTACACAAGTATCACCTACGTGGGTTACGTATCCCTGATACGGTTGCATTCACGTTATGTGGCCTTCACGTTATGTTGACATTGGCTCGAGCATCCCTTTACACAACATGCCTAGACTTAATGACACTTACAGCCGATAAGCCGGGTATAAGTAGATTTTCAGCACACGTAACCCCGAAAAATACCCAAACGCAACGACCGTGCAACCTCACGGTGCAACGACAGTGCAACCTCAGTACAAAGACCGCAAGTGCAACGACCGTACAAAGACCGCAGTGCAACGACCAACGCAGGTTATTAAATTTCAGTAAAGCAAGGTGATTCCATGCCCTCCCCAACAACGCCCACCCCCGCGCTAACACCCGCTATGATAGAAGACGTGGCAACTGTGTTAGTGGTTGAAGATGAATACGAAATTGCCAAAGTCTTAGAGGGCTTTTTGAAGCAAAACGGCTATCATGTAGAACGGGCGGGTACGGGCAAACAAGCGCTCGAGCTGTTTCGAGCAGCCAATCCTGATTTGGTCTTACTTGACATCATGCTGCCCGAACTTGACGGGATGGAAGTGTTAAAACGCATCCGCGCCGACAGCAGCGTGCCGGTGATTATGTTGAGTGCCAAAAGCGAAGAAATCGATAAACTCTTAGGGCTAGAACTAGGCGCAGACGATTACATCACCAAACCGTTTCGCCCCCGCGAAGTGCTCGCACGGGTCAAAGCGGTGCTGCGGCGCACCCAACCCGGTAATGTGGACGTGCAAAAACTCAAAGTGGAAAAGCTCGAGGTCGACATCGTACAAACGTCTGTGCACTACGGTGGCATCCCCATCGACCTGACGGCTACCGAGTTTCGCTTGCTGCAACACATGGCCAGCTACCCAGGGCGCACCTTTGATAGGCTGGACTTATTAGAAGCGGCGTTGCCGGAAAGTGACGCGCTCGAGCGGGTGATTGATACGCACATGCGCAACATCCGCCGCAAACTCAAAGACGCCGGTGGCGAACACCTCTTACAAACCGTGCGCGGCATGGGTTACCGCTTAGCCGTATGAAACGAGCCATATGAACCGCACTAGTATCACCATCCGCACCGCCATCATGGTGATTATGACGATTTTTGTGTTCATGACCGTCATTCTGGGAATTCACGTGCTGACTGTCTGGCAGCAGTCACAGTCGCTCAGCCCTGCAGTGCGTCAAGCGCTCGCTACCATCAAAGACGACGAAACCCTCACCGACAGCGAACGCCTTGCTATGTGGCAAGAGATTTTTACTGAAGAAGACAACGTAGAACAGTTGTTGGCGTTTGTGCGCAGCGCTTTGCGCTCAGGGTTTAGGTTGCCGTTTATCGCGTTAGGGCTTGCGGCCTTACTTGGTTTAGATATTGCTTTTGGTATTGGCGTGTTGGTACGAAAACCGATTCGCAACGTGTCAGACGCGGTGAATCGGGTCATTCAAGGGGATTTGAGCGCTAGAGCAGAACTACCTGCACCCCGTTTTGCCTATCAAGAAATCCGCCAGTTAGTAACAGACTTTAACACCATGGCGGAATCGTTAGAAACGATGCACCGCAACCAAAAAAACTACCTAGCAGATATTGCCCACGAACTGCGCACCCCCATCACCATCTTGCAAGGGCAACTTGACGCCATTGAGTACAACGTCGTCCCCCTCACAGTAGATGAAATTCGCAACTTAAGCCGGCAAACGCAAGTGCTTGCCCGGTTGGTCAAAGATTTACGGTTACTTTCCCTCGCCGAAGCAGGGCAACTGACCTTAGAAAAAACTGCTACCGACATGGGCGAACTGCTGCACGACGTCGCCCTCGATTTTGAAGTGCAAGCCAGCGCCAAAGATATCAACATCACCGTGCACGCACCAGACACGCCTGTTATTTTGAATGTGGACCCTGAGCGAATGTTTGAGGTGTTTATGAACATCGTCAGCAACGCTTTGCGTTATACGCCCGAAGGTGGGCAAGTACACCTCGAGGCCAGTTGTACAGCCAGCAATGTCATCGTGACCGTGCGCGATTCAGGCAGAGGACTATCAGACAACGCCTTAGCTCGAGTATTCACCCGTTTCTACCGCGAAGACACCAGCCGCAATCGCAGCAGCGGCGGCAGTGGGTTGGGGTTAGCAATCTCTAAAAGTATCGTTGAATTGCACAGTGGCCGCATCACCGCCAGCAACCACCCCAGCGGCGGGGCGATGTTTCGCATTGTTTTGCCCGTGCACTGCCCTCAGCGTCAACGCGTTGAAACCTCCCTAGCGACAGTAAGCACCACGCTGTCGGCTAATCCACAAACGACATAAAATGACACCATAATGCTAGACCACGCTAAACATCAAACAAACGTCGCCAGTTTGAGGGTACGCGTGTAAGGACATCAAAACGCATCATTTAGCAATTCCACGTGTCGTTTCTACAGTTACTGATGTTTACCAAACCTCAGTTCGGAGTTAATTTGCGTCAGGAACGCATTTTTTGAGCTACAAAGAAAATCATGTTCTCAAAAGCGCCTTTACCGCCTGAACAAGGCTTCTTAAAGAGCCAACGGTTTTGACAATTACATCGTAACCAATGTCAGAGACGCATTTTCACTGATATGAAAACCCCGAACTCAGGTTACCAACGTCACAGCGATATAAAACGCGTTCAACTGTGTAGACGCCAATCATGAAAATGCCACTGTGTCAGCATCTTCCTAAAGCGTACAAGTTTACTTGACGACGGCTATCGTCAAAGATGTATCAATCTGCAGATGCTACGCAGTGGTTCACGGAAATGCCAACTGTAGCAATCACAAAGGGCATGACTATAAGAAAGTGGACATATCTACCCCTAGTGTCATGACGTTTGTCACTTGCTGTGGTTTCGGCTTACAATGTAAGCTAAGTCAAATTGCTTTTTCTTTGTGCATTTCTCACCATTCTCACGCGCCTTTATTAAGGGGCGCACAAGTACGTTAGCTATCTTCAGGTATGCAAAGGAGGTCACTTGATAATCACTCGCATTAACCTTGCCCTCACAGAGCAGCATACTGAAATTACCTTTACTGACAATACCGGTATTGACGAAAACTAAGGCACAGCCTTCGCCGGCGATTGAACGACCAAACATCCCAAAATAAGGTTGCCAGTAAGCCAGTATCAAGGTTCAACATCAGGCTGAAGCTTGTTCTTGGTGCTGTTCATGAGGGGCATTACAGGTTTAAACACGCAATGACACGCGTGTCTCTCAAAAGCCCAAGGAGGCTCTCATGATCGGGAAGTTATATCGCAACGCATCTATCAAAACCAAGTTGATTTTGGCGTTTGTCGTGATGATTGTGTTGATTGGTGCGGTGAGCATCGTCTCACTCGTCACACAATTTCAAGCCCGTAGCGCTGCAAGTGCACGTCGCGAGGTGGGCACGAACGTCACCGAAAACGCTTTGGAAGCGCGTTTTTCACTGCTCAACGCCCATGCCGAGCAAAAAAATTACCTCATTTATTACAATGAAGTTGGCGTGAACGAAGCCGATCGGCGTTATGCGCCCGTCGTCACGCAGGCGTTGCGTACGGTGCGTGCATCGCTCGAGCCACTGCGCACCTCAGCAATCGTCACCTCAGCAGAAATCGACAACACCATCGACCTATTAGAAAGCTACGAAAATGCGTTTGACAACGCCCGCCAACTCATGATTGAACGCGGTACGGGCGACGCCGGTGACGGCCTTATCGGTGAACTCTTTCGCACCCGCAAAGCCCTCCATGATTTTGCCCGTGAAAACGGCTTCTATGACAACTTAGCTTATCCGGCGCTCTTTGAAGAACAACACATCTTCGAAGGCGTCTATTTCATGGATATTGAAGTCACCCAGCAATCGGAGTGGTTAGCCCTGATTGAACGCTTGGGGCAGCTCGAGCCACCAGCAAGCGTCACACCAGAAGCTCAGCAAGAGTATATGCGCCTTTTCCGTACACACCGTGATGCTGCTTGGCAAATGGCACAGGTTGAATCACAATTTAATATTCAACAACAAATTTACATTGAGGCCATGAATCAACTGCTCCCCTGGTTTGAAGAACTTGCAACAGAAGGTCAAGCAGAAGAAACCGTGTTGAGCGAACGCCTTAATAACGTCATGCAAGAAGCCACCATCGCTGTCATACCCACAGCAGTATTAGCCGTCGCGTT
>CAZKAZ010000107.1:0-8331 GCA_964550765.1 uncultured bacterium | reverse complement strand
AAGACAACAAGACCGAGACGGCGAGTGATAGTCATGGAAACTCCTTTGAGGTGAGGCATTTGTGGCTAGGCAGGTGTCTAACTAAAGAACTGCCTTAGTAGGGTAGCAGGTCAACTGTCACAAGAATCTTACAAGGACGCTTTTTGAAGAAGCAATGCTATGCAAATCGCCAAAATAGTCTACTTGTTGACGTTTTGGTGGTTGACTAATCCAATATTGCAATGATAGCGGATGAGTTTAATGTTGATAGTCACATCAACGCTTGACGGAAACATATTTCTTACATATTGAAATACCGCCTGCACATCTGCTTTGCCCTCTTCTCACAAACTGTCTGGGGTAGACTGAAGTTATGCCGTTTCATCATTTTGAAGGTGGGTGGCTCGAGCTTATTGTGGGGCCAATGTTCTCAGGTAAGACCGAAGAACTCATCCGCCGCGTAACCAGAGCACTCATTGCCAAACAACAGGTGCAAGTCTTTAAGCCTGCTATCGATGACCGTTATGACCATCTCGCTATTGCTTCGCATGGGGGGAGGACGCTTGAAGCCATTCCGGTAGCCGACACTGCTGCTATGCGTGCCAATGTTCGGGACGATGTGCGGGTCATTGCCATTGACGAGGTGCAGTTTTTTGATGCTGATGTCGTACCGTTTGCAGTAGAACTGGCTGATAGGGGCATACGGGTCATTGTCGCGGGGCTTGATTTGGACTTTCGTGGTGAGCCGTTTGGCGCGGTGCCAGAACTGTTAGCCAGAGCAGAATTTGTTGATAAACTCACGGCTATTTGTGCCGTTTCAGGGCGGGCAGCTACCCGCACGCAGCGCTTGGTCAATGGTGAACCCGCCCATTACGATGACCCCATTATTTTGGTGGGCGCGTCTGAAAGTTACGAACCGCGTTGCCGTGATTTTCATGTCGTGCCCCGTGAATTGCGCGATGTGGCAGGCGATGTGGCAGAAAGTACCCTCGAGATTGCCAAAGCCAGTTGAGTCGTTGCTTGCTGGCTGAATTTCTGGCTGAATTTCTGGCTGAATTATCGTTTCATCACCTTGTGGGCAGCGATGTCCGTGTACACTAGCTCCTAATGACAGACATGACAGACGACCCTGCGCTACTAACGGGTGCTGTGCCGCCAACAGGCAACGTGCTGGCGCTCGATGTGGGTAAAGCCCGCATTGGGGTGGCCAAAGGCAGTTTCGGCTCGAGCCTTGCTTTTGGGCGCGGGGTCATTGAACGCGTCTATCGGGATGGTCGCGGTTACAAGCGCAAGCGCTCTCGAGCAGACATCATCGACCACATTGTTGATGTGATGCAACAAGAAGACGCGGTACTGCTAGTCGTGGGTTTGCCGCGCCGCAGTGACGGTGAAGACTCAGTGCAGACGCGCTATGTGCGTGAGTTTGTGGCGGCGTTGCAAGAGCACAACCTCGAGGTCGTGTTAGAAGACGAACGTTTCACCAGCACCATTGCCAGTCAGCAACTCGTTGGTAGTGGTTTACCCAAACACAAACGCCAAGACAAAGGTCGCATTGATGAGGGGGCAGCGGTGCTCATTTTAGAAAGCTACTTGCAACGTTGCGCTGCAGACACGTCCCCAGAACCTACCCTATAGAACTTAGCAATAGAACGTAGAACTTATCTTCCAGAAACCCTATCTTCCAGAAACCCTATCTTCCAGAAACATCGCCCTATGACCAACCCACGTAAATACAGCAAAGTGCAACACACCATTAGCACCTCCCCGACGGCCAAACACAAAAAGGGCTTGCCGTGGTGGGCGTCGCTGTTGTTGACGCTGTTACTGCTAGGGGCTGGGGCGGTAGCGGCAGTGGGGTATTACGTGGTGCAACAGCTCGAGCCAGTCGTAGATACCAATACCAATACGGGGGTAGCCAATACCAGTGCGGTTGATGTTTCCGCTAGCGAGACGGTGACGTTTGAGGTGATGCCAGGGTGGAGTGCGGCGCGGGTTGCCAGTGAACTAGAAAGCGCGGGGTTGATTCGCAGTGCGAGGGTGTTCACGTTGTGGTTGCGCTTTAACGACCTTGACCGCCGTATCGGCGAAGGTCTGTATGACCTCAATGCCAGCATGAGTTTGCCAGATATTGCCCGCACGTTAGCAGAAGGTGGCCGTCCGCGCACGGTGCGTGTGGTCATTCCTGAAGGGTTTCGGATGGTGGATGTGGCCGAACGACTGGCCGAGGCTGGTTTCGGCACGACTAAGCAGTTTTTGCACGTATTTCAGCAGCCAGATGGGGTACGGCCCGACTTTGTCCCTGAAGATGTCCCCCTCGAGGGCTACTTGTTTCCAGCGAGTTATGACATTCCACTAGGCAGCACACCTGAGGAGATTGCCCGCAGGATGCTGGGGCGTTTTGAAGTCGAGTTAACCGCTGACATCCGCGACCGTTTAGCGCAACTTGACTGGACGGTGCACGAATGGACGACGCTAGCCAGCATGATTCAATCTGAAGCAGGTGATAGCAGCGAAATGAATATCATTGCGGGGGTGTTTCGCAACCGTTTGGACGAAGGTTGGCGTTTGGAATCCGATCCCACGGTGGCTTATGGTCTTGGCAAAGACTTGCCCGAATTGAATTTTCCCGCTGGAGATTTTTCTGTCGATCACCCTTGGAACACCTATATGCACACCGGGCTGCCACCGACGCCCATCAGCAACCCCGGCAGTGACGCCCTAGCAGCGGTGTTTGTACCTGAGCGGCAAAACGACGACGGCCAAGATTACTTTTTCTTTTTGCACGCCCCCGATGGTACATTTCGCCCCAACTTAAACTTGCAAGACCACGAGCGCGACGTGCAGCGTTACTTGCGTTAATCACGTGCAGCGTTACTTGCGTTAATCACGTGTAGCGTTACTTGCGTGAATTGGTATTGAGAGGATTGTCTTAGGAAAGTTGAAACTCGAGCACCGCTTGTGTTCCTTGCACCACATCCGCTTCTACTAGTGAGGCAATGTTCACCGTACCCCTGAGTTGCTCGGTGAGTAAATCAACGATCATCATGCCAAGTTTTGCATGAGCTTGGGCGGCGATGTTGCTTAGTCCCGAACCGTTGTCAATCACTGTCAGGGTGACCTGTTGGTGGTGTCTTTGCAAAGATACTTGCAAACGTGGTTTTTTGGTACTACCATCTACAAATGCGTGCTCGAGCGCGTTTTTTATCAGTTCGTTGACAATCAAACCAAAGGGAATGGCGTCGTCGAGGTTGGTGGTGACGGGGTCGGCGTGCAGCTCGAGTGTCACCCCCAGACGCTGCATGTCGGCGGCAAACAGTTTGAGGGCTGCTTGCAAAAAGTCATCGAGGGCAATCTCAGCGTACGTTTCGTTGTCGTAGAGCACGCGGTGCACCAGTGCGAGGGTTTGAATGCGGCGGCGGTTGTCGGCCAGGGCGATTTTGCTGTTGTCGTCCTCGAGGGTATTTGCATGAAGTTGCAACAGCGATGACAGCATCTGCAAGTTATTGCGCACGCGGTGATGGACTTCTTTGAGTAAGGCTTGGCTGTGCTCGAGCGCCGCGTGCAGGGCGCGTTTGGCGTTGTAGGCTTCGGTGATGTCGCGAATTAAGCCCAAACAGGTATCTTGGTTAAAGTACACAAAGCGAATATCGCGGTGATAGGTTACCCCAGTGATGTTGATGCTGTAGTGCGAGGCTTGTTCTTGGCCGCTAGCAAAGGTTTGCTCGAGGCAGCCTTGCAAACGCTGCGCATCTTCAGCCGCTAACCACGTGCTAAAGGGTTGATTGTATACCGTAGTGAGGGGCACACCAACAGGCAAACGACCTGTGTGAATGTTCCCCTGGTGTACGCCGTTTCGGTCAAAGTAGGCAATGATATCTGGCAAGACGCTAAAAATCGCCCGCATCTGTTGTTCGCTAGCGGCAAGTGCCAACTGACTACGCTTTTGTTCGGTGATGTCGCGAAAAAGCACCAAGCAGGTGTCATCCTCGAGGGGTACATAGCGCACCTCGCGGTGATAATCCAATCCGTCAATGGTGTAATGTCGTTCGGCCACTTGCACGCTGTGGGTGTCAAGCGCCCGCGCTAACTGTTGGCGCACATTATCAGCACGTTCTGCTGAGGTGACTTCGTCTAGGGGTTTACCGACAATAGACGCAGCAGAACGTGAGCGTTTGAACGTACCTTCGTGAATGACCTCGAGCATCGTCCCGTTGCGGTCACAGCGGGCAATCATGTCGGGCATGGCAGACAAAATCGCTTGGGTGCGCTGCTGGTTGGCGATGAGTGCTTGCTCACTTAACTTTTGTTGTGTGTTGTCCCTAAAAAGCGTCAAAAAAGTGCCGTCATCTAGTGGTACGTAACGTATTTCGCGGTAACGATCTTCACCGTCAATGACAAAGTGATGTTCAACGATTTGTGTGCTACCCGTCTCAAACGCACGGGTCAACTGCTGCCGTACGTACTTAGCACGTTCGGGTGATACCAATGTGTCTAAGGGTTTACCGACGATGGCAGCACCTGGGCGTGAGCGTTTGAAGCTACCCTCATGAATAATCTCGAGTATCGTCCCGTCGCGGTCGCAGCGGCCAATCATGTCGGGAATAGCAGACAAAATGGCTTGGGTGCGTGCTTCACTCGTAATAAGGGCTTGTCGGTCACGGACTTGCTCGCTGATGTCCCGAATGATGGTCAGGACTTCGTCGTCGCCGAGCATGGTGAACAGGATTTCGCGGTAATGGGTATTTTCGTCTTGCTCGAGTTGATACTCAAATACTTGCGTTTCGCCGCTTGCTAGGAGTTGCTCGAAGTGTAATAACGCTGTTGAACGTACGCTGGGATGGGCAATCTCACTAACATGCTTGCTGACATGACCCGTAGATGCTTGAGGGCTGAAGTTATGAAACTGTCGCCCGGGTTTGTGCTCCAAACACATCCCCTGTTTATCATAGCGGGCGATGTCATAAGGCAAAGCGTTCAGAATGGACTGCAACTGCCGCTCGCGGCGGGCAAGTTGGCGCTCTGTGTGGCGTTCGCGTGTGATGTCGCTGATAACGCCCAAGACCGTATGCTCGCCTAGTTTGACAAATTGGCTGCGGCGAAAGACTTCACCTTGGGGGGTGTGGATGCCATACTCAAAACGCTGCAATTCACCCGTGCGCAGGGTTTCTTGTAGCTGATGGCGTAACAAAGCAGCCACCTCAGGTGGAGAGACCTGCTCGAGGGTTTTACCAACAAACGACATCTTGTCGTGAGGTAGCGCCGGGGTGAAGCCTTTGGGCATGTGCACGTCCAAATAGACCCCGTCAGCGTTCAGTTGAATGACCCCATCGGGCAGGGTACCAACCAAGGTGCGCAAGTGACGGTTTTGCGCTTCAAGTGCTAGTTCGGTTTGGCGCATCTCGGTGATGTCCCGAAAGACAGCCAGCACATGACCAGCAAGTTCACCGTCCAACAAGCTAAAACGCACATCTCGAGCATACAAACGCCCCTCTTTGTACACGTCATAACGGCAGGCTTGTGGCTGAGCTGTCTCGAGGGTTTGCTGTAAACAACGGCGCAACTTGGTAATGGTATCCGCTGGCAACGTAGGGTCATCTTCAATCGCCATGCCAATCATGTTAGTAGCGGGTAACATACTGATGAACCCTGCCGGAATGAACACTTCTTGACATACCCCTGACGCGTCGTAACAGGCCACCGCATCCGGCAAGCTCATCACAAACGAAGGCAAACTCGGTTTATTGGGCGTCACTATGTGTTCAGCACGCGGCTCGTGGTGAATCATCTCCACCGTTTCTTTCCTAGATTAGCGGTACGTGTTCGCACCATGGCAACAAAACATGAATGTCAAAAAATAACTACAAAAGATTGAGCCAGACAACAACCCCGTTTGCACTCGGTCATCCCGCACGACAAGACACAGTTAGTCTAGGACAATCAAGCAGCTTCTAAGCTTGTGTTGGTAGTGTAGCAGATTTTGGCTTTAGCAAAGAGAATGCTAGCGGGTGACAGAGAATACGTTAGTGAGTGAATGCTAGCAAGTAAACGTCAAGGTGGCGTGAGTCCCTTGGATATCGTCGCGGTTGCAGATGCTGAACGTGCCCGAAAGTTGCTCACTGAGTGAGTGAATGACGGACATGCCGAGGGTGCGCGCTTGTTTGTTGGCAAAGTCGTCTGGCAAGCCTACGCCGTTATCAATTATTTGCAAGGTGACGTGGTTGTCCTGTTGCTGCAAGCTTACCTGCAACTGGGCGCTCATAGCATCACTTTGGTAGCGCTCACTGACAAACGCGTGCCGCAAACAGTTGTTGATGAGTTCGTTGACGATGAGGCCAAAAGGAATGGCGTGGTCTAAGTCGGCGGAGACACGGTCGGCATTTAGCTCGAGCGCTACTTTCATGCGCTGCATGTCTGCTGCAAACAAGCCGATGCTTGAGCGCAAGTAGTTATCGAGGGCAATGTTGGCGTAGCTGTTGTTGTCGTAGAGCACGCGGTGCACCAGCGCCAAGGTCTGAATGCGGCGGCGGTTTTCGAGTAGTACCCGCTTGGCCAGTTCATCATCAAGGGACGCCGCGTGCAAGTGCAACACCGACGACAGCACCTGAAGATTGTTGCGCACCCTATGATGGACTTCTTTTAAGAGGACAGTGCTGTGCTCGAGGGCGTTTTGTAGTGCTATGTCCATTTCGCGCCACGGGGTAATATCGCGCAAAATCCCTAGACAGGTGTCTTCGCGTAAGTACACAAAACGCATCTCTCGGTAGTAGGTTTTGCCGTTGATGTCAAGGTCGTATTCGTGGCTGTGTTCTTTTTGGGTGGTAAAGGTTTCTTCGAGTGCCGCGTGCAGGGCTTTGGCAGTATCTGCAGGCAATATATCCATCTCAAAAAAGGTCTTGCCTTGTGCTTGCTCGAGGGGAATTTCAGCGTCAAAGTGCCCACTGTGAATATCGCCCAAATACACCCCGTCGCGACTAAACTGGGCAATCACGTCGGGCAGAGCTGAAAAGATCGCCCACATCTGCTGTTCGCGGTCGATGAGGTTTTGCTCGAGGCGGCGCTGTTCGCTGATGTCGCGCAAGACGCTCAGCACTTCGTCATCACCGAGCAGCAAAAAGGTGGCTTCGCGGTAGAAAGTGCGCCCACCCCGCTCGAGTTGATAGTCAAAGATTTGCACTTGGTTCGTTGCCAGCAAAGTGCGAAAATTCGCCAAAACGCAGTCACGAATCTCTGGTGGTACGATGTCTGCTAGGTGTTTGCCGATGACATCTTTGTCTTCTGAGTGGCTGAAGGTATGAAAGTAACTGGGGCGCTTGCGCTCTAAACATATGCCGTTGCGGTCATAGCGAGAAATGCCAGAAGGCAATGTATCAAAAATGGCTTGTAGCTGCTGTTCGCGGTGCTCGAGTTGCCTTTGGGTGCGGCGTTCGCTGCTAACATCGCGGACGATAGCGAGTACCTCGTCACTTGAGAGCGGCACAAAACGGGCTTCGCGGTAAAAAGTGCGCCCTTGTTTGGCAAGTTGATACTCGAATTGTTGCGTGCTTTGCGTCTCGAGCGTCTGCGTGAGCCGTTCGCGCAGCAGTGGCACCAGTTCAGGTGGGGCAACCTCCTCGAGCGTCTTGCCTATCACCGCTGAAGCAGGCAGGTGGTCATCGTATCGTTCGTAACTGGCTGGCTTGATATCTACATACACACCTGCCCGGTTTAAACGCACAATGGCATCAGGAAAAGCGTCAAGTAGTTTGCGCGTGTCGCGTTCGCGTTGTAACAGGGCAAGTTCGGCGCGGCGTACGTCGCTGATGTCGCGGGTGAGTAACAACATCTCGCCGTTGGACATAGGCATGAGGCGGGCTTCGCGGTAGTGCATTGCGCCGTCGCGGTGCAGCGTATAGTGAAATATTTGCAGTATTCCCGTGCTGCGCAGGGCGTCTAAGTGATGTTGCAACAGGGGCACGATTTCAGGCGGGGCAATGTCGGTAATGGCTAAGCCTGCCATCTCGTTGTCGCGTGCTGATAGTGGATAGGTAGGAAAGTGACCGCTGGCTTTGTGCTCGAGGCAGATACCATCAGCATCCAAACGAAACACGCTGTCAGGCATGGCGTCGATGAGGGCTTGCATATCGCGGTTGCGGCGCTTGAGGGTGCGTTCGGTGCGGCGCTGTTCGGTGATGTCGCGGTAGATACCCAACACGTTGCCATCAGCCAAGCGGGTAAAGCGCACTTCGCGGCTGACGATGTCGCCGTTCTGGGCGGGCGTGTCATAGCGGCGCTCGTTCAGGTCGAGGCCGCCGACATAGGTCAGCTGCTTCTGGATGCCGCGCCTGTCCTGGCAGAGCTTCAGGATCGGGCCTA
>CAZKAZ010000106.1:0-8640 GCA_964550765.1 uncultured bacterium | reverse complement strand
GGCGCGCTTCAGCGTCGATGGTGACGCTGTCGCCATTTTCCACTAAGCCGATGTTACCGCCCACATAGGCTTCTGGTGCTACGTGACCCACCACCAAGCCATAGGTACCACCAGAAAAACGCCCGTCAGTAATGAGACCTACCGAGTCGCCTAAGCCTTTGCCGATAATGGCACTCGTCGGTGAGAGCATCTCACGCATACCAGGGCCACCTTTGGGGCCTTCATAACGAATCACAATCACGTCACCCGCAACAATACTATCTTGCATGATGGCGTCCATGGCTTCTTCTTCGGAGTTAAATACCCGCGCTGGCCCCGTCATCTTGGTGCTTTTGAGGCCGCTGATTTTAGCCACCGCGCCTTCTTCAGCAAGGTTGCCCTTGAGAATAGCCAAGTGACCGTGGGGGTACTTGGGTTTGTTGATGGGCAAAACCACATCTTGACCTTCAGGTGGCACTGCCGACACGTTAGCCAAGTTTTCTGCCACCGTTTTGCCAGTAACCGTCATGCAGTCGCCGTGAATGAGGTCTTGCTCTAAAAGCATTTTCATAATCAAGGGAATGCCGCCGACACTGTGCAAATCCGTCGCCATGTACTTACCGGATGGTTTCATGTCGGCGACGTGAGGCACGCGGGTGCGTAAGCGCTCAAAGTCGTCGATGGTCAAATCAATATCCAGCGAGTGAGCAATAGCCAGTAGGTGCAAGACGGCATTGGTTGAACCGCCTACGGCCATAATGACGGCGATGGCGTTTTCAAAGGATTTTTTGGTGATGATGTCTTTGGGACACAGGTTTTCTTCGATCATGCGCATCAAGACCTTACCGCTCTCAGCGGCACTGTCGTACTTTTCGCGGTCTTCTGCGGCCATCGTCGACGAATACGGCAAACTCATTCCCATGGCTTCAAAGACGCTCGACATGGTGTTAGCGGTGTACATGCCGCCACACGAGCCTTTACCGGGGCAAGCGCGTTTTTCGATTTCGGTGAAGTCTTCTCTGGAAATGCGCCCAGCGTTAAACTCCCCGACGGCTTCAAACACCGACACCAAGTTAATATCTTGCCCTTGATACGTCCCCGGTTTGATGGTGCCGCCATAGACAAAAATCGCCGGAATATTAAGGCGACCAATGGCAATCATGGCCCCGGGCATGTTTTTATCACAGCCGCCAATGGCCACTAACCCGTCCATGCTCTGACCACGACAGACAGTTTCGATGGCGTCAGCAATGACTTCGCGGCTCACCAGCGAACACTTCATGCCTTCAGTACCCATCGAGATGCCGTCGCTGATGGTAATGGTGCCAAAGGTCTGCGGCATGCCACCACCGCTTTTTACCGCCCCAAAAGCAGCTTCGGTCATGTCATTGAGCCCCAAATTGCAGGGGGTGATGTTGCTGTGCCCGTTGGCAATGGCGATAATGGGTTTGTTAAAATCTTCGTCACTAAAGCCTACAGCGCGCATCATGGCGCGGTTTGGGGCGCGGTTATCCCCTTGGGTAATGACCGCACTGTTGCGGTTAAGGTTGGGTTTTTTCAAAGTATCGCTCATCGTTCCTCCACTCGAGCTAAACAAACTATCTGTCTAAAATTGCAGCCTGAAACCCTATCGTATCAGGTTTACAAAACGCGAGAACGGGTCAGATGTCACCTAGCGCAACTGCACACAAGGTGGCATGCTAGGTGCACACCAAGTGCACAGGTTGTCCCGCGTCATGTCCCGCGTCAGATTCAGGTAGACTGCCAACCGTGTTACGCGAAGCGTCCGCACCCGTTCCGGTCATACCTAGCCCTAAGGGCCTCGAGCACTTGCGCATCATGCAGCGGGCTGCCCATTACATCAACGACGCCGTCTGGCACTGCCACGAAATTTACGGCAATGCGTTTGCGTTTGGTTTTGGGGCGATTCGTTTTCACTGGTTTGTTGGCGAAGACGCCCTTAAAACGGTGCTGTTTGACGAAAGTGACGCCTTTGCGATGGCACATGAATTTTTGTTGCCCATTGGTGGGAAAACGGCGTTGATTGCCAGCGAAGAACCCGAACACATGAAGCGGCGGCGCATTGTGCAACCTGCTTTTCACAAAAACCGCCTTGCGGACATGCACGCGCTGATGCAAGAGAGGCTAGTGCTCGAGCTACACACTTGGCAACCCAACACCACCATCAACCTGCATCATCGTTTACGTCCGGTCGTGCTCACCACCATCTGCGAAATTTTGCTCGGACGTGACCTGCTCGCCCATCACCCTGAATTTGTTGCTGATATTGGCTTGATGATGAACTTTGCTAACTTGCCGTTTATTGACCAACAACTCAAAATCCCGCTGCCGTTTACGCATTGGGGCAAGTTCGTAGCGGCGCGGCGCCGGGTGAACCGCGTGCTCTACGGCGAAATTACCCGCCGTCAGCAACACAAAATTGACGCGGGCGATGTGCTGGGGATGTTACTGGCAACGCGGGATGAAGATGGTCAGCCACTTTCTGCACTAGAAATTCGTGACCAAGCGGTGAGTTTGGTGTCAGCGGGATTTGATACCACGAGTGCAGCACTCACTTGGGCAGTCGCCATGGTGCTCGAGCATCCTCATGTTGCCAGCAGACTCGCAACCGAACGCGACGCCATTAGCCGCACCCCTGACCTTGAGACGTTATTGGCGTTGCCCTACTTAGACAACGTCTTCAAAGAAACTCTGCGCCTTTATCCGGCAGCCCCAGCTGCTTTGCGCAAAGTCACCCGTGAGGTCAGCGTGTTGGGGTATTCACTGCACAAGGGTGACCGGGTAGCGTTGTCGATTTATGCCACGCAGCGGCAAGCGAGCCTTTTCCCGCAACCACTGACGTTCGACCCAAACCGCTGGGAAAGCGCCCGCCCTAGTAAGTTTGCGTACATGCCGTTTGGCTTTGGCACGCGTTATTGCATTGGGGCAGGCGTGGCCACGTTGTTTATCAAGACGGCGCTAGCGATGCTCGTAGGGACGCTCGAGCCAGCCTACGACCACCTCACCGAAACAGGCAACACCGTGCAACCCCTCGGCGGCTTACCTGTACGCGTCCGCTAAGCAGGTTGCATCTGCGACAGTTTGTGTTTAAGGCGCGTTTCTAAGTAGTCTTTGGTGCCGTTTTGCCAATCGAGATCCGTAATGGAATACACCACCGTGTCGCGCACGTAGCTATTTTTTTGAATCATATGCCGCCGCAATGTTCCCTCATAGACCGCCCCTAAGCGTTTGATGGCTTCTTGCGATTGCACGTTGCGCGCATCCGTATGGATTTGTACCCGCACAAAGTTCATTTCCTCAAACACATAGCGCAGCATCAAATACTTGCTTTCGATGTTGACGGCGGTGCCTTGCATGTCGGGGTGCAACCACGAATAACCCAATTCTAAGTTGCGGTAGTCCCAACGAATATCGGCAAAACGGGTCGTGCCGACAATGCGATTTTCAGGCTTATAGATGGTGATAAACGGATATGCCTCGCCAGCTGCTTTGGTAGAAAAGGCTTTATTGAAATACGGTTCGACGTATTTTTCATGCGTGGGCGTCGAGGTGTATTGGTAAAGCTCGGGGTGCGCAAAGGAGATGTCTAGTAGCGCCGGAATATGGGCTTCGGTGAGCGGTTGCAAACGGACGATAGCGCCCTCGAGGGTGAGTGGGTCAGCAATCATGAGTGGGTCAGCAGTCATAGGCCATGTTACCGCGCTGAGCTGTTACCGTCAGCTTAGTGCGTGTCAAGGCAATATGGCTTGATTGGCTGCACGTCCAAAAACATCTGCTACAACATTTTGGCATAACTATGCATATGGGCAAGATGTGAACTGAGCAAGGCACTCATCCGCTATACTCACTCATGGAAATCGAACCACAAGCAAGCATCATCCGTTTTGGGTTGGGATTGGTTGTACTGTTCTTTGTGTTAGCAGGATGTTCACTGTTGGGATAAGCGTACGTCTAGCTCGGAAATTACGTCTAGCGGAAAAATGACGTCAGACATAGCGACTCAGCGTGCTGTGTCAACAGAGGCCTTACCAGCAAAGACATGACCTGCAAAGACATGACCTGCAAAGACATGACAAAGTGTTATGAGCACGTTTTCATGAGGTGCTAGCAGCGGCCATGTTCACGTTAACGTTGTGTTGACCGCCTGCATTTCCCGTGATACATTAACCTTGTAGCAATAAATTAAACCAACCACATGGAAGGCTGCTATGAAGCGACTTACGGGTGTGGTTGTGCCGACGTTGACGCCGCTCAATGTCGCAGGTGACGTGCTTTCGCTCGAGGGCATTGCCGCACTTGCTGACCATTTGATTGTTGCGGGGGTCTCGAGCCTTTTTTTAGCTGGCACGACCGGAGAAAGCGCATTACTGACCGAAAGTGAACTGGTGTCTCTGACGGCACACACCGTCGAGGCCAATCGCGAGCGGGTGCCCATTGCCGTGCAAGTAGGTGCCAACAGCACAGCCGACACCATTCACCGTGCCGAGGCTGTCTTGGCTGCTGGGGCAGATTGCATCGTCGCGGTGACGCCTTTTTATTTTGGCCACACAGACGATGAACTTTTTGACCATTATCAGGCAGTAGCCAACGCACTCGCGGGTGTGCCGGTGTACCTTTATTCGATTCCCTCACGCACGGGTAACAGCATCAGCCCTACCTTGGCAGCACGCTTGGCCGAGGTAGAGAATATCGTAGGCATGAAAGACAGTTCGGGCAGTTTGCCGCAGGTGCTCGAGCTGCTGCACACCCCCTTAGACGTGCTCATCGGTAACGACCTAGGGGGTCTATTGGCACTGCGCTCAGGGGCAGTCGGCATGGTGTCTGGCCCTGCGAATGTCTTTCCTGAGCCTTATGTTGCTATGTACAAAGCCTTGCAGCGGCACGATTCAGAAACAGCGCTCGCGATGCAAGATGCCATTGCGGTCATTTCTCATCACGTCAAACACGGTGCTCACATGGACATCCTCAAGGGATTAGCAAATATGCGTTGGGGAAACATGGGTAGCATGCGCCCACCCCATCACAACCTTAACCAAAACGCACTGAAGCGGCTAGCAGCACACTTACATGAAGATTTGCGGGAAACGGTCTTGCCCGAACGGGCGTATGACTGGCTCGAGGCTTAGTAACTGGCTTAGTAACTGGCTTAGTAACTGTTGACAGTTTACGGTCAGGTAGCTCGAGCATCATCAGGAGGTGGTTAACGACACTAGGATTCCTATGTTGCTTTACGTAAAATACTCAATCGATAACTGACACTGAACCCTCTTGGCTTGATTACAAGGAGTTGTTGATGAAAAAAGGTCTTTGGCTACTCATCCTCTGGTTGCTTTCCTTGGCGTTTGCGCAGTACCCCGCACAACCCATCACCTACATTGTGCCGTGGTCGCCCGGTGGCGGCACGGATACCACCTCGCGCACGGTGGCCGCTTTTTTACAAGAAGAACTCGGCGAACCTGTCAATGTTGTTAACCGCACCGGCGGCGGCGGCGTGGTTGGTCACTTGGCCACAGCTAGCGCCGACGCAGACGGCTACACCATCGGGGCTGTCACGGTAGAAATCACCATGATGCACCACACGGGTCTCACCGATTTGACGTACGAAAGCTACACCCCCATTGCCCTGTTGGTCAATAACAACGCCGCTGTAACCGTGCGGGCAGACGCCCCTTGGGACACCCTCGATGAGTTGGTAGCGTACATTCGCGAAAACCCCGGTGAATTGCAAGCCTCGGGAACGTCACTGGGCGGCATTTGGGATTTAGCCCGCATTGGCTTTTTGGATGCTGCTGGTTTAAGCCCAGACGCCATGCCGTGGGTGCCTTCGCAAGGGGCAGCCCCGGCGTTTCAAGAACTGCTAGCAGGCGGGGTAGACGTGGTGACAGCCGCACTGGCCGAAGCCAACACCTTGCGCCAAGCGGGTGAAGTGAAAGTCTTGGGCGTGATGGCCGATGAGCGCTTGGCGTCTTTTCCCGATGTGCCCACGCTCGCTGAGCAAGGTTACGACTGGAGTATCGGCGGTTGGGTGTCATTGGCTGCGCCTGCTGGCATTCCCGAAGAAGCCTTGGCAGAACTGGCCGATGCTATTGATGCGACCATGAACAACCCCGAGTTCTTAGAACGCATGAACACAGCAGGGCTTAACATTCAATACGTCCCTACAAGTGACATTGCCGCTTTTATGGCTGAACAAGACGCGGTGATGGGGCAGTTGCTCGAGGCAGCAGGCGTCATTCAGTAAGATGCCCAGGGGCAATGCTCGAGACATCACGTTTGGCGTTACTTTTGCGGCGTTTAGCATGTGGATTTGGTTACAAGCCAGTACGTTTCCTAGTCTCGGGCGTTACCCCGGCCCTGCGCTCTTCCCGCAAGTCGTGGCAGGTAGCCTGTTACTGGCGAGCCTTATGCTGATAGCGGTGGCGTTGTGGCGCTGGCGCAATATCGCCCCTGCAACAGACAGCACGACCCATGTACCGCTAACCAAAGCACTTATCGCAACCACTAACGTGTTGGCAGGACTGGCGTTGGTGGTGCTTTTCCCCGTCTTGCAAGACCGCTTCAGCGGTTGGTTGGTGTTGGCACTGTTAGGGGTGGGTGTTGCCTTGTTACTGCGGGTCAAGTTCTTCACGGCACTTTTGGTGGGTGCAGCAACAGGCATCATCGTGACGTTGGCGTTTCGTTATCTTTTGGGCGTCCCGCTCGGATAGTAGGACAGATGAACCTCATCAGTTGGCAAAGTTTGTTGGCACTCACCCTCGGCAGTTGTTATGGGGCGCTTTTTGGGGCGATACCGGGGTTGACGGCCACGCTAGCAGTAGCACTATTTATTCCGATTGCCTTTTTTTTAGATCCCGTATTGGCACTGCCTGCCATTATTGGTATCTCGAGCACCGCTATCTTCGCCGGAGACGTGGGGTCTATCGTTGCCAAAATCCCCGGTACACCTGCGAGTGCGGCGTATGTGGAAGAACTTAACGCCCTCGGCAAAAAACAAGGGCCTATTTATGCGCTGGGGATTTGTGCCATGGGGTCTGCAGTAGGTGGCATTATAGGCACGGGCTTATTGATCGTCAGTGCCACGTTTTTAGCTCGAGTTGCCAAGAATTTTTCTTCGTTTGAATATTTTTGGATTGCTATTTTAGGTTTAACCGCTGGTATTTTTGCAGCCGGACGCACCCCCCTCAAAGGTTTGGTGTCACTTTTACTCGGTTTGGCGTTTGCGACAGTCGGCATCGACCCCACCTTGGGTTATCCGCGTTTTGACTTTGGTAACCCCAACTTGTTGGGGGGGCTTAACTACATCGTGGTGATGATTGGGCTTTTTGGCTTTTCGGAGGTGCTCGAGCAACTATTCTTTCGCCGCACGCGCACTATCAGCGAAGATGTCTCCTCGTTGCGCAGTTCTGCCTATGACTTTTTTGTGCGCCCTAGTCAGCTCATGGCAAGACACTGGTTACTGGTGTTGCGTTCGTCGTTAATGGGAACATTCGTAGGCTTTTTGCCCGGTGCTGGCGCGGATATTGGCGCGTGGGTCGCTAGCAGTGTCGAAAAAATGTCCCTTTTGCGCCGCGATAACCAATCTCTCTCAACATCACGATTAACAGCGCCAACAACGCCAACAGCCACAGGGGACAATAACGCAGACACCTCTTCGGCAGACGGTGATTCTGTAGACGGTGATTCTGTAGACGGTGATTCTGTAGACGGTGACCAAGACACCATCGTCTTAGCAGGCACCAGTAGCAACAACGCTGCTGTCGCTAGCGCTTGGATTCCCGCTCTTGCTTTGGGGCTTCCTGGTGACACCGTCACAGCCATCGTCTTGGGGGTGTTTTTGATGAAAGGCATCACCCCAGGGCCGCAACTTTTTCAAAACGATATTGGGCTGGTGTGGACGCTCTATGGGGCGTTTATTGTGGCGAATGTGCTGCTTTTGCCGTTACTTGGTTATGTGACCGCTGGGGCAGTCGCGCAAATCATTCGCATTCCGTTTAATATCCTGCTCAGTATCATCACGGTGTTGTGTGTGGTGGGAGCATTTGCCATCAACAACAATCCTTTTGATGTGTGGGTGATGGCGGGCATGGGCTTGCTGGCACTGCTCTTAAAACTTGGGGGGTTTCCGCTGGCTCAGGTTGTCCTGGGGATGGTGTTGGGGCCTATCTTGGAACAGAATTTCATGGTCAGCGCCATCAAGTCACGTTGGGACTTAAGCAGCTTTTTTGAGCGTCCTATCGCCATTGTTCTCATGCTTTTCACCATTGTCATCATTGTCGTCGGTATGCGCTTACGGCAAAAGCAATTAAATCCCGTGTAGAGCGTGCTACAATCAAGCTACTGTGTTGTTTAGCAGCGCAGCTCGACTATGTAACGCGACAGCAGCGCAGCGTGACACAGCGCAACGCGACACCAGCGCAACAGCAGGGCGTTGTGAGGCTTACTGCCGCGTCTAAGGGTGACTGATTAATGCATGTGTTCATGCTTGACACGCGCTGATTGACGTCACGCGTTAACGTCATGTGTTGATTGACGTCATGTGCTGATTGACGTCATGTGTCTATTACTACGTGTCTATCACTAACGTATTGCATCACCAAACTGATTCGCCAACTCATTGCGTATTGTGTTTCAGTTGTGTTT
>CAZKAZ010000105.1:0-9017 GCA_964550765.1 uncultured bacterium | reverse complement strand
CCACTCGTTTACGTACATCCACTCGTTTACGTACATCCACTCGTTTACGTACATCTATTCATTTACGTACATCCATTCGTTTACGCAAATGCATCGCATAACCAACCGTCATACGGCACTTTACTATAGGGGCGTAAATGATAGAAGTTTTGTTATTTAAGATATTACGTAAATGACGTTATCAAGAATTACTCCTAGCAATTCCAGGTGTTGTTGCTACAGTGACAGATTTTTACCAAGGTAACAGCAGCACCAATCGCGTTCGACCGTGTAGACGTCAATCATGGAAATGCCGTCCAATTCAGATGACTTCAATACACATGACTTCAATGCACATAACTTCAATGCACATAACTTCACGACGCAACAGACAAACTACCGCATACGCCGAGAACACCTCACCACTTAACCTGGTTTGGGCATCATTGTAGGCGGCAAGCGGGTGTCTTTGTCTTCTTTGTCTTTGTTGCGACTCGGCACAGGGGCGCTACTAGGTTCTTGCAACGGGGGCATTTCGGGTAAACTCTCGCCGCGCATGAGCATGGCAAACTCATCAGCATGCAAGGTTTCACGCTCGAGCAACACCTCCACAATGCGCTCGAGCAACGTATGATTGTCCTGAATCAGCTTGATGACCCTAGCGTATTGGGTTTCGATGATGTCTTTGACTTCTTCGTCAATGAGTTGGGCGGTCTCTTCACTGTAACTGCGCGCCCCTTCGTAATCGCCCAAATACGACTCACTGCTGCTAGCGAGCGCTACCCGCCCTAGGCGCGGGCTCATTCCCCAACTGGTCACCATGCGCTTGGCAATGTTAGTGGCTTGCTCAAAATCATTTTGCGCGCCTGTCGTGACGTCTTTAAAAATCAGTTCTTCTACCGCTCTGCCAGCTAGGGCGACACCAATGCGGTCAAGTAACATGTTATGACTCATGGACATGCGGTCACTATCTGGAAATTGCATGACGTAACCCATGGCTCTACCACGCGGCACAATAGTAATTTTGTGAACAGCATCAGCATGTTCTAAAAACTGCGCCGCTAGGGCGTGCCCAGCTTCGTGATAGGCGGTAATTTTCTTCTCGCGGGGGTTAATCACCCGGCTGCGCCGTTCGGGCCCCATGACCACGCGGTCAGCGGCTTCGTCTAAGTCTTGAGGTTGAATTTCTTTGCGACCTGCTCTGGCAGCTACCAACGCGGCTTCGTTGAGGAGGTTCTCGAGGTCAGCACCCACAAACCCCGGCGTGCGGCGGGCGACAGTTTTCATATCCACATTGCTCGCGAGTGGCTTACCCGCCGCGTGAATGAGCAAGATAGCTTCCCGACCGCGCACATCAGGGGCATCAACGACGACTTGCCTATCAAAACGCCCCGGGCGAAGCAAGGCTGGGTCGAGCACATCCGGGCGATTGGTTGCAGCAATCACGATGATGTCATGCTTGGATTCAAAGCCATCCATTTCTACGAGCAGGGCGTTGAGGGTTTGTTCGCGTTCGTCGTTACCACCATTGATGTTCATGCCCCGGCGTCTGCCAACGGCATCAATCTCGTCAATAAACACGATACAAGGGGCGCTCTTTTTGGCGTTTTCGAACAAATCACGCACCCGCGCTGCGCCCACGCCCACAAACATCTCCACGAAATCTGAACCCGAGATACTAAAAAAGGGCACTTTGGCTTCACCCGCTACCGCTTTGGCCAAATGCGTTTTCCCGCAACCGGGCGGGCCCACCATCAGTACCCCATGGGGAATGCGCGCACCAAGGGCATGAAACTTGCCAGGGTTACGCAAAAATTCCACCACTTCATACAAATCACTTTTGGCTTCTTCAGCGCCTGCCACATCGCGAAAAAGCGTCTGGGAGGTTTCTTCGGTGATGAGGCGGGCTTTGGACTTGCCAAACTGCATCGCCCCATCGCCACCGCCGCGCATGCCGCGCATGATGTACCACAAAAAGGCAATCATCAAGACAAACGGCAAGAGCGTGATGAGCATATTGCCCCAATTTTGGCCTTCAGGGGCGACATCGACCCGAATGTCACGCTGAGCAAAACGCTCGAGCGCTTCCGTACTCGGTGGTGTCGCCAGCCGGGTAATGTAAGGTTCTTCCCCACGTGGGGTCACTTCTATCTTGGTGTCTTGAACCGAGATGCTCTCAATGGCACCCGATTCGACTTGTTTGAGAAAGTAACTGAGGTCTCGCGATTGACTTTGCTGGCGTGCGTTATTTTGCGAGGCGACAAAAATCACCACACCCAGAATTGACACCGCGATGAGCAGACTGCGAAGAGGAAATTTGCCCATATGTTCTAGTGTACCGCGTGGACAAGCAAACAAACGTCACGAGTCTGCCAGTTGTGGATAGTTGGCAAACACTTTTTATGTGTGCCTTGCGGCATGTGCATAGCACACGTTGATATTTTTTGGTATTTTGACGCTATCTGCGTGGTGCACCCAGATGTATTGATAATGCCTCACAATAGCGATAATCGTTCGTGTGGCCGTGAGGACATAACATCAGGAACACATAACATCAGGAACACATAAGCATCAGGAAGACATAAGCATCAGGACGTACCATCAGGGACATTCACCACGAGAACCCAACGCCAATCGAGAACAAAATCTGAACGGGTTACTGCACCTCGAGCACTACACCTCGAGCAACACATCCCCCACCAAAATATGCTTTAGCAATTCCACGTGTTGCTTCTACAGTTGCTGACGTACAATTGCTGATGTTTACCAATGCCACATCAACATATCTACCGACATAAAACCTGTTCGACTGTGTAAACGTCAATCATGGAAATGCCACTTAATCCACTCGAGCCAAATCATTGAAGCGCACGTGCGAACTATGAAACTGCAGTTCTACCGTGCCAGTAGGCCCGTTGCGCTGTTTGCCGATGATGATTTCGGCGATGCCCTGTTTTTCAGATTCTTTGTTGTAATACTCATCACGGTAAATAAACGTCACCAAGTCGGCATCCTGTTCAATCGCACCAGACTCACGCAAATCTGAAAGCATGGGGCGCTTATTGGGGCGCGACTCTACTGCCCGTGAAAGCTGCGACAGCACCAAGACAGGCACATCAAGTTCTCTTGCTAACGCTTTGAGACCCCGTGAAATCGACGAAATCTCTTGTTGGCGGTTTTCGCCCCCACCACCACGACCACTGCCTTGCATCAGTTGCAAGTAGTCAATAATAACAAGGTGCAAATCGTGTTCGGCCATGAGGCGGCGTGCCCTCGAGCGCAGTTCCATCACCGTCATGTCCACGCTGTCATCAATGTAAATGCGCGCTTCAGACATTTTGCCAGCAGCTTCAGCCAGCCTTTGAAAGTCGCGTTCTGATGGTTCACGCCCCCGCAGGCGGCTCATGTCTACCCGGGCTTCACTACAAATCATGCGCATAACAAGTTGCACAGCCGACATCTCTAGCGAAAAAATCCCCACCGTCTTGCCGTGCCGCAAAGCAGCGTTTGCCCCAATGGTCAGCGCCAAAGCGGTTTTGCCCATCGAGGGACGCGCCGCTAGTACGTTCAAGCTGCTCGGTTGCAAACCTGCTGTTAAACCATCGAGTTCTCGAAAACCCGTTGCCAAGCCCGTGACGGTATCTTCGTTGGTAAACAACTCTTGAATGTATTCAAAGGTTTCAGTAACAAGGCTGGTCATGCCCTCAAAACTGTGGTTGCGTTTGTTGCTAGCCAGCTCAAAAATACCCGCTTCGGCTTTGTCCAAAATCTGCTCAATGGGCAGCGCTTGGTCGTAAGCAGTTTGCATAATCTGACCACTGGTCGAAATCAAATCGCGCAAGGTGGCTTTTTCGGTGACGATGCGGGCGTAGTTTTCGGCATAAGCAGCAGTGGGTACGCCGTCAGCCAAGCCGATCAAATACGGCACGCTACCGACTGACTCGAGCTCATTGGTCTGCCGCAACTCTTCAGTAAGGGTCACTAGGTCAATGGGTTCGCTGCGTTGAAAGAGGCGTTCGCAAGCACGGAAGATTTTGCGGTGGGCTTCTTTATAAAAACTCTCCGGACGCAGTTTGCCCTCGAGATACGAAAACACCTCGTTATCAAGCAAAATGCTCCCCAGCACGCTCTGTTCAGCTTCTAAGTTGTGTGGCGGCAGATGGCTTTCCACGTTGGCTATTGTACGAAAGACGCCGCATTCAAGCAGGTGTCGTGAGCGTTGACAGCAACGTAGACGCAGTGATAGGCAACACCTGACAACATGTAAATGGCGATAGGATACTTACTGGACACGCCCGTGAGGACACGCCCGTGAGGATACGCCTGTAATGGCACGCCCGTGAGAAAACGCCTGTAATGACACACCCGTGAGGACACTATTGTGAGCCATGCCTTTACCCGCTTTACCAGCCGACCCAAACAGCAACTGGTAACCCTTGTCATCATGCTGTGTGTGGTCATGGTGATGGTGGCTCGAGGGTTTGACATGCTGGGGTTGGCAGTAAGTGGCAGCTTAGCGTATGCCATTGGCACGTTGCCCGTAGGAGCTACCCTCATGCGCGTCGTCAGCGGGGTTGACCCCAGGCGGGTACACGCGTACACGTTGGGCATCGAAAACCTCTATCACTTCGTGGGTGCACCACTCGCCTTGGCGTCGTTTGCTTTGGATATGGCCAAAGGGGTCTTGGCACTGACGTTGGTTGGTTTCGTGCATCCTGCTGGCTTGGCACTGGCGCTAGTCGCCGTGTTTGTGGGGCATTTGTACCCGCTACCCAAACTGGCGTTAACGCTACCGCGAGGACGCGGGGGTGGGGTGTTAGCAGGCTTGGTACTCGCTCTCGTGGTGCTGGGGCGGCTAGAACCATTTCTTGCCCTCCTGCCAGCACTCGCCTATTTACTTGGCTTAACCAGCCGCTATCTGACGGTGGCTACCTTGAGTGCTTTTTTCAGCCTGCCTGCATTGCTACTCGTGAGCGGACAAACCCCCTTGGCCAGTGCGGCTAGCATTATCAGCCTGCTGGCACTGTGGCGGCAAAAAGCCAGCCTTGGGCGCATCATTAACGGCTTAGAAACCAAACTTGGCCAAGCGCCCGCCGTGCACGGGGTTGACCCCAACGTGGTCTACGCGGCTTTCATGATTCACCCCATGACCTTGGATGACATGTGGCAACTGCGCAGCCAACGCTGGCTCGGTAAGCTCGTAGCGCGGGGCGTCATTCCAGAAAGGTTACTGCGGCGCAGTTTGTTGTGGTGGCGACCGCAAAAAGTGGACGAGTGGCGCGGCATCACCTTGGCTGATGGACGCGAGTTGCGGGTGCTGTTGATTGGCGCGCCGATGCTCCCCGAACAAATCCGTGCTTATCCGCAAGAAGCTTTGCGCATGGCCATTCAAGGGGCAACGTTGGCTAGGGAATTTGGTGCAGAAAGCCTCGGTCTAGGGGCGTATTGGTCAACGGTAGGTAACAAAGGCTTAGACGTACAACAGGCAGTACCCGATATTCACATTACTAACGGCGGCGCGTATACAGCGGCTGCCATCGATGCGGCCTTACCGCTGTGGCTCGAGCAGCTACCCCGCTCGCAAGCGCCTTTGTGTGCTGCTGTCGTCGGTGCCAATGGCGTGGTCGCCTTTGGCGTTGCCCGCACCCTCGCCGAACAAGTAGACACGTTGATTTTGATTGGGCGCGATGCCGCTCGAGTCCAACGCAGTGCCGCTACCTTACACAAACGCCACCCAGACCTCACTGTTATCGCTAGCACTGATATGCACCTTTGCCGCCAAGCCCACCTCATCGTTACGGCCACCTCGAGTCCGCTGCCCGTCTTACAAGCCGCCCATGTGTCTGAAAACTGTTGGATTTATGATTTAGGACGTCCTAGTGATGTTGCTCATGATGTTTACGATGTCCCTGGCGTTCAAATTATTCCTGGCGGGGTGGTGCGTCCGCCTGGTGAGAGCGATGATTTTGCCAACCTTGATATTCACTTTGGGCGCGGACACCTGCCGGCGTGCATGGCCGAAACGATGATTATGACGGCCACTCGAGCTTACACCCGCAAGTCGCTAGGCAGTCACACCAAACGCGAAAATATGGCGTTTTATCTCGAGCAAGGCCGCCGCTTGGGGTTCACCCTCATTAGCCAACCTGTGCCGCTTAGCGCAGGGCGCGTCACCTCACCCCCACCTACCACAACCCCCACGCAGCCCCAACGTTTATGACAAAACGCTTTTGATGACAAAACGCTTATGATGGTAAGGCAATGACACGTTCTTTACACACACACGTTCAAGCAGGGCTCGAGGCCAGTATCTTAAGCAGCATCCTAAGTACCCTCCTAAGCAGCATCCTAGGCAGTATCCCCAGTACAACCAACCCACACCAATTTAATCTATTTGTACGCACATTCATACGCAAAACGAAAGATATTAGCTGATGGTCGTCTTGTGCGTTCCCGGTAGCATCGACGACGAGACGTTAACCACGGCACTTTGGGACGCAGGCTGCTTGGGGCTAGCCGAACAACCCGAACGCCCGGGTGAAGTGCTAGCCTATTTTGATGCGCCCTTTGCCTTAGCAGGGGTGCTCGAGGCAGGCAGTTGGGAAGCGCCCGACGACACCGATTACGTGGCCAAGTACAACCAAGATGTGCAACCCGTGCGCATCGGCAACCTCATCATTGCCCCAGAACACGCTAAACTCACCCCAGAAGAAAGCCAAAACGCCATCATCATCCGCTTAGACCCAGGACGGGCGTTTGGCAGTGGGCAGCATCTCACCACGCAATTGGCGCTCGAGGCCATTGCCCAACACGCCGCGCAAGATAGCCCCGAGCAAAGACGCTTGTTAGATGTCGGTGCAGGCTCAGGCATTTTGACGATTGCCGCTGACCTGCTGGGCTATCAAGCAGAAGGCATCGATATCGACCCAGAAACCATTGCTGTCGCCGAAGCCAACGCCCGCGCCAACGCTTCACAAGCTACGTTTACCCACACCAGCCTAGATACGCTTCCCGCTGCCCACTACGACATTGTAGTGGCCAATATTTATGCCAACGTGCACGCGGCATTAGCAGCGGACTATGCTCGAGCACTCATCCCCGGCGGCACGCTACTGCTCACAGGCATCTACCTCGAGGACGGTCTCCAAACTACCCTCACAGGCATTGCCCCTTGGTTTGAAGTAGGTAACATCACCCGCAGTGACACGTGGTCATTGGTAAGCGCCACTAAGGGAAAATAAATGAAGGGTAAATAAATGCGGGTTCATCGCGTATACGTGCCAACCTTGACCGAACAGGGTGAGGCAAATAACACCATCACGTTGCACGGACGGGAAGCGCACCACCTGGCACATGTCTTACGGGTATCGACCGGACAAGCGGTGCGAGCGTTTGATGGACGCGGACACGAAGCCGATGGGGTGGTAGTAGATATCGCGGGTGATGTGGTGGTGCTCGAGCTATCCCCTCCCCAAGCCAGCGACGTTGAAAGCACTTGGCAAGTACACATCGCCGTAGGCCTCCTCAAGGGCGACAAACTCGCTGATGTGGTGCGGCAAGTCACCGAACTTGGGGCGGTGAGCGTGCAACCGTTTACCAGCCGTTTTGGGGATGTGCCCAAAGCCTCACCCAACAAACTCAGCCGCTGGCGCAGAATTGCCCAAGAAGCTGCCAAGCAATCTGGGCGCAGCCTGGTACCAGAGGTGCATGAGCCGGTGAAGGTAGGCGTGCTCGAGCCACATGACCTCGGCATCATTGCCCACCCCTACGCTGGCGAAAACTTGCACGCTTTGTTAGAACGTCAGACCCTACCTGAACACGCCTCACTGACCCTTGTCACGGGTGCAGAAGGTGGTTTGGCTGAACCTGAAATCGCACAACTGACGGACAAAGGCTTTCAAGCAGTGTCTCTTGGTAAGCGCATTCTCCGCGCCGAAACTGCCCCTGTGGCGTTGTTATCTGCCCTACTACTTCCCGAGGGGCGGTAGACTACCACCATGCGTCAGGTAAAACGCCATGTCTTGCTTGTTGTGTTGTTGGCTTTATGTGCGGTCTCGAGCTGCACCTACACCTATATTCCGCCCGTCCCGCGTGGGCGCGTTGAACCCGACCCCACCTTGAACTTGCACACCTCGGCAGGTATTGTCACTGAGATGGTTGCTGGCACTGAGCGTTTGGTGTTGCAACTGACTGCTAGTGACGTCCCGGAAGCGGATTGGTTGGCGGTGCAGTGGTTTGCGCCGAATAATCTGCAAGTTGCTTCGGCGTCGCAGTGGCTCGAGCCGTCCCGTGAGCCGCAAGACCTGCGTTTTGTACTTTCCGAAGACGTAACTTTGCGCCCGGGAGATTGGCGGGCGGTAGTGTCGTATCAAAGTCGGGTCGCACGGCAGTTTAGTCTTCCTTTGGCTGCCGAGACTGAACCAGATGCTGACTCAGATGCTAACCCAGACGCGGATACTGATACGGGTATTGATACAGAAGCAGACGAGGATGCTGAAGCAGATAGTAAGACAGAAATAGAAACGGATAGTGCGCTCGAGACACCCGCGACAACCCCACCTGAAGCACCTTCTTCTGAAACACCCACAACATCCCCTGCTACTGCTGACTGACGGCACGACACCCAACAACACGACATCTAACATCTCCATGATTGACGTCTACACAGTTGAACGCATTTGATACTGATGTAAACTTGATAAACATCTGTCACTGTAGTAACAACACGTGGAATTGCTAGTCTATCTGTTCAGCGTCACAGCAATACGCTGTTTTCAGATGTCAACTATCAGATGTCAGCTCGTGGTCGGACACTGGCATAACAATCGATGGCATAACAATCGATGGCAAACACCGAAGTAATTAACTTGTCTTGAAGATAAAATCTGCTTTACACAGCGCTACCTTTGAATAAGGCGGGAATAACGCGCTACAGCGTCGGACTTAGAAAAAGCAATTAACGACAAAGGGACAACGCATCAACGTGTAAATTGGGAAAGTACAAGGCAAAAAAAGTGGCGGAGAGGGAGGGATTCGAA
>CAZKAZ010000104.1:0-9340 GCA_964550765.1 uncultured bacterium | reverse complement strand
GGCGCTCAACATTGCCGAAATGCGCGACAGTTTTGAATACACCCCCGCGCCCCCGCCTGTGTGGCGTCGTTGCCGCTATCCCAGTTTAGCCGAGCGGCAGACCATTACTGAGAAGCTCGAGCGCCTTGTTACTTTCGATAGTGACTTTGCAGAAAGTGACTTGGGTCGGTCAATTTTGGCTACTATCGAGCAATACCTCGACATCCCCGACAACTCCAAAACCGACAACCCCAAAGGAATCCCCTACCTAGATTAACGCGCACCTACCAATCAAAGTACTGCGCAAACCTAAGTACGATGCCCTTAGTCAGCCATGCCGTTATTAGCCATGCCGTTATTAGCCATGCCTCTTCGTCAGCCATACCGTTGTCTAACGCTCGTCTCGCCCTCACAATAGACGTGTGGGTGTTCAGCTCGTTTGGTTCAAAAAAGATTTGCGCATTAGTGATCACGCGCCACTGACTTTGGCTAGCAAACAAGGGGCGGTGTTGTGTGTCTATGTCTACGAACCCGAGCTTGTGCATCACCCTGAATTTGACAGTTCACACCTTGCATTCATCAACCAATCACTTGCTGAACTTGATGCCAACTTAAGGCAGCGCGGTAGTCAGCTTGTTTACCGCGTTGGTAACGTCGTAGATGTGTTTGCTGAACTTACCAAAGTCCACGACATCAGCGACCTGTGGAGTCACCAAGAAACGGGGCACGCGGTGAGTTTTGCAAGGGATAAGCGCGTGGCGCAGTGGGCAAAAATGCGCGGCATCCACTGGCATGAAATTCCCCAGCAAGGGGTGGTGCGGGGGCTAACTGACCGAAAGCAATGGGCGCAAAAATGGTACGAACATGTCCGCGAGTCCGTCTTTTTGACGCCGGAACGCATTGCCTCACCAGAAGTTGACCCTGGCAGGCTTCAGCTCGAGCCAGACCTTGGTTTACCCTTGAATCAAAAAGACGTCCAAGTAGGCGGCGAACAGGTTGCGCGTGATTTGCTTGCTAGCTTTCTCACCACTAGGGGACGCACCTACCAACGAGCAATGTCCAGCCCGGTAACGGCGTTTGACGCTTGCAGTCGTTTAAGTCCTCACCTGACTTTTGGGACGATGTCGGTGCGCACGGCGTGGCAGCAAGCACGGGACAAGCAAAACGAATGGCAACAAGAAAAACGCGCCGGAGCGATTATTGACCCGAAGTGGTTTAAAGCCATCAATGCGTTTAGCTCGAGGTTACGCTGGCGCGATCACTTTATTCAGCGGCTCGAGACGGAACCCACCATGGAATTTCACAACCTCAACCGCGCTTACGACGGCTTGCGCGAAGACGCCTTTAACCGCGATTATTTTGACGCTTGGTGCGCCGGACAAACGGGCTTTCCGATGGTAGACGCGTCCATGCGGGCGCTCCTTGCAGGCAGTTGGATCAACTTTCGGATGCGGGCGATGGTGGTGTCGTTTGCGTCGTATTATTTGTGGTTACATTGGCGTGAAACTGGGATTTTCTTAGCAAGGCACTTTATCGACAACGAACCGGGCATTCACTGGTCGCAATTTCAAATGCAATCCGGCGTGACGGGTATCAACACCGTGCGCATCTACAGCCCTGCTAAACAAGTGCATGACCACGACCCCTCGGGCATGTTCATTCGCCGTTTTGTGCCAGAACTCGCGAATGTGCCCGATGAATATTTGGCGAAACCGCACACCATGCCGCCACTACTGCAGAGTATGGTCGGCTGTGAGATTGGTAAAGACTATCCTGCGCCTATTGTGGAAGTTAAAACCGCGTTGCAGGAAAATAAAGCACGCCTAGCTGAGGTGCGTAATAGTGCGGCAGCGAAGCAGGCAGCCGCTCGAGTGCTTGCCCGGCACAGCGTTCCTAACGAGCGATCCAAAACCCGCTACCAAAAACCATCAGCGTGAGCAACGCGGTTAATCTCGCTTTCGCGATGTTGGTATGATGCTATTCATGAATTTTATTCCAGTAAAGGCACCCTTATGAGCAGTAACGGTACGACCAATGGCACCTACGACATCGCCATCGTCGGCGGCGGCATCGTCGGGCTGGCTACGGCGCTGGCGTTTATGGAGAAAAAGCCCAACCTCAAGTTGGTATTACTCGAAAAAGAGTCCACCCTCGCTAGCCACCAAACCGGTCACAACAGCGGCGTCATTCACTCGGGGTTGTATTACAAACCCGGATCACTCAAAGCCAAACTGTGTGTTGATGGCGTTAAACGCCTTAAAGCCTTCTGCAAGCAGTACGACGTGCCTTATGACGACTGCGGCAAAGTGGTAGTGGCGTCGTATGAAACGGAAAGGGAAAAGCTCGAGAACATCTTCGAGCGTGGCGTGGCCAACGGCGTCCCAGGTTTGGAAATGATCGACGTCAAACGCCTCAAAGAAATCGAACCTTACGCCTCAGGCGTGGCCGCTATCTTCTCCCCCGGTACGGGCATCATCGACTATAAAGTCATGGCCAACAAAATCGCCGACATCTTGCGCGATAAAGGTGCCACTATCACCATGATGTCGCCTCTACAAGAGATTCGTCAGCGCGAAGGCATTTTAGAACTTTCTGATGGCAAACGCACCATCAACACTGCTTACATGGTCAACTGCGGCGGACTCTATTCTGACAAAATCGCCCACATGGCAGGTGTCAACACGGGCATTCGCATCGTGCCATTTCGCGGTGAATACTACTTTCTTAAGCCCGAAAAACAACACTACGTGCAAGGGCTTATCTACCCCGTACCCGACCCTAACTTGCCGTTTTTGGGCGTGCACTTTACCAAAACGATTGACGGCGGCGTGGAAGCTGGCCCTAACGCGGTGCTCGCTTTTGCCAAAGAAGGTTATCGCTTTTTTGACATCAATGCCAGCGAACTGTGGGGCACGCTCAGCTACCCTGGTTTTTGGAAACTGGCCGCCAGCTTTTGGAAAATTGGCTTGTACGAATACTACCGTTCTTTCAGCCAAAAAGCCTTCGTCAATGCCCTGCGCAAGCTCGTGCCTGTGCTCGGTTACGACGATATTATTCGCACCGAAGCAGGCGTACGCGCCCAAGCCATCACCCCAGAAGGCAAACTGGCTGATGACTTTGTGGTGGAAAAAACCGCCAACAGTTTCCACGTACTGAACGCACCATCCCCGGCGGCTACTGCATCACTGGCGATTGGCGATCACATTGCGGGCATGACCGACGCCATTTAAGCAAGCACCTGCTTAGTTTTGTGGTGAGCAACGTATACCACTGACGGGAGTAGTACTGAATTGATTGACCCATGTCGTAATGTGCTTTTCGCCGTGCTGATAAAAACTTTGCATCTATGTGACACAAACGACAACACTATGACCTGAGTCTGTCAGTTTAGTATGACTTCATTCAACCAACGTATGCTGACCCCTATCATGCTGATGGGGGTTTTTTATTGGCTGAGGGCGCGGCGCAAAGCGGTTTCGTCAACGTCGTAGCCAGTGAAGTGCTTAAACGCGTCAACCCCTTGGTAGAAAAACAGTTCGTAGCCTGAAAGCACGATGAGTCCGGCAGCCTTAGCAGCTTGCAAGAACGTCGTCTCCAAAGGCGTATACACGGCATCAAACGCCCAAGTTTGCTTACTCAGCAAGTCCAGGGGAATGGCACTACCCGGATACTGCACCATGCCAAGGGGGGTGCAGTTAATCACCCCGTCGCTTAGGGGCAACGCAGGCATTCGCTCAGGGGGGTGCGCTTCACAAGCAATACCAGCGTCCGCCAGTTGGCTTGCTAACCTCTGCGCTTTGTTCAGGTCACTATCTACCAAGTCGATGTGAACGCCTGCGTGCAAACGCCCCAAGGCAAACGCTACCGCTCGCCCTACCCCACCCGCACCTACCTGCAGCACACGGTCAAGTGGCGCATCGGGCAAGTTTTTTTGAAACGCTCGCACGAACCCAGAGTAGTCGGTATTGAAAGCTTGTTGTTTGTGAAAGCTGAGGGTATTAACCGACCCCACCCGCTGCATGGCGCTGTCTAACACAGGGTAAACCGTAGCGGCGTGTTCTTTAAAAGGATGGGTGACGTTAACGGCGACGAGACCAAGCGACTGACATTGCTGCAGTTGTTCACTGAAACTCAGATGATTTTCGGCAAGGTCAAACAAGCGGTAACGCACAGAAAACCCGCACAACGACCCCGCTAATTCGTGGAGACGGGGGGCACTCGAGCGACTAATCCCCTTGCCAATTAACCCTAGCTCAACGCTTGCCATCAATACCCCAGCAAGCGCGGCAACCACGTCACTAGCACCGGCACAAAGGTAATCAGCATGAGCACGGCTACTTCAGCAGCAAACAACGGGATAATGGCTCTTGTGAGCGACCCCAAACCCACCTTGGCAATGGCGTCAGCCACGAACAAACACAACCCCATCGGCGGGGTGATGAGGCCAATCATCAAGTTCAAAATCACCACAATGCCAAAGTGCACAGGGTCGATACCGTAACTGACAGCGATAGGACTAAGAATGGGCACGAGTACCAACATGGCAGACGTTCCCTCGAGCACCAACCCCACCACCAAGAGCAGCACGTTCACCAGCAATAAAAACACAATGGCATTGGGGGTAAAGTCCAACACCCACGCGGTGATGGCTTGCGGCACTCGAGCCCGCGTTAGCAGCCAATTGGCAAGCGACACCACCGCGATAATAATCAAAATCACCGCCGCATCCCGCATGGCTCGCACAAAAATTCCCGGCAGGTCTGCCCAGGTGAGCGTTTTTAAGACAAAAAGCCCCACAATTAGCGCATAAAGCACCGCAAACGAGGCCGCTTCGGTAGGCGTGACGATACCAAAGACAATCGACCCAATAATAAACAAGGGCATGACAATAGGCACGATGCCGGCGCGAACGGCGTTAAGTTGCTCACGCCACGGCAAACGCGGCCGGGCAGGAGCATACTGCGGGGCAACGAACTGCAAATAGAGCGATAAAAATAGCGCCAACAGCAAACCGGGGGTGATACCCGCTAAAAACATCGCCGGCACCGATACGTTGGCAGAAATAAGGGCATAAACAATCACCGGGATGCTCGGCGGGATGATGGGGCCAATCACCGAAGACGCCGCTGTCAGGGCAGCAGCAAAAGGCTTAGGGTAGCCGTTATCGCTCATGTTGGGAATAAACACCCGCCCTAGCGCCGAGGTGTCAGCTACCGCCGAACCAGAAATGCCCGCAAAAATCACCGACGCCCACACGTTGACGTGTCCCAAACCAGATTTAACATGCCCCAACAGGGCGTTGGCCAAGTTGACGATGCGGGTTGTGATGCCGCTAGCGTTCATCAGTTCCCCTGCTAATACAAACAGTGGTATCGCCAGCAAAGTAAACCCGTTTACACCTTCAAAAGTACGTTGCGCCACCAGCGATAAGGGAAAACGGGAATTGGCGACATACCAACTGCAGGCCGCCAAAATCGCTAGCGCCAAAGGGCTGCCAAGGGTGAGGAGGGCAAGCAAGACGGCAACGGGCATTTAGGATACCTGTCGTTGCAAGCTCGGTTGCTGACTTGGTAGAAGCAAGGTGACTTGCTCGAGCACGCCTAGCCCCGCCACGACCACCAAACCCACGCCAAAGACCACCATAGCCACTTGAAAATAACCCACCTGCACGTTGATACCACTGGCCAAGATGCCGCCCCTAGCCTGCACAAACGCCGCTGCTGAGATAGTAAACACCACCCCCAAGACAATATGCAGCCCGTGCACCACTAGCGCCAGAGCGGCTTCGGCTTTTTTGCCAGCCACGCGGCGAACCAGCCCTGGCAGCACCCCAAAATGCACGTTGAGGTGCTGCACATAAGCTAACAGCACCCCAAACATCGTGCCATAAATCATGGCGTAAACAGCGGCACCTTCTGCCCAAATAAAGGTGTTATTAAACGCATAACGGCTGATGCTATTACTGAGCACCACCACAAAGATGACCATTAGGGAGATGCCAGTCGCCAGCTCGAGCAACCCCTGCACCAGCCGCTTGGCCACACGGTGAACACTTCCCAGCCACTGCACAGATGGCACAGATTAGAAGTTGGCTTCCGCTTCAGCCACAGCGGCTTGCAAGTCGTCGATCCACTGGGGGTCAATTTCTTCGCGCAAATATTCAATGATAGCCGGTTGTGAAGCTTCGCGGAATTGCGCCAGTTCTTCTGCGGTAGGCGTATACACTTCCATGCCTGCTTCAATCAGTCTGGCAACACCGTCGGCAGAGTTAAATTGCTGAACCGACCGCCCTACGTTCCCCGCGACTACCGCAGCCCGTTTGAGCAGGGCTTGATCGGCAGCAGGCAAGCTTTGATACAAGTCCTCACTGATGACCATAAAGTCTGCTGCGTACACGTGTCCGTCGAGCGTTAAGTAGTCTTGCACTTCGTAGAGATTGTTGCTGTAAATGACACTAACCGGGTTTTCTTGACCGTCCACGACGCCCGTTGCTAAGGCGGTGGGCAGTTCAGAAAACGCGAGCGGTGTGGGTTCGCCACCCAACGACTCAATCAGGTTGACAAACAAGGGGGTGTTTTGCACCCGGATGGATAAACCCTCGAGGTCTGCAGGCGTGCGAATGGGACGCACCGAGTTGGTGAAGTTGCGAAAGCCCGTCTCACCATACGCGAGGGTACGAAGCCCCGTCACCTCTAAACAGTGGGCGGCGAGCGCTTCACCAAAAGGCCCATCAATGACTTCCCAAGCGATGGCAGCAGAAGAAAAGATATAAGGAATATCGAGCACAGCGGCTTCTGGACACACTTGCGACATCGCCCCAGATACCATGGTCATTTCCAAGGTGCCATCTTGCACGGACTGCACCAAGTCCGTTTCGCCCCCGAGCGAACCACTGTCAAAAAGTTCCACCATAATGCGCCCACCGGACTCGCCTTCGACAATATTTTTGAAGGTCAAAGCAGCAGCACCCTTTTTGGAGACCGTCCAGTCTGCCGGGTCAACGTGGGCAAACCCCAACACCAATTCCTGGGCTAACGCCCCTGAGCCAAGCACCAACAACAAACCAAGCAATACGCGTTTCATGATTCCTCCTGTGACCCCGACACCACCTTAGTGACACCACATTAGCGACATCACCCTAGCGCAGGGCGCTTGCGGCTGTCGGGCAATAGATTTTTAAGACGTTCACGACTATAACACTCGAGTTGCCTCGAGGCAACGTTTAACATCAAGCGATTACACTAACGCACTTGGTGCAACCGTTTCGTCAATGAGCCAGTCAACTACCGCTTTCATATCGGCGCTGTCTTCGTAGATGGCCACTTGCTTATCGGCGCTGCTACCCCGCTCTAAGATGGTCAGGGCATGTTCGGCTTCACGCCTCGAGCCAAGTTCATCGAGCACGTCATCGACGAACTCGAGCAACTCATGAATCAACGTTGCTGTCGGCAGTTCTTCGCTGCGTCCAAAATCAATGAGTTTACCGTGCACCCCATAACGCATCGCCCGCCACTTGTTTTCTTCCACCATGCTGTTGCGATAAAACCGAAAACTAAGGTTATCGCGGCGCATTTTGTAGTGCTTGAGGGCAAGTGCCTGAAACAACGCCGCACAGCAGATGGCATCATCGACGTTCGTACAGAGGTCACAAATGCGAAACTCCAAGGTCGGATAGCTGTGATGCGGGCGTACATCCCAATAAATTTTTGAAGCGTCAGGAATACACCCTGTCGCCACGAGGGTCTCGATAAAACTCCTGTACTCGCTAAAGCTTAAAAACTGCGTCGGCAAACCCGTGCGCGGAAAACGCTTAAACAAGGCGCTGCGGTAGCTTTTCAGCCCCGTGTTGCGCCCCTGCCAAAACGGTGACGAGGTAGATAACGCCAAGATGTGCGGCGTCATATAGCGCACGATGTTCATGGTGTCAATCAGCAAGTCAGGGTCTTCGATGCCCACATGCACGTGCATCCCAAAAATGAGTTGCTCGCGAGCCAAATCCTGCATATCTTCGACGATGCCCGCGTAACGCGCATACGGGGTAATGTCTTGGTTTTGCCAGCTCGAGAACGGATGTGTCGCGGCGGCAGCAATGCGGGCGTTGTTTTGCTTGGCAAAGTCGCTCACTGCCGTGCGCAACTCGCACAGTTCGCTTCTGGCGTCTTGCACGTTGTAGCAAACGTTCGTTCCTACCTCAACGATGCTCTGGTGCAGTTCGGGTTTCAGTTCAATCTGCCGCAACACACTCTTATCACCATCAAGAAACTGGGTGATAAAACTCTTCAGTTCGCGGCTTTCTGGGTCGATGATTTGATATTCTTCTTCGATACCGATACTAAACGACGGACGCTGCACCATTGCTTTCACTCACCTAACTCCACCTAATTCGATGCACTCGACGAGACACACGTAATTGACACCTACACCGCACCTACATCACACCTATATTCACATCTAATATTCACACAGGCATCGGCTAACTCGCTTAAGGGTCGCTGTGAGGTTCGATGCCCTCTTCGGTAAAGTCCACGATGATTTCGCCCGGCGTAAGTTCGTACCAGTCGCCCGTAGACGCATCAACGAGCAGCGGAATAAGCAAGCCAATCACATCGAGCACCACCCACGTTGTGCCCACGCGGTTGCGCAAGGTGACGGTGCGTTCTTGGTCGCCTTGGCGCAAGGTGACGTCGTAACTGCGTTGTACCTCGAGGCGCACAATTTGCGGCGTCGTCCCGTAAGAGATGCCATCAATAATGATTTCTGCCCCTTGCGGGTTGCTGTTGATGGGCACACTTTGTTCGCCGCCCTTAAAGACCGTTGCACAGCCTGTTAATACCAAGCTAGCAAACAGCAAGAGACCAAGCAAAACAGCACGCGGGGGCTTACTTACACAAACATTCTTTGGTGATTTCATAGATGGCACACTTTACCAAGGATTGACCGTGAGCATTGGCAGCAAGTCTTAACAGCAAGTGTGAATGGCGAGGATGGACAGTGCTGTAGGTGGGGCAGGTAGCATATCCATCCCGCAACGCTATCAACAAACAGCACCAGCAACAAACAGCACCAGCAACAAACAGCACCAGCAACGCACCCTTGACCAACAAAAAATCAAGCAAAACAACATCAGCACCCCCTGCAGAATACTGATGTCGCCATGTTTTATTAACCGTATTGCGCTCGCTTACTTAGCAACCACATACCTAGCAGCCACAAGTAGCAGTTGGTCAAGTAGCAGTTGGTCAAGTAGCAGTGGTCAAGGTGATCAATATACGTACATTGACTGTCAAGTTATCTAGCACGTCAGCTATTGCATCACCAGACTGATTTGTTAATTAATAATGCGTTTCGATGTCCTTACATG
>CAZKAZ010000103.1:0-9589 GCA_964550765.1 uncultured bacterium | reverse complement strand
TAAGCCCTTGTTAGCGCTTCTCTTTGCTAGGTGGGGTGTGCTGGCGCTATGTTGCCTGAGAGCTATATTGCTTAGCAGCCCTGTTGCCTGAGAGCTATATTGCTTAGCAGCCCTGTTGCCTGAGAGCTATATTGCCTGGCAGTCCTGTTGCCTGAGAGCTATATTGCCTGGCAGCCCTGTTGCCTGACAATAGCAAATATCGTTTGGCGTTGAAAGAGACAGAAAGCGACAAAACAAGCAATGGCAAGTAAGTGATAGCGGGCGCTACATAGAAAAAATGTCGTTGCAAAGAATGTCATTGAAAGAGTGTTGTTGTCACGATATCCGCTTGCGATGTCTTTTTCGCAACGTCTTCTCCAGAACGATTTTTACAAGCATAGAACGTGTTTTCATCTTTTGCAAGATAGCTGTTGGTGAGCGCACAATTTTGCTGGGCTATCAGTAGCCTGCTACAAGCACATACGGGCACGACAGCTAGGGGCTGGCACGTTAGTGAGGGTTGGCAGTGAGGATTGGTAGTGAGGGTTAGCGTCTGGCAAGCGTTGGCTACTCAGCAACCATGAGGTGGGTTTTCGCATAAGCTAAGAGAAGGTGACTATGACGACGTACAACACTCCCCGCTTGCGCCATGGTCTTGGCTTTTTACTCGGTTTTGGGTTTGCCTTTTTGCCCGGGTATGGGCCGTTTTTTGGTTTGCTGTTCTTTTTGAGTACCCGCTGGCAGGTGCGCCGTCAAGATGCGTGGTGGCTAGCGGCGGCAGTTCTTTGTGGGTTGCCGCTGATGTTATCGCCGGATACTTGGTGGCAAGGGCTGCTCTCGAGCGTACAAATCATCGTGGCGTGGTTGCTTTATCGGGCGTTTGGTCACTTGCACGGGGTGCGTCACGCCTTGCCTGCCTTGCATGAACGTTCCATGCGCTGGGGGCTGCTCGCAGGACTGGCACTTGTGGTCAGTTTGGGTTGGTGGCAGATTGAGGCCCTCAATTTGGGGGCGGCCAAGACCATCGCCCAAGCGATCGTGTGGCGTTCACCCCCGAGTTTGTATGGCCATGCGGTGTTGGTACTTGGGGCGCTCATGGCGGTGTTGATGCCGCAAGCAGGTTTGCGAGTCACCAGCTTGGGCTTAACGGCGCTAGGCATTTTGGTATCTGGTAGCCGTGAAGCTGCTATTGCGTGGGTGATTGTGGCGCTAGCGTTGTTTGTGCTGCACTCGGGGCGTTCCAAGCGCAGTTTTTGGCTCGAGCTGAGCCTGCTTGCCGTCATGTTCGGGGTGGCCATCGGTTTGAGTCCGCACCTTGGTTGGGGGCGGGTAGGGTTTTTGCTTGACCTTGCTCCGAGCGTAGAAAGCCGCCAAAACCTCATTCAAGGTTCAGAAATTGCCGATGGCGACTGGTGGGACGCCCTAGGGGTGAGTGTGAGTGAACGCGAAGCTACCCTGGACGGTCAAACGCTGACGGTGTATGACATCGCTAAGCTCGAGCCAGAAAGTTGGCGCAGACTGCAACAAGCCGTGACGCTCGAGCCAAACCAGCCCTACACCTTGAGTGCGTATGTCCAAAGTGCCCCCGGCGCCCGCCCGAGTTTGCAAGGCTGGGGACGGGTTGACACGCATGCTAACCAACAACGCCCCCACCAAAACGCCAGCACGTTTATCGTCATTGGCGAGATGCTCGCGGGCAGATGGCACGCTAGTGTCTCGGGGCCGGGGCGGGTGCTCGCAAGTAGCAGCGCGGTGATAGATGAACATTGGCAGCGGGTGTGGCTCAGTTTTGTCTACACAGGTGACACCCCGCTGACGTGGTGGGTAGGCATGGCGCCAGACAGGCGCGAACAAGCAGACACAGCTAGTGCGTTTGCTGGCTTTCAGCTCGAGCCTACTGTCTCAACGCAACTCACTGCCCCCTCGCCTTACCGTCCGGGAGCAGCTAGCCAAGGTTTGGGGTTGCAAGTTGCCCGATTGCCCTATTGGCGTGCCGCGTGGCAGGGTTTTTTGGAACGCCCTTGGTTTGGGCAAGAACAAACGTTCAGTCATTACTTTTTGACCCAAGGTTACAGCAGCAAAATTCAACAACCGCCTTCGCATGTGCATAACCTGTTTTTGCAGTTTTTGTTTACAAGGGGCATCTTCGGGTTAACGGGATTGCTGCTCTTCTTGGCTGCGCTCATCTATCCGCTAGTGCAGCGCCGCGACATCGGCATGCTCACAGTGGTAGGCGCGCTACTGATTGCCAACTTGTTTGACTACAGTTTGTTTTATGGGGCGGTGCTCTATCCGCTAGTGGCCGTAGCGGGTTGGCGGGCGTCGCAGTCGCCACAGATGAGCTTGAGTCGGGGTCAGTTGGGCGTGAGTTTGTATCTATCACTGCTTGACTTGGGCGCAGCCTACCTCACGTTTGCCTTGGCGCACGCACTCATGTACGGTGATGGTCGTTTGCTTATTGACTGGTCGACGTTGGCATTGCCACAGGTGGTGCGTTACGGGTTTTTGCTGTACCCGCTGCTGTTTTGGCGCAACGGCTTGTATCCGGGGTATGGGCTTACTGCCGCCCAAGAGTTGCGCAAGCAGGTGTCGGGCTCGAGCTACGCTACCTTAGGCCTAGCTGTGGTGCGTTTGGCATTCCAAGACGGTAACAACCTCAATGCCCTCACGGCTTTGTTGTTGATGTGGTTGCTTGGTTTGTTGGCTTATCCCGTCGGACGGGCGCTCAGCAAACGCTTGTTGCACTTGCTGGGTTTGTGGGGTAGGGCAGTGGTCATTTTAGGCGCAGGCACCGCTGGTATGCGCGTCGCCAAAGCCCTGTGTAAAGCGCCCCTTGATGGTTTGCAACCGGTGGCTTTTTTTGATGATGACCCCGCCAAAATTGGCCGCGTGATTCAGGGTTTGCCCGTTGTCGGCAGCTTAGCCTATGCTGATGTCTACGCTAGTAAACGCGCCATCCGCCACGCTATTGTGGCCATTCCTACTGCGCCTGCGAGTGTCATGTCGTCGCTGGTGAGCCGCAAAGGGCGGGTGTTCACTTGGTTGCAGTTTGTGCCAGAACTGCCGGGGCTTCCCGCCGAAGATGTCTACACGGGTAATCTCGCTGGGCTACTGGCGTTAGAAGTACGCAATGGTCTTTATGCCCAAACCAGTCGTGTTTTTAAGCGCAGTATTGATTTACTTGGTGCGACTGTGGGTGGCTTGTTGATTGCGCCGCTGTTGCTGTTGCTTTATTTGTGGGTGCGCGTTGACAGCCCAGGGGGGGCGTTTCACTGGAGTGCCCGCATTGGCGAAAGCGGCAAGCCGTTTCGCTGTCTCAAGTTTCGCACCATGCACATGGACGCCGAAGACCGTTTGCGCGAGTTGCTCGAGCAAGACCCTGCTTTGCGTGAAGAATACGAACGCTATCACAAGCTCGAGCGCGACCCCCGCATCACCCCTGCGGGGCGCATTTTGCGCAAGTTTAGCCTCGATGAACTGTCGCAGCTCTACAACGTCATCATCGGCGAGATGAGCTTGATTGGCCCCCGTCCTTACCTCGCTCGCGAACTTGATGATATGGGCGAACACGCCAAGACCATCCTGCTAGCTAAACCGGGCATGACAGGGTACTGGCAGGTGTCTGGGCGCAGCAATGTCAGTTTTGGCGAAAGGCTCGAGATGGAAGCCCACTACGTGCGCAACTGGTCGATTTGGTGGGATATTATCTTGCTATTGCAGACCGTGCGGGTGGTGCTAAATAGGCAAGGGGCGCACTAGCCTCCCTGTTTCATAAGCGCAACCAAGCCAGCCTCAGCAAAACTGGCTAACGCTTGAATACCAGTCGCCGCGCCCGCCGCGCCTGAATGCGTGCGATGACTCGCAAACACCAGCGCCACGCGGTTTTTTGACTGATTGCCATCGCTGCAAGAATCAACACCGCGCCAAGGCCTTGCAAAATGCCGAGGGTTTCCGATAAGAACCAGTAACCAAACAGGGCAGCAGACAGTGGCTCGAGGATAAAAATCAGTGCTGCCACATGCGCGGCCACATAACGCTGTCCCCACAGTTGCAAGATAGTCGTCAGCACCGTGCAAACGCTAGCTAGGTAAAAGATGTTGAGATAATCAGACGCTTCCAAGCGGGCGAGTTGCCCGAGTTGCGGCAGCGCCCAAGCCCACGAAAGCACGGCCATGGTGATGAGTTGGCTGGCGGTGAGCGCCCAAAAGTCTAAATGCGCCACTTTGGCGGTGTAGAGAATATAAAACGCATAACCGAACGCGGTGATAATCACCCACAAATCGCCCCGCCCCATGCCTTGGCTGCTGCCGAGGGTTAACCCTGCTAGTCCTAACAGGGCAAGGCCAGCAGCGGCGTAGTCTTTGCGGGCAGCCTGTTCTCGAGCCAAATAATGTCCGAGTAGCGGCGTGATGATGACGCATAAACCGGTAATAAAAGCGGCGTTGGCGCTAGACGTGGTTTGTAAGCCGATGGTTTGCGTGGCAAAGGCAATAAACGCAAGCACCCCCAAAAATATCCCATGCCCCCAGACGTGTCCTTGGGGGCGTACCCAAGCCAGTAAGAGGCTCGCTAGGGTGAAACGCACTGCTAACAGTAGCGGCGGGGAGGCGGCCTCGAGGGTGTCTTTAATGACCACAAACGTGCTGCCCCAGATGAGGCTGATGAGGACTAAAGCGGCGGTAGCCGTTGCTGTTAAGAAGGGTGCTCGCGTCATGGGGTTATGGTGACACAGGGCTAGGGGTAGTAGTGGCTCGAGCATCACCCACCCGGGCTGGCTGTTGGGTGGGCTTGCTAGACATGGTATAGTCACGGCGACTCATGGCCGTCAGGGTGTTTGCAGCGTGTCTGTGCGGTTTTGTAATGCCATTTTTGTAACGCCATTGGCAACGTCGATGTCGCCGCTCGAGTGTCACGTTGAACCTAACACCCCATGACTTGACACCCCGACGATCACCACCTTGGCGGTTAATCCCTGAATTGACGCTTGCCTTGTCCTTTGAGGAGGTCATCATGGCACACGAACTCGCTGGCAAGCCTGCTCCGCGCAGTTTGCTCGTAAATATTCCCCGCCTCGTTGCCGCTTACTACACTTACCAACCCGACCCCGAAAACCCCGCCGAACAGGTGTCTTTTGGCACCTCTGGCCATCGGGGGACGTCGTTTGAACGCAGTTTCAACGAAGCCCATATTTTGGCAGTCTGTCAGGCGCTGTGCGAATACCGCCAAGCAGAAGGCATCACCGGGCCATTGTTTGTGGGGATGGATACCCACGCGCTATCAGAAGCGGCTTTTGGTAGTGCGCTCGAGGTCTTTGCGGGTAATGGCGTAGACATCGTCATTCCGGCAGATTTGGGATATGTCCCTACGCCTGTGGTATCGCATGCCATTTTGACCTACAACGCCGACAAAAAAGACGGCCTCGCTGATGGCGTGGTGATTACCCCTTCGCACAACCCACCCGTTGACGGCGGTTTTAAGTACAACCCGCCTAGTGGCGGCCCTGCCGATACGGATACAACCAAGCAAGTAGAAGCACGGGCAAACGAAATTTTGCGTTCAAAGCTCAAAGATGTCAAACGCATCCCCTATGACCGGGCGCTCAAAGCAGACACCACCCACCGCCGCGACTTTGTCATGCCCTACGTTGAAGACTTGGCGCATGTGCTGGACATGAACGTGATTGCAGGTTCTGGGTTAAGTATTGGCGTGGATCCCATGGGTGGCGCGGGCGTTGGTTACTGGGCACCCATCGCTGAGCACTTTAAGCTCGACCTAGATGTGGTGAATGACCGCGTTGACCCCACCTTTAGCTTTATGACGGTGGACAAAGACGGCAAAATTCGCATGGACTGTTCGTCACCGTATGCCATGGCGAGTCTTATTAACCTGAAAGATAAATACGACATTGCTTTTGGCAACGACCCCGACTTTGACCGTCACGGCATCGTCACCAAGAGTTCTGGGCTATTAAATCCCAATCATTACTTGTCAGTAGCCGTATGGTACTTGTTTCAAAACCGCCCCAACTGGCGCACCGATGCTGCTGTCGGCAAGACATTGGTGTCAAGTTCGATGATTGACCGTGTTGCCAATCAATTAGGGCGCAACCTGGCGGAAGTGCCGGTGGGTTTTAAGTGGTTTGTGGCTGGTTTGGTCGATGGTTCGTATGGCTTTGGCGGCGAAGAAAGCGCTGGAGCGTCGTTTTTGCGGCGTAATGGCACGGTGTGGACCACGGATAAAGACGGCATCATCATGAATTTACTAGCCGCAGAGATTACTGCCAAAACTGAGCGCGACCCGGGTGAGCATTACGGGACGCTCGAGAACCAACACGGCAGCCCCGTCTACGAACGCATGGACGCCCCCGCCAACGCCTCGCAAAAAGCCATCCTCAAAGACTTATCACCCGAACTGGTCACCGCTAGCGAACTCGCAGGCGAACCCATTACCCACAAACTGACCAAAGCCCCTGCCAACAACGCCCCCATCGGCGGGCTTAAAGTTGTCACCGAAAGTGGTTGGTTTGCAGCTAGGCCTTCGGGTACCGAAGATATTTATAAAATCTACGCCGAAAGTTTCAAAGGTGCCGACCACCTCAAGTGGATTCAAGACGAAGCCAAGAGCATTGTGGACGCCGCCCTATCGGGTGAATAACGTCAAGCGCCAATGCTGAGCGCATAACGCGGTAATCTAGCGGTAATCTGCATATAAGAGCGTGGCATGGTGTCACGCTTTTTTGTTGGTTGTATTGGTTGCCTTTGCACGGTGTGGTTATACGGTGTGGTTATATTGCCAGCAGCCAAGCCGTCACACGAGCATTAAGTGGATCAAGCAGCAAGTAAAACGATCCGATTCTCGAGCAAAGTGATAGTCAAGCAAAATGATCATCAAGCAAAGTGACCATCAAGCAAAATGATAGTCCAATGATCACGCTGAAAGGAAAACCATGAGATTAGCCATCGTAGGGGCAGGCAAAATGGGCGGGGCGGTACTTACAGGCGCACTGCAAGCGGGTGTGGTGCAGCATGAGGACGTGGGTATCTATCATCCAGACGAAAAACGTTGCCAGAGGCTTGCTGAGCACTATCAGGTGACTGCCTTATCAGATAACGACATTCATCATGCTGAACGGGTCTTGATTGGTGTTAAACCGCAAGTCTTTGAAAGCGTTGCCCCGTTAATTGCCCAGCGGGGTGGGGCGTATATCTCGCTGATGGCGGGAGTATCGGCAGAAACCATTGCCAAGCGGGTGGGTAGTCAGCGAGTCGTTAGAGCCATGCCCAACTTAGGGGCGAGTATCGGTATGAGTGCCACGGCATTGACCCACTTGCCGCAATCTACTCAAGAAGACGTACACTTTGCTGAAGCCTTGTTTAATGCCATCGGCAGTGTGTATCCCATCGCTGAGCGGCTTTTTGATGCCTTTACAGGCTTAGCGGGTTCGGGGCCGGCGTTTGTGGGGGTGCTCGCTGAAGCCTTGGCCGATGGCGGCGTGCGGGTGGGGTTTAGCCGCGATGTGGCCAATGACCTAACGCGGCAACTGTTACTAGCAACGGCGCACCTATTAGAGCAAAAAGACCCAGCTGCCATCAAAAACGAAGTGGCCAGTGCTGGCGGCACCGCCATCACCGGGGTGATGGCACTTGAAGCCAATGGCGTCCGCTACGCTTTAATGCAAGCTGTCGAACAAGCCAGTAACCGCGCTACCGAACTGCGCAAAGCTGACGATTGATGAACATGCTCGTTCGGGTGGGGGTGTGCTTAAGTTGGTTGATGTTATTCGCAGCCAACGCCCAACAAGCCTATTACCCGCAGCAGGCTGGTGCGAGCTGGTTCTATGATAGTGGCGAACAAGTCTTCTTAGAACGCGTCCCCAGCCGTACCTTCGACACGTTCGTTAACCGCGACAACATCACCATTGACCAAGTGCGGGTGCGGGTGCGGCGGGTAGGGGAGGTGGAGATTGCGCGGGAAGTGCTGTCGTTTAGTGACGCGGGGGTGTTTTTGCACGGCAGTACCGCAGGCGCACTATCGCTCATTTACGAGCCGCCGTTGCTGCTCTATCCGCCTGCGCCCCTAGAAGTTGGTCTTACTTGGCGCAGTGAAACCGATGTGCAAAGCGTATTGCGGGGTAGTAGCGAAAGTGTGCCAGGGGTGACTCGAGTGGCGCTCACGGGCACCGTCACAGGTATTCAAGGTATTGCCAGCCCACTAGGAAACTTCAACACGTTTGTCATTGAGCAGGTGAGTGTGGTGGATACGGGGGACGCGCCCACGGAAAGCGTGCGGGTGGACTATTTTTTGCCGACGGTGGGCGTCGTGGCGTTTGACGAGGGGGAGGGGATGCGGGTGCTCGAGCAAACCAACTTTCCCATCCCCTAAAAAGTACGCACACAGGCGCAGTAGAGTTCGTATACTCACCTATGAACGTCATCTTTGTAGCCCCAAACTTCCCCGATTATCAGTGGCATTTCGTGCGGGCGCTCAAGCAGGTTGGCGCTCGGGTCATTGCCGTTGACGAACTGCCTTACGACTGGCTCAAACCGGAAGTCAAACAACACATCGACGAATACGAACAGGTGTCTTCGGTGACTGATGAACAAGCCCTGTTTGATGCGGTCAAGCGGGTGCAACGTAGGCACTGGGTCGATAAGTTAGAAGCCACCATCGAGTCACACATGTTGCCGGTTGCCCGCGTGCGCGAAGCCTGCACCATTCCGGGGGTGAGCGTGGAACAGACCTTTATTTGCCGCGACAAGACCGCCATGAAAGCCTTTATGCGCAAACGTGGCATTGCGTGTGCGGCGTCCACCAAAGCCCGTTCGGCTGAAGACGTGCGCGCCTTTGCTGACAAGCATGGTTATCCCATCATTCTCAAGCCCGTAGATGCAGCAGGGGCAGCAAGTACCTATCGGGCAGATGATGAAGATGGCTTAGATCATATTTTGGCAGAGATTGGCTCGAGCGGCTTGCAAGAAGTCGCTGTTGAAGAATTTATCACGGGTCATGAAGGTTTTTACGATACGCTTACTATGTCTGGTGAAGTGCGCCACGAATTCATCAGCCATTATTTTCCCAACGTATTAGAAGCTATGCGTACCCGCTGGATTTCACCTGTCATCATCACCACCAACCGCGTCGAAGCAAGCAGTTACAACGAACTTAGGGCGATGGGGCGCAAGGTTATCCGTGAGTTGGGGCTTGATACTGCGCCTACGCACATGGAGTGGTTTTTTGGCGATAAGGGCTTGAAGTTCTCAGAAATTGGCGTGCGACCACCGGGGGTAGGGCAGTGGGATTTGTATTGTGCTGCTAACGACATTGACATTTATGGCGAGTGGGCGTCTAGTGTGGTGCACGGTAGCAGTGGCGGGGTACTGTCGCGGCAGTATTCGGCGGCCATCATCAACTTGCGCCCTAGCCAAGACGGGATAATTGCAGGCTATGAAGGTGTAGAGGCTATGCAAGAAAAATACGGCCAATGGGTGACGGCGGCGCACTTTCCGGCTATTGGTACGCCCACGCAACCTGTGGGCGCGGGCTATAAAGCCAACGCTTGGGTGCAACTGAAGTTTCCTGATTATGACGACTTGCGGGGGATTTTAGAAGA
>CAZKAZ010000102.1:0-9811 GCA_964550765.1 uncultured bacterium | reverse complement strand
ACGTGATGGCTATCGATGTGACGTTGGTCAACATCAGCAACTGTAGCAACAGCACGAGACATTGCTACATGATATGTATAGCCATCGTCATGTATAGCCATCGTCACGTGAACTCATACTCCTTGACGCAAACCTAACCGACTGAAGGGGTATTTGTGCTATGTCGGTGTATTGATTACCTTGATTACTGCCATATCATTGCTCATTACTAAAAATATTGCTTATTACTGTAATGAAAGGCGCTTCCAACTCTCGAGAAGCGCCTTATCTTGTGCTAACTGGCTTAAAACATCCGACTCCAGTCTTTTGGCCAGCGTTCTACCACTACTTTGGTTTCGGTATAAAACTCAATGCCGTGCCGCCCTTGAGCGTGCAAATCACCAAAGAAACTTTCGCGCCAACCACTGAACGGGAAAAATGCCATCGGGGCAGCTACCCCCAAGTTGATGCCGACGTTGCCTGCTTTGACGGCATAACGGAAACGCCGGGCAGCAGCACCACTACTGGTAAACAAGCAGGCTTGGTTGCCGTAAGGGCGGTCATTGACCACTTTGATGGCGTCTTCGACGTTGTCCACGTGAATCATGCTCAGCACAGGGCCAAAAATCTCAGTGGTGGCAACGGTGCTTTTGGGGTTGACATTCTCGAGAATCGTTGGGCGAATAAAAAAGCCATGTTCATAGCCGTCAATGGGCTGATTGCGACCATCTACGCGCAGTTTTGCGCCTTCTTGCACGCCTGTATCGACCAAACCTTCAATGCGGGCTTTGCTTTCAGCGGAAATGACTGGCCCCATGCTGACGCCTTCATCCATACCGTAACCGACGTGGCGTGTTGCAGCGGCTTCGCTGATGATGTCAGTAAAGGTGTCTTTGGCGTCGCCTACGGTGACCGCGACTGAGGTAGCGAGGCATCGCTGTCCGGCGCATCCAAAAGCGGAATCGGCCAAAATTTTCGAGGTCATTTCCATATCCGCATCCGGCAAAATGACGGCGGGGTTTTTGGCACCCCCTTGGCACTGGGCGCGTTTGCCATTCGCGGTTGCGCGGCTGTAGATGTACTTGGCTACTGGCGTTGAGCCCACAAAGCTGATGGCGCGAATATCGGGGTGGTCAAGAATAGCGTTCACGGTGTCTTTGTTGCCGTTAACGAGTTGCACGACACCCTTGGGAAAACCCGCTTGCTCGAACAGTTCAAATAGTTTTTGGCTGCTGAGAGATACTTTTTCGCTGGGTTTCAGCAAGAAACTGTTGCCTGTGGCCACCGCATAGGGCATAAACCACAGCGGAATCATCGCGGGGAAGTTAAACGGGGTAATGGCAGCAACGACGCCCAAAGGCTGGCGGAACATGTGTTCATCGATGCCGCGGGCGATGTCTTCGTTGTTGTAGCCCTGTATCATCATGGGGGTGCCGCAAGCGACTTCGACGTTTTCGATGCCCCGGCGGATTTCTGCCATACTTTCTTTGTGGGTTTTGCCGCACTCGTCGGTGATGGTCTTGGCAAGGCTTTCGATATTGTCTTCAAGTAACACCTTGAGCTTAAAAAGCGGCTGAATACGGTCAGTAACAGGCGTTTGCCGCCATGCTTCAAAGGCTGTTAGCCCTGCTTGCACGGCTTGGTCAACTTCTGCTGCTGGGCTTAAGGGTACGTGGGCGATGGTGTCGTTAGTAGCAGGATTTTTAGCGTCTACATAATCACTGCTGTTACTGCGTTGCCAGTCGCCGTTAACAAAGTTGAGCAGGCGGGTTGCGGTCATGGTCATGCGGGGTTCTCCTTTGGGGGACATGTGTGGATGTGAGGGGATGCTCGAGCGTCACGGGTTTGGATTAACTGCTTGTAAACGTATGAGCAATTTTACTTGATGGCGTCCGTCCCTGCCAACTTGGAGTATGGGTGGGTTTGTGCTCGAGAACGTCTTAAACGGATTCCAACTAAAAACTTCAAAAAGTCCTAGAGATTTTCTTCCGTTCCCGTAGGAATCCGTAGCTTTTCCTACGCGCTCTGCGCGAATTGATTCTTCTGAAATCAATTGGAATGGGTATTACCTTATTTGCCTGCCTTAGCAAACAAAGCCCATCACGCCCCAATAGCGTCAATCAGACACCCAATCACCAGACACCCAATCATGTGGTGCCTATGTCCTGAGCACGTTTAATCAGGGCGACCCGTCCGTGCACGCCAAATTTGCTGTAGATGTTGCGGGTGTGGGTTTTGACGGTGTTGACGCTGACATCGAGTTCTTTGGCGATTTCTTTGTTGGACATGCCAGCTACCATTAACCGCAAGACGGTGTCTTCACGGTCGCTCAAGGGTTCTAACAGACCCTCAGGCAAGGGCGCATGGTGAAGTTGGCGTCCGGCAATAGCAGCCAAGATGCGCTGCTGATGGCGTTTGAGGGCGGCATCAGAAAACACCAAGGGCTCGAGCACCCCAGCTAATACTTCTCCTGCACGAACAAAACAGGTCACAAACCCTTCAGGCTGCCCGGCTTGCAACGCATCTCGTAAGTGTTCGCTGGCGCGTTCGCGTTCGCCGAGTTGGGCATGAGCACAAATGGCCACCATCATGTGCTGCAAATAGTAGTTGATATAACTGCGTTGCCACAAGCGGGCGGCGTGTTTTTCGGCATAAGCGGCGGCGTCGTGGTAGCGGCCTGCCCACAGTAGGGCGTGGGCATACACCACATGTTCAAAGTGGCTAGCGAGGTCGTCTTGATATTTGCTGTAGCGCTGCAACCACGCAGGAGCGGCTTGGTGGGCGAGCCAGACCTCGAGGGCATCGTAGCGTTCGTCGATTTTGAGGGTGTGAATGGGTAATTTGCTAGCTATCTCAGACATTTTGGCGAAGTAGTATTGAGCGCGTTCAATGTCGCCTTGATCGCGGGCGATAAGTGCCAAGCTGGTGTTCACGTCAAGGAGGCTGGGGGTGTCGTGAAAGCGGGTCGCTACCGCCAGTCCGTGCTCGGCGTCTTGCGTGGCTTGCTCGAGCTCAAACCTGTCCCAAGCAATATGCGCGCGATACACGTACAACATAGACACATACGGCATGGCGTGATCGCGTTCGGTTAAGCGTGATAACAGGGCGTTGATGTCTTGTTTGGCGCGGCTGAGTTGTCCCAAAAGCCTCAAGACTTGCACCCGCTTGACTTGGGCGGTTACTTCACCAAAACTGCTGTCTAAGCGGTAACTGCCTTGGATGGCGTCGTCATAGGCGGCGACGGCATCTTGCCAGTTGCCGTGAATAAAAGAGGCGTCACCTACCAGCAAACGCAAAGCAACTTGGGCAAACGCGGTAGGCTCGAGCTGCTGCATGGCCTGTTTAGCGAGGTCAATGGTTTCTGTCGAGGTGTTGCGCGTGCCACCCACAAACGCTTGCAACGCCATGCTCTCAGCGGCTAACTTGGCGCGTTCACGTTCGGAGGTGTCGTGTTCTGCTAATGCCCTTTCGGCTCTGCGCAGGAGCGGTGGAATGGCGTTGCCTTCGGCTTGAAAAAGGTTATGCCAAGCCAGCGCGACAAGCAAACGCGGACGGCGCTCGAGCTCACGCGCGGGCAAGCGGTTGATACTGGCAGTTAAGCTAGCCGCGTCACCCCGTCCGAGGGCGTTTTCTGCGTCTGCCTCGAGCACTGCTGCTGCTTGCTTGCTGTCACCCGCTTGCAAGTAATAGTCAAAAGCTTCTTGCTGGTTGCCTGTGCGCCAATAATAATCCCCTGCTGCCCGTTGTAACTGCTGCACGCGTCCGGGGTGGCGTTCGTCAAGTTGACGGCGCAGCAAGTCAGCAAATAAATGGTGATAACGGTACCAGTGGCGTTGGCTGTCTAAGGGAATCACAAATAAATTGGCCCGTTCGATGGTGTCGAGTAAGCTGCGGCTGTCATCACGCTGGAGCAGTTCATCACACAAAGGGGCGGACATGCGCTTTAGGGCGGCACTTTCCAGCAAAAACTGCTGCACGTTGGCGGGTTGTTGATTGAGCACTTCAGCGACCAGATAATCCAAGATGTAGCGTTCGTTGGCGCTAAACTGATGAATACGCTGACTTAAGTCCTGTTGGCCTTGTAAGGCGAGCGCCGCCATCTGCAAACCCGCTACCCAGCCTTCGGTTTTGTGCTCGAGCTGAGCAATATCTTCGCTCGTTAGTTGTAAGCCCATGACCTCTTGCAAAAACTGACAAGCTTCGTCGTGGTCAAAGCGCAAGTCGGCTTGGGTAATTTCAAGCAGTTGCGCCCGCGCCCGCAGTCTGGCTAACGGCAAAGGGGGTTCGCTGCGGCTAATTAACAATACATGCACGCCTGCGGGCAAGTGTTCGACAAAAAAACTGATACTAGCGTGAATGTTGGCGTCGTCAATCAGGTGATAGTCATCGATGACCAGCACCAGGTGATTGGTTGCCACGGTCGGGTTACGTGAACTGAGCGCATCGATTTGACTGAACTCAGCGGCTTGACTGAGATCATTAATGAGCACCGTCAGTAGCGTTTCTAAAGGCGGTTTTTGTGGTTGGGTGAGCAGGTCTTGGGCGCTAGCGGCGGCGGTGGGTTGCACCCGGGCGATAGCTGCGAGCAAGTAGCGCCAAAAGCGCCACACGTCGTTGTCGCTTTCATCTAACGAAAGCCAACAGCGCGTTACCGCACTGTGTTCTAGCCAACCACTCACCAGTGACGTCTTGCCAAAGCCCGCCGGAGCCACGACCAACGTGACGCTGCTCGAGCTACCTACGTGAGCCTCGAGGCGCTCATGCAGACGTTCCCGACTAACGCGGGCGTCTCGCAAAGGTGGTTGATGCAATTTGGTGAGGAGCAGCGGACTGGCCACACCCTATGCTACCTCGAGCGCCGCAGTTACTGCGCGCCTATCAACTGTTTACGTGTCGTGTATCACCTAGTGTGTGGTGCACCTCGTGACACATCTGCACCTCAGACGCGTCTTCAAAAGTGGGTATCAAAACGTTGCTCAACAGGTGTTCGTCAAGGGAATTTGCTTGATGCTGACAAATCCATGACAATACCCTGCTTACAATAGGCTGATGTTGAGGTTAACGTGCTCGAGGCTAATGGCTCGAGTCAGTATAATTAAGAAACATATGATGTGCCATTCTCTCGAGCTTTGCCTGGGAGGTGGCGCATGAGTGCAGCAGTGCTCATTATCGAAGACGACGAGTCGGTGCGCGATTTGTTGGCGTTTCACCTGTCCCAAGCAGGCTTTCGCACTTCTGTTGCTGCTACCGCCCAAGAAGGTTGGAATCAGGTGGCTAACGCCGACGTGGTGGTGCTCGACTGGATGTTACCTGATGAGAGCGGTTTGAGTTGGCTTACGCGGCTGCGAACAACGAGCAAGTTTGAACGCACACCAGTGTTAATTTTGACGGCTCGAGCCACCGAAACCGACAAAGTGACGGGCTTAGGTACGGGTGCAGACGACTACATGACCAAACCGTTTAGTGCTGCTGAGTTGGTTGCCCGCCTCAAAGCCTTGTTGCGCCGCACGAGTACCAAACAAGTTCAGCGCCTCGGTGACTTAGTCGTTGACCCGCAGCAGGGGATTGTCACCCTCGAGGACGAACGCTTACAACTGACCCGCCGCGAGTTTGAGTTGCTCGAGTGCTTCGTCACCTACCCCGGGCGGGTGTTTAGTCGCAGCGAACTGCTCGATAGGGTGTGGGGCGAAGACTTTTTGGGTACAGAGCGCACCGTCGACCAACACGTCGCCCAACTGCGGGCGCTAATTGGTGCAGACGCCATCGAAACCGTGCGCGGGCGTGGTTACCGACTAGCCTTGGCTGACGGTTGATAGCTGGCGTGTAATTTAGGTGGGGTGTGATAGGTGGGGTGTTGCCATCAGGTGACAATTTGCGTTCTGACAGGTGGCTATGCTGACGCTGTGTCCACATAGAATCGTGACTCACATAGAATCGTGACCCACTTAATCGTGACATGTTTGACTGTGCACCATGTTTGACTGTGTACGTTGTGTGGGTCGGTACAGATAAACACAAACAGGGGAGGTAGTGGCGTGTGATGGCGATGTTTGAACGGTCAGCACCACGTTGGTTTAACGAGCTTGAAGATGGCGTGATTCTCATACGGGCGGGCGTGATTGTGGATATTAACCGCGCTGCCGCCATGATGTTGGACGTGAACGCTGATAAAGTGGCCGGACGTACTGCTATTGCTGTCCTGCGCGACCATCGCCTCGAGCAAGCCTACCGCGACGGCAGCACCATCGAACTAAACACTCGAGGGCGCATGTTGCGGGTGTGGGGAATTGCGGGCGGGTTGTGTTTGCGGGATATCAGCGCCATGTCGCGGGCGCAGGAAAATGCTCGAGAGTTGCTAGCAGTGTTGTCGCATGAACTGCGCACCCCTGTGACCACCATTCGCTCGACCCTAGAAGCGTTGCACTACGACTTGCCAGACGCCCAACGGCAGCGTTTTTTGCACCGCGCTGAAACCGAAACCCAACGGCTCATGCGCTTGCTTGAAGACCTCACCATCGACGTCAAACCACCTCACGCCCGCAGCCTTGACATTGAAGACTTGGTGAGTCGGGCGTTGGGGTTACTGCACGATACCTTTGCTGAACGCAACATCGCTGTGACGTGTGATTTAGAACCCCTCACTGTGTGGGCAGATACCGACAAGTTGTTGCAGGTGCTCATCAACTTGTTAGAAAACGCCGCCATTCACGGCCCGCAAGACGCCACTATCTACCTCAACGTGTGCAAACATGCGTTTGTTACAGCAGATGATGCTACCAGCTACGTACAGAGAAACCCAGAGGACGACAGAATTGATGGCGATAGGGTTGATGGCGATAGGGTTGAAGTGGCTCGAGTTACTCCCAAACCTTCCGAACATCACCATCAGCGCGTCATCGCCGAAAAACATGCGGTACTCGCAAGCCATAAACCTACCACTAACACCGACATGGCACACATCACCGTGCGCGATTTGGGCACGCCGCTCGAGCCCACCATCATCGAAAGCCTCTTTGAACCGCACGCCCAAGGTAGTCCCAAAAGCAAAGGCACGGGTTTGGGGTTATATATCGTGCGCAGCATTGCCGCCCGCTGGGGAGGAGAAGCGTGGGGTAAGCCCTACGCTGATGGCAACGAGTTTGGCGTTAGCGTGCCACTATCGCGGCGTTAACGATGACAGCGTCAATCATCACTAACATGATGGGAACATGGCAGGGTGAACGATGACGGGGTGAACGATGACGGGGTGATTGATGACGGGGTGATTGATGACGGGGTGACTTGTCGCAGAACGACGGGATGACTTGTTCCAGAACAGTGTCCGCACAGTGTCCGCAAGATGATGTTGATGCGGTTGAACATAGGTGTTCTGTGTGGATGTGCTTGATGGATGTGTTGTTGATAGGTCGTTGATATGCCGTCAGTATAGTGTTGATGTGTCCTTGCTAGACTACCCGAAGGGTCGACGGTTGCTCGCGTGCGATGAGCGGCACATGAAGTGACAAGTGCAAAATTGTAGACGTCTATTGGCGAGAGCGTGTCATACTGTCACAAGCGGGTTACTAACTTACTTTGCGCATCCGTAGGGGTGTGTTTTTTGTGATGACTTGCTAACGACAATAACGCTATTCATATGGCGATACGGGCTAGATTGTAACGATGTAAACAACGTGACAGCAATAATCAAGCACCTGATAAAGGAGGAGCATTATGTGGAAATCTATTACGTGGCGCACTGTGGCGCTCAGCGTGGCACTCGCCAGTGTGGGTATTGGTTTTAGTCAACAACAAGCGACCTTGAGCGGACGCATTGAGTCTTTGGGAGACTTGCCGGAAACAGCTCGAGTGGGTATTCATGCCATTGACGCCGAAGGGGTTACCCTAGCAGAAATGTCCAGTGTGCGGCCAGTTGCCGGCACGTTCAGCCTCACGACCACCACGCCAAGCACGACCTTGCTGCAACCTTTCAGCGCCGGGGCGGTGCTACTACCGGGCTTGCAAAACGAATATCAAGTATTGCCCCAAGGGGCGCAGTTTATGCGTGCTATTGCTAAAGTCTATGATGACACCAACACCAACAGCACCTTTGACAATCCTGAGAGTGACCCAGTGTATTTGGGGGTCGCTAGCGTCGAAAATCCGGTGGGGTTTTTTGTGCTGCTTTACGTTGACCAGCCTGTCACCTTGAGTGGGCGTGGCCAAACCATCGACATGACGGCGGGGTGGAACGTGTTCACAGTGCGTTTTCCAGAAGAAGGCACGGCCAACTACGGTGCGAGTAGCAGCGTGCAAGATATCCTGCTCGATATTTTCACACAGTAACTAACTAATAGTCGACTAGTAACTAATCAATAACAATTATCGTAAATACTCGTATGGGGCGCGAATGCGTCCTATTTTTTTTGTGATAAGTGAAAGTGGCTGCAGCGGATGTGTCCGTCAGAGAAGACTGCTTCACGAGCAGGTGGTAGACGTCAAGGTGAAGCGGTTAGGTGATAACACACCAACTGACCTCGCTGACACTTGGCTCGAGGCTGAGGTGACTGACGAGGTTTTCGAGCACCTTATCTTGTCGCCTCGTCGTCACAAACTCCGCTTCTACTTTCATGAGTGTGTTGCGAATATCATTTTCAGGAGTGTAGTCTTCATAAGTGTCATCGTCTTGCAGGTCGTCTTGCAGGTCGTCTTGGTGATGTTCTGGTTGTTCTTGCTGTTGATGTTCGCGTTGTTGCTTATGGGCAAGCAATCTGTGGTGATACGTTGCTTCTACAGTGTCGTCGTCGATGAGTTCATAGCTGCGTAGTCTGCGTAAATGCAGAGGACCTGCGCCCATCGTTTGCAGCAACAAGCCACGAATAAACCCCTCTTGTCCACCATGACAGACAATTTCTGCCCGATAAGCCACGTCCATCTCATGCTTTTGCTGGGGCTTGTCTAGATCAATGTGGTAACCCATAGGACGCAGCGCCACATGGGTAAAGACGATTAGTGCTGCTGTGATGAAGCTATGTACCACAAAACCTGTGCCACTCAATGCTCCTACTGCTGCTGCACTCCACAAGGTAGCAGCTGTATTGAGGCCGCGCACATTCATGCCGTCGCGGAGAATAGCGCCCGCTCCCAAAAAGCCCACCCCAGACACTACTTGCGAGATGATGCGCGTCGGACTAGCGTCGTCGGTAATCATCACCGAAAGGCTGACAAAGGACGCAGAACCCAAGGAAACTAAGGCATTGGTGCGCAAGCCAGCCCGGCGTTGCCGTTTTTGGCGCTCGAGGCCAATCATTGCCCCAAACAGCAAAGCAGCCCAGAGCCTGCCGGTAAATTCTGCGTAGGGCAGCAGCACGTCTTTGAGAATGTCGAACCACATTGGAACTCCTTTATACGGATTCCGACTATACACCGCATGAACCTCTGTGGGCTTTCTTACGTTCTTGCTTACGTTCCTGCCGAAATCCGTAGCTTTTCCTAAGCGCTCTGTACGGATTGATTGCTAAAGGCAATCGGAATTATTATCCCGTTACAACAGGGGGGGTATAGCAAGGTGCAGCTAGCTGGTGATACCCGTGCTTTCAGTGTTTGGCAAGCAACAGCGATTTCCACGTTTGGTATCTGCAAAGTTGAACGTAATTGATGTCGATGTGACGTTGGTAAAAATTAGCAATTGTAGCAACAACACGTGAAATTGCTATAAAAATGAATTGGCTCGAGCACGCTGCTCGAGCCAACTTTACGCGTGAATGTACGTATAATTGGTGATAACAAGTTTATAAGTACAACCACACGCGCATCATAGAAAGTAACCTCTGGGTATCAACGGGCTTGGCGAGAT
>CAZKAZ010000101.1:674-10017 GCA_964550765.1 uncultured bacterium | reverse complement strand
GTAATATGTACTTAACAGCGATAGGGGGACGCGCCCCAAACCAGCATCGCTGAGAAAGGGACAATCCCCCAAAACTGAATATCGCTGAGAAGGAGAGCCTTATGACCCAGCAAGACGTGATTGTGTTCGTTAACGCCGTACTCGCAGCACTCGGAGTGAAAGCCTTTGATATCGACACAGGCGAAAGCGACGACTACACGGTGGTGTGGGGGGCAAAACTTCCCAACTACAAAGGCATCGGCTGGTACGACGGTCACCCCGCGTTGGTCATCTTCAATCCTGAGAACGGACGGGTGCGAGTCGATTTCAACGACATGGCAAAGCGCGAGTACACGACGCTCACCGAAGACGCGACGCTCGAGCAACTGTCCGACATCCTCACCCGCCACAAACACCTTTTCTCAGCCAAGTAACACTCACCCCCTGCTAGGCGCGGCAGGGGGTTTTTTATTGGCTAGGACGGGCTATGTGGTAGCTCGAGCTTGTGAGGGGTGGCTTTTCTAACTAATCGGCAAACGGACTACCCGCGTTACGCTCACAGGCTGCACCGTCAACGTCTCTGTCAAGCCCATGAGGGTCAAGCTCGCGCCACACACGTTTGCCAGCTTGCCAGTTGGCAGTGTAAACCGCATTGTAAAACGCTTGAGCGGGTTGCCATTCCCCGTCACTACCAAAGTCGCCACAGTTGCGCGTATCTTCGATTAAGTCGGTAGGGGACACTATGGGTAACGCAATGCCTGGTTGTGGTAGCTGCTCAGGAAGGATGGTACTCATGCTGTCACGGGGTGATTGTGCGAGAGCCAATGTACCGATGCAAAGTAGAACTAGCAAAACGCCTTTCATAAATGTAGCTTACATCTTTAACTTAAACACTGACAACATTTTTTACAAAATCCTTAAAACGTCGTTGGCTCGAGCCGCTGTATTGCCCTGTAACCGCCCTGCTTACACTCGCTGCATAGAAAGACATTTGAGGGCGGCGAGCAGCGGGTAAATTCGGGCGCACAGGCGACGCTGGGCGGGTGCGCGGCGCGGCGCGGCATGGACTTTTGGCTGGTTTGTGGCAGATGGGTGGCTCGAGCTTCTCAAAAAAAAGACCTTCCGACGACGGCGACGGGCAGGCGACAGCCTGCTCCCTTCTTAGTCTCTTCTTTAGTCTCTTCTTTAGTCTCTTATTCCTTATTTATTAGTTTGCGCGGTAAGCGTGTAAACTTGTTGCGCTCTATGGGGCACAACCTGTTGCGCTTTATGGGTACACACTTGTTTGCACACATAGGTACATACTTGTTTGCACACATGCGTGCAATCTGATGGGAATGGGCATAAATGCCCTGTTTTTTAGTTCTGGGTTTGTTTTGTTCTAAATGTCTAAGATGTCCAAGATGGTAAAAAAATACCCCGCGAGTTGCGGGGGTGTGAGTGACTAGCGTTCGCTCGGGTACAAGCAGGTCAGTTCGTAACGGGCTTCTTTGAGCAGGTCTTCGTATTCAAAAATTGCTTGGCAGGCATCGTGGCTTTCGGCGGGGCAGTTGTGCTTGCTGGCTGCTTCGAGGTTGGCATACAGGGTTTTGAGTTTTTGCTCGTAGCGTTCAATTCGTACTGAGGGGTGCTCGCGCATGAACATTTTTTATCCTCTCGTCGCAGCGTTGATTTTGGGGGTTGCCCTTGCTGCTATGTACTAAGTATACGAAAGTGTAGGACTATTGTCACCCCCTATAGGCAAAAAGAAAGCCCCCGCGCTGGGCAGGGGCGTGTGGGATTAGCGGAAGTGCATGTTGAAGATGGTTTGGAGCGCCTCGAGCAACTTACGGTCAGCAAGGTCAGACGTGGCACTGCTCGAGCGCCCTAGGCGGGACACATGATTGTTGATAGCTTTTTGCATTGTGGCTGCAATGGCGTCACCGTCGTTGCCTTTGTCCGCCATGTTGATGATAGTTTCCCAGACTTCGACTTTGGCGGCTGCATAGTAGATGTTGTCGATACTGGTTAGTTGCTCGAGGGTGACATCCTCACCAATGCCAGCGGCAAAGCGTTGGGTTTCAACGCGTTCGGTGTTGAGGTAAAGCTGAGCATTGTTTTTGATGTCGGTTGCGGTTTGGTCTTTCATGTTGTCCTCCAGCGCAGCCGTAGTTTAGGGGATTGCCCTTGCTGCTATGGACTAAGTATACGACGATGTGGGACTCTTGTCACCCCTCTGCTCAGGACAACAAAAAAGCCCGCGCTGGGCGAGCTTGAAGTAGCGTTAGTTAACCGCGAATACTTACTCTGGACATGCCTCGTAAAGCTGTCCGACAATACTTTCTAAACCCGCAATATCAAAAACAGCAGTAACCCTGTTCTCGTTGTAGGGCACGACTTGTGCGAGCAGTTGACCATTGTCAGATTCGGTTAGCTCCTGAATGAAGCGTCGATCAATGCTTTCACTCTGTGAGTAGAAGGTAGCTTCTGAGTCATTGCTAATGTACCAAGTGTCCGTTCGGGCTTGTTCTGTGCCAATTCGATACGTTACTTCTGTAGTGCGCAACCCTAGGTAATAGTTCCAAGTAATCAAAGCATCAACTTCACCACTTCGGCACATCAGCATAAGTGAAATAGGCTCGCCAAAACGCCCTTCTCCCTCTATGGCTTCGGTGTAAAGGAATACGGATGTCGAATCATCTACAGGGTTGACTTCGGTTTGTATAAACCATGAATCACTCGAGCTAGTAGTTGGCGGAACAAGCTGCCTTGCCAAATCGTCGTAGCACTCGAGCCGTTCACTGTCACCACTAACGGCTGAGCACTCGAGCATCTGTTGCTCAAATTCACTTTGTGCCAATACTGCGCCAAAAAGCATCACGACTAAAATCAAAACGTGTTTCATGTGAACCCCTTTCGTGGTTGCTCGAGCTTATCAAATACACACTCGTTTAGTGCTAAAGGCATTGCATGAGAAAAAGATGTATAGTTTCGATAGTCCATCCGCCAAGATCAACCAAGAAGGGTTTGTCATGCTCAACGATTTCATTACCACCCAACCCGTAGGCGGTGACGGCGAACAAGGCGAATTGCGCGTCTGGGATGCCGTGCGTAGCGCCTTCCGCAACCGTGACTGCCTCGGTTATTGGCGCTTCCCAGTGTTTGCATCTGGCGTGCAGCGCGAACCCGACATCATGCTCATTGATAGGCAGCTTGGGTTGGTGGTTATCGAAGTCAAAAGCCTGCCGTTGGAGTGCATTCAAACCATTGAAGGCTACCGCTGGCATGTCAGCAACTACTACGGCAAAAAGCACATCGAACCCTACTTGCAAGCTAGGTATCAGGTTGAAGCCTTACTCGAATACGCCGACGTTGAAGAAGGTCTAAAGCAACGGGTAGCAGCACGCGCTATTGTCGCTTTGCCCTTGGTGCATTCCGATGATTGGCTCGAGCGCGGTTTTGCCAACTTCCCCGGTAGTCCCCCTGTTATCTGCGAAGACAATCTGAGTCCAGCTAGCCTGCGGGCTACCATCGGCGATGCAGATGTGGTCAAAGGTGGCAAGCCTCTCAGTGAAGATGACTTCAGCCTGCTGCTGCGCTTGATTACAGGGATGCAGTATGCCCGTAACAAGAAGAAAGTCCCCTTTCAAAAGCCAGTCGTTGGGCGAGCAGAGGTGCTTGCGAAGGCTCGAGACACTATCCATCAGCTTGACTTGCAACAAGAACGTATTGCCAAACAGATACCACCGGGACCACAACGCATTCGGGGCATTGCTGGTTCGGGCAAAACCGTCTTGCTTGCCCAAAAAGCGGTGAGTATGCACCTCAAGCATCCCGAGTGGGATATTGCCGTGGTGTTCTTTACGCGCAGCCTCTATGACCTGATGGAGGGTCTACTTAAAAAGTGGATGCATTACTTTACTCGAGGAGAAAAGAGTTACGACCCCGAGGGAAAACTCAAGTTGCTACACACGTGGGGTGCAAAGGATAGACCAGGGTTTTATCGACACGTTTGCCTCGAGCACAACATTAGACCTCTAGGCCGTGACGACGCCCCACAATCATCCCCTCCCCAGAAATACGCCTACGTGTTGCACAAGCTGTTTGAAACCCTTGGCGAAAAGGGACGTGAGATTCAACCGACGTTCGATGCCATTCTCGTTGACGAAGGACAAGACCTCGTATTCGATGAACGCTTCAAAGTAGACGGCAAACAACCCTTCTACTGGCTTGCTTACCAAAGTCTGCGTCCTGTCGAGCAGGGTCAGGATAGTTTGTTCGGGGATAGTGACAACACAACGCGCCGCCGCCTCATCTGGGCGTATGACGAAGCGCAGTCGCTCGAGAGTCTCGTTGCCCCAACCCACCGCGAACTGTTTGGGGATGCTGTCAGTGATGTGATGCTGGCAGACTCACCTATCTACCCAGGCGGCATCAACAAGAACGAAGTCATGCGCAAGTGCTACCGCACCCCTGGGCAGATTCTAGTGGCTGCTCATAGCATTGGCATGGGACTCTTCAGAGAAGGTGGGATGCTTTCAGGACTCACCACCCAAGAAGACTGGCGTAGCCTTGGTTATGAAGTACAAGGGGACTTTCGGCGGGTAGGCGAGATGATTCACCTCGAGCGTCCCCCAGAAAACTCCCTCAACATCGTGGCAGACCTGTACGGCAAGCCTGTGTTGACCTTTCAGCCCTTTGCGTCACGCACTGATGAGATAGACGTGGTAGCCGAACAAATCAAGCAAGACATTATGCAAGAGGGCTTGAAGGCAAGTCGGGAACTGTTGGTGATTGCTTTGGGTGAGCCGTGGGAGGCTTCCAAGATACAAGAGACAATGGCAAGGGCGTTGCAGCAGCGCGGTATCGACTATTTTGTGCCGGCAACGCCCAAACCAAACATGCTCAAAGCTGACAAGGACAACCGCAAACCTGACAAGTTTTGGTACGAAGGGGCGGTCACGGTTTCTCGTATCCATCAAGCTAAGGGTAATGAAGCCGATGTGGTGTATGTGCTTGGGTTTGACAACATCGCCAAACGGGAAGCGGATGTCAACGCTCGCAATCAGGTGTTTGTGGCGCTTACCCGCACCAAGGGTTGGGCGCACTTGAGTGGGGTCGGTGAGCATCCGCTGTTTGATGAGATGAAAACGGTGATTAAGAGTAAGCAGGCGTTTTCGTTTGTGTTTAGGCGGGCGTAACCACTCTTGTGAATGATAGGAAATTGCAATGTCAAATAGACAAAGTGTGAACAAGCTCGAGATAATCATTGAAAGGGCTTTTCTTATGTAGGTGTGTAGGTGCGCATCTGAATCGCACTCATGAGGTCATGCCATTTGCTAGCAAGGGCAATTGTCCTAATGGCTGTGTGTTAGGCTACGCCATGCTTATCAATACAAGGAATGCTGCATAGTGTTTCACTTGGCTACCAAGCCCACGATAGCCACCACCTCCAAAAACACAACTTGTAAAGATTTTGTAAAGCACTGCTCGAGCGGTGCTTTTTGTCGTTGCTCATGCCTACAACTTGCCGCTATTGCCTGCTAGAGGGGTCACAATGAACGATTTCTTTGACGCACCAATTCTTAACAACCCATACAACTATCCCGACAGGCATTGGGAGCTTGACGATGACGGGCAACCCACACTCGATGTCCTCAATAAGCGACGACCTGCCAAGTTCATTACACCTATCCCTAAACCGCGCAAGCGAAAGCAAGGCGAAAGCCAAGGGCGTCTCAACTTGGATGAGGGCAAAGGGCTGAGTGATGAACGGCAGCAGTATGACCCCAACTCAATCATCAACGACTTGCGTGGTCATGTTGCTGCTTGGCGAAGGCTGCCCAATCCTAGCGATTGGAAAGTAACAGCAGAAACAGCACGCCTACTGCAACACTGGCGTCACCATGAGTTCAGTGGCATCCGCCCATTCTTTTGTCAGGTTGAAGCTGTTGAAACCATCATCTGGCTCACCGAGGTTGCGCCGAACACTAAAGCAGGCAAAGACTTCCTGACCTACCTTGAGAACGCTAACGCCGAAGCCAACCCCGGACTGATACGCATTGCCCTCAAATTGGCAACAGGCGCAGGCAAAACCACTGTCATGGCGATGATTATCGCTTGGCAAACCATCAATGCCGCGCGCCATCCCACTAGCAAAAGGTTTACCCGTGGCTTTCTTGTGGTTACACCCGGTATCACCATTCGTGACCGCCTACGGGTCTTGCAGCCCAACGACCCCGACAGCTATTACCGAAGCCGTGAACTTGTCCCCAGCGACATGCTGCTAGAACTCGGTAAAGCAAAAATCGTCATCACCAATTACCACGCCTTCAAAATGCGAGAACGCTTTGAGGGAACAGCAGGCACAAAGAAGCTACTAGAAGGTCATGGTGATGCTTTGCCAACCACCGAAACCGAAGGACAAATGCTTCAGCGAGTCATGCCTGACTTAATGGGTATGAAACGCGTCATGGTGCTAAACGACGAAGCACACCACTGCTACCGTGAAAAGCCCGAAGACCCCGAAGAACAAAACCTTAAAGGTGACGACAAAAAAGAAGCAGACAAAAACAGTGAAGCAGCGCGTCTGTGGATTTCCGGTTTAGAGATTGTCGCTCGCAAACTTGCCATCAATAACGTGATTGATCTTTCAGCTACCCCATTTTTTTTGAGTGGTTCTGGGTATGTCGAAGGCACACTTTTCCCGTGGACGGTCAGTGACTTTTCGCTGATGGACGCTATTGAATGTGGCATCGTCAAGCTGCCTCGTGTACCTGTTGTTGACAACATCCCCACAGAAGAAATGCCCATATTCCGCAATCTCTGGGAGCATGTGGGCAAGCAGATGCCCAAAAAGGGACGTGGCAAAGGCAAGTCGTATGATCCCTTGGCACTACCCGTCAAACTCATCAGTGCCTTGGATGCCCTTTACGGTCACTATGAAAAGACCTTCCAGTGGTGGCAAGAAGAGGGCATTACCGTGCCACCTTGCTTCATCATTGTCTGCAACAACACTTCAACTTCAAAGCTGGTCTACGACTTCATCTCAGGGTTTCACCAAGAAGCTGAAGATGGCACGCTGCACTATCAAGCTGGACACTTACCACTGTTTCGCAACTTTGATGAACACAGTAGACCACTAGCTCGCCCACGCACGTTACTGATTGACAGTGAGCAGTTAGAGTCAGGGGACGCCTTAGACAAAAATTTCCGCGATATGGCAAGCGATGAAATTGACCGCTTCCGGCGAGAGATTGTTGAACGCACAGGTAGCCGTGACCAAGCTGAGAACATCAGCGACCAAGACCTACTACGAGAGGTAATGAACACCGTAGGCAAAGAAGGACGCCTCGGTGAGTCAGTTCGCTGTGTTGTCTCGGTGTCGATGCTCACTGAGGGATGGGATGCCAACACCGTAACGCATGTGCTTGGTATTCGAGCGTTTGGAACGCAGCTTCTGTGTGAGCAAGTGGTAGGGCGAGCCTTGCGCCGTCAGTCCTATGAACTCAACGAAGACAGCGGTCTTTTTGACGTTGAATACGCTGACATATTCGGGATTCCCTTTGACTTCACAGCTAAACCTACAATTGCGAAGCCACAAAAACCCCGCCAGACCGTTCACGTGCAAGCAGTTAGTCCTGAACGTGACCACCTTGAAATCCGTTTCCCTCGAGTGCAGGGCTACCGCATTGCGCTACCGGAAGAACACCTCAAACCTGTGTTTACCGATGATTCAGTGCTCGAGCTAACCACTGAGCTACTCGGCGCGACTGATACAAGAAACGCAGGTATTGTCGGTGAAGGCGTTGACCTCAATGTCAAACACCTAGAAAACATGCGCGATACCACGGTGGTGTATCAACTCACCCGCCACCTGCTATACACCAAATGGCGCGACCCTGACCAAGTACCCAAAATGTACCTGTTTGGCAAACTCAAGCGCATCACCCAGATGTGGCTCGACAACTACCTCGTCTGTAAAGACCGCACCTACCCCGCGCAGATTTTGTATCCAGACCTAGCAGAACGAGCCTGTGAGCGGATTATGGCAGCGATTGCCCAACAACAATCCAGCGAGCGCCCCATCCAAGCCATCCTCGACCCTTATAACCCTGTTGGCTCAACCATGCAAGTCAGCTTTAACACCTCAAAATCACTGCGCTGGCAGACTGACCCTCGGAAGTCTCACATCAACTGGGCAGTATGCGATAGCGGCTGGGAATCGCAGTTCTGCCAAGTCATCGAAGCCCACGAACGCGTCAAGGCATACGTCAAAAACCACAACTTAGGTTTTGAGATTCCCTACAAATCAGGCATGACACCACGGCGTTATATCCCTGATTTCATTTTGCAGGTAGACGATGGTCGTGAAGACCTTTTGAATCTCATCGTTGAAATCAAGGGCTACCGCAACGAAAACGTCAAAGACAAACACAACACAACGACAACCTATTGGATTCCAGGTGTCAATAATCTAGGCAGCTACGGACGCTGGGATTTTGCTGAGTTCACAGAGATTGTCGATATTGCCGATGCGTTTGACCGCAAGCTCACCGAGCTTACTCGACGCCAATAAAAATTCCTACAACATTGCTGAGAGGAAGCCAACGCTATGCCGAGAAAGCCCAAGAAACCCAAGAAAATTGAAGCCATCACCCACGAGGATGACGCTCGAGTCAACATCCCAACAGCAGAACACCAACCCTTGATGTCAGAGGCGCAGAAAAAAGCCATCGCTGTAGCGTACGAGCGGCGCAACCGTGACCTTGACCCGCAGTTGGTATGGCGTGGCAAAGATGAGCAAGACTGGTCTGACCTTGTAGTGCAAGCACCACCCTTGTTTATCCAAGAAAAAGTGCATCCCAAGGTGCTGATTGACGACCTAGCAGAGCAAAGCAGGCAAGCAGAAAAAGAGGCGGCAGACGAGTGGCAGCCTGATTTGTTTGCTGACTTCAACGGCTTGCCCGAGGATGCGAACGCGACTGATTTTTATCAGCATGAAGGCAATTGGACAAACCGCATGATTCTAGGGGACAGCCTTCAGGTGATGGCGAGTTTGGCAGAGCGGGAGGGGTTGCGGGGGAAGGTGCAATGTATCTACCTTGACCCACCCTATGGCATTAAGTTCAACAGCAACTTTCAGTGGTCAACGACCAGTCGTGATGTAAAAGATGGCAAGGCAGACCACATCACTCGCGAACCCGAGCAGGTGAAAGCGTTTCGAGACACGTGGAAAGACGGCATTCACTCGTATCTGACCTATTTGCGGGATAGGTTGACGGTGGCTCGAGACCTATTGACTGATAGTGGTTCTATCTTTGTGCAGATTGGCGATGAGAACCTTCATAGAGTTCAGGCACTACTTAACGAGATATTTGGAGAA
>CAZKAZ010000101.1:0-664 GCA_964550765.1 uncultured bacterium | reverse complement strand
AATAATAAGCTATGCTAAAACGACAGGCTTTTCTGGAAGCTACCTGTCTTCTGTATCCGATTATGTAATTTGGTATACAAAAGCGTATGGTGACTTAAAGTACAGAGAAATCAATTTTCTAAAGCAGGCAGGAGAGGAAGGAGCATCAAAGTACCGCCCTGCCTCAAGTGTGAAGGCTTTGAAAGATTATCCTATCGACCTAAGTAAAGTCGTTACATCTTCAGACCTCACCTCGCAAGGGGCAGTTAGCTCAGAGCAAAATTTCACCTTCCGGGGAGGTGATTGGCTTCCTTCAACAGGTCTACACTGGAAAACAACTGTCGAAGGATTAAATAGATTAGCAAAGGCTTCAAGGGTAATGCGCGAAGGAAAGTCACTTAGATACACTCGTTACCTAGAAGATTTAGCAACATTTCCAATGAACAACATTTGGTTAGACATTGGGGGTATTCAAAGTCGGAGTGATCCCAAAATATATGTTGTTCAAACAGCTACTGAGGCTATCAAGCGTTGCGTTTTGATGACAACCGATCCCGGCGACCTTGTCCTTGACCCTACCTGTGGCTCTGGCACTACCGCCTACGTCGCTGAACAATGGGGACGCCGCTGGATTACCATCGACACCTCTCGAGTAGCCCTAGCCCTAGCCCGTGCTCGCATCATG
>CAZKAZ010000100.1:6447-10137 GCA_964550765.1 uncultured bacterium | reverse complement strand
AAACACCCCGTGCATGGCGCTAGTCACCATGTGACCGTCTTTTTTAATGCCCCTATGGCACTGACAACTATGTTGCGCTTTGATGATGACCGCTGCCCCGCGTGGGTTTAGGGTGTTCAGGGCTTCGGCTATCTGTTGGGTCATGCGCTCTTGCACTTGCAGGCGCTGCCCGTAGCCGTCTACTAGCCTTGCCAACTTGCTGAGTCCTACGACCCGCCCTTCTTTGGCAGGGATATACGCCACATGCGCTACACCTGTAAACGGCATCAGGTGGTGTTCGCAAAAGGACACAAAGGGAATATCGCGGCTGAGAATAATCTGGTCGTAACTGCCTTCAATGTCATCAACAGCGAAGTTGGTTAGTAGGTGCAGGAGCGGGTCAATCGCATATCCCGCTAGCATCTCTGTCCACGCTTTGGCAACACGGGCAGGCGTCCTTACTAGCCCTTCGCGCTCTGGGTCTTCACCGATGGCCTCGAGCAGTAAACGCGTTGCCTGTTCTAGTTTGGCAGTGTCCATCAGTAACCAAGTTCCGGATTGCCCCCAAGCGGCACCAATGGCTTGCTGCTAGGGTCAAGGGCATCGACGTTGTAGAGTTTGTGCACCTGATAGCCTGCCCGAAAAGTCATCGGACGGGTTTTGACAGCGTGGCTAATGGCTTCTAGCACCTCGGGATTGTGGCGCTGTGACCATTCAGGGTGAAGCCAAATGCTGCGTCCGTTGTAAAAAGGCCCAATGGCATCCCACCACAAACCAATGTCGTCTGGCTTGGTGATGATGAGCTTGTACTCGTCAGCGTTCATCAGGTTTTCGTGCATGGGTTGCTGCGCCCACTTAGGCGAGACGGTGATCCAGTCGAACTGCCCTCTAATCGGAAACGCCCCCGATGTCTCGAGGTGAACGGCAATGCGTTTGGCTCTTAGCGCGTCACTCAGCGCCGTGAGGTCATAAATGGTTGGCTCGCCCCCTGTGATTACCGCGATGCGGGTGTCCGTGCGGCCAGCAAGGGTGGCAAGTTCTTCTGGCGTAAATTGCATGATGCTGTCAGGAACGTAGTCTTTGTGCCACGTGCCTGCGCTATCGCACCACGGGCAGTGCAGCGGGCAACCGTAAGTGCGAATAAAAAACGCTGCCCGTCCGAGATGTGCGCCTTCGCCTTGCCACGTATAAAACGTCTCGTAGATGGGAATGTACTTAGCCATAGCAGGTCGCCGAATTCTTGCTGTCTTCAGTAACAGTCACACTGCGGATGTGCACCCGCTCACCGTAGTCATGGCGCACCATGGCAGAAAACGTGTCAAAAAAGTGTTGGGCTAAGCCTTCGCTCGAGCACGAATCAACGAGCACGATTTTGGCAAAGCCGTCACGCTGCAAGTTGAGTAACTCGGGCAGCTTGGGGTCGTCGTGGTTAAGGACTAACGCATGGTCAAAACGCTCTAAATACGTCTTAAACGCTTTGAGGTTGCCAAAGTCCACCACAAACCCGCATTCGTCAAGTTCATTGGCGGCAAACTCAACCGTCACCCCCCAGTTGTGTCCATGAATCAAGGCGCAGTGTCCGTCGTGGGCGTGTTGCCTGTGGGCAAAGGGAATATCGAAGTACTGCTTGGTGCAGGTATACATAGCTCTCCTAAGCGGGCTGCAAGTTGTTGAGTACCCAAAGGGCAACGGGTAAAGCAAGTTTGGCGTTGCGCGGGTCGAGGTTTTTACCGTCAAGCGCACGGCAGTAATACATGCACTGCGGTTTGGTGCAGCCTTGTGGCAGAAAGGGTTGTGGTTGCCCGTGTCCATCTGGCAGCAGGTCAAAATCCACCACCCGCCGTGGCGTGCGCAAGATAGCAAGGTTGTGGTCATTGAGCACGTAGGTTTTGCCGTCAAACAGCAAAGCGCAGTGATGACTTTCCTTGCCTTCGCTGCTCGAGCTTTTGTTGCTCGGTACATCTACCCGAATGCCATACCAGCGGTAGTAGTTTCTCAGGGCATAAAAAAACCCAACCACGTGGGCTAGGTCAGGGTGTCTTGGCACAGAAGCGTCTATGCGTCTACTGGCTCGAGGATTTCTTGGCTGAAAAACTTTTCGCGGCACTCGAGACACCTGTACATGCGTCTCATCCAAGGATTGCCCTCCTCGTCTTCATAAGCGGTTTTAATCTGGGTTTTGACGTGCCTCGAGCCGCAATATGGACACTGAAAGCGCAACACTGCACGCGTCTTGGCACTCGTTTTGCTCACTGTAAGCCTAGGATATACGCTGGGGCATAGCCCACTGCGTTATAAGCATTACACTTTTGAAACGGTACAAACAAAAAATAAGACCCGTCAGGCGCGGGTCTAAGTGGGCATATGTCAAAAGTGTATCAGATTATTGACGCTCACGGTCAAGCCTGCGCTTAGCTCGCGCCCATGCTCGAGCCACCTCACCGTTGTAGGCGTTGCGGTACTGATTAGAGCTTGGTGATGCCGTACCCGAAATGTTCATCTGCTGTTGGGCGTATTGGCTTAGGGCTTCGGCGCTCTCGCCCTGTTCTAAGCCATTGAGCACGTCTTGACATACCGACAACCACGCGCCGTACTCGGCAAGGTCACTGAGTGCCCGTTCGGTGTTGTTTTCAAAGTAGGTTTTGGCGTTGGTGATGCGTTCTTTGGCGTTATTGGCTTGTTTGTTGAAAAAGTCTTTTAACCACGTGATGTTGTCCATGATTCCTCCGGCGCAGCGTTGGCTTTGGGGGTCTCCCTTGCTGCTATGTAGTAATACTACAGCGCCGTAGGACTCTTGTCACCCCTTAGGCTTGACACGTGAGTTAAGTATGTGTATACTTAACTCAGTAAGCAGCAAGGGCAAAACCTAAATCAAAAGCTGCTCGAGGAGATTGAAATGAACAACACCAAAGACTGGAACGATATGACCGAAGAAGAACGCCAAGAAGAACTCGAGTTTGAAATGGCGTGTGCCATAGCTGACGCGGACACACCTTACGGCAACCCCTACGACGAATAAGTGTGACTCGCCCTGAGCACGGTGTGAAAAGGCTCAGAAAGAAGATTGGAATGACCACCACGACAACTAAGCAATATGGCGTAAAAGTAGTGACAAAAAATCTCCATTATGGAGATGAGTCCTATCCAATCGGGATGTGGGTAATGCGGCATGGAACTCTGTCACTCGAGCACTACGAAGACCCTGAGATTCGTGTAGTCGAAATAACGCAACAAGTCAGCCACGCAGACCGCCATGGATACGTAGAGCGCACCCACTACATCGATTCTGTATGGGGCGAAACTTGGGAGCATCCTTCAAAAGTCAAAATGAACGTTGCGGACTACAAAGAAAAGTTAGCAAAGTGGGCTAACTTGCGCACAGAAATCTTACGCCGCACACGCTTAGAGCCAAGTGGACTTACACCAGAAAGCTTTGTAAATGAAGATGATGGTTTTGATTTGTTCACTGTCGCTATGCTGATGACTAAGATGGCATACGAAGGCTTGTTGCAAGAAGATAGGAATGGTGGGCGAACAGTAGAAGCGGTTTACAGGGTAAATTTGCACGGAAAAAACACCTACCGCCAAAGTCAAACCCAAAGCTAATGCCCCGCTACAAAAACTCTCGCAAAGGCGCAGGCAACCCTGCGCCCACCGCTGCCCACGAAGCCAACCGCAAAGGCTCAGGGCGCACTCGAGTACAAGTCAACA
>CAZKAZ010000100.1:0-6347 GCA_964550765.1 uncultured bacterium | reverse complement strand
GCTGCCCACGAAGCCAACCGCAAAGGCTCAGGGCGCACTCGAGTACAAGTCAACATCGACAAAGACTTGCTCGAGCTAATCGACCAAGAAAAAGTCGCGCAAGTGCTTGCCCAATGGGATAGCCGCTCAGACATCATCAACTATGGCCTTGCCCTCGTTGCTGAAGAAATCCAAGCCAGTAAAGACATGGAAGCCGCCGATGCTAATCGACAAGTCGAACGTTTTTGAAGAACTAGCGAACGCCAAAGGGGTCACATTTCTTGGCATCACCCCCCTTGGTGAACGCCACGCCGTTTTGAAGTTACTTTGGCATGACCAACCCATCAGCCTGACTATCAGCCTCACTGAGGTGCTCGAGTTCAACAAGCCAGCCCAAGCTGGCTACAAGCTCAAAGACGGCAAACTCCGAGGGCGAGGGCGAGCGGCAAGAGGGCAGAACGCTAAATTCAGCGATGAACCCTACAAGGACGCTGATACACTCAAATCGCTTGTCGATGAATTAGGCTCGTTGCGAGCGGTGGCTGACAGGCTTGGCGTGAGTGAAGTGACTGTCAGTAAGTGGTGGCTCGAGCACGGCTTTGAACCCTTGCGCCCACAACCAGACGCAAAGACCCGCGCTGCTAACAAACGTGCCATCCGTGAGGCGCTCGAGCAAGACAACCCTCCCACACAAAACGAATTGGCGGAGCGTTTAGGCATTAGCAAGGCAACCGTAAGCAGGCTAGTCAAACAAATTAAAGAGACAGCTTGACATCTGAGTTAAACATGTGTATATTTAACTCAGTAAGCAGCAAGGGCGAACCCCAAACTAAAAGCTGCTCGAGGAGAACACCATGAACCACCATGTAACCCCATACGGAAACCTAGTTATTACAACCGATGCAGGCGAACAAATCATCGTCAACCCACTCGCAGGTACAAACCTTGTACGTTTCACGTTCTCAAGCAAGGAAGGCACAACCCAAGAAACCTTCCGCGTGGACATGAGTGAAAATGTCATGGGTAAGTTTGGAACGGGTTTTGAACCCAATGAACCCTTTGAGCGCCCCGAGCCTACACACCGCCTCATCAACGCTAGCGAAATGGTGTCCGTTTTTTCGGGCAGTGAAGAAGAATGCCAAGAGATGCTTGGCAACGTCAATGACCCTGACGAGCACTTCATCGAGACAATCCAGTGATTATCGCGCTTGACTTTGATGGGACGGTTGTGTCCCATCAATACCCCGACATCGGTCAAGACTTAGGGGCAGTGCCGTGGCTATTGCGCCTGCAAGAAGCAGAGCATCGCATTGTGCTCGAGACCATGCGCGACGGCGATGAACTCGAGCAAGCCGTGGCATGGCTAACAGAACGCGGCGTGCATGTTGAGACACTCGAGCAAGCCCACGAACGTCAAAACTGGACAACTAGCAGCAAGCTCCACGCTCACCTCTACATTGATGACCGTGGTGCATGCATGCCACTCACGTGGTTAGACGGCGAGAAGCGCCCCTGTGTTGACTGGATAGTGCTTGGTAAGTGGCTCGAGGATACGGGAATCATCGACTACGAAACAGAAGCCGCCTAGCCTTCACCGCGCACCCGCAACCCCCTGCTTGTCAGGGGGTTTTTTAATGAAATAGACCTCGAGCGCTAAATACCTAAGCACCTGCTGAATGCTCTCGGGAATGATTTTGGAGTCTTCGTCAAGGTGCTCGAGCAACGCTACCCCCTCAACACTGCCCACGTCTGCCACTTGAATATCAGCATTAAGTAGCACCGCGAGCGTGTCTAAGTCAGGAGAGCTTATGTGCGGTCTGCGCCCACTCAATACCTGATTGATACGCGGACGTGACACCCCAAGCGCCTCGGCAATCACGCCTTGCTTGATGTCTTGCTCTTCAATCTTTTTGTTCATCGCCGCCATGATGACGGACGCTGTGTTCACGCGCTCATACTACACGAGGACATATGCTACACTCGTAAGTGTAAGCATTACGCTTACATATAACTTTTAGGAGGTAGTATGCAAAAACACCAAGTAGCATTCGTGAGTCGTAAACAGGGGGTAGGCAAAACCGCCTTGGGGCGTCACCTCGGTGAGCAGTGGTCACGGCAAGGGCTTGACGTGTTCGTATGTGACTGGGACGAAGAAACTCATAGGTTGCTCGAGCTTGAGGGACGCCGCCGCCACAGCTTCCGTAGTGCCAACGGCAGCAGCCTCGAGCAAGACATCAACGCCGACATTGCCGTGATTGATGTTGAAGGTGGCTTAGAGGAAGCCAAAGCCAAAGCCCTTGCTGGCAGTGATTTGATTCTCGTGCCAACTAGCCTCAGCGACAAAGACAAAAAAGCTATGGGCGCTACCGTGCGCTGGTTGCACACGTTAGGCGTGCCTGAAAAGAACATCTTGGTGGTCTTTAACAACATCGCCCGCGACGGCGAAACGCAAGAAGCCGCCCGTCAAGCGCGCATCATGTTTGGCTACATGGGTGTGCAAGTGGCTGAAGCCAGCGTAGGCAACTGCCCGACGTTTGAAGCGCTCGAGGAACGTGGCTATCTGGCTACCGATGTCGATGACCCTGCTAGCAAACAACTGGCTAGCGAGTACGCCGCCCTTGCCCAAGAAGTGTGGGGAATGCTCAGTGGCGCTTAAACCTGCCCCCGAAGAACCCGACTTTTTTTTGACCCCAAAGCAGGACAAGACAGCACAGACAGAAACGACAGCAAAGCAGGACACCCTAGACACTGTGAACGCTGTGGACACCTTTTACACACGGCATGCGCTCACGCCTACCAATAGTGACCGCATCCGTGAGCACCTCGCTAGTAAAGACAACGGCGACAGCAAAATGGTGCTGCGCGTCAATACCAACGTCAAACGGGCAGTTGAGTCTCACGCCAAGTTGATTGGAATTCCCTTGTCTGAGTACGTCGAAAGGCTACTCACGGAAGTGGCCGCCCAATATCTTGCCCAAACGGGGGTGCGCCTTGAGTGATGCCAAACTTCTTGACTACGCCGCTACCCTCGAGCGCCGCGTTGAACGCGGACGCCACCTTGATGATGCTGTCAGCACATGGCTACTGCGGATGCCTGTCTGGTGGGCGTTGTGGCTCGAGATGTTGCAACACGCCAACGACCAAGGCGTGGTGTGCGTTGACAACCTCAAAGCATGGGCGTGGCTGGATACCAAACGCAAACGCAGGTATTTCGTGCGAACCCTTGCTGACTTTGGCGTCATTGAAGAACTCGAGCACGGAAAAGTGAGGTTGCTGGCATGAAACCGTCTCTGCGTTACCGACTGCAACAAGAACTGTGGCGCAAAGGGGTGCGTGTTGCCATACTTGCCCCCGAAGCTAGCCCCCAACTGCTGCGCTTCCCGGTGTTGCTTTCAAAATACTCGAGCCAAGACATTGACCGCCTGCTCACCGACGTTGCCGGAAGATTGAGCCTCAAACATGTGCGCAGTACGTGGCGCGAAGATGGCTTGTACTGCCTTGAAGTTCCCCGTGCTAGGCGGCAGAATGTGGCGTTTGCGTCGCTCGAGCCAAGCAATAACGCCACGCTCCCGTGGCTATTAGGGCTTTCTCAGACGGGCAAAGTCGTCACGGTTGACCTTGCTACCGCCCCGCACGTGTTGATTGCTGGCACTACCGGCAGCGGCAAAAGCAACGGGGTCAACGCTGCTATTGCTGCGCTGGTAAGTCGCACGTCTCCCAACGATGTGCGCCTTGTGCTCATCGACCCCAAGCGGGTGGACTTGCAGGCGTTTGCAGATATTCCCCACACGCTTGCCCATGTGCCTTTTCTCGAGCAAGCAGGCGAGGTGCTCGAGCACCTGACTACCGAAATGAACCGCCGCTACACCCTGTTCTACCGCCACAAAGTGCGAAGCATCGACGAATACAACGCCCAAGCCAAACCCTTGCCGCGTATTGTCTTGGTGTTCGACGAAGCCGCTGCGGCTATGGACAGTAACAAGGAGGTGCTCGAGCCACAAGTACTCAATCTCTTGCAAACTGCAAGGGCGTCAGGCATTCATTTGGTGCTTGCCATGCAACGTCCAGCAGGTGAGATTTTGCAGCCCCGTGCGAGGGCTAACTTGCCTTTGCGGGTGTCATACCGTTTGCCCGACGACTTCTCGAGCCGCCTTGTTCTCGGGGATACTAGCGCCACCACGTTACTAGGCAACGGCGACGGCGTGCTACTGGCAGCCGATGGCAGCATGACCCGTTTTCAGTCGCCCTTAGCTGACCGCGAAGACTTAACACGTGCCGTGACACAAGCCTGTGCTTATCCAACCCCGACGTGGCAGTGGGAAAGCGTTGCCACTGAACCCGCCAAACCTGTGATTGACCCAAACGCGTCACGGTTTGAGCAAGCCACGGCGTTACTGCCACACTTTGAGGACATTGCCTCGAGTGACCTCATTGAGTACGGTGTTGCCGACAGCAAGACCATTGCCAAACAAGTACTCACCGAACTGCGTGCAGCGGGTTTCATTGGTCCTTATGACAAGTCGCGCAAAGCGTCGCCCGTTATTCACCAACGGGTCGCACCGCGCCGTCCTGTGACCAATGTGATGACCAGTCAGCGTGCGTCACAGACAGCACATGTCCAGTCTGACCAGTTCTCGCGCACTCCCCTAAAAGAGGCGGTTTGACGTGGCAACCCTCGCCAAGAGAGGAGACCCTGTGGCTTGGCACGACGCGCCAGATGGAGGTGCGAGGGGGGTCATCACCGAGCGGGTCAGTGAACCCTACATTATCGACGTCACCCCAGACGGACAATTTGACATTTTCACCTTAGATGCTCACGACAAACCGTGTCATGTCACCTCGGGAAAAAGCCGCAATGTCACCCTCGCCAAGCAGAAAGCAGCCAGCCTTGCCTTCACCACGGTCAAAGAACTCAAAGACAGCCAGCAAGAACATGTTATTGACGCAAAGGCAACACGGCTCGAGCCAGAAGAACAACCCGCGTGGGTTAAAACCCTCAAGGTCTTCATCGGTCTGGCGTTACTTGTCGCGGCAACGGTCTTGTTCGCTCGGTGGTTACTGATTTACCGTCCCCGTCTAGCTCTACGCATATTCATGTGGGTAGTCGGCTGTTTGTATGCGTCTTATCGGATTCTCAAGTTTGTTGAAGACCTCGACAAGCGCCGTGAACGTCTTGCCAAACGCCGGGTGCAAACCGCGCAGGCTGCCACCAAAGGAAAACGCTAGATGTGGTTTTTCGGACGCAAACGCCAAAAAGACCTCGCCCCGCTGCGGGCGTACTACCTGCATCACGAGTGCAACTTGTCTGAGGGGATACCGAGCGAAGACGACTTCCAAGACTGGCTAGCAAATGACTGTGACCCCGATGATGCCGCTTTTTACGAGGACTTGGGCAGCATCGCTATTGCCCGTACTCATGACGATGAAAGTGATGTCTGGGACTGGCTAGGGATGCCCGAAGGGCGCAGTGCTTGGAGTACTTACCAACGCGCTAACCAAGGTTGGGGCGTCTTGCAGTGGGCAGGGCGCGTCTACGGTTGGTTTATTGGCTTGCCTTGGTTTTAGCAAACATGCCCTCGAGCACGGCATAAAAAGGCTCGAGCAACAAAACCCCACGCGCTGAACCGTCAAAATCCAACCGCGTGGGGCAGGAGAAGATTATCATGAACGCCATTACCCGCTTTGAGATTGCCCGTCGGGTGCTCCGGCATGACATTGTTGTGCCGCTCGAGCGCACCGAGTCACTACTACCTACCAGTGCCGATGACATCTTCAACATGACCGCTACTGACTACGCCCAAGCTGTCGTCAAATATGCCTTTGCCTTCCGTGAGCAAGAAGAGCAAACCGAGTGGAACACCGCTGCGGGCGTGTCGATTCCCACGGTGGACATCATCTCCCCCCGCGTTTCTATCAGTCACGAAACCTGCACAGGCAACACCGTCTTACGCGTGCAACGTGCTACGAGTGTGTGGGTAGGCTTGGTGTTGCACTTGCTACGTCCAAACGCACCTTTAGACCTCACCCGCGAACGTGACGCGTTTTTGGCACTGCTTACCGAAGGCACGTACCCAGAATGCCGCGTTTGGCGGCAGTGGGAAGCCGCTGCAGAAGTGGCTAAGGCGATTGACTTTCCCGATGTTGACTGGGTGGTAGCTAAAGCCAGCAAACAACGCAACACCGCCCTCATGGTGTGGGCGCAAGCACGTGAGGCACACCAACGGGCAATGTCACAGCGACAACTCAACTGACGACAATCCAAAGCAAAAAAGAAGCGCCCCGACAAGGGCGCTTTTGTGTGGCGTTACTAAGATTCTGCTCGCTGGTAGTAGTGCTTAGAGCGATGTTCAATGTATTCAACGCCCTTA
>CAZKAZ010000099.1:0-10543 GCA_964550765.1 uncultured bacterium | reverse complement strand
GGACGTTCTCACCAGAATTGCCGATGTGGTTTATTGTGGTGGGGGATTTTTAAGCAAGTACGTTAGTTTCTTAGGGCGGCGTTTCGGCGTCGCCTTTTTTGTTGGTGCAAAAACAACCAAGAACAAAAATATCGTCCCCACAGGAACAGACCTGCAGGGATTGAAGGGGCGTTTTGGCGCTACACTTTGGGTGTTTTACGTTAGGGCGTTGCACTCATCCGATCAACATTGAATAAGGGCGCTTGCAGGGCGTCTAACTCACGAACACTGCGGCGCTGATAGAGCTGCACGTTACTGACTTCAAACCCATCACACAGTTCATCACCTGGGTTTTGCACCGTCACGTCAAAACGGATTTGCTTGGCGTGTTCTAGCCGCAACCAACGTGGATAGGCGTCCAAAGGTACTAACATCGTGCCGTTACGCGGGGTAACAAGCGCCCGCATGCTGGATTTGGGGTCGGGCATGTCGTCACCACTAAAGAAAATCTCGAGTTGCGGTTCAACGGGCGTATCGGTAAAACAGGTGAAGTCAAACCGCAAAATACCTGCCTCACGAGCAGCAATATCCTGCGCCGGAAAGTAGTACGTCACGCCGGGATCCGTACCCGTAATCAGGTATTGGTTGGGGGCAAAAAAGTCAGTATCGCCGCGCAATTGCACGATGCCTTCCGCGTCTAAGTCGAGTACAGGCACAAGTTGGCTTTGTAAACTTTCGTACGCATCTGCCCAGGCAATCGGCAAACGCCTCAAGTCGGCTTGGCGGAAGACCTCATCGAGCAAAGCAAGGCGGGTTTCGGTGCTGGTTTCTTGCAAACGCACCGGCACGTCGTTGGGGTAGCCATCGCGCACCGGGTCAAGGGGTGCACCCTCGAGCCACAGGGTCTGTTCATCTACTCGAGCTACCACCCTCTCCCCCGAGGCAAACAACAACACATCGCCCGGGGCTACCGTCACAATGTCGTTTTCTAGCACCACAGCAGCTTGGGCGTCTTCTTCTTCAGCAATGCGTACGCCGTTTTGCCATGCATCTTCTTCGTTGTGGTCGGCGAGTTGCAAAGGGGTTTCGGTGCTGCGCTCGAGGTATTTCTCGAGCCAGTTGTAGCGGTCAGGCCGCACCATGAAAATATGCTGACCAATTTCAATAGGCAGGTAATTTTCCACCACAAAGCGATAGATGAGATGTGCCCGCAGGGCGTTGCTGCCGCCATCATGCGAGATATTGCGGGCTTGCGCGAGGACGATAGGCGGGGGGTTTTCGGCTAGCTCGCGCACGGCTCTGGCTTGTTGGGCGCTATTGGGCAAGTTGTAAAGTGCGCCCACTTCGATGGGAGGTTGCTTGTCAAGATAGAAATAATGGGCGTTGCGGTTGGTCATGTCCAAATACGTTTCACCGTCACGGACGACTTGCGAGAGCACCGCGTCAAGGTTGCGCAAACGGTGCAAGTCCCGTTCGGCCAAAATCACGGTACCCAAGCGGGGTAAGCCTACCTCTTCGCCTGCGGTGAGGGTTACCTGTGAAACATCGTTAGCATGGGCGGCAATCCGCAAAAACCGCGCTGGCCGCGTAGCTACCCCCAAGTTGCTCTGAATGAGTAACCCCCCTGCCAAGGTTGTTACCAATAGTACCGTCGGCACATGTTTGGGAAACGCCCGTATCAGCATGAGTGGCAACAGGGTGCTCATGCTCCACGCACTGATGACGCCTGCCCTCGAGAAACCCTGATCGATGCGCCCAAGGGCATACGGAATCAGTAGTAGCAACAACAGGGCAATTGGCACACTGACAAACAAAAGCCTACTTTGCGCACTCAGCATGTGGTTGTTGACACTGGCGCTAGCACGGTTATTGTTGTCCTGCTCGTCTTTCTCGTCTTCCTTGCCAACTGACGCTTGCTCGAGCGACTGCCCTAGCAAGGTGCGTACGGTCAACACGACCGCTAGCGCAGCCACAAACAACCACGACACCCGCAGCGTTTCCCACAACCAACGGTTCAAAGGGCGCGTGTCATAAAAACGATCCGCCCAAGGCACAGCGTAAGCGGCTTCGTACACAGCGCTGTTTTCCAGACCATAGCGAAGTGCGCCCCACACAATAGGCAACACATCGGTCGTAAGCAGCAAAACGCCAGCCACAGCCAATACGCTTAGCACGGTGTAACCAAGGCGTTTGGGTTCTTCGCGAAAAGCACGGTAAAGCATCCACAGTGCCAGCGGGAAGGTGGCAATAATCAGCAGCGCACCTTGACCTGAGACATACAAAAACGCACTAAATCCCAACACCCCCCACGCGACGAGCCACACACTCGGGCGCAGCCGCAGTCTTGGTTCTGCCAGTACACACAACACCGCAGTAAACGCAAACTGCACGGTGCGGCGGATTTCGATGTCCAAGGGCATCAACAACAACGCCAGCAGCGCAGGCAAGACACCAATCGCTCGAGCCAGTAGCCAATAGGCAAGCAACAAAAAGCCCGCTGCCGCTAAATTCATCGCCGCGTTGTAGGTGCCTGCGCTACCGTCAAAAAAGAGATTGGCAAAAAGACCGGGCAAGTAGTTCATCAAACCGTGCGCCGGAACATGGTCGATAAACGGCAAAGCACCGTCGCTGAGTGTCCAGTACGGCAGTAAATTTTCGCCAAAGTGGTAGTCGTCGCCGCTGATATAAGGCAAGGGGGTGCTCGAGAACTTGGTAAACACCAACACCGCCCCGACTGCTAGTGCTGCCAGACTGTCGTTAGGCTGCCATAAGTGACCCGCTTGTAAACGTTGCCGACTGCGGCGCGTTGTGAAGGCCAGTTCCACATACGCTAGCGAAATCAGCAAGGTAATCAGCAGCGGCAGTGCCACGGTGGTGTCGTAACCATACCAACGCTCGCCTGCCAGTTCCCAAGGGGTAGGAATTAACACCACAAAGAGCAGCGGCAACGCTAGTTGACTACTCACTAGCAAAGTATGCACCCGCGTTTCTAAGCGTGCCCAGGTTTTGCCCAAGCCCAACCAACACGCTATGAGTAGCAGCAGGGTGATGGTAAACGCGTAGGTAGCGACATCTCGAGCTGCTCCCACCGTTACCCAAGGATGTTCGGGGTTGATGCGGTTAACGAGCAAAATCACGGCGATACCCGTGAGCCAACTGAGCACCGCCGTGAGGCTGCTTGCACCGACGAGGGCTGCGTATCTGTCTGCTGTGAGGGGTTTGCGCAAACTCAGGGCGCTAAAACCAACCACTAAACTGGTGAACACCACCGCATAGTTAAAGGGGCTAAACGCAAGAAGGTCACCCAAAAAGAGCTGGGCGAACGTGGCTACTAAGGGCAAACTCGCGTAGACTAACAAGCCGTAAAAACGCCCTAGGACACCCTCACCATGTCGTCGCTCGAGCAGTGAGCCAACCACACTCAGCAGCAACAACACCCCACTAAAACTAAGAATGAGACTCAAGACAAAACCAAAGTCTGCTGCTTTGCTACCATCTTGAAAAATCAAGTAACCTGCTGTTAAATCTTGGTAATCCGGCGAGCGATCACGCAATTCCAAAAACACCAGCGTCGAAATCAGCACCGCAGGCGAACACGCTGCTAGCACCAACTGCCACGACATGACCCAGCGCCACGAGCGCCAGATGTTTTTACCAGCCACCTTGTTGTTAGCGTTATTAGATACATTAGCAACCATCGTGCCCACAGCTTACGCGGTAGCAGCCTGTGATGCCGTTATCTGTTGCCCTAATGGTTTTCGGTAGTTGATGATGGTGTTGCCGATGATGTTGTAGCCGAGGTTTCCACGGTGGATGTGTCACTTACGGTAGGTGTGTCTTTTATCGAGGTAGGGGTCGAGGTAGGGGTTGATGGTGAAGGTGCATCAGCGTCGCCAGCGGTGATGTTGAGTTCTTGCTTGCGCGACAGTACCAAACTGCGTTTTTCGCGGGCAATCAGATAATCGGGGCGATTTTGGCTGTAGATAAAAAGCCGCCCGATGTATTCGGAGAGCACACCCAAAATCAAAAACAGCAAAAAGAACATCGACGAACTTTGTAATGACAGTGACGTCCACCCTTCGGCCACGTCGGCTTTGAAGATGTTGACTGCCAACACGTAGATGCTGTAAATGACGTTAAAAAGTGCCCCAGCAACGGCCAGAAGCGACAAAAAGCGCAACGGTTCGTGCGATGACAGCAGCAAAATGCGCCCTGCTCGGTAGGTAGCTTTGGCGTAGCTGGTTTCTAAGGGAGTGCCGCTGCGGTTGATGCCTTGGTAGCGAATGTCGCTGTAGGGTAAACCCGCAAACGCACTCATCACCCGAAACAGACTGTAGCGTTCGCGGTTATCCAAAAACGAATTGAGCGCCCGCCTCGAGAGCAACCGAAACATCGACGCCAGCACAGGCAGGTCATTTTTGGTGACCGCTTTATAAACCTTAAAAAACCCCTTTGCCAGCCGGTAATACGCTCCCCGTGGCGGACGTTCATCACCATGTTCACGCACGCCGTACACAATATCAACACCGTCTTGGTAGTAGCGCTCGAGCAAATCATCAACGGCTTGCGGCGGGTCGTAATTGGCATCAATGGTCACCACCACGTCACCAATGGCTTGTTCTAAACCCACCACAAAAGCACTTTCTTGATTGAGTTTGCGCATCAAGCAGTAGAGTTGAATGTTGGGCAGTTCTTCTTGCAAGCGTTCAATTACCGCGACGGTGCCATCAGTTGACGCGTTATCGACAATGACAATTTCAAAATCCTTAAAACGGGCAGCCAAAAACGCGTGCATTTCGCGCACATAGGCTTCTAACCACGGTTCAGCGTTGTAAACCGCGCTCACAACAGAAATGAGGAGGCTCGAGTTAATCCCGGTTGCTTTTACTGCTTTAGCCACTGTACACCGCTTCTTTAGCGAGTTCATAAGCGTCAATGTGTGCGTCTAGAGCAGCGTGAGCGTCGTAGATGTTGTCGAGTTTGGAACCGAGCACTGACAGCACCCTTGGCGTTTTGGGGTCGCGTTCAAAAAGAATAGGACGGCCATCGTCGCCTTCGTTTTTGCGCAGTACCGTTTTGATTTCAAACAGCGAATCTGCATAACGCGCCTCTGCCAGCGCAGGCATGTAACGGGCGGCGTCACGAATCATAAAACCATAGGCACTGTCCGGGTGATCATCATCAAATTGCTTGTAGGGGTTAATGGGCAGCTCAGCAGCTTCTTCGGCGGCAGTGTGCGGTGTGTAGCGAACATGGGTAAGCGTACTGAGGTGTCTATCGGGAAAGGGCATAAACGAGAAAAAAGGCCCGTCCATGACGGTCACCGAAAGCTCAGCCAGTGCTGCTGGCAAATCAACCAACGCCAGTTCGGTGAGTTCGTGTTTGAGGCGCTGCTTGCTTACAAAGATGCCGGGGATGCTGTTGAGGCCTGAATAGGTGCAGTTGATGAGCAAGTCGCCTTGCCACACGCCACTACACGCGCCAGTACACGCGCCAGAGGTTGTCTCGAGCGTCACCCCTGCAGCCGTCGCTTTAACCTCACGTACGGCGGTTTCTAGCTGCACGTTAACGCCACTTGTATGCAACTGGTCTTGCAACTGACGGCGCAACTTGGCAGCATCAAACGCATATTCTTCCACAATGAACACATCATCAATCAAACGTTGATTAAAAAGCCGTTGCACCGCAGCGGGCGCAACCTGCACAGGCGCTTGAATCTGCTCGCAAAAACGGGCAAACTGCGTAGCACTCACCTTGGAATTGACCTTAGCAATGGCGTACAACTTGGTGAACGTGTCACAAACAGCCGGCGCAAAATCTCGCTTAAAACGTGCAAAGTGATAGCGGCTGCGGTAAGCGGTCGTAAAACTGCGTGGATAGTGATAACCGCCGTGCAAACGGGCTTGATTGTGATACGACGCCCGCGTGAGTAGCTTGGCTTCGCGCTCAAACACGCTGACGCTAGCACCCTGCGCTGCTAAATGTGTGGCGATACTACAACCGTAAAATCCGCCGCCAATGACGGCAACCTCGAGCGTCATGATGCTAGTGTAACGCGATTGACCATAACTTTGCCATCACAAAGTAAAACTTTGGTAACCACTTTGCTGCCTCTCGCTACGACGCTAATATAAAATCGCTGCTACAAAATCGTGATACGCCTGTGCACGTCACGCTGTGACTTTATTTATTTGATAGGGACTTTATACTGACCCATGACGAACCAGGACAACGCCCCTAGCAAACAAGAGAACGACTACATCATCGACGCCATCGCTGAAAATTCTTGGCGCATGTTTCGGATTATCGGCGAATTTGTACAAGGTTTTGATGAGCTTTCCGATGTTAATAAAGCCGTTACTATTTATGGTTCTGCTAGGCTGGGGCGGGATCACCCCTACAGCCAGCAAGCCGAAGCCTTGGGGCGAAAATTGGCGCTCGAGGGTTACACCATCATCACAGGCGGTGGCCCTGGCATCATGGAAGCGGGCAACAAAGGTGCGTATGAAGCAGGCGGGCGCAGCATCGGCCTCAATATCACCTTGCCTTTTGAACAGGGTGCTAATCCGTATCAGACCGACACGTTAAAGTTTCAGTATTTTTTTGCTCGTAAGGTCATGCTAGTTAAGTATTCCACGGCGTTTGTGGTTTTTCCGGGCGGTTTTGGCACCATCGACGAGTTGTTTGAGTCACTGACGCTGATTCAAACCAAACGCATCAAGCCGTTTCCAGTGTATTTGGTGGGTAAAACCTTTTGGGGCGGTTTGGTGGATTGGCTGGAAACCAGTTTGCTCGAGCTAGGCACCGTAAGCGAGCATAACTTGCATCTTTTTAAGGTCGTAGACGACATCGACTGCATCCCGGAAGAAATCAACGCTTACTACCAACAAGATATCTCGAGTGGTTTTCAATCTCCCGACGGTGAAGACCTGTGAAGACCTGTGAAGACCTGTGAAGACCTGTAGTGCTGCCTAAGGTTTAAGATCGAGCACATCAAGCGACAACTTGCCGCGTTTTTTGGCGGTGTTTTTGGGATAAATGACTAAGGTATGTTCACTATTACTTTTTTCAGGATAGTAGAGCAAACGCTGTTCGCGGAAAAATGCTCGCGTGTGTCCGTCAGAAACCACCACGTCATAACCGTCTGGGTAGTGATAGCGGGGTACAAAAAACTCGGTAGGTACGGGCAAATTGGCATCGTCGCGAAAGCGGAAACGGAAGATTTTGCGCTTGATGTGAAACGCCATCCCTAAGGGTTGCCCGGCAATTTTGTAGGCATAAGGGCGCACGACTGCAGTGAGGGCGCGTCCGCCTTGGTTGAGTGCCTCGAGCTGATCGTCTGTGAGGGTGTCTGGCTCGAGGGGACGTGCTACAACCACATCTTCAGTACGCTGGTCGACACTGTAGATGGACAAGTCTTCGCCGTTCCAACCGTCACCACGGGTGTTGGTGTTGTCAGGGTTGTAGTTCCACAGGGTGTAACTGACCATGTGGCGCTCGAGGCTACGCAGGGATGCTTGCATCGCCCGCGTTTGCGGCCTGAAGTCGCCGGTCTGAAAGGCTTGTGGATGCATATCAAAGGGAATGCCCACTTCGCCAATGAGCGTGGGCGCACCCAACATGGCTTCTCGGGAAACACGCAACATCTTGGCAATCTGCCTTGCGAACATCCCGCGAATGTGCTGATGCCCCAAGACAATACCGCCACGTTCTATGTCAAAACTCAGCCAACCCAAAAACCGCTTACTGATGAGCGTGGCTACGTCGTACCAGTGTGGGGCGTGCACGATATTCGGGGCGTCCTCAGGTGACCAGTAGATGCTTTCTTCACCAGGTAGACCTTCTACAAAGAGCAGCACTTCCGGGTCAACGGCACGAATGGCTCGAGCGTAGCGGTTAGCAAAGGGGCGAAAGTAATCACGCATAAAATTTACCTCGTGACCGTTCACTTTTGCGAAGTAATCTGGACGCAGTAACTTAGTCCCTGTTGCAGTGTTCTCCCACACGCCATGCTGCTGCCAGATGTCTTGTTCTAACCATGCCGATAACCGCTCGCGGTTGAGCAGACGTGGCGCACGTTGGCGCGGCCCCAAACTGGTGAGCGTCCAATGTTGCACCCACTGGGGCTCGCCTGCTGCTAGGCACATACTCTCGAACACTGTCGGCATTTCACCCACGAGTAAGGCATCATGCACCCGTTTGCGCACGTCATCGAGGCCGATGTAACCCGAGGAAGGTTCGTTCAAAGTGCCATAGCCAATCACGTGAGGCATGCCCTTAAGCCGCTTGGCCACTTGGCACATGGCGTCGATGTAATGTTGCTGCAAATAGTCTTGGATAGACATGCCATCAATGCGCGTTTTGGGAGCAAAGTCCGCGCCGGCAAAAAAGAGGGTGAACATGGTAGCAGTCGCTAGTTTGCTGTAATTAGAAAGCCAGTGCATTTTGGGAAACGGGTCGCCATGGGTCTGATGAACAATGGCCGCCCCCGTCTCAGCAAAGTGGCGCATGTTTAAGCCAGCGACTTCTAGCGTCCAACCGGGAGCACCATCACCACCACAAAAACGACTCCACACGTCTTGATGGGGGTCAATCACCACGAACAGACCGAAATCCCCAGCTTTAGCAACCAATGCTTGCAAGTAGTCCAGATAGTCCGTGTCATATTGCCCAGGACCTGCATGTTCAATGGCTTCCCACGTGATGACGAACCGCAAAAGACGCATCCCCCAAGCTCGCAAGCGGCTAAAGTGCACGTCGGCTTCGGCTAAGGGGAAAGGTCTGCCGACAAACGACACCTGACGGTGTTCAAAAAAACCTTCGCGCACGTGACTGGCTTGCCCCACGGGAGCTTTGCTGTTACCACCCAAGTTGACGCCCCGCAAAATTAGCGTGCGTTCAAAGCGGTCTTTGAACGATACCCCGTCGGTGACGATGGCTTTGTTAATGTTGGGGTTAATATTGGGGTTGGTATTAAGGTGGCTGTCTACTGCACTAACAGGGACGTGTGCACTAACAGGGACGTGTTGGTCAAGGTGGGCGTTCATCGCACCCTGACCCATCTCAGCCTCCACCGTCTCAGCTGATGCGGTAGGTAGGTCAATAGCTCGTTCGGGAAATGATTCAGAAGCTTGTTTTGTCATCGCTAACAGGTGTCATTATCACACAAGAGGGGGCAGTAAGCGCTGTATCGTGCGCCACGGCGGTAAACCCACAGCGGTAACCACTCTGTACTTGCACGTCACTGACTGTGCTGACACACAGACGCCAAACATATCGCTCGAGCCATGCTTTTACAGGACTAATGGTAGACTAAACGGGTGGAAGTAAACCGCGTTGCCATTATTTCAGCATCCGTAGGCGGTGGCCATACGGCGGCTGCTAGGGCGCTCGAGCACACCTTTTTGCAAAAAAATCTGGTGGTGCACCATATCGACGCCTTAGAAACCACCAACCGAGCGACGCGCAAACTGTTTCGCGATGGTTACTTTGAACTTGTTTCCGAAGCCCCTGATTTGGTGAGTTGGCTCGGCAAACGTTTCGACAAACCCTTTGAAGAACAACCCCGCCGCGAACGCATCATGACCCGCTTGAGCCGCATGATGCTCAGCAACTTGCCTGCTGCAGTGCGTGAAGTGCGCCCTGATGTCATCGTGCATACCCACTTTGTGCCACCTGCGGTGTTGTCGCTGTCACGTGCGCCCATTGCCCCTGAAGCGGTGGTCATCACCGACTATAGCGCCCACGGGTTGTGGTTTCAGCCCAGTGTGAGCCGCTATTTTGTGGCTACCCCCGAAATTGCTGCCCGCATGGAACACGCTGGTGTCAGTCAGCAGCGTATCGCCATTACCGGCATCCCCATCAACCATGACTACGCCTGCTTGCCCAGCCGTGAACACGCCAGAGCCAGCCTCAACTTGAAACCCCACAAAGACGTGCTGCTGTTAATGGCGTCAGGGCTTGATGAAGACGTGTTGCGCGAACTGCTCTATCACTTGGGCAAATTGCGCTACCCATTGCAAGCCATCGTCGCCTGTGGGCGTTCCGACGAGCTTATTGCTATTGGTAAAGACGCCATTGCCGATTACGACGGTTTGGTCAACGCGCAGGTGATTGGTTTTACCAAAGAGATGCCAAGCTACATGGCCGCTGCCGATATATTGGTGGGAAAACCGGGCGGCTTGACGACTAGTGAAGCCTTGGCAGCAGGGTTGCCGTTTGGTGTGGTTAGCCCGTATCCCATTCAAGAAGAAGCCAACGCCCTGTTTTTACTCGAGAACGGTGTCGGTTTAGCCATCGACCCGGTGAGCGTCTTAAACGTCAAACTCAAAACCTTTTTTGAGTCCGACAAGCGCGTGCTCATGCGCGAACGTGCCCTTGCCCTCGCCCGCACGCAAGCTGCTAGCGACGTGGTGACGTCACTACTCGAGCAGCCCATCCAACGCTTGCGTCCTGTCTCATAACGGGCTGTTTCTGAACGGGTCAATTGGCTAACGAACCAGCCTCAGTCAGGTATGAACGTATTTCCTTAACCTGCCAACAAGCCACCATTGCAAAACGCCCT
>CAZKAZ010000098.1:0-11273 GCA_964550765.1 uncultured bacterium | reverse complement strand
GAGGCGTTTATACGGATTCCAACTAAACGCTTCAACAAGTCCTACAGACTTTCTTCCGTTTCCGCCTGCATCCGTAGCTTTTCCTGCGTGCTCTGCGCGAATTGATTCGCAGAATCAATTGAAATGGTTATTACAGCATGTATGTGTGCAAAATGTTTTCAAAGGAGGCCTGCAATGAGCGATGTGCTTGGCGCTGTTGTATCGGGTGATGGTGAAGGTGTGTTCTTTGCCGCCGTATGGAACAGTGCTGATATTGGCATGTGCGTCACTGACGCCAACAGGCGTTTTGTCAAGGTGAATGATGCCTATTGTAGATTATACGGTTATGACCGCAGCGAACTGGTCGGCTATGAATTTACCAAGGTGCTGCCCGAAGCCATGCGGGGGCGTGCTGCTGACATTCATGACGCGTTTATTGCGGGTGCGCCAGAAAGTGCTGGCGAATGGCAAGTGTTGCGCCGCGACGGCATCATTGTCGATGTGCGGGTGACGGCTGCTCGAGTCACGCACGACGGCCAAACCTACAAAGTCACTACCGTGAGTGACATCAGCAAACAAAAAGCTGCTGAGCGTAAGTTACAAGCTGACCGAGACGCCCTCTCGAGCCTCGAAGCACGTTACCGGACAGTCATTGAAAACTTTCCTAACGGCCAAGTTATCGTCTTTGACCATGATTTGCGCTACGTAGTTGCTACTGGTGACGAATGGAACAAACTGAACATTGATGCTAGCACCCTCATCGGCAAGTCTATTAATGACATTTTTGGTCGTGAACTTGCGACGATGATTGAACCTTATTATCGCCGTGCGTTAGCTGGCGAGCAGTTTGATGTGGACTTAGCGTTTGCAGGTGAAACCTACAACAGTCGTTTTAGCCCCCTCTACGACGACGCTGGCAATGTTGCTGAAGGTTTGGTCATCACCCAACGCATCAGTGAACGCAAACGTGCTGAAGCCGAAGCCAAGGTGTTGCAAAGTTTGGTGGCTTCGGCTACTGATGGTATTGCCCTTGTCGATATGGATGGCAAGATTACCTACACCAACCCTGCTTACGACACCCTGCTGGGCTACGCACCAACTGAGGCGCTCGGGCGTGATAGCAACGATACCTTAAGTGCACAAGGGCAAGTGCTCGTCCAAGAAGCTGTTAATGTCATTTTGGCGCAGGGCAAGTGGCAAGGGGCCATGGAACACCAGCACCGCGATGGGCACACGTTAGAAACGTTAATGACGGCGTTTTTGCTTTTTGATGATGGGGGTGTGCCCACCCAGATTGCGTCTATTATTAGAGATGTCAGTGAACAGCGCCGCGCCGAACGTCAGCTCGAGCTGAGCGAAGCCCGTTTGCGAATGATTGTCGCCAACTTGCCCGTAGTAGTGTTTACGACCGACGAACAAGGAATATTCACCCTGTCAGAAGGGCGCGGTTTAGCCAGTTTGGGTTTGCAAGCGGGGCAGGTCGTCGGGGCATCCCTGTTTGAACTGTACGCTAACTTTCCCGCAGTCATACAAAACACCCGTCGCGCTTTCGCAGGTGAATCCGTTACCTACGAAATTTATATTCCTGGTGCTGAGCAGTTTTTTGAGCAGTACACTGCCCCTTTGCGCGACGATGCAGGTAACATCACGGGCGTGTTGGGGGTAGCCTACAACATCACCGAACGCAAACAGGCTAGTGCAGCACTAGAACGCACCAACACCCGCTTAGCCCAACTCAACGAACTCAACAGCCAACTCAATCGTGCGAGCAGCGCCCAGGACGTGCTCGAGAGTGTGGCCGACTACTTTGGTGATTGCGCTCAAGAAGCGGTGTTGAGTTTGCTCTATGTCGAAACTGACGCCGCAGGTGAACCCGAGTGGGCGACAGTGGTGGCCAATCACCTGCGCGATTCTGGGTCATTTGCCCTATCTGAGGGCACGCAACTCTTTTTGCCAGAGTTTCCCTCGGCGCGTGTCTGGACAGCCAACCCCCACGAAGCCACCTTTTTTTTAGATGCTTACCACGACCCGCGTTTGGACGCTAACGCCATCGGGCTGTTTCAATCGTTGCACTTGCCCAGTTTGGTGTTCTTACCCCTACTGAATCAGGGGCGTTGGGTGGGGCTACTCACGGTAGCTTGGTATGAACCACCGCCTGTGGACGAAGAACTCATTGCCCTTTGCTATGGTTTGCCGAGTGTACTCGCGCCTGTTGTTGAAGTCACTAAATTGGTGAGCGAACTTGAAGAGACGTTGGCAATCCGCACCCGCGATTTGCAACAAAGTCAAGCCCTGTTGCGGGGTTTTTTGACGTATGCACCGGGGGCGGTGTGGGTCAAAGACTTGGGTTTGCGCTTTATGATGGCCAACAAAAACTCAGAAATGTTTTACGGTATGCCCCCCGAAGACGTTGTCGGTTTAACGGACGCAGATATTTTTGCAGGTGATAAAGCCAGTGAATTCGGCAGTGCCGAACGGCAAGTGATTGCCAGCAAACAGGCGATTACCTTAGAAGAAGACGCCCCCTCGAGCCTTGGCACGCGTCACTTGATCACCAACAAGTTTCCTATTTTCGACGATGGCGGCGAGGTGATTGCCGTCGGGGGGTTTTCGACTGACATCACCGACTTGCGCCGCGAAATTCAAAAAAGCCGCAACTTAATGCGCTTGGTTATCGACAATCTCCCCAACATCATCGTGTGGAAAGACCGCGACTTGCGTTTTATGGGTGTCAACAAGGCCTTTGCAGAGCTTGCGGGTTTTGACAACCCAACGGATATGATTGGTAAAACTGACTTCGATACCAACTTCAGCCGCGAGCAAGCGGCTGCTTATCAAGCTGATGACCGCATGATTATCGAAACGGGCACGCCCAAACTGAGTTACCAAGAGAGTTCACTAGATGCCGATGGCAACCTCACGTGGGTGCGCGCTAGCAAGTTGCCCTTGCGCGATGAACAGGGTGAGATTATCGGTGTGGTTGCCCTAGCAGAAGACATCACCGAACAAAAAGCCGCCGCCGAACGGTTGCAAGCCTACCGCGAACAACTCACCCGCGCTGAGACCGAACTGAGCATCACCAAGCAAATTCAAGAACTGTTGATTCCTTCTGAATATGAATTGCAGTTAATCGACCACCTTGACATTGCGGGGTTTATGGCACCTGCTGAACAGGTTGGTGGTGACTATTACGATGTGCTCACTTACGGTGATGGTCTCACGGTCAGTATTGGCGATGTGACCGGGCATGGCCTCGAGAGTGGCCTGCTCATGCTGATGACCCAAACGGCTGTGCGCACGCTCATTGCTAGTGGCGAACACGACCCCAAGCGCTTTTTTGAAATCTTGAATGTCACCTTGTATGACAACTTGCAACGCATGCAAGCAGATAAAAGTTTGACCCTCTCGAGGCTTGATTACATGCGGGCACAAGCAGGCGGGCAGGTGCGCCTCAGCGGACAACACGAACACTTGCTGGTAGTGCGCAAAGGCGGTGAGGTGGAGCTCATTGATACCTTGATGTTGGGCTTGCCCTTGGGGCTAGAAGCTAGCATCGAACGCCACATTGCCGAACAGCACATCACCTTAGCGGCGGGTGATGGGGTGGTGCTCTACACCGACGGCATCACCGAAGCTGAAAGCCACACGGGCGAACAGTACGGCTTAACGCGGTTGCAAAAGGTGGTGCTCGAGCACTGGCAACAACCTGCCAAGACCATCTGCGCCGAAGTCATCAGTGATGTTTATACCTACATTGCTGAACACACCGTCTTCGATGATATGTCATTGGTGGTAGTCAAACAGCGTTAACAGCAGGGTCGCAGGTAGCTTGATAAAATCCTAATAATACCCACAATGTTGTAGCGTTGTGTTGCGCTAGGCTTGCTAAGCTCTCGTGGAGGTATATCTATGCAGGCCATGTATCTATGCAGGCCATGAATGTAATGTATGTTTTTGCGAGGTTATGGTAAGCCAACCCTGTGTTAATGAAAAAAAGATGAAACTTTAGCCGTTAGACATCTGTTGTGTTGAAAAAGGGTGTGGTGCTACAGTTTAAGTGAGGTTTATGAAAAACACCGAGACGGGCATATACTTTGATATTCATTCGTGCAATTTTTTATACAAAGCTTGTGATGGGAGGAAGTTATGTCATCAAGCACCCTGTCCATGCCTGCATCGCTACTTACGTCTTCTGCTCACGTGTTCACGGGTGATGTTGCGGTTGATACTGCTACCACACCTGCTGCAATGTCGCTTTCTGGCTCAACCAAAACCACACCTGTTGCAACAAATGCCACATCCAATGCCCTGTCAAATGCCACATCCAATGCCCTGCCAAATGCCCTGTCAAATGCTACGTCTCAGATGTGTAGTCCAGAGGAAACCATGTCAGACATTACCCCATTGTTGTCAACATCTGGGTCAACGGACAGGCACGAGCAGTGCAACAAAGTTGTCTGTGTTGACCGTGACAAACAAGCTGCCCGTGAGTTAACGGCGGTGCTCGAGTCACTTACATACGAGGTAGCAGCATGTGCTGGTGATGCTTTTGAAGCTGTGCGTATGGTGACAACACACGACCCTGATGTGGTGATGGTCGAGGTGCATCTGCAGGACAAATTTGACGGTATTGCGTTGGCACAGTACTTGCGTGATAATTTTCGGGCGGCTATCATTTTTGTTACCTCGGATATCAAAAAAGATACCCTCGAGCGGGCGCTCAAGATGCAACCACAGGGGTTTTTGAATAAACCCTACCGCCCTCTTGATGTTCGCAATGCCCTCGCGCTGGCTGGTCAACACAGCCAAGTGCACCCACAGCTCGAGGCCAGCGGGCAAGAAAGCAACCGGCAAGAAAGTAGCGTACAAGGACGGCTCGAAAAAATTGGTGGCACGTTGCCAGCGTTGCAACTGCTCACCATTATCACCCCGCACGGCAAGTTGGTGTTTGACGACGGCGCGGAAATCGTCGTCAGTCAAGGAGACGTCGTAGATGTGCAGCATCCTAGTCGGAAGCAACGTTCCAAGCAGGTGCTCGATGACATTATCCGCAGGCAGCAGGGATGTTTTCGAGTAGACGTTTTGGAAAGCGCACCCAAGGGTTCGTTCAAAGCGTCTGTCAACGCTTTATTGTTGCAATATCAATTGGATACCGATGACATTGACCGCACCTTGTATGATTTGCGCAGGCTGTCGCTCGAGGCAGTTGATCCCTACAAACATCCGTCACAACTCAAAGAAAGTGACAGCCTCATCATTGAAACCCTAGGTGGTGATGACGACCTCAACATGCTGTGATGGTGCTTGTTAGATACGTGAGCATCTGAAGCATCTAGCAGGCACAAGGTTTGCCAGAGCCTTTCCTGCTTGCCACATTGCCTGCTTGCCACATTGCCTGCTTGACACATTGCATGACCAAGCTGATTTTTCAACTAACTCGTAGCAGTATCTAGGTTGATAACATCGTCCTCGAGACAAACACGTTTGTTCTATGTTCAATGTGGTTTAGCAATATCAAGAATTTGTCAAAAATTTATAAACCGGATGGATACAAGCGTGTCATGGCGAGGGTGTTCTTCATCCACATGTTTGTGGGCGTCGTTAACGCGTTATACAGCGCGTTTTACACATCGCGTTGTGACAATCAGTTGTGACAATCGGTTGTGACAATCGGTTGCGACGTTATTCAATCCACGCCCGCACGGTGCTGTCGCTAGGGCGATAGATGGCACTTTTGCCGCGTGGTGATTTGACATACACCTCGGCGACATCATGGCCATCAACGGGATGATTGACCAGTTCAATCTCGAGCCGCACCCCGTCAAGGGGGCAAGTCGCTTGGCCGTTATGCTGATACTCGAGCCAAATGGCTTCAAGTTGTTCTAAGTTGTAATCTGCTTGGTTGTCGTTTTGGGCAGGTGTGGTGGTGTTGTCCATATTGGCAGGTTACACGCCGCTAGCGCCTTGATAAGTGAGATAGCGAAACGTTGGACTGAGTTAATCTTAAGTATCTGGCCTCGCTACCTTTATATAAAATTAGTAGCTTTAAGGTCTGAGGTTTACAAGTTGCTCGAGGCGAATCGGCTGGTTGGCCGCTTGTACGTCAGCAGGTAAAGCCTCTCGCAGACGCAGCATATGCAGGGTAATTGCCAAGTAGGTAGCGTCATCGAGTTCACCCGGAAAGGGGCGCGGCATGGTGGCTTGGGAATAGTAATACAGGGTGCTGGCGTTGGGAAATTGGCTGAGCGTGCTTTCACCAACTAACGCAGGGGCTTCGCCGATGTCAAACGCGTTGCGTGAGGTCATGGTTGGTAAGGGCATCTGCGGTGGGTTGTGGCGGCGGTGGCAGTAGTGACAGCGGCGGTGGTCTTCCGGAAACGCCAACTTGGCTTCAGCAAAGCCCAAACCCGTGTCGCCGTGGCAGGTAGCACAGTGTAAGTCGTAGGTTTGTGCGCCGTGCTCGAGCTGCTCGGTCAAACTGTCAAAGTGAATGTTTGTGCTTGTGTTGTCTGGTGTGTTGTCTGGTGTCGTCTGGCTTGTTTCTGCTGAATTTTCTGTTGATGTTGTCTGTGCAAAACTGACAAACGTCCCCAACAGCAGACACGTTACCAGCAGCCCTCCCCAAACAAGCCACAGCCAACGTGTGATGGGGCGTGATTGATGTTGCGAACGGTGCGGTAAACAGTGCAGTAAATGGCGGCGCATGGCGCACTGTAGCAAATCTTGCGCTGACTTCTTGCTTGTTATCCTCGACTTATCCTCATGATTGGCGGTCACGATTGGCCATACTGACCTGCTCGAGCCTCGTGCTAATCTAACCGCTATGACCACGGCCACGTCAACCTCAACACACGCGCCAACTACCATTGTGCCCACCACCATTGTGCGGGCGCAGGTGATGCACACCCCCGTCAGCCCTTTTTCTGAAGATGATGCCTTGCAGCACTGGTCCGATGGGGCGGTAGCTTTTACCGATACGATTCTTGCGGTGGGCAGTTTTGACGACGTGCGCCGTCAGTACCCAGATGCTGCAGTGGTGGATGCTCGAGATAGTATCTTGCTGCCTGGTTTCGTCGACGTGCACGTACATTACCCACAAGTGCACATGATTGGCGCGATGGGCATGACCTTGCTCACCTGGCTCAAAACCCGCACCTTACCCGAAGAAGCCAACATGGCCAGCGACACGTATGCAAGGGTGGCCGCCCATAACTTTGTGCGTTCGCTACTTGCCAATGGCACTACGACAGCGCTGGTGTTTGGGGCGCACTTTGCCAGCGCGCAAGCCATTTTGTTCGATGAAGCCTTGCGGCAAGGGCTGCGTATGACCAGCGGGTTGGTACTTTCTGATCGCAATTTGCGCCCAGAACTTGAAACGACGCCCGAACAAGCCTACCGCCAAAGCCAGCAACTCATCGATACCTATCACGGTCAGGGCGAGGGTCAAGTACGTTATGCCATATCGCCGCGTTTTTCCTTGAGTTGTAGTGATGCCCTACTTGACGTTACCCGCAGCCTTATGAAGGCCTATCCTGATGTGTGGATGCAAACTCACATCAACGAAAACACCGACGAGATTGCTTTTGTGGCTGAACTTTTTCCCGATGCTAGGGACTACCTCGACACGTACGAACGGCACGATTTGCTCACCCCACAAAGTGTGTTTGCCCACAACATTCACGTGTCTGATAGCGAGCTTTCGCGCATCGCCGCTAGTGGCGCAAAAATCGCCCATTGTCCCTCGAGCAACATGTTTATCGGCAGTGGTATCTTCGATATGAACCGCCATATAAACGCCCATATCCCTTTTGCGCTAGGGTCTGATGTGGCCGGAGGCACGGGGTTTAGCCTTTTCAAAGAAGCCCTCATGAGCTACCAAGGGCAGATGCTCTTAGCAGACGGTTATGCACTTACAGCGGCGCACTTGCTGTATTTGGTCACTCGAGCAGGTGCCAATCTCCTTGGCTACGATAATCTTGGCGATTTGTCAGTCGGTAAACAAGCCGATTTGGTGTTAGTGCGTCCTCAAGCGCACAGCAGCCTCGCCAACGTGCTAGCGCACAGTCCATCGGCAGAAGCCAGTTTGAGCGCCATGTTTACGTTGGCTCGAGAAGACTGCATAGCGGCTACTTATGTGGCAGGTGAATGCCGTTTTGCGGCACAAGCGACTGCTTAACGCTAGCATTACAACGGCTAAGCCTTGATGAACGGTGCACAACGGTCGAACTTGTTACACTAGTAGCTCCAAAGGCAGCACTGTCAGGCGCTATATGGAGGTCATACAGCCATTGTGGACGGGTGGCATTGGCATTATGGACGGATATTGACACATAGTGACACCTTGCAAGGGCTGTTATCAGGCGTACTGTCTACATTACGCTCGTTGTACGTTCGTTCAGTGACTAACGACTCAATGCCCGATTGTGCTGATTACGTTTTTAATAATGCTAATAACCTAAAGTGACTGTCAATAAAGTGGATATTAATGATAAAATTGATTGTTGAAGGATGTTTGCAATGGGTGTTGTCTAGTTTTGTCTGACGCAGCACAATACTTTATACATCCCAGAGGGTGTGCATCCCACAGGGTCATTTGTTGCTGAAACGTTGTTGGCGTGTTTAGGGTTGTTGCTTTAGACACAAATGTTACTTTGGACACAAATTGGACACAAAATAGGGTTTTGCATGGTTGATACGGTGTAAATATGGTGCAAACACAGCGCAAATACGGTGCAAACACGGCTAAGTAAACTGCTTAAACGCCGTTTTTTGTGAGGCAAACGCGAAACTGAACATAAGGAGACACATGGGGCTGATTGACCAAAATCAACCGACCATCAATGAGTATGACCAAACGGATTTAGAACCTGCGGTGGAACCTGAACAGGTGGTGCTCGAGCCAGAACCCGAACCGGAGTTAGCGCCACCGCCGCGTTGGTGGGGGGATTTTACCCTCGAAGAATACCAAGTGGGGCGTTGGCAAATCGGCACGACCACCTTGTCGGTTTACCGTTTGCCGGGCGAGTGGCGCATCATTTACAACCAAGGGACAGACCCACTTGACCCTACGCTCGATATTGACGTGCCTGCAGAAGTTGAAGCCATCGGTATCGACGACAACGTGCGCCGTTATATGTTCAGCCAAACCCAAAGCCCGCTGACGTTGACGCCTGTTTTAGCAGACCGCCCAATTGTGGTGCGTCCGGCTATTCCGTTTGCTATAGAAGCCCGTGAAGAAATCACCTTGTACGTCAGTTTGCCGATGTGGTTGCGCATCAGTGTGGCAGGCGTGTCGCAGCCGCTCTACGAAGTGCCGAGTTTTCGTCCTTCGGATACCTGGTTTGGCGATTCGACGTTGCGGGGCGAACTATGCTACGCCGCGAGGACGCCTGCTCAACTGAACATCAGCGAACTGCCTAAGCGTCCGTATCGTGCCATTGTACCGATTCTCATTCGCAACCGCGATGAAGGGTCACTGGTGCTTGATCGCATCAAAATTCCGGTGGAGTATTTGGCGCTGTACAGTACCAAAGAAACCAACCAGTTTTGGACGCAAAAAATTATTCTCGAGCAAAACAACAACCGCACCAAATTGCGCTTGGGCTGGGGGTCACCGCAAGAAGCCGACAAAACCGAACGGGTGTCACCACCACGGCAGCGGGCGCGGCGCGGTCTTGATATAGGCGCGTTTGGGGGCATTTTTCGCAATACTCGAGGGGTCGAGTGATGGCGGTTTTGCAAAACATCTTGCAAGCTCTGCGGTCGTTGACGGCCAATGTGAGTGCGTTTTGGCAAGTCATCTCAGCACGGTGGCTACAAGCGTTCGATCAGTTTATCGAAAACGCCCCCACAGTCAGTGCGTTCTTTTTTGATGCCTTATGGCGACAACTCAGTACGTGGCGAAGTGATATTGCTTGGCCGGTCTTTTGGGAGGCTACTTGGCAAGACCTGAGTCGTTTTTGGACGGCGTTGCAGCAGTTGTGGGTGGCCTTTTTTGACTTGCTGTGGATTAGTTTGTTGGCATTGCTACCGAGTACCGACACCTTGTGGCGTGATTTTTTGGCTATTGTGCAAAGCGAAGAAGCCCCCGCCTACATCACCGTCACGGTGCGCCTTATTGCCATTTATTTTGTGTTGCGTTTGGTGCGCCCTATCGTCAACCGCTTGTTTGCCCGCAGTGCGACCCCACAACAGCGCATGCTGTTACGCCGGGGCATTCAAGTCGTCATTATCTTTGCGTTTGTGGTGTCATCGCTCGAGGTCTTAGATGTTCCCTTAGACATCTTTTTTGGGGCAGCGGGTGTACTCACTTTGGCAATTGGTTTTGCGGCGCAAACATCCGTATCTAACTTGATTAGCGGTTTGTTTCTTATTGTTGAACGTGCTGTCGAACTTGAAGAACTCATCGAAGTTGACGGCACGACAGGTTTTGTGACGAGTATCGGTTTGGTGTCAACGCGCATGCGTACCTTTCAGAACTTGCTGGTGCGCATTCCCAACGAAACCATGGTCAAAGCCAAGATCATTAATTACAGCCGTTTGCCCATTCGCCGCATCGATATCAAAGTGGGTGTTGCTTACAAAGAAGACATTAAGCAAGTGCAAAAAATCTTGTTCGACCTTGCCGAAGAAAACCCGTTGGTGCTAGAAGAACCGCAACCGCTTTTTATCTTTTTGGGGTTTGGCGATTCGTCACTCGACGTGCAACTGTCGGTATGGACGACCAGTGCCAACTATTTGAGCGTGCTCAACGGTATGCAAATTGCCATCAAAGAAGCCTTCGACGCAAGCGACATCGAAATTCCTTTCCCCCATATCACCGTGTACACCGGTTCAGAAACCACACCGTTTCCGCTTGGCGTGGAGCAGCAGGTGCTCGAGCAGTGGCGAGGTGCGCCGCTCGAGTCAGGTGAATCGCCCTAAGAAGCTCAATACGACATGGACGCACAAATAGCGATACGACATGTGAAACATGAATCAGAATCAAGTGTATAGTCGTCAATCTTATAGTCAACGTGAATGGAGTTGTGATGATGTTGGCTTGTTGAACGTTACAAGTCAACATGGCAATAGACTTCTTGCAAAAGTAACAACCGAACTATGGAAGAGCCCTTTGCCATCATCGACAAATTGATCCTTGCAAGAGGCCTGATACAGTAGCTTTGTCAATGTCTGCGCTCGGTGTGCTTGCCGCCTGCTTGCGGACTTGATAAACTACAGCGTGATAAATGTTGTTTGAAACAGCGCGGGCCCTTAGCTCAGTTGGTTAGAGCAGTCGACTCATAATCGATTGG
>CAZKAZ010000097.1:0-11369 GCA_964550765.1 uncultured bacterium | reverse complement strand
TACCGCCAATCACAGGGCCTTGGCTTTCACCGGTGCGGTAATCGATGAGCGTATCGGTATACCAGAGGCGTGCGCCGATGAGAGTGCGTAGGGCGTGAGCGTGGGGGGCAGACTTGCTAAGCCAGCGTTCGATGGTGCGGCGGGTGTAGGGTTTGTCTCTGCCAATGGCGCGTGCGGCCAACACAGCGAGGGTGTCGTAGGTCATGAAGACGTGGAAGGTGTTGGCGCTATCAGCGTTGGGGTTGTGACCGTGTTCGATAGCGGCACAGGTGAGCGCTAAGGCAGCGGGGTAGGCGTTACCGAGTTCAGCACGGCGGGGTTCGAGTAGGGTGACAGCTTGTTCTAGGGCGTCAGCGTAGGTGAGGGGGACAGGTTTAGCAGGTGTTGCCGCCTCTGGGGATGATTTTGGACTTGGTACTGGGGGTGTTGCTGGGGCAGGTTCAGGCGTAGCGCGGGTGCCGGCAGTGTAGTCGGCAAGCCAACGGTCAGCATAGGAATGACCTTTGTGTTTAAGGATGGTTTCATACACCAACTGCTTGCCGGAGGTCATTTTGCACCCCCGCAGCACCAAGTCGATATGTGGTTTTTTGCGTCTGGAACGTGCTTAATAGTGTCTACAAGACGCGTAAGAAAGTGGGGGTGGGGGGTTTCCCCCCCAATGTGTCGCCGCTCCCACATTGGCGACGACTGCGTTGAATGAGTCCTCATCCCTTGAATCTCCCTGTTCTAGGGAGTAGACTCAAACTTGGAGACGAGTTCTCTTCTGCAACTTTGGCGAGTGGACAGAAGCTAACTCGGTGGGGTCTAATCCCTGAATAAATGCGGTTTAAATCCGCGTAATTTTTGTTTTGCCTCGTGCGCGTTCATTCGCAAGCGGGGCATTTTTCTTGGTGTACGGCTTTCTTGTGCGCTAAAACCAAAAACTGTTGACTGCCAGCACAAAACTATCATCTTTTTGTCAAGCATGCGCCATTATGGACGATAAAGGTAAGGTTTGTCAAAAACATCTCAGTATTCAAGCATCAATAATTAAATTGTAACTCCTTTCACTTTGTGACCTAATATTCATTGGGTTGTCATGCTTGGGTAGTGTAACTCGAGGGCAGCCTTGGGTGCTGCGAATGCTGCGACATGACACATAGGTAAGTCCTACAATCGCCCCATGATCGTTACCCTACACCAAGCCCGTGAACGCTTATTTGAGCTGGTTGAGCGTGCCTATCAAGGCGAAGATATCCTCATCACCGTGCGCGGCAAGGTGCGAGCGCGACTCACGCGTGCACTTCCTGAAGTCACTGCCAGTGACCGCCAAACCTGGGTGGCCGACTTGCGTCAGCTTCAGGCAGAGGTTGGACAAGATATGCAGACACTGCGCAGCGAAGACATCCTCAGTGAGGATCGGGCACGGTAGCATGCACCTACCAAGCCACACCCGTCTACGACAGATTGGAACCTCACATGCCTACGCTCATCACTGGCGGTCTCGGCTTTCTTGGACTTAACATCGCCGAGCACTTGCTAAAACAGGAAAAAGACATCGTCCTGTTTGGCCTGCAACGTGACCTTCCCAAAGATGCCACTAGCACCTTTGCTAACTCGTCTGGTACGTACGAAACAGTACAAGGCGATGTATTGGACAAGGACGCGTTAGCATCCCTCTTTGAAGCCTATGCCATCGACCATGTTTTTCATGCTGCTGTCATCACGCCGGGGTTAGCCCGTGAAAAGCAAGACAGTGACCTCATCACACGGGTTAATTTGCTTGGCACCCTCAACGTGCTGCAAGCCGCTCGCCATCACGCTCGTGGTCGTTTTGTCTATCCGAGTTCGGCATCCGTCTATGGCGCTAACGCTTACGGGCATGACACCCTTGACGAAGCAACCACCATTCCTATTCCGAGTGCGTTTTATGCCATTTCAAAGTACGCAGCGGAGCGTTCTGTCTTGCGCGCTAAGGAACTGTGGGGGATGGACGTCGTGGTTGGTAGAGTCGGGGCGGCGTTTGGGCCTTGGGAACGCGACACTGGGGTACGTGACACGTTGAGTGCGCCTATGCTGGCAAGCCGTTTGGCGGTGCAAGGCAAAGAAGCGGTGTTACCGCGACCAGGCCCTAGGGATTGGGTCTACAGCCGTGACATCGCTCATGCACTAGTAGCACTCTCTGAAGCTGACGCTTTGAGACATGACGTTTACAACATAAGCAGTGGCGTTCGTTGGAACGTTGCTGACTGGTGCGACAAGCTGCTAGCGAAATATCCGGCGTTTGTTTATCGCATCAGCGACGACCCTACCGAGGTGAACGTGACCTTCGGTGACCGTGACCGTTCGCCGCTTGCCGTTGAGAGGCTCAAGGCTGACGTGATGACCCCTCAGTATGGACTTGATAGTGCGTTTGCTGACTACATGGGGTGGATTGAACGTAGTTCTGACTTTTGGATGCAGTAGGTTAACCGCAACCGATAGCGCAATTTGCCCGTGGTTCAGTCCTGTGCGTTGAGTTCTGCTAGGGCGCGGTCAATCTCGCTGCTGTCAATGCTCCAAGCGTCGTCTTGAATGGGGGCGATGACATGTTCTTTGAAACGTTGAAACAGGCTTTGTGCTTTTCTGTCGTCCTCGAGGTGGTCAGCCAAGATAGCCAACGCGAGCTGGGCAGGCCCTGAACCGAGATAGCCCCACTCAAAACCGCTGGGGCTTTTGTTGGCGAGGTCAAGTCTGGGGTCTAGGGGTTTACCGTTGACAGTAACTGTCGTTTGATTGCCTTCACGGACGCCGACGTAAGTTTTCATGAGATTCCTTTCTGAGCCCGACATTCCGCACTCCCCCTTTGCCGCCCGTAGTTTTTCTGCGAAGCCCCATAGTTTTTCTGCGAAGCTAAGAAAATGCCTACCCCCCAATTACGAAACCAAGACCATCGCTCCAGGGGTTAGACCCGACCACCGCCACGACGACACCCTCGGCAAAGCGCTCGACGCGCTTCATCGCTTCGGGGTCAGCGAACTGTTTAACCTCATCAGTCAACAAGCTGTGACACGCTTAGGGCTCTCTGGCAGCCAAGCGCATCTCGATACGACCAGCTTCCACGTCGACGGCAGCTACAACAACAGTGACGAAGAAGCAAGCGAAGGGGTGATCCGCATCAGCCACGGCTACAGCCGCGACCACCGCCCGAACCTCAAGCAGGTGGTGCTCGAACTCATCAGTGAGAATAGCGCGGGTATCCCCTTGCTGATGGAACCCCTTAGCGGCAACCAGAACGACAAGACCAGCTTGCAAGATGACACTTTGTCTGCTCGTGTATGCCGCCTTAGAGCACCGTATTCGCACCACCCTCGTTCAGCATGACACCAACGTGCCAGACCAGAAGGGTAAACCAACCCAGCGTCCCACTGCTAGGTGGGTATTTGAGCTATTTCTCGACGTGCACCTCTTATTCATCACTACTCAAGACGTGCAGGTGCTGGTGATGAATCTCAGAGACGAGCTAAAGCGACTGTTAGAACTGTTGGGGCCACCGTATGCTGAGGCTTATTCGTCAGGTTGAGGAGGGGGGTGCGGAAAGACAGCTGTTCCCATCGGAATCCATGTAACACAAAAAAACGGGCAGCCCCAAGGACTACCCATCTCACAAGATTGTAACCTTTTGTTTAGAAATCTCCTACCACAATGAACCACATCGGTACAGTCGGTTGGAAAGTTCTGGCATCGAAGTTAAAAGTAAGGGTTTCAGTGTCGTCAGTGCTCGACAAGAACACATCCCGGTTGTCCAGTTCCCCCCGTGTGCCACCGTCGATGTAGAGTTTGAGGCTTTCAGCTCGTTGGATGCCTGTGTTGCTCGCTGCTAACGTGAGACTATCAATGGTGACAGGCACAGAGCTTTCTGACATGACGAGTTTGAAGCTGAGCAAAACTACGCCCTCTTGGCCAGCACGGGTGTTAATGTCACCAAGGGCAACCCCAGGCAAAATGTTTAAGGTGTTGACAGTTTCATCGCTGACCGTGCCTGCAATAGTGAACACAAAGGGATTTTCAAATGCGTCTGGGTCGTTAGTAACGAGACTAACTTCTCCTTCTAACATGCCTGCAGCGCTAGTATTCACTTCTAGTGTGAGCAAGGCACTGTCAAAGCTCGTCAGTGCTTCGGGTAGCGGCTCACCGATGTTTGACAGGAAGCTTGGCAAGCTAAGTTCGCCTAGTTCGAGCACTTGACCGCCAGGGTTGCGAATGAGGAAGTTCACTGTCGCTGTCTCATCGCGTTTAAACGTGCCAATGTTGACGACCGAACCAGCGGTAATACTGGCATCAGCGGTACTATCACCATTTCTCACTTGTATATCAGGATCGGGGTTAATCACAGGGTTATTACCGGGTGCGGTTACGGTTGCTATACCCTCTACCATGCGAATACGGTGATTGCTGAAATCAGCGATATAAAGGTTACCTGAGCGATCAATGGTGACATCAAAAGGACTTCTCAGTTGAGCGGACGTAGCTGCACGACCATCACCTCGGAAACCAAACGCTCCCGTTCCTGCTACGGTGGTGATGATGCCATTTGGGTCTACTTTGCGAATGCGGTGGTTAGCAGCTTCGGCGATGAACAAATTACCGCCACTGTCAACAGCTAGGCCAAAAGGATAATCTAGTTGCGCGTTGGTAGCAGGGCCACCATCACCTTCGAAACCTGGGACGCCCGTTCCCGCTACGGTGGTGATGATGCCGCTTACGTCCACTTTGCGAATGCGGTTGCCGTCGGCAATAAATAGGTTACCCAAGCGGTCAATAGTGATGCCAAAAGCACCATTGAATTGGGCATCAGTGGCAAGGCCACCATCTCCCAAACCTGCTGAGCCACCTCCAGCCACGGTGGTAATGATGCCGCTGGTATCCACTTTACGGATACGAAGATTGGCATTATCGGCGATGAACAAGTTGCCCCTGCTGTCAACTTCCACGTCAGTAGGACCGTTTAGTTGTGCAGTAGCAGCAAGGCCACCATCACCCCCGAAACCCCATGTGCCGTCTCCAGCTACCGTGGTAATGATGCCTGAGGTATCGACTTTGCGGATGCGACTGTTCCAGGTATCGGCAATGAACAAATTACCTGCGTCATCTACAGCTATGCCTTGGACAGAATTTAACCTAGCATTTGTAGCAGGACCACCGTCACCACGAAAACCGTCGTTGGTAGATCCGGTCGGCCCTGATCCGGCAACAGTGGTAATAATGCCGCTCGGATCCACTTTACGAACACGGTTGTTGTTGCCTGCAATAAACAAGTTGCCTGCACGGTCAACAGCAACCCCCATAGGCATGTTTAGTTGAGCACCAGCAGCCGGATTACCATCACCACTAAAACCATAAGCACCATTGCCAGCAACGGTAGTAATAATGCCGTTTACGTCCACTTTGCGAATGCGGTGGTTGAGGTAATCCGCAATGAACAAATTGCCCGTACCATCGAGGGCGATACTTCCCGGAAAGTTTAGTTCAGCACGTATGGCAGTGCCGCCATCGCCCCAGAAACCACGCGTACCCTTGCCGGCAACAGTGGTGATGGTGCCATTCGTGTCCACTTTGCGAATGCGGTTGTTGATGGTGTCTGCGATGAATACATTACCTATGTCATCAACAGTAATGCTCGCGGGACGTTGGAGTTGTGCAGTAGTAGCAGAACTGCCATCGCCCCCAAAGCCAAACGAACCGTCTCCAGCTACCGTGGTAATGATGCCTGAGGTATCGACTTTGCGGATGCGACTGTTCCAGGTATCGGCAATGAACAAATTACCTGCGCCGTCAACCGCCACATCAGCAGGACTATTGAGACGAGCTTCTACAGCCGAATCACCATCACCCCCAAAACCCGCCAAGTTACTTCCAGCTACAGTAGTGATAATGCCAGAAGTGTCCACTTTGCGAATGCGGTCGTTGACAGCATCGGCAATAAACAAATTACCTGCGTTATCTACAGTAATACCTGCAGGATAAGCAAGTTGGGCAGTGATAGCAGCATCACCATCACCACTAAAACCATACGAACCATTGCCAGCTACGGTGGTAATGATGCCTGAGGTATCGACTTTGCGGATGCGCTGATTGTCAGAATCCGAGATGAACAAGTTGCCAGCACTATCAGTGGCGAGACTGCTTGGATTATTTAGTTTTGCTTGAATAGCAAGCCCACCGTCACCACTAAAACCACGCGTACCATTGCCAGCCACGGTAGTAATGATGCCCGAGGTATCTATTTTGCGGATGCGCTGATTACTGCGGTCGGCAATGAACAGATTACCTGCGTCATCAAAAGCTACCGCAACAGGTTCGAATAGTTGAGGAGAGGTCGCAAGGCCACCATCACCACTGAAACCAGGCGAGCCATTGCCAGCTACGGTGTCAATGGTTTGCGCCATCCCGACAACCCCTAGCCACAGCACTAAGATAACCATCACCTCAGTCACAATCGCCTTAGCCAGCGTCACACGCAACGGGTTGAGCATTTGGTTGTGTTGTCTCATCACTGCACCTCCACAGCACTCTGAACATCAGGGGAGATGACAATGGCGACGTTTGCATCTGTCGTAATATTCACACCTGCGACAGTGAGGACAAAATTCGCAGGTAGGTTGTCGGCTTGGGTAATCGGTGGGTTCGGTTTTTCACCTTCCAAGAAAGTCACAGCTGCAGTGAAGCTGGGAGGGTTCTGTGGGTCACTAGCAACAATTTCTAGCGCTTCGAGTAGCGAGCTGAAGGTACTTGTAACGCGGTTAATAAAAGCTTCGTTGCTTTCATTATCACCTTGGGTCACTCTAGGGGTGGCCTCATCGATGAATGCAAACGTGAGGGTGAAGCTAGCAGGATAGCCTGCTGGGTTCGCTGGGTCATAGGGATATTGCACGGCGATGGTTACAACGCCGCGTTCACCTGGGGCAATAGTGCGGTTACCTTGTCCAGTCACGTTACTGGCAACAAAGCCTCGAGATAAGACATTGAAGCTGTTGTTGGGATACATGTCATCAAGTAAGGTTTTGATTCTGGTTTTGTCGGCGTCAGTGAACGCTTGCATATCGGCGTCTTCGGCGTTTTGTCCATGTACAGGAATAATTGAGGGTGCCATGTCGGGGTTAGTAATCTCATCACCCAAAGCATCGCGTAAACCGCTGACATTGGTATTGGGTAGGGTGTTTGGTGTGTTGACGGGATAGAACGTCAGGTTGCTCAAGTTTCTACTCGAGGTGTTCTCAATCTCGTAGACCATCTCTTGGACGCGTACACCATCACTAGCAACAGAACTGCGTCCAACAACTGACAAGGTAAGCCCAGGAACAACGGCTTGTACTGAAACGTCATCGCCAGGTAATTCAGCAACGCCTAACAAACTATGGGTGTCAAGACCCACTGCGCCCTCAGGGCGGGGGCTGGTACTGCAAGCGGCTAGTAAGGTGAACAATATTCCTGCTGATAACCAATGTTTGTACATGTATGCCTCCAAAAACAGATTAGAGGACGAAAAAACAGCGAAAAACGAATCGGAGTCCTCACTTCCGAGCCAAAAAATGTACTTCCTTTTTAATTTGCCTCTTAATCATTGTAGGGGTTAAGCATTACAAGAGTAGCGAATGATGAGAGAACGGCAAAGAAGTGTTCATGGGATTCCTTTCTATGAGGTGAGGCGAGTGGCAAGTATGCTCACCACTCACCTACATACCTTAATTGATAAGGGCTTCGGCTTCTTCGTCGCTTACAAAGGGGCGCATACCGTGGGCTTGGAGGCGTTCGGCTTCGCGTTGCATGAATGCGTACACCCCCCGCGCTTCGCTGTCGGTCAGTTGGGTGAGGCTTTTAATGCGCCTGCCGGTGACGTGTTCAGCGTGAACGTAGTGCATCTCGGTCTTAAAGCCTAATTTACCCAGTTCTCGGTGCATGGCTTGAGCGCGTTCACGAGAGAGGGTTTCATCACCTGCGTTGTGGTTAGTGGCGTGGGTGGTGTCGGTTTGGTGGTTGCTGTAGGTGTCGTAGTTAGTGTCGTGGGTTTGGTAGTTGGTTTGTTGGTAGCTGGTGGTTTGTGGCGTCGTCGTGGTGGTTTGGGTGGTGGTTTGGTGTTGACGCGGCAAGGTGGGGGTGCGCAGCAGTTTTTTGCCATCATAGTCCACCCACGGCGCGGGTAAGTCGTAGAGGTATCTGCCAAGACCGAACTTACTGCAAGCGCGTTTGAAGGCTTGGGCTTCTGCACTGGTGCCGGGGGCGAAGTCATCACCTGTGGATTCACCGGTTGACGCGCGGGTGATGGTGTGGATGGTGAGGTTACAGATCACCTTGTTATCGCCCCAAGGGGTAAAGGATACGTGCCACTGCCCAGGGCATACCTCATCGAGGCGGCGTTCGTAGTCTCTGGGGTCAATGTAGGGCAGGGCTTGGGCTTTGGTTTTGTCTTTGGTGGTTGCGCCTACCCGCCATTTGATGGCGGTTTCGGGGAAGGGTTGAGCGAGTTCGGTGAGGGTTTTATGCCAGTCGGTCATGATGTCCTCCTAAAAGGAAAGCCCCCAACGCAATGGTCGGGGGATAGGGCGGTTTGTTGACTTGCTTAACGGACGATTTTGAAGCTTTGGTAACCGAAGGGCAACGTGCCGCCGGATTGCCGTCTCAGTTTGGCTTTGGCTTTGGCGATGATGGTGTCGTTGTCGTCGTCTTCACTGACCCTGACGGAAACGAAGCCGCTGTAGGTTGCCACTTGGTACTTCACTTTGACTTCTTGTTTGATGTAAACCTCCTTTCTATGTCTCCACCCGCACAGCTTGCTGTGCTACTACGAGTTGATTGAGTTCGCAGGCGAGCCTCCATTGCAAGCGAGCAATGGCAAACGAGGCTTCTGCGGTGAGTAGGGTCTGTTCGGCAGCTTGCAAGATGACGCGTTCACGTTCTGTCTGTTGGGCGAGCATGGCATTGCGAATCTCGGCGTTTTTGCCTTCTAGTCCTGCGAGGATGAGGGCGGTTTCGGCGTTTTTGAGTTGTTCTCGAGCTTGCATCACCTCGTACTTAGCTTTTGACAGGGTGTACTGTTCATCCACGAGCTTGGCGTTAGCTTCCGTTAAGCGTTCGGCGAGTGGTTTCATGGGTTTCCTTTCTGTGGGGTTCATCCCCAAAGAGCACCCCCGTCCCGTGGCATTCAGGACAGGGGCTTGGTTGGTCGAAGTCGATGTCTACGCGCACTTGTATCCAACCAGGTTCAGGGTCGCCGCAATGAGGACAGGGGGTTTCTTCCTCAAAAGGGCAAGTCGTCATCGTTGGGTGGGTAGTCGTTCGTGTCGGTTTGCGGTGCTTGGTCGTTTGCTTGGGTGTTGCTTTGGTTGCTGTCTTTGTCACGCGTGATGCCGGGGTAGTACCAGCGGTGGTTTTTCGCTGACCAGTGACAGCCTAAGGCTTTGAGTCTGTCGGTGAGGAAGGGGTTGTCAGCGTCGGGATGGTCTAACCAGAGCCAGTAGCCGCTAATGGTGACGGTAAGGTTGGCAATGGCGAGCAAGCTAAACAGTTTGAGGCGCAGGGTTTCGGAGATGTCTTTGTGGAAACGCTCGCGGTTTTCCGTCCAGTCTTTGCCGTGATGGGCGGCTTTGTTCCAACCGTCGGGGGATGCTAGGTGCTCGGCAGTAGCGTGATAGTCGGCGTTGATGGCTTGCATGATGTCGGGGTTGCCGCCTCTATCGGGGTGATGGTGGAGACAGAGTTGGTGATAGGACTCGCGGAGTTGGTCGAAGCTGGTGCAGTTGTCGAAGTGGTTCATGCGAGTACCTGCCTTTCGCGGACGGTTGCGCCCGTAAATTGAGGGGTTTGTGGGTTGCTTTGGCATAAGACGACCCAGGCGCTGTGAATGGGGTTATGGGTGTTGATGGTGCGGTAGATGAAGCGCACATCGACGCCGTAGGATTTGAGAATGTCAGCGGCGTTTTGGTGATGGTTACGTTGTCCTTGCACCACGATGTCGACGATGCGGCGCTTCTTGATAGCAAGTGCAGCGGCCAGTTCAGCAGCGAGAACGTCAACCTGTTGTGACTCGGGTTTGAGGCGTAACGTGGCTACCAATTGTCGGTAAGTCTGTGCTATATTGTTCATATCCCTTGCATCCTTTCGAGGATGTTTGCCCCCTGTGTTTGAGTCGCACGGGGGCGTTTTCTTTTTGCTAGTTGAGCGGTTGATGGTGTTCACCTCCTTTCTGGTGTGTCAACCTGCACAGCTTGCTGTGCTACTAGCTCCTGGCATCTGGGATGCTTAGCTACTTGTCTTACTTGCGTGGTGTCGTTGGTTCGTTGCCCGATGACGATGAGTAGGGACAGGACGTAGATGATGAAGATGATGGTGCGGGTGAACCAGGTTAGTGCTCGAGCCATCCGCTTACGTTTGGGATTGTTGAGTGGGGCAAGCTGACGGTAGAAGAACGGATACATGAGTCACCTCCTTTCTTTGTCCTTCTCCCCTGCACAGCTTGCTGTGCTACACGGTTTCGTGGCTTGTCGGGTGCTTGGTATTCGGGTGATGCGCGTAGCTCGAGCCATTCGTCGTAGCGGTCACCGTAGATTTCAACGTCGAGCATCGGCTGTACTTTCGCTGGTTGTGGTGTTGCTGCGATAAGTGCAATTACCTGTTTTCACGTGCTATAATCTCCTTACTCCCTTTTGGACAAGAACGGGATATGTGGGCTGCGTTAGGGCGCAGCCTCTTTCTTTTGTGGTGTCGGTCTAGGTATTGCTGTAGACATGCACTCCTTCACGACCACGAATGGCAAACCAATTTCCGCAAAACAAGTCACGGGCAACCGATGACCAATTGACGTGTGCTTTGAGTTCTTGGGGGATCGTGACGAACTGGTAGCGTTCCTGAGCGAATTCTTCAACCTCGTCGTAGAGGCTGTAATAAGCATCTTCAAATGTCTCAGCGGTGTCGTCATCAAGCTCGTCTACACCCCCGATGTAAGCAAGCCACAAGGCAAACGCTTCGCCGTATTGGGTGATTAGCTCGGCAACCTCCGCTACCCGTGGGATGGACGCATATTCGTGGATGGAGATGCCGTGAAAGTACTCATAGTCGTGGATGGCGAACTCTTCCGCGTCGGGTTCGGGTGACTCAGCGAGCATGGCGTTGATTTCGGTGTAGATGTCGTCCGCGTCTTGATTGGCGTCTATCCATTCACCGTGCAGTTTGCCGTTGTTGTAGGCAGCGAGGCAGGCGATGTAGATTCTGGGGGTTTCGTTCGTGTCGGTCATAGGCTCTCCTGGAGTTGCTCGAGGGTGTCTGCGACGCGTTGCCAGTCATCACCTTCGGTTTGCGACTTGTCGCGGCAGATGTTGATGAGGGCAGTCAGGGTCGGCACTAAGCCGTAGATA
>CAZKAZ010000096.1:0-11660 GCA_964550765.1 uncultured bacterium | reverse complement strand
GATGATGACAGACGTCGTCTGTGTCGCGCCCGCAGCCAGTGTCAGCGTCGCGGTGAATGTGCCTGCCTGGGCGTAGCTGTGGGTGTAGGTCGTCGTGCTCGAGCAATCTTCAAAGGTTAGTGGCGCACTGCCATCACCCACGTCGAGCGTACAACCCACCCCAGCAGCGTCGGCGAGTGTCCAAGTAAACGTGGCATCTGTACCATCAACCTGCGCTGTGAACGCAGTAATACTAGCAGTTGGGTCGGGGTCAGTCACGTCAGAAACAGTAATGGTCACGCTGTCGCTGTCGCTGCCTGCGCTGTTGGTCGCTGTCAAGGTGTAGGTAGTGGTTTCGGTGGGTGAAACAGTTAAGGGACTAACGAGTTCGCTGCCGCTAGTTGAGTCAACGGGTGGCTCGAGTGATAACGTCACATCCTCGCCCGATACCGTCCAACTCAGTTGGCTACTCTGCCCAAGGGTAATGCTTTCAGGGGAAGCGGTAAGGGTAACAGTAGGAACACTCGGGGGACTGTCGCTGCTCGAGCAAGCTACTAACCCCACCACCAACAATATATAAAGTAAATTTCGCAAACGCATAGACATCACTCCTCATCTTGCATCTAAACAATCACCAATACGGCATTATCTAGACGCTTTGGGGTTTAACCAAAAAAAACGCAACGCACGATGCTTTACCTTTACAGCATAGAGCAACGTGCGTCACATTGTCCGTTAGAAGTCCGTTAGAATTTACGGGTTAGTGAGGTTCAGGGTATCGGTCACACTGCTTGACGTTTGAGAACTAATAAGGTGATGTCGTCGTCACTTGCCGTGCCAGCCAGGTGTTTTTTGACATCTTCGACGATGGCCTGTTGGACGTTACGGGCAGGTTGTGACCACATTTTTTGGGCGATGTCGCGCAAGCGCTGCAAGCCGTAGAGGTTGCCGTCGGGGTTTTCTGCTTCGGTGATACCGTCGGTGTAAAGGACGATGCCGTCGCCTAGCTCGAGGTGCACCTTTTTCTCATTCACAAAAGGCTTGATGTCAAGTTCTAAACCGAGCATGAACCCTAAGTCCATCGTATCGATGTATTCAGCGTCACCATTAGCACGCATGAGCAAGACGCTTTCGTGTTGGCCACTAATACATACATCACCTTGGTCATAGTCGACTAAAGACAGGGTCAAACTGCGATCGGCTTGCATGCGGCGAATGTTGTGATACAAGGTGCGGTTCACCACATCAAGGTGGATTTTCGGGTCATGGATGCCACTCTCGAGCAAAGTGCGCACGGCTGTTTGTGTCATCAGCATGATAATGCCACTCTCAAGACCGTGCCCAGTAACATCTCCCATGCCAATACGCACGCCATTTTCGTGAGCTAGCACATCGTAGTAGTCACCGCCAACTTCTTCAGCAGCTTCCATAAAACCGGCAATGTCAAGTTCAGCAACGGCTTTCAAGTCACCTTCACTCGGCAGCAACATGCGCTGCAGGGCTTGCGTGGTGTCAATAGCGCCTTGCATACGGGCAAGGGTGTCGCGGTTGCGTTGACTGGTGAGCAAGTAGCGCCACATCCCCCACGCCACCAACGCAATGAACACACTGCGCAACAGTGCCGACAGCACCCGGCCTTCGGTGCGCTCACGCCACGCTGCTAACGCGGTGTCTATTGGCAACGTCGCCGAGACAATGAAGGGGTAGTTTTCCATATAGTCATAACGCCACACCGCCGGGCGGTCATAGAGTGGTTCGCTACTCACCAACGCCTGATTGAGGCCACGCCCAAAGGCTGCGCCGAGGTCACGACCAATCACATTATCGCTATCAACATTGTCACTACCAACGTTGTCATTACCAACGTTGTCATTACCAACGTTGTCACTACCGACATTGTCATTACCAAGGGGTTGCTGAATAAACAACTGCCCCGAAGTATGCAACAAACTCACTTCGCCTTCCCAGGCTTCGGTGAGGGGTTCATAAAAACCAGCAATGCCTTCAGACGTCACGATGCTCACCAGCACACCTAGCAGGGTGTCATCTTGATAAATGGCACGGCTTAAGCCCAAAAACCAAAAGTCACCCACTCGAGCCGCAATCGGTTCGGTCACATAGAGGGCATCGCGGTCTGCCCCTTCTTCCACCAACATGCCATCGCGGTGTACCCGGAAATAATCGCGATCAGCAAAAGACATGGGTTCGCCCGTGACTTCAGCCACTGCACCATTGACCCAAAAGCCTTCACTATCGAGTAACAAGATATTTTGGGCAAAGGGCGTCACAAAGCGGTTCTGTCGCAACAGCAGGTGCACTTGGGGGTTGCCAACTGCCGTAAAGTCTTCTTCGAGTACGAGTTGCTGCGATAGTACCGCCAACATCAGTTCACTGGTTTGCACCACCCGCTGGGTCGTTTCATCGATGATGGTCACCATGTTATCAGCAGCAACAGCGGCTGCCTCGAGCGCCTGACGGCGGGTGCGCACACTCTCGAGCACCACATAGGCGTTGGTCGTTACGAGCAAGCCTACAGCAGCAACAATCACCAACCAGCGCAACGATCGGTGATTTTTTTGCAAGGCCTGCCACGACACCAGCACCTGTTCTTGGCCACGCCGCCGCTGCCAAGGTTGGGTGACTTGTTTCCACGCCTGCTGCCACAATGGTGTTTGCTCTACCCGATATCCCACGACTTACCTCCACATTAAAAAAAACTAACAATTATGACATCCGACAGTGATTAGCAAACACGACACCCCTAATAACAGGCGCAACACACGACACTCGCAAAACCGCTTTTGGCTCGTTACAAGCCGTTAATCAAATTAGCACTTTATGAGAATTTGTGTGAAAATTCACCTTCATCTTAAATTCATAGTAAAATTCAATGAGATTACTTCTCGTGCTTGCGGATTCATGGTAAGCAGCCTACCGCTTCAAAACGCTACAAGCGTCCTTCCTCAAGCAAACACGTAGCTACTTAACTGCATCTGGCAAGCCTAAAACACACCTACGTCATCACAGCGCCAGAGGCAATGAGCAACCCAGGGCACGCCGACCATCACCCTATTCTTTCGGTCACTTCTCATGAGAAAAGACGTCTTTTATGAGAAGCCACACACACGATCTAGCCCTGTGGTGCAGCACAAAAAAACACGCTGGCCACAACCAACATGTCTCAAGGGTGTCTACGCTGGTAAGCGTATTTGGTCAGCCAATTCAGTACGGTGTGCCCTGTTGACGCTTGGCGGCAAGGGCATCAACAAACCACTCGAGCTCATCTAAAAACTTCGCCAAACGTTTGTTGTAGGCTGGTTCGAGCAACTCACCCTCATCGTCAAAGACACTGCCTGCTTTACTGACCGACAAACTGGTAGGAATGGCGGGTGCACCCAATTCAGCAGTGACACCGCGCAAAGCGTCAGCAGCGCGAATACCGCCAAAACTGCTAGCGCTGTAAGTAACGATACCAAAACACTTAAACGTGTACTCTTCCAAAAACACATCAAGTGCATTTTTGATCGTACCCGAAAAACTGTGGTTGTATTCTGGCGTGACCGCCACATAACCATCACTTTCTTCAACTGTGCGCTGCAGGGCTTGAAAGTCTTCCGAGGGGTTGTCGACGGATTTATACATGTGGTCGAGCAGGAGCAGGTCGTCGTGCTCGAGGGGATCAATAAGAAACACGTCGTGCTGCCGTTCTTGCAAACCACGCGCCACCCAATCAGCTACTTTGCGCCCTGCGCGCCCATCACGAATACTTCCTACAAATACGGTTATCTTAGCCATAACCCAGCCTAGCGCGTGCTGGACGCTTTCTTGTGTCAACACTTTGACGATAATACGGTTAATCCGTTCACCGACTCATCATAACCGAGTCATCACATGTGCCAAATATCAACATGTGAATATCAACCCACGCATCACGTGTATGCCCAAGTGATCAAAAAAGGCTGTTTTGTTGGGTGGTATCGATGCTAAAGGTGCTGGGCTTGTCGCCTAGTTCGTCCATGGCGCGTTTGAGTTCTTGCATGTCTTGCCACATGAGCCACTTGGGGCTGCCTTTTTTGCGGCTGGGGTTGCGTAGCAAGTAGGCAGGGTGAAACAGCGGCATGAGCTTGATACCGTGCCAGTCATACCAGTTGCCACTCGTTTTGGTGATGCCCTCTTTGGTACTTAAAAAGTATTGCGTCGGCACGTTTCCGAGTGTGGCGACAATCTGCGGACGCAGCAGTTGCAGTTGTTCCATCAGGAGCGGTTCGCTGGCTTTGATTTCTTCGGGGGTGGGGTTGCGGTTACCGGGTGGGCGGTATTTAACGATGTTGGTGATGTACACATCATCGCGGTGAATGTTGACACTATCTAAAATCTGGTCAAAAAGTTGCCCCGCCCGACCCACAAACGGACGCCCGGTTTCGTCTTCTTGTTCGCCGGGGGCTTCGCCAATAAACACCACGTTGGCGTTGGAATCGCCTTCGCCAAAGACGAGGTTGGCAGCGGTTTGTTCTAAGCCAGCAGGTTTGGGGGAGGTTTTGGTTTTGGCTTCAAGTTCTGCAAGGGTCATGCTTTTTTTTATCACATTTGCCCTGCCCTGCCTTTTGCGGAGGTGATGGCAAAATCCGCCGCGATGGTGTAATGGTCACCACTTCAATGCAGCACTGAACAAACATCAAAACGTATGATGATGGTGCAACATCTCAACCAGCCACACCATCTATCAGCGTCAACACATCACACAGGTCTGCGATGTGACTCTTGTGATACCAAATCAAGTGTCGAGATACTGACGTTGAATGCGCCTTACGATCCTGTCAAAAAGCCAATTTTGCCAAAAAGACGGTAGAGATGACGCTTGTAACGGCAGTCGTCAGGTGGCTCGAGCCACCCCCTGCACCATCAACCACAAATCAAATAATCGCCCGCCGCACCCGCGCAGACACCCATTCACTCAGCAGCACCAAAGCAAAAATGCAAGCAAAAATGACACTCGCTTGCGACCAACTGAGCGAACTAATCGACGAATCAAGCGCCAAACCAATGCCCCCTGCACCCACAAGCCCCACAATGGTCGACTCGCGGATGTTGATGTCCCACCGAAACACCACCACACCAGCAAACGTCGGCAAAATCTGCGGCATCACCCCGTAGGTGAGCACCTGCATCCCACTGGCGCCCGTCGCCCGAATGGCTTCCACTTGGCGGGGGTCAATTTCTTCGATGGCTTCGTAGAGCAGTTTGGCAATGAACCCGATGGAACGAAGGCCAATGGCGATGACGCCTGCAAACACCCCTGGGCCAAGTAAAAACACGAGCAGCAGCGACCAGATGAGCGAATGTACGGAGCGGCTCGAGACAATCACCAGCAGCGACAACCCCCGAAAGATGGCATGGGGGCTGGTGTTACGGGCAGCCAAAAACGCCACGGGTGTTGCCAAAATAATCGCCAGTAGCGTGCCGAGGGTGGCAATGGTGAGCGTGTCCCACAGCGGCAACCACAGTTCATTGATGTACGACCAACGCGGCGGGAACATGCGCCCCAGGAGGTCATTAGCTTGTTCGGGGGCGTCTTGGACGAAAATCCAAAACGTTTGTGCCGAGATAAACTGCCAACACACCGCAATGAGCGCCAAGGTCGCCAACCACGCCAGGGCATGAAGCATGCGTTCTTTTGGACTGCGGAGTTGCCAAGTGAGGCCGTCTTTTTTGTGAAGCACGGGCATTATTGCACCCACGCCCGAATGCGGCTCGAGAGTAGCTCGAGTACCAGCACAATGCCGATAATTAACGCCAAAATCGCCCCGGTGGTATTAAAGTCATAGCGCCGAATGGACGTGCGCAGTACTGCCCCAATGCCACCCGCGCCGACAATACCCAAAATGGCCGACTCACGGAAGTTAATATCCAAACGATAAGCTGCCAACCCCAAAAAACGCGGTAACACTTGCGGCACGACCGCATAGATAATAATTTGTGCCCAAGACGCGCCAGTGGCTCGCATGGCTTCAAGTTGGCTGGCGCTTACGTCTTCAATGTCTTCGGCGAGGAGCTTAGCAATAAAACCCGCGCTCGCCAAACTGAGGGTAATGACCCCTGCTAGAGGGCCAAAGCCCACCATCACCACAAACAGCAGGGCAATAACCACTTCGGGAAAGGTGCGGGTGAGGATAACAACGCTGCGGCACAGTAAGTAGATGGCTCGAGGGGCTAAATTACTAGCCGCCCCTAAACTGAGCGGCAGTGATAGCAGCAACCCCGCTGCCGTTGCTACCACGGTCATGGTGAGGCTTTCTAACATTCCAGTGCGAATATCACCCCAACGGCTGCGAAAGTCAGGCCTAAAAAAATCGGCTAATAACCGCGAGGTGCGCGTCCAGCCTTCGGCGATGCGCTCGGGGTCAACTTCGATACTGCTGAGTGCCAACACCAAATACCCGAAGACAGCCGCTATCACCAAATAGCGCACCCACACGTTAGCAATTAACGGCGGCGGTGACCAGTGACGCACTACCGAGTTGATGGGTTTGCTGCTCATGCCACGCTCCCAGCTCGCACCGTTTGAGAATCAGCGGGTTGTTCGGCTGTATCTATGTTTTTGCCTGTATCTTTGAGGGTGGTCGTCCAGTCTTCTTCACCGTAAATGGTAGTAAGCACATCGTGACTGAGTCCTTTGGCATCGCCGTCGTAGACGATTTCACCGAAGCGCAAGCCGACAATGCGTTCAGCAAAGGTCGTCGCTAACGCCACATCGTGAATGTTGATGATGGCGGCGATGCCACTTTCAGCAGCCAATTCGGTGATGAGGCGCATGATTTGCCGTGAAGTTTTGGGGTCCAAGCTAGCAGTAGGTTCATCAACCAGCAAAATATCGGGGTCTTGCATGAGCGCCCGGGCGATACCTACCCGCTGCCGCTGACCACCCGATAACGCATCGGCACGTTTGTCAACGAAATCTTGCAAACCGACCCGCTCGAGCAAATCAAACGCCCTAGCAATATCCCGCTGTGGATAACGGCGCAAGGTACTGCGCCAAAAACCCACATACCCCAAGCGCCCCGACAAAACATTTTCCATCACGCTGAGCCGCTCGATGAGGGCGTATTCTTGAAAAATCATCCCCATGTTGCGGCGCATGCGTCGCAGGGCAGCAGGTTTAAGCGCCGTCACGTCACTGCCGTTGAGTAAAATTTGTCCACGGGTGGGTTCTACTAAGCGGTTGACGCAGCGAATGAGGGTGCTTTTGCCTGCCCCCGAAGGCCCAATTAGCGCCATGACCTGACCCTTAGGAACAGACAAGTCGATGCTTTTGAGTGCCATGTCGCCCGTTGGGTAGCGTTTTTCTAAGGTGTGTAGCTCGAGCATAACAATAGGCAAAACCCAGTCAGTTGACCGGGCTTTGCGTCCTCCTTAACTGTCATTCAATTGTGAGATAAATTACGGTGCGGTGTAGTTGACACCATTCACTTCGTCGATGGTGCGAATTACTGACCAGTAGGTGTCATAGTCAATTTCAATGAACTGGGCTTCGCCGCTTTCGCTAAATTCTTCTTGCAACGCCGAGCCTTCCCAGTCGTAGGTGAAAAAGGCTTCTTGGATGGCAGCAGCCAGTTCTGGCTCGAGGTTATAGACGTAACCATACGCCGTGGTCGGGAAGGTTTGTGAGGTGTAGACCGACACAAAATCCTCTTCTGTGATGACGTCGCGGGCAATCATCCGTGACAGTACCGAGTTGGCAATTGAAGCAGCTTGATAATCACCATTGACCACCCCGAGGATGGAATTTTCGTGACTACCCGAGAACGCCGTATCAAAACTTTCGCCGGGGGTTAAGTCAAATTCTGCTGATAAAATGGCACTCGGTGCTTTGAAACCCGAGTTGGATGTTTCTGAGGTGAACGCCAGTTGCTTGCCGGGCAAGTCTGCAGGCGAGCTGATGTCGCTACCGGGTGGCACGATGATTTCCATTTCGTAACCAAACGAACCATCGTCAGCCGCCATCATGGCAAAAGGACGGAAACCAGCCACGTTCACGGCAAAGGGTACACTGCCGGTATTAAACCCAGACACGTGCAAACGGCCGGCACGCATGGCTTCAAGTTGCGCAGCATTAGAATCAATGGGGAAAAAGCGCACGTCTTTACCGGTCACTTCAGCCATGTGATCCAAAAAGTCCGCCCACACTTCAGCATAGACAGCCGGGTCTTCAACGGGCGTGTAAGCAAAGATGATGGTGTCTGGGTCGACCAGTTCACTTTCATCGGTAGGCACATCGGCCAATAAATCCCCGTCGGTATCACAAAAACGCGCATCCAATGTGCCGCGTTCGCACTCTTGGGCAAACGCTACACCCAACACTAAAAATAAAGTAACCAACCAAAAACGTTTCATGTTCACTCCTTAGCAACATAGCTTTTACGCACCACCACACACCTGCGATAGCTATAGCGAGCGACGCACGAACATATGTACGTAAAACACGCGTCACCCTTGCGGGTTACAGGTGGTTGTTTGCCGTTGGCGTTTTTGTGCGTAAACGTTGACGCCTAACAGTGTACAACCATGTCACTTATTTGTCATGGGTTTATCAGCCACATGATTTGTCTTGATGACAAAAACGTCGTTGTATGGCGTACTTATGCCGATAACGACCCGTCAAACATCCCTATCAACCACCCACGCAACACAACCACACAACAGTCACGCAGCCGTGCAAGCATCAGTCAGGAAACCAACACAGACATCGTTGGCAAGCTGCGACTGACATAAAGCTGGTGTTCTTAGAGTAAACTAACAGGCTATGCGAGCGAAGGAAACCGTACGTCAATCTGCATCCGCAGCAAGCCAACAAAAGCAACGTGCTCGAGCTTTCAAAGAAGTGCGCACCATGTTGCGTCTGGCACTGCCCATTATCATCGCCCAAGTAGCCCAAAATGCCATGAACTTTGTAGATACTGTCATGGCCGGGCGCTTAGGGGGCACGTCGCTCGCTGGTATTGCCCTAGGCGGCAGCATCTTCATGATTGTGTTTTTGCTGTCGCTCGGGATTCTCTTATCCGTAAGCCCCCAAGTCTCTCAAGCGTATGGCGCAGGTGATGACGCCATGATCGGACGTGCCACCCGGCAGGGCATGCTGCTCGCGGTGTTTATGTATGTGCCTATTTGGTTCATCTTGCAAAACAGCCAACTTTTTTTAGCGCGCATGGGACAAGACCCCGAAGTCGTCAGGCTGGCCGCTGGCTATTTGGCGGCGCTGTCGTGGGGGATATTGCCGATTTTGTGGTTGGTGGTGTTGCGGGCGATGTTAGAAGGTTTGTCGCGACCTTTACCCGTTACCATCATCACTATTCTCGGCGTGCTGCTCAACATTCCTAGTAATTACACCTTGATGTTTGGCAACTTCGGCTTTCCTCAACTGGGTGTGATTGGCACGGGTTGGGCGACGTCGTTTGTGCATTTGATGATGTTTTTGATGACCGCGTGGTACGTACAACGGCACTTTGCGCGCTATCAGATTTTTAGTGGTTTTCGGCGTTTTGACTGGGCGCTCATGGGGGAAATGCTCAAAGTGGGCTTGCCGATTGGGGCAGCTTTGGGTGCAGAAGCAGGGATGTTTTCGATGTCCACCATCTTGATGGGTGTCGTGGGCACGCAGGAATTGGCGGCGCACTCGATTGCTTTGCAAAGTACCAGCGTGGTGTTTATGGTGCCCTTGGGGTTATCGACGGCTACGGCAGTGCGCGTTGGCCAAAATTGGGGTGCAGGTAGACCCCTTGACTCGAGGCGTGCGGGTTACGTGGGCATGGGCTTGAGCGTGCTGTTTATGAGCATGTGCGCGTTTTGTTTTTGGCAGTTTCCTGAAGTCATCATCAACTTTTACCTCAACTTAGATGACCCTGCTAACAGTGCCCTCATTCCCATCACAGCGCGGTTTTTGGGGTTTGCGGCCATGTTTCAGATTTTTGATGGTTTACAAGTGAGTGCTTCAGGGGCACTGCGCGGCATCAAAGACACCAGAGCCACCATGCTCATTGCCCTGTTGTCGTATTGGGCAGTGGGTATCTCGAGCGCCGTCGTCTTCACTTTCGTGCTTGATATGGGCGGAGCAGGCTTGTGGCTCGGTTTGGTAATGGGATTGATACTCGCTAGCGTGTTACTGGTTTTGCGTTTTCGCCGTCAAACCAAACATTACAGCCATGTAACCTTGGCGTCATCAACCCCGTAATCATCAACCCTGTAATCATCAACCCCGTAATCATCAACCCTGTAATCACTGACCCTATCAGCATCACCGCAACCGTTACTGAACACATCACGGTAAGCAACTGTAGGCGTCGCTCGAAGGCCTTCATTGACTTAGTCAGCTACAGCTAGGACTTAGTCAGCTAAACAACTAGACGAAACACTTGGTACTAAACACTTGGTACTAAACACTTTGACACCAAACACTCAGGAGACACCGTGCAACATGTCCAGTGGACAACCTTATCTGCCAATAACCACCTGACCTTGGCGTTGGGGTTTGTCAGTTTCCTTCTGCTCGGCGTGTACCGTTCACTGTTTGGGCCAGCGTTTGCGCTGTTTGTTGACCACTATGGCATGGGCACTGAACCTTTTGGGATGCTCGTGGCTATGAACGGCATTGGAGCACTGCTAGCCATCATTTTTGGCGGGATGGTGTTACCCCGTTTGGGCTACAAGCAGCTTTTAGTGATTGCCTTCGTCAGTTGGTCACTGGGCGCACTGGGCATTGCCATACGGCCTGTGTACGGTTGGTTGCTTGCTGCCGCGCTGCTAGCTGGCTGGGGTGGTGGGGCGCTCGATATTGCCATCAATGCCTTGTTTAGTCATGTATTTGCTAGTGCCACGCCCTTAAACCTCATTCATGCCGCGTACGGCGTAGGGGCGATTACTGGGCCGCTGTTGGTCACCGTGTCGTTTGGGATTGGTTTGGCACTGCCTTACGGCATTGTAGGTATGGCGGTGGCGTTTTTGCTGTTGTTGCTTGTTAGGCTCGAGCCACCTCCCGTACTACAACCCGAAGCCACCACGAGTCGCGCTCACGCAGCATCCTTACTGTGGGCGGTTAGCGCGTTTATCGTGCTCTATTTTTGTTATGTCGGTATTGAAGTGGGCGTGGGAAACTGGCTCAGCGTGCACTTAACGCCTACGTTTGGAGCAGCGCGGGCGGCGTCGTTTACCTCGATTTATTGGGCGATGCTCACCCTGGGGCGATTTTTAGCGGCACCCGTGAGCAAGTGGCTCGAGCCACCCCAATTACTCTTAGTTTCTAGCAGCATCATGATTGTCGGCTTTGGGCTTTGTTTTAATCCACACATTGCCCCTTTTGGCTACGCGCTTGTTGGCTTGGGCAGTGCACCTGTCTTTCCTACCGGTCTGCTGTGGTTGCGCAGTTGTTTTCCCACCAGAGCCGCCGCCATGATGGCCACGGTGATGGTCTCCGCGACAATAGGCGGCATCTTTTTGTCGTGGCTGTTTGGAGTGTTGGTGGCGCGTCTGTCGGTCACCGTCATTCCGACGTTACTACTTGGCAGTGCGGTGGGCTGTTTGGCTAGCGTGCTGTGGCTTCGCTGGCACGGTAAACACACGTAAACATCAACACGTTTAATACCCATTCCAATTGATTCCTGAAGGAATCAATTCGCGCAGAGCGCGTAGGA
>CAZKAZ010000095.1:0-12062 GCA_964550765.1 uncultured bacterium | reverse complement strand
CACAAACCTATTCTCGCCTAGGAAGCCTTTCCTTTGCTTTTTGTCCCGTACTAAGATCCGCCCCACAAAAAAAAGGCGAAGGGTGTCACTAGCACCCAACGCCTTACGCCCTAATTCAGCCTTGGACAGGCAATCTGAAAGGACGATTTACATTGAAACATCTCAACGCACTTCAGGACGCGGCGAAATTAACGCCGGAGCTTAGCTTAGCACCCTTGGATGCGATTATGCACAACCGCATTGAGGCATACATGCAAGCCGCCGACCTCGATGTCGAGGTGTACGGACACTTGCAAGCCGTCTATCTCATGGCAATGCAGGACGCTAGCACCCGCCTTTGCCAACTTTTTGAGGAGTCAGCATGAGTGACCTTGCGAAGTTTCAAGATACCGTTTTAGACATCATCCATACACCCTACGGAAAAGCGTTGACCGCTAAAGACATCGGCACAGCACTTGGTTATGTCCGTGGCTCTGACCAAGTTGCCAAGCTGCACCGTGAGCACCACACGGAATTGGAAGAGGGTAAACACTGGAGCTGGTACGACCTGGACAGCAAAACGACCCTACGCCACTTTGGCGTTACGCCCGAAAACCGCAAAGGGATGCCCCCACGATCAACCCGCATCTACTACCAGTCAGGCGCTAACCTGCTGGCTATGTTTGCTCGCACCTCTGCCGCCAAAGCCTTCCGCCGTTGGGCTGCCGACATCCTCACAGATGTGCAACAAGGTCAACTCAGCTATGATGCACCCGTACCTACCAATCTTCGTAACCGCTTGTTAGCAGAACTGGCGCAGCGGGACTTGTCAGATGTACCCACACCCAAACTCTTAGAACTCCTAGAAAGTGCAGGTGATTGATGTTAGCCATCGCGTTGACCGCTTTGGGGTTCAGTTTAGTGGCGCTCGTGCTAACCCTGACAACCTTACGGCATTTCGACCGTAACCTTGCCGCCATGCGAGAATCGCTGCGGGTGCGTGACAAGCAGGTCAAAGACTTAAACGATCGAATCAACGAGTTGCGGTTTCGTAAATAACCTGAGGTCGCAAGAATAAGAAAAGGGGGCGCTTTGCCCCCTCTTTTTTTATCGTCTAGCCTTCACCACTCAGATAAGCCATTCTCTCGCGTCACCTGATACCCCGCATCATCGTTGTAGCCAGTGAAGTGATAAGTTGTCTCGTTCGCTTCTACGGTGTTCAGCGTGGCACCTTCACATGCAGTGGGCAATTCATAGTCTTCAGCCATCACTTCGATGTCAGCGTAAGTGCCATTGTCGATAAAGTAAACCTCTGCCCATGTGGCTAACTCTTGCATGCAACTCTGTAGAGTAATAATACCCGACACATCACGCATCACCATAAAGTGGTCAGTATTGAACCACATCTCAACACCGTCTACATCGGCTTTTATCCACTTGCCGTCAACTTCTGCCACTAACAGCATGCCGTCTGCACGCTCCAAGGCAGAGTTAACAACCATGTCTCCAACAGCCATGTAGGTTTTACCCACCTCGACAAAGTTTTGGGCAAGCGCAACGGACAAAGACAACAACACAAACAAGGTAAAAGTTTTCATATGCCACTCTACTTAACGAGATGGCAATAAAAAAAGGGGCAAAAGCCCCTTGTCAGTGTTGCGAGAATACCCGTTAGTCATCGCGCTATACCGCTTATTGTTGCCTCAAATCGACCGCTTGTCAAGTTGAGCTAATTTTGCGACTTTGTAACAAGCCGCCGCAAGTGCTTCATTGGTTGCCGGGGCGCGTTTCAGGCAGCCTTCACGGCGCTGCACATACCAGATGGCTTGCCAGATGTCCCGGAATAACATCGCTTGCCATTCGTCCGCTTCGTCTTCACGCATCTCCTTGAAGGCGCGTTTGAGGTCGCTTTGCCAGATAATCACGGCGTGCTTTTCAATGCCCAAGCTGGCTTCAGCATCAATTGCAATGTGTAGGTACTTGCCACCCTTGGGAACGCTCCCCTTGGGGTTTTCTACCGTGCTGCCGTCGTAGCGGTCATGGGTGCTCATCGTTTGCCAGCTCTTCATGCCGTTAAACACGCGGTAGAGCGCCCTACAAACATAGTCACTGCGGTATCTGATGAGCTGCCGCTCGGCAGGCGTGGTGGGGGTTAACATCTCACTCAACTTCGACATTCTCATCTCCTTCTTGGTAGTGGGTGTGGTAGCGAATCCAGTAGGCGGCATAGCGACACTTGCGGCGCAGGGCAGCTCCTTCAAGGTTGTTGATCCAGCCGCCAAGCTCAGCAGGGTTGTCGCCACGCATGCAGCGAATATCAAGTGCCAGCAGTACGCCCAAGTGAGTGCGGTGCAGCCCTTCGTAGTAACGCTTACCCAGTTCTAACGTGCCTTGGTTAGGCTCGCCTTGTAGCCTGCCGCCAGCGTTGATGGCGTTTTGGTACGCCTTGCGGAGGTCATCAAGATTCATACTGCCTGCTTTCTGGCACGCTCGAGCCGGTAGGCAATTTCATTTAACGGCTCGCCCTCATAGTTCTCAAGGAGTAGCTCAGCAAGTTCAATGGCGTCGACGCGAGCCAAGGTCAACCCTGCCATAAAATTGGATAGGCGTAGTCGCCAGTGTTCGTCCCAAGACTCCCCCCAATACTCCAGCTCGCAATCGTCCTCATCCTCAGGTTCGGCTTCGTAGTGTCGCTCAGGCACAACCAACTCTTCAAAATTAGCGAACACTTCGTCATCAAAGTCAAAATTCACCAAGGTGAGCGTCCCTAGTCCGGAATAGATCATTCTGCCCTGCCATCCTTCCCGCCCACATGCACGTTCTGCATCATGTAGGCAAGTCTGCTAGCCATTGCCGCTTGATTGTCTTTGTCGCCGCCATAAAACAGTGTCGCGGTTGCCGCTGCGCTGCGGTTGGCGGTGATGATGGTCGTCTTGGTTTCGTCGTAATTAAGTCGCTGTAACACGTTCCAAAGCTGCTCACTGGCAAAATTAGACGTCCCCACACGCTTGTCGATGTCGTCAAGTATCAAAATCTCATGCCGCACAAGGCTCTCAGGGTGCTCGTTGGACTTGTAGGCAGCCATCACATCACTGAGGTAGGTTTCCCACGGATAGAACTTGGCAGTAAGCCCCTCCTCGATAATCATCCGCAGGGCGGTTTTTAGGGCTAAATGCGTTTTTCCCGTCCCCCGTGAACCCCACAAATAGAGGTTTTGCCCAAGTTTGAGCTGCTCAGCAGCCGCTAACGCCTCCTTGTTGCCAGGGCGGGGTTGTAGCGGGGTTTGAGCCATCCGTTTGAATTTGTCAGGCAAGTGGTTTAAGAAGGCGGTTTTACCCGCCTCAGCACGTGCATGACGCGACACAATGGCGCGTTGCTTTTCACGCTTTTCAATAAACTCATCACTGCGAACATGCGGGCGAATCTGGTCAAGGATGTTTGCCAGTTCGGGGTTGATGCGCCTGAGCGCCTGCAAAGAGTCGTCTACAACGGGGCTGTTATCGTCTGGCATCGTTGAACGCCTCCACAATCTCGGGGTAGTCCTGCCAGGTGTCATAGCAAGACTTTCTCAGCTTGAAATTCTCGGCATACTGCGGACGCTCAAAGATGTACAAGCGACTCAGCAGCGGCATGATGTTGTTGTTGAGTTTGAAGATGTCGCCAGGGGCGTTGGCGCTGGTATTCCAACGCAACACCTCAAAAACCATGCGGCTGCCGACAACCTCCTTGGGGTGATGCCGCAAGCGTTCATCGAGCAAACGGCGATACTCACGGTAAATCTGTGGATACGTTTGCAACATCCACGCCGCGTATTTCGTCCAATCCTGCTCAAAACGCGGAGCGACAAGGCTACCGGGGTGAACGATTTGTTCAGGCGTCATGTAGCCTCCTCAATTTCAGCGTCTTCAACTACCTCTTTGAACTCTTCAAGCAACTCTTTAGCCTCACGTTTCGCACCGTTTAGGCTGGTACACCAGCGACTAACGACCACTACACAATCAACGGCAATCCCTGCCTGCCACTGATTGTCTATAAAGCGGTAGAAGGCTTCGACAGTCATTGCCCCTCCTGCTCAGCAAGGCTCCAACGCCCCTCGTTTAGCTCAACCAAGCCGTTGCGATGCAACCTCGGCAGGAGATAGTTGCGCATGTGGTTAAGCGAATAGCCCGTCAATTCAGCCAAGTGTGCACTTGTGCAAGCGCCCTCGTTTCTAAGAACCGCAAAAATGAAGTAAGTGCTTTTCGAGCGCAGTAGATTATCAGGTTTGAGTGTGCGTGCAGGGGGTTCAAAAAGCCGTTCGCCACTCAAAATGCGCTTGCGGGAATACTCGTAGTCTTCCAAGGTCAAGTTGGGCTGCTCAGCCAGTTGCGAGAGTTGCCGCCGCTGCGTCAGTGTGTACGGTGAGCGAAACATACTCATGCCACCGCCCCCGTTAACTGCGCTTTCGCAAACGCCTCATCGAGGTGCATTTCGTGCATGACTGCCGCGTGGTAGGCAGTCAGCACACCATAGAGTGCCTTGCGTTCGTCTTCTAGGGTGTTGACATTGTTTTGTGCTACGTCAATCGCCACTTGCAACTGCTGCAGCCGATCGGTGGATTTTTCCAAGCTCACATCAAGCTGGCATACCTCGTCGTAGAAGGCATTTCGCTCGGCAGCGTTGGGCAGTTCCCGATACTCGTCATCATCTGCCAACTCGCGTTTGATGGTCGTTTGGCGCTTCTTGATTTCACGTTCCACGTCGCGTTTTTCTGCCCGGTGGCGGGTGAGCACTGCCCTGGCCTGCCCTAGCGCCTTGGGCAATTCCAGCAAACGTCCGGCCATCTGGTTTAAATCTTTGCGGTCAAAGCTGCTGAGTGGCTGGTGTTGTCCCATAATGTGCCTTTCTGAATGTCAAAACCTCATCAACAAACGCCGCGATGTCTGCCATCTGTTCGCCGTTGTGCTCGTAAATCGTTGCCCCTGCCACCCCTACCCCTGCGCTGCGTATCATGTCTGCCCGTTTGTACAAATCAATGAGGCGTTTCGTAGTCACAAACGGCAAAAACGTGTCACGGGCAAACGTTCGTAGCGTTTTGCGGGTGGCAAACACGTGGTAGGCATTGCAGGCGTCGTGGTTGCACAGGATGTCGATTTGCGCCGCCATGCAGGTGTCGTCACTGGGGCGGGTGAGGGGTGTGGGGGTGAAAAACTGCTGAATGTGCCACGTGATGTCGCAAAAAACATGGGCATTGAGCATCCACACGTCATACGAGCGTGTGAGCAGGCCATTGCGAGCAAGTCGGTTGCAGACCGGGATGATGTCTGGATAGTCCAAGAATTCACGGCGTAAATCACGGGTGGTAACTACTCCATTAGCTGCGACGTACAGCACAATGGTGCGGTTTCGTTCGAGGCGCAAGATTCCAAGGGCGGTGACAATTGACTCGCTCATCGCCCCACTTCCTTAGAAATAGTCAAAACCGCCGTCCATGCCATGTCTAACGACTCAACATCTCCAGCTATGGGGGCGGGGATTTCACTCCCCCGCCCATACTCCAAAACATCCCAAAGCGCGTCCAGTAAGACAATCCGACTCATCCCCAAAGCCGTACCAATGCTCGCGTTGTAGGTTTTTGACCCCACCTCAATCTGAGAGTAGTAGTGCCCCGTCATTATCAGAAACGTGCCCATCGCTGTCTGCGTCCAGCCCAAACGGCGACGCATCGACCTGAGCGAAAGTGGCTTACTGCGTGGGTAATCAATCACGGCAGGCTTGCTTTCAGTTGCTCGATGTCCCGCTCGATGGCGTCAAGGTAGTGCGCCATAATCTGGTCTTTGGCGTCAATGGCCGTGTGTTGCGGGTTTGTATAGGCACACCCACAACGCCCCACCCATCCCCCAGCGCCGCCTTCTTCTTCCCACTGCACTCGCAGCACCGCACCACTGGGCATATCTGCCGCGTAGAAGCCGTCATTGTGACGCACCCACGCCACCCGTTCAGGCTGTGCGCCTACGGTCAACTCGTCATCCAAGATATCTTCTTCATCAAGCGCAGCGATTACTTCCTGCATCTCGCCAGCGAAAGACTCCGCCGCCGCCCGCAGCTTCTTCATAAAAGCGGCAAACTCTTCGCTAGTATCAATCAACGCAAAGTCCTCGTCGTAGTCTGCAATCGTGCCGTTGTTGGCATAGTGATAGAGCAACTTCGCCAGTTCTGCGGCGTCTTCTTGCGTAAGCGTGACGGTTTGCAGTTGCGAGATGATATCGAGTCGCGTCTGGTTGCGATGAACCCCGCGCTCCTTGACGCTAATACGCCTACCCTCAGCGTCAGTAGTCTGCACGCGGTAGAATCCAAACGAGTTGTGTTGTGGTTTGCTAAATTCCATGATCTGCTCCTTAGGAGGCAGCCCCTTGACGGCTGCCTTTTTTACGTGAGTGTTGGTTGGCGTGCGGGCAGTCGAGAAAATGACTCATGCCGCGATGGTTGAGGGGGATAGCCTTGCCCTTGGGTGAGCGTCCCCAGTAAATGACTGCACCGCACGAGCGACAATGCCCCGACTGCAAGCCAGTTAGGTCGTAGATAGCGTGGTTGGTTTGCGGGTCGGTGCCAATGATTGGGGTGCCGTCGATAGCTGCCAATGCCGCCGCGATAATCGGGTAACGGTCAGGATGCTTTTCATCATTTAAGACGTGATAAACAGCATCACGAGATGCCTCTTCACTGAGTAACTCTTTGCTGTGAGGGTGCCTGAAACGGGGGATGTTATCTACTTCCAACGCCTTCAACAAGCGGGTCATGCCGCTAACGGGTTTGGTGTCGGGTTTGCTGCGCTTGCGTGCCATTACTCCTCCTCACTCTCGAGATAGGTTTCGACGGCTTGCTCCAAGCGTTCCCAGGAGCGGACTGTGGGCAGAACAACCCTCCGCTCCTGCTGTGTTGGGCGCTTGGGCTTGTGTACATAGGCGTTTTTGACGACTGCCAGACTCGCGTCCACGACTTCACGGACAATCTCATCGCGGGTCACCCCTGCCACCTCTCAAACTTCTCTTCAAACTCAGACACAGGACGGGCGTACAGTTCGCTATTTCGGTGGCGCATGGGGATATATCGCTCGTAGATGACGCCATCAACCCAGTCATCCCCGCACTTGACTTTGCAGCGGTCGATGACGGTGTAGCGGCGGTCAGTTTCTTTGTGGCGGTAGTCCAGCCCTGGGGTGATGGTCATGCCGCCCCCTCCGCATGCACTCTGGCGTACGCAAACGCCATCGCCGCGTTAGGCCACGGCATCGCGGTGATGTCCCCGTGCCACGTGCACCCGTTGGTGTTGGGGCCACGAACCTCACACTGCGCACCGCTGATTGCGTCGGTGATTTCATACCGGGCATTCCAACCCGGATAGCCCTTGCCAAAGTCTTCAAAGTGCGTACGCCTTACACGCATGTGGGCGATTTTCTCAGGTTTGTCGCTCATCTCATCTCCTTTTTCTGCTGTTGCTTGTGCCTGCGGCGGCTGCGGATGTCTTTGTTGCGCTTCATGCGCTGCTTGTGGGGTTTGCGGGCGTTTTGGCGGTAGCTGACGGGTAAAAGCGTTTCGGGGTCTGTCACTTTCATCGCCCTGCGGTGGTGATGGTGTCCCCCCGGTCAATCAGGCACTGGGGTGTATCTGCCCAATGCCTCCGTGTAGGGCATGCCGTTCGCTAGGTTTCGGTCAAACAGACGCTCACAGCTCATTCCAGGAGGATTATTGCCCCTACTGTCTGTAGAAACAGAACACGCGGTCAAAAAAAAGAGGCAAATCAGCACAAACCACTTCACAACGCGCCCCCAGTACAAGAAACGAGAACGGTCAGTAACGTATAGGTCATGTACGCCAGTTGAATCACGAGACAGCCTCCTTCAGGCGGATAGGTTCTTCGTCGAGGTCGTATTCGGGGAGGGGCTGCAAAAGCACCAGGCGCTTGACTTGCCCAAAGCCTTTCGTGCGTCGCTGCGTGCCCTTTCGCGGTTGGTCAATACTCAGAATCAAGCGCACCTCAACAACTTGGTGGTAGCCAATCATGCCCATGGGCGGCGCGAGATTCTCAACGTTAATAATCGTTCCCTCAGTGAGCCACATTGCGTCGTAGAGCAGCTTGGCGGCGTGCGGTTGCACCCATTCTCCGTTGTCGTCACATACATATATATATGTAGCTGCGTCTTGCGTTAACGGTATGAGGATGTCGCTGCCGTCTGGCCCCGGTCTGGTAGCGAATCGCCGCTGCTTGGGAGACAGTCCGCTTGGGCGGCGCTCACGAGTCACGAAAGCACCTCACGGGCAATGCTTTTGACGTGCTCAGGCAGCACCCGCCCACGACTAATGTCAGCGTTGGGGTTAGCTTGTAGGTTGATGTTGATAGCGTCATCAATGTGCAAAATCAGCCACTGCGCCTTGCGTAGCACACCCGCCGTCACCTCGTGAATGGCTGCCAAGGTGTCTTTAGCAAACTGGCTATCGTCATAGAGCCGCACAAATTCTTCAGCCGACATAGGCGCAACACGCACCCGCACAGGGCAGCGACTAGCGATATCCTGCCAACGGTCAATACGCTTTTCTAGTGACGGTGACGCCGCCAATACAAACGTGCTACCGCTGCTATCGGCCAGATACTTGAGCAGGTCAAAGCCGTTGTAATCAAGCCGCTGCGCCTCATCGAGAATCACACAACGCGGGTCAGCAGCGAGCGACTCGGCCACAATGCTCGTTTGCATCCGCCAGCCAGTGCCGGCAGACAGCCCCAATTTTTCAGCTAGGTCAGAAAGCACGTGTTTCGCCTGATAACCAGGGCGAGCCTCCCACATAAGCAATCCCTCAGTGTTGGCGTACTCACGTAACGAGGTGGACTTGCCCACGCCATGCGAACCTGTGATAAGTGCCAAGGGGACGCGTAATTTACGAGCTTGCGTGATACGATGGCTAATGGTTAGTAGCGCCTCAGTCATCAACAGGTCAGGTGATGCAGAGGGGTTTTTGGTTAGGTCAATGTGGCGTACCTGCTGACGCCACAGGCTTGTGTCCAGGGTCATTTCGTATCCTTATCTGCCTGTGCTTGCTTCCTTTGAGCAGTGCGGGCTTTTATCTTTTCCACTACAGGGTCAAGTTGTGGGCGAGCTTTGGCAAACGCCAATGCTTCAGGGCTAACGTCCCCATCCAACGCCTCAAAAGTGCGCTTGGGCGGTTCAGGTAGTTTGGGTGTTGCCACATCCATCTGTGCCTGTGCAGCCTTTTGCAGGGCATTACTAGCAACCAGTGTCGGATCGGCATACTCGCGTTTTAGGGCGGCTTGGGCTTGTACGGCTTCTCTGGCTTGCGCTTCTGCGTTACGTCGCCAGGTATCAGCTTCACTGCTAGCGGCAATTTCAGGGGCACGCTCAGCCTGTCCAATCACGCGCAGTTCCCCCGTGTAGGGCTGTTCAAACGCGATGAGTTTGCGGTCGTTACCAAGGGCAAACTGGTCTTCAATAATCAGCACTTCATAGCCTTGGTAGTTGATAAGACTGCCGTCAGGGATGCCCCAAAACTCGTTATTGATGCGCACTTGCCCAAGCTGATTAACAACGCGGGTGATGCGCTTGCCGATAATCAACATGAGGTTGTCGCGGTCAGGGATGGCTCGAGTGGCAGTGGGGACGGTGCCTAAAAATCTTTCCATCCTAGAGGCACCCTCGTATACCCCTTGATGGTATTCGACAAGCAACCAGTTCAAAACGTGGTGTTGGTATTCAGCGAGCGTTAGTAAGCGATTCCCTTCCCCAGGGTCACGCTCGTAGCCGCGTTCAATCCACGCTTCAGTGTTTTTGATGACGCGTTTCATTCCCTCAGAGGAACGCTTGACGGCGTTTTCTCCGACATACCCCGGTAGGGTTTTCTCGAATCCATGCAGCGTTCCGAAAAAGCGTTCGATAGCGCCCCTGGTGTGGCTACTGTGCGGCCTGCTGTGTATCGAGCGAATGCCCAATTCCCGACAAACCCGCTCAGCGTGGTGACTCGTGTAGGTTTTGCCGTTGTCCCAATAAAGCGATTCAGGCGTACCCCACACCTGCCAAAGCGTGTCGTACGGGGCGGGTTTTGGTACGAGCGCACGCAGCAGCGCGAGGTCAGTTTGCGTCTGGTCTTCGTCGAAGCTGAACGCCAAGCCAGGGATCGTGCGTGAGTAGACGTCAATAATTGCGTGAATGCGCGGGCGGGCAATTTTCCCCTCGTGCACGACCATCGTGTCACACCGGGTCATATCCATTTCCCACAATTGGTTAGCGTAGGCGGTAAAAACCTTACCAACAGCCACGCGAATGTGCTCTTTTTTGTCATCGTCGCTAGCAAAAAGTAGCGATGTGTGCGGATCGTCAAGCAAACGCTGCTTGATTTTTCCCACCGTCGCCGCAGACACACGCACCATCCTGCCGCCATATTCGTGCTCCATCAAACTAGGTACAGCCCTGAGCAAGGTGCGGTACACCATATTGACGCTCGTTTCTGGCGTGTTTGACAGCAGCGCCGAGATGATGGCGTGTTCTGTCTCGAGTGGCAACCGCTTGCGGCCAGCGGGGTAGCCGTTTTTGGCGCGAGTTGGTTGATTTTGCAGCGCCTTGCTAACCCAGTTGTGGATAGAACGCTTGGACACTCCAAATTTCTCGGCGGCTGCTCGAATGGCCTTGCCGCGCTCGAGTGTCTGAGGGGGCATGCATAAAATCTCATTTACCGCCTGCAATCTTTCACTCTCCCCCGGAAGCGCCTTTTTACCTTTATGAGATTTGTGAGAGAATTTCTGACGTAGTGCCCTTGACGTAGTGCCCCCCGTTGAAGTAGTGCCCTTTTGGGGTGTTCCACTCGTCTCGGACGGCGCTAATTCGGAATTGACGTAGTGCCCCCCGTTGACGTAGTGCCCTCTCTCATTATTCTCATGTTGACGTAGTGCCCCCTGGTCATTTTGACGTAGTGCCTCCGCATCCACGCCCACCCCAGACGGGTCATAAAACGCGACTTTTGATGCTCCGTTCTCGTGCGAAATCATCTGATACTCCACATAGCTATCCACTTTCTTGAGACGCCGCTCGGCTGTTCGCCGTGAGCATCCTAGTAGCTTGGCAACCTCTTCAATAGTTAGAAGGTGCAGCCCCCTTTCATCGCTATATCGCGGCACTGGTAGCCTTCCTTTCTGTTTCGTCACGCTTTGAGTCTGTGTTAACAGAACGCGACAGCCAATAGAGATTCTCCTCCAACTCCAAAGCCTGCTCGAGCTTGCTAGCGGTCAGCACGCCCAACTGTTGCGGATTATCGCTTAGTAGTCGCTGAATTGTGCCGCGCCCAACGCCAGCAGCAGCGGCTAGCTCAGGAATCGTATAGCCCTTTGCCTGCATGCTTCTCAGGATAATGTCTTGAATCATCGCCACCTCCTTTCGTCCGTAGATACAGAATAGTATCGTATGTACAGACAAGAGTGTGTAATCTGCTTACCATGGAAAGTGACATGAAGGATCGAATGGAAGTTCAGACAGCCAGAGCAGCCCTAGCTGAGCGCATCGAAGATGCTATCGAAGCGGAGGGTTTTACGTCCTACAAAGGTTTTGCCGACAAACACGGCATTGGCCGCTCAACCCTATATGAGCTGCTACGGGGACGTGCCAAGGATCGGGGTGTCTGGGTTGATCCGAGCATGCCCACACTCAAAAAACTCGCTTGGGCGTTGAATATGCCCCTGCACGAGGTGATTTACTTAGCCGTCCCAGACGCCCCCGGCGCAGATGAGTTTGCAGCACAGCTCCACCCACCCGCCCTGCGACGTGTAGAGGTAGGGATTGCAGGCTGGTGCGGTGCCGGCCCTGAACAGCTAGACTTTATTGTCGACGATGTACTCTGGGTTGACGAGAAATGGGCAGGTAGGCGCGACTTGACCGCATTTCGCGTCCGTGGCGACAGCATGGCAGCCACCAACCACCCCATTCACGACGGCGACATTATCATCGTAGACAAGGGCGACAAGGGCGCAAGCCACCAAGCGGTCGTCGCTAAACTCAACACAGGCGGCTACGTCTGCAAAATCCTCAAACGGGATCGCTTCGAAGA
>CAZKAZ010000094.1:0-12235 GCA_964550765.1 uncultured bacterium | reverse complement strand
ATGGCTCACGTGAAAATGCCAGCGACAGGCTATCTGTACACGAAGTCGCTGAGCGTTTGGGGCTGTCATCACGCACCGTTAAAGACCGCATTGATTCAGGCGAACTGCGCGGTTTTCCTGACGGGCGCTCTTGGTACGTCCTCAAAGGCGACCTCTGGGCATACAACGAACGCCTTGCTGCTGAAGCAGAAGACCCAACCGACGAACGTGAACTGCTGCGGATGCACCTTCAATGATGATTCGCACGCGCCACTCCCCACAGATAGCAAAACAGCTTTTCTACCTTGCCGAGTACATGGGGGCGCACCCCTGTGTAAGCGAACTCTACGACCTTGCTAAGGCTGAAATTCTCAACGGCCACATCTTATTTGAGGAGGATACATGTACACAATCGCCGCCCTCGCCCTCATTGCAGCGTTTATTGCACTCGATTGGCGTTTCTCATGAAGCTGCTTAGCTTGCTAGTGCTTGCCGTGTTGATGGCTTGCTCGAGCACCACATCAACAGCCCGCAGTTGTGAACAGAAGTTTGAAGACGCCTTGCGCCGTGGCGTCAATTACACCCAAGCACTTGGCGATTACACCTATTGCGTGCATTTACGCGGAGATGTCGTGGGCTATGGCATCCGCTAAGGAGGAAACAATGACCGCAAAGACCGAAGTGCAGTTTGTGGCTGAGTTGATACAGGACAAAGCTGATACGGAAACCCAGTTGAAAAAACGCATAGCCAAACTCGAGCAACAACTTGCTGCTGGCAAAACCCTGTCTGTTTCTGCTGCTACCCCCGAAGCCATGCGGGCGCTTGCTGAAATGGGTATTGCCCAAAGTCTCATTCAGCATGTGTTTGTTACGCCCACCCAAGTGACCCTGAGGTGGTTGGGAGATACAGGAGTAACCAGCACACACGTTTACAAGTACCAAGCCAGTGAGCCATTGTTGCGACTCAGGGCAGGCGTTATCAGTGACGAAATTGGGCAGTTTTTCAACACCCTGCACCGCACGGTAGGCGAGTACATGCAAGAGGATGTGCTCGAGCAATTTCGGCACATCACCCTAAGTAGCTTCACCCGTCACAGCCAGACCCGTGAAGGGGTCAACACGGAGTCAGAAACCACCCTTGCCAACGCTGCGGGTAGCTTGCCACGGTACGTGACGCTCGAGAACGTTCCCATCTTTGCGTACAGCGGCATCCTCGAGCCACCCCAGCAACTGCACTGCGAACTGTCACTGACCGTGCGCCATTTTGGAGACGGTGAGCACCCTGTGCGCAAGCTCGAGCTAGAGGCTTCTCGCCAGCAGCTTGACGAAGTGTGGCAACGCGGTATCCAAGCACACCTGCAACCGTTGCTTGATTACTGCCAAGCACAAAACATCCCCGTCATTGAAGGGTATATCGGCTAGCAAAAAAGAGGGGACGCTCGGGAAAGCGTCCTCCTGTACTTCTTTTCCTTTGTCTGTTACCTGACAAAGGGAGTCTATCAGAGGGAGAAAAACCATGTCAATTGAAAGACCCCACAACTTGATTGAGGATTTTGACATCCTCGACCCTTACGCCCCGCAAGGCATCACCCGCATCAATCACCATGCTGACGCCCTCGCTACCATCAGCGCAGGCACGTTTGAAGAACGCAACGGACGCAAGATACCCAAGCGCAGTCAAGATGGCACGATTTACATCAGCGACCCGAGTAACCGCGCCCCCGAGCTTGCCAAGCGCCTTAAAGCCAATAAGGGCAAGTATCTGACCATCGCGTTTTTGCACAATGACCCGCGCCAATTCATTCAGCAGCGTTTTGCCAAGTACGGCAACCCGCGCATCTACGGCGACACCACCCAACTCACGGTCATCGACAAGAACAGCAAAAAGCGTGAGGTGCACCACGCTGGTACAGACGGTTACCGGCACTGGCTCAAAGAGTGCAAACCGCAATACAACGTGTATTTCGTGTTAGCTGAATGGGGGCAAGACAACACACCCAACATCCTCATGCCCGATGGCTTTGGCTACTACCGCCTGCGCACCAATAGTCGTAACAGCATCCGCAGCATCGTGTCGTTTTTGCACAACCTCTACGGCGTCACCAACAATCAGGTGTTTGGGATTCCTTTGAACCTGTCGATTATCTACCAAGAGAGCGTAGACGCAAACGGCATCAACCAACGTGTGCCTGTGTGGTCACTGATTATGCAGCCCCCTGGTGGCATTGAACTCTCGAGCCGTAACTTTGCCCAACTCACACATGGTGGCTTTCGCGCCATTGAAAGTATGGGCGCGGCTGCGCTGCCTGCACCGACGCAGGAAACCGTTGAAGACTTTGAGCGCGAGATTGAAGTGCTGCCGCCACTTGAAGACGATGAAGGCTTGCAGCAAGTGCGCCTCGAGCAGTTCCGTAGCATCACAGCAGGTACGGTGCTCGAGCGCCTGCCAGATAGCGTGCTTGGGGCAGCAGGATTCAGTGCCAGCTTAGAAGAAGTGGCTGCCAACATGACGGCAAGCGCGTGGCAAACCCTCACCGACAAAGCGCGTGAGCTAGCACAAATGGGCTTTTGGCGCAGGCACGCCGAGGTGGTCAAGTCGTTAGGGTTTGGCAGCGATAAGGCAGCGTTTTTGGCATTTGTGCGTCACCTCGTAGGACGTGAGCTAGAGGATGTTAACAACCTGACCCTCGACGAACAGTATGTGCTCGAGGGGGTATTTGGCAGCGAACAAGCAGCCCACGTGGCATTAAATGCCTACCGAGAAAAAACTGCACCAGCACCCGAACCTGAACAAGAACCTGCCACGGAAACGGACATTCTACGCCGTGAGATGTTTGATGTACTCGGGCGCTCTGGCATTGCCCCGCGCAATTACTACAAGGTGTTGAACGCGTTTTTCAACACCAACTTCAACAAAGAAGATGACGTTGATTTTGGCATGAACGAACTGAGCGAGCACGAAATGCGCAAAATCATCGAAGCAGCGGGCATGGTGCTTGATAAGTCCACTGACTGGAAACAGTTCGGGGTGCGCGTGCCTCCGTTGGTCGAACCCATTCCCGAAGGTGACAGCGGACGCAACACGCTGCCGGATGTGAATTAGATGCCGAAGATAGGGGTTTATGTTCCGGCAAATTACGTGCGGGCGCTGCGGGGCAACTGCACGGCTGCCGTGATTTTGGCACAGATGGTCTATTGGCAAAAGCGCAACGACGGCGAGTTTTTTGTTACCGCAGAGCAACTCGAGAAACAAACGGGGGTCGGCAGGCGTGGGCAAGCCAATGCCCGCAAGCTGCTCGTGCAACTTGGCATCCTCTACGAAAAACGTAGGGGTGTCCCTGCCAAGTTGTATTTCAGTGTTGACCTTGAGGCGTTAGAGGCACTGCTGCAACCTGACAAATCAGATGTCACCCATGTGTCTGAACCTGTTGTGACCCATGAGGCACAACCAGTTAGCACAGATGGAGCGCAACCAGTTGTGCCCCATGGAGCGCAACAAGATTACACGCTTACTGTACAAACTAATGAGGTTAAAGAGACTAAGGAAGAGATTAAAGAAGAGACTAAGAAGGGGGCAGCGCCAGATTTTCAATCTGACCCTAGCCCTCCGCCTTCGCCGTCGTCTGAAGTCCCTGTGGAAAGTACACCCCCCGCAGAACCTCTACCACCGTCACCCTTTACACCCTCGAGCGAAGACCGCTTTGCACTCGAGTACCGCCTGCGAGCACAAGGCAAACAACCACCCTCGAGCATTGAACTCGCCCAGTGGCCTTGGCATCTCGCCAAGACGATTGGCGCTGATTTAGCAAAACATCCGCGCATCAAAGCGAGTTTTCTCAACTGGTATGCCGAGTTTGGTGAGGAATTTGTTGAAAAAGCGTGGGAGCTTAGCTTCAGCGAAGCCAACAAGCTCAAGAAAAAGCGTTCGTGGGTGTTCATCGACATTTTTGATGATTACAGCAGGTATCCCGAACTGGCAAAAATCGTTCGTGAGCGGGCTGACAAACATGCCACCACGCCTGACCCAGACATGCATCACTTCGTGCAGGGCGAAGCGGTTATCTACAAGGGCGCGTTCTACACGGTAGACGAAACCAGTAACGAAGGACGGTGGCTCGAGCTTCGCAGTGATTCGGGTGAAATCTTGCATGATGTGCCTGCCAAACAGGTTTTCTCACGGCAAGTAGTGGGCAAGGGTTGACAAAAGTACCACACCCACTTAATATGTTTGTAGCAATAAAAAAAGACCGGGCTGCCACCCGGTCAGAAAAGGATTTGCACTATGAACACTAGCACACGGTGGTGGTGGTCGTGATAACTAGGCAACCACCCGCCAATAACGATGCTGAAATTGCCGTACTCGGCAGCGTCTTGCTTGATAACGAAGTCATTGAGTACATTGCAGGCAGCCTCGTTTCAGACGATTTTTACGCCGAGAAACACCGAGCCATTTTCAAAGCCATGATGAGTTTGTGGCAAAAGGGCGAGCCTGTAGACCTTGTGACCCTGACCGAAGAATTGCGGCAGACAAACAAGCTCGAGACAGTGGGCAACGTGCCTTATCTCATTGGCTTAGCAGATAGCGTTCCCACAGCAGCCTACGCAGAAAATTATGCTCACATTGTCCATGAGAAGGCGCTACTGCGTGAAAGTTTGCGCGTTGCAGGGCAGCTTATGCAACTTGTCTACGACGGTAAGGCATTCAAGGACGTGCTCGAGTATGCCAGCGAAAGCGCCCTTGCGCTATCGCAAAAGGGAACAGGCAACAAAAATACCTTTGCCAGCATGGAAGACATGACCGACATGGCGCTCACGTTTATCGAGCACATGCGTGATCCTGACCGTGAAGACAACAGAATTTCCACAGGCTTGCTTGACTTGGATACTCACCTAGGTGGGGGCTTCACCCCGGGACAACTCATCATCCTTGGGGCGCGTCCGAGCATGGGTAAGTCTGCGTTGGCGCTGTCGATGGCAGCTACCGCAGGTAAAACTGCTCCGGCATTGTTTTTTGCTTTGGAGATGAGCACCTTAGAACTCGCCCTGCGCTATATGAGCGTTGTGGGTGGCGTCAGGGCAGACAAGATGAAACAGCCTGAAACGATGACCGAGCGTGACCTCGAGCGTGCTAGTGAAGGCGTCAACAAGATGCTCGAGCACCACGTATACGTTGACGATTCTCCAGGATTAGACATCATGCAACTGCGCAGCAAAGCGCGCCAGCAATACATCAAGCTGGGCGGACTCAGTGCCATTTTTGTGGACTACCTACAACTCATGGCCATTGATGAGGGCAATACCGCTTACGAGTATGGCAAGATTTCACGGCAACTCAAAAACCTTGCTCGAGAGCTAGGTGTACCCGTTATCGCCCTATCACAACTGTCACGACGGGTCGAGCAGCGCCCTGATAAGCGTCCTGTGCTTTCTGACTTACGCGAGTCTGGGGCGCTCGAGCAAGACGCTGACACGGTGATTTTCATTTATCGGGGCGAGTACTACTTCCCAGAAGATGATTCGCTCAAAGGCGTGGCAGAACTAATCAACGCCAAGCAGCGTAATGGTCCTCTCGGGACTGTGCCTGTGCATTTCAATGGCAGTTTTACCCGCTTTAGCAACCTGCAAAAACGTCCTTAACTATGCCTCGAGTATTTCAAAAGTGTAATAGCAGAATAGGAGTGATATGACCGTAGAAGCCATCAATCAACACCACCTCACGTTTGCTCAATTTTTGGTTACGCAACCCGAGCACGCCACGTGGGCGGTGACCGTTCGGGACACAAACGACCTGCCACTGGTCATTGCTGACGGGGTAAGTGATGCGCCGCTCGAGAGTGGCGTCGAGGCGCTCGAGCGGTGGCTCGAGGACTTAAAGCAAGCCCTTGGTGAACCTTTGCGCTTTGACCCGCTGCCTGCTACCAATGATTTCAAATTCCACTTCAAGGGTTGGCTAGGCTGCCTGCGCATTGACGTATGGGAGACGCTTTCTAAGGACACCCGCTACCGCTTTTCTGTCAGTCTGCCAGTTGGCGTGCGCCGCTGGGAACTGATTCAAGGGGCAACGTCTGAACTGAGTGCTATTGAGACGATGGTGCGCTACGCGCTGCTTCGTCATTTGATTCAAAACACCCTCACCCTCATTAACCAGTGGCGCGAAGAACGCGCTAACCGTGCGCAAAGGCTTAACTAAGGAGGCGTTATGTCAAAAGTGCAACACATGTGGCAAGAAACCGTAACTGATAACGGCATCGTCAAGGAGTGCTCGCTGCTGCTACCGAGTTTTCACAAACTCATTGCCCGTCAAGAAGGCGAGGTTGTCAAAGCCTGCATCGAAATTGGCGTTGAAGAGGTGGTGCAAGGTAGCGGCATCATGTTGGCGGAAACCTACCCCAACTTTGAGCAGGCAAAACAGGCGCTGCTCGTGGTGTACGGGTTTATGAGTTTGCGTGACCTCGAGGTAGTGGAAGCGGCGCTGGGTAAAGCCCTCAACATTGACCCAGCGGTAGCACTACAAAACGCCGTGCGGGTACGGGGGCAGGTTAATGGCTGACCTTGATTTGGCTACACGGCTCGAGATGCTGCGTGATCCCAAAGCTACGTACTCAACCAAGGACTTGGGACGTGCGCTTAGTCGTGCTGCGCAAAACGTCGATGACATCTGCAAAAAGCTTCCACAGCAAACGGATGACCATTCACTGACCTACGAGGCTCGCTTCGTGCAACTGACCATTGCCATTTTTAGCCACATGGTCACCGAAGGTTTGCCTGCCAAAGCCCTCGGACGCAGGGCGCAACCGCACACGGTTGAGGAGATGTTTTGGCGGCAGTACGACCACCTACATGAACTTCTTGATGAAGCCATCGAAGGCGAAGTGGAAAACCGTGCTGTGCAAGTCGCAGAAAACCTTATCGCCGACGCTCGCCGCGAATTTGAGCGCGAGCAAAAGCTGCTCGACGACCAATACCAGTCGCTGCAAGAAGCACATCAGTCGCTACAAGCCCGCTATGAGGCGGCATTGCTCGAGATAGAGACGCTCGAGCAATACAAAACCGAACTCGACACCTTGACCCGTCCGTCATTGGAGGAGGTAGTTATGCCAAAGAAACCCGCCCAGAAACACGAGCGCATCCGCATCAGTCAAGCTGCCAAGATGTTAGGCATCACATCAAAAGAATTCATTGCCACGTTGCATGCAATTGAGCACACCCAGTACACGCACCACGCCAACACCTTGGAAGACCCCGAGATTATTGACCACGTGGCAGAAGTGCTTGATTTGAATGTGCGGGCAGCGGCATGAGTCAGGAAGTGCTCGTGCATCACTTGGGTTATGCCCGTTATGCCGCCAAGCCTGATGATGGCACGGTTTACCAGATTCTGGCAAAAGAAGGCAACCAAACCAAGGTACGCGATATTTGGTATCCAGCCACAACTTATCAGGACATGGACACGGAGCGCACTTATACCTGCATTACCGAAGAGTTTGAAGCCAAGTTCCGTGAGTTCGACAGCTATCAAGACGCGTTTACATGGGGAGGGGATTTCTGATGCCACCGTACGAAATACCTGAAGCTGGTGGAGTCGAAGAAAAAGAGTTGATTGCACTCAGGGCTGAGGTAACTGACCTCGAGAAAAAGCTCTACCGTTTGCGTGAAGCCGCTTCGGCTGTTGTTCTTAGCTGCATACAAGATAGTGGGCAAACCGTTGATTCCGAGGCAGTGCATCAACTGTTCAAAGAACTCATGATTCAGCAAGGGTTTGAAGTCTCATGAGCAACACTAATACCAGTATCGAATGGACTGACCGCACATTCAATCCTGCCCTAGGATGTCGCCGTGTCAGCGAAGGCTGTCGCCACTGCTATGCGAAAGACCTTCACGATAAACGCCACAAAGCTATCCAACAGGGTGCAGAACTTCCCATGCAATACCGAGAAACCTTTGAAACACCCCAACTCATGCACTCGAGGTTGCACGACCCGCTCAAGTGGCAAAAGCCGCAGCGCATTTTCGTCAACAGTATGGGCGACTTGTTTTATGAGGGCATCCCCGACACCTTCATTGACAAGGTGTTCATGGTGATGTGGGCAGCTAATCGCCACGACTTTCAAGTGCTCACGAAGCGCCCTGAGCGCATGAAAGCGTACACGGAAAAGCTTTACGCCAACTTCAATACCCGCATGTTGGCTGCTATTCGCAGTCACATTCAAGATTCCCCCAAGACAGGCAACAAGAAGTATCTCGAGATGCTCGAGCGTATGGGTAAGTGGCTCGAGCAGTACATGACCTCACACATCAACGGGCTTGAAAATGTCTGGCTTGGCGTGAGCGTTGAAGACATGCGGGTGGTTGACCGCGTAGACACTTTGCGTCAGACCCCCGCTGCGGTGCGCTTCCTGTCCTGTGAGCCATTACTGGGGGCGCTCGAGCTAGACCTAACTAACATTCACTGGGTTATCACAGGCGGCGAAAGTGGACACAAAGCCCGTCCCTGTAACCCTGACTGGGTGCGAAGCATCCGCGACCAATGTGTACGCGAAGGCGTGGCGTATTTTCACAAGCAATGGGGAGGGCGCACGCCCAAAGCAGGCGGACGCGAACTTGACGGGCGCACGTGGGATGAGTTTCCTCGAGCGCACCGGAATGAAGAGGTAGCAGCATGACGTGGTGGCTGTGGATTCTTTTTGGGGCAGCATTGTTTACAGCAGCATGGTTTGGCGGACTCATGTACGCCGATGTGATGATGCGGCGAGGGCAGTCTTCGTTTTTTCGGGGAGCAAGTCCACAACAAAAAATCCCAGTTGGCATTGCCAGCGTGACTGAAGATAAGTATGGCTTGAGTATTAAAGGCACAATGTACAGCAGTTCCGAAGCGCAACAACAAAAACGCATTGAGGCGCTCGAGTGCGAGATTGCACGGCTCGAGCACATCGCTGACCTTGCCGACAAGCTAGTAAAAAACGCTTGGACAGACGAATATGCTTTCAATCCAGATACCTATACCGTGTTCGGCGAAGATGTTGCCCAGTTGAGTGCGGCATTGCTGCAATTGGAACTCGAGCAGGAGGCATCCCAATGATTACCTGCCATTTGACTGCTACCTACCCAACAGACCCCGAAACCCGCGAGTACACCCTCCTTGATGATATTGGCAACTATATGTTCGTGCGCGGTAACCCGCTAACTGGACTCGAGTGGGGCGGCAACATTCACGCCTTCCCGACGTTTACCAACCCGAGGGTGGCTTGGGATTTTGCCCTTGCCCATGTGGAGGATGACGATGAAAGTTGAAGCCCGAATCGACCAACTTAATGCCCGACTCTGGGAAATCCGCATCAGCGTCAATACCATCACCGTGATGCTCGAGACGGTTGAGGGAAGCGCCAAAAAAGCCAAGGAGCGAGCCATTGAATTACTGACCGTCTTGCAAGGCGCAGCAGGCAATGCCAACATCACAACGAAGGGTTTGAAGTAATGCTGCTATCTGAAAGCTCGAGACAGTGGCTTGTGCGCGAGTACCCCTCTAAAGGACCTCGGCACTGTGCACAAAAACTCGGTTTGCACAAAAGGACTGTCGATAAATACGCGCAAAAGCTGGGTCTGTCGTATGGCGAAAGCTCGGAGGTACGTAGGGGTAGGTGGCTACTTTTAACAGAGGTTGCCCTCGAAGCTGGTGCACACAAAACCTACACCAAACGCCGCGCTGTAGCAGCCGGTATGACAAAGCGTGTGGGTAACTACTTAATTATCAAGGCGTCGTGGGCAAAAGAGTTTATCGCTGAGCAACAAGAGCTAGCTGAGAAAGCCCGTCAGTATGCGCATTACTGGCGGACACCCAAAGCCGCCAACTATCTCGGGATTAGTCAAGAGCATTTGACGCGGACGCTACAGGCTGAATCTGGTGGCTACCTCAAAGAAAAACTCAAGCATGTCCATTACGTAAAAATCAAACGTGGGCACATTCTTATCAATCCGCACGACATTGACACGGCAAGGCGTGCCATAGAAGCTGACCGTGAACAAGCACAGCAGATGGTGTCGATGAAGTCGTTATATGTCGAACTCGACATACCTGCTGCAACAGTCTACCGCTGGGTTTACAAGCTAACCGAGCCGCACATAGCCTCTGTCGGCGGTCACACACTGCTGTTTGTGTCTCCAGATGTTGCTGACGCCATACGCGATAGGGCACGCCAATGAACCTCGAGGCTTTTTCATCGCTTGACCGTTTCAAAAGTGAAACGCAAGCAAAGCTCGAGCGCTACAAGAAAGCTGCCGACGCTGACCCATCTCTGCGCAATAACGAAGTGTGGTGGCAGCGCATTGCTGAACTGCAACAGCGAGTTGGCTTCCCTGAGCTTGAAAGGCGGTATCTCGAGCCACTGCGTTCCCTTGCCCCGCGCCCTGCCCGTAAGGGACTCGCCATGCTCACCTTGGCGTTGCACTGCTTTGAATCGGCAGGCGAGCGCAGCATGTGGGGGTTTTGTTTGCGGGCAGCCAATGAGGCGCTCGAGCTTGATCACGAGCGAGTGGTGATGTGGTTCAACAATTTCCAGCCCCAAGACGAAGCCGCAGAAGACGCTGCCATTGCTGCGGAGTTCGACCCGCCCCCTATCCAACCAGCCCAGAACGCCATGTTTGACGACCCCAGACCTGTCTCGAGGTTTCTGAACTGACAAGGGGTGACAGAAGTGCTACGCTCTTGTATTATTACTTTATAGCAGCAAGGGCAACCCCCAAACCACACGCTGCGCAAGGAGAACTGCATGGCTTACCAAGACCGCATTTTTTTAAGTAACCACCAAGACGAACGCGTTCGCAACGACGCGCTGCGTGAGTACGCCCAACCGGGTGATGCCTACTGGCTGACAGATTTCGGCTCAATGCTCGTGAACTTTACGTCAGGGCAGGGCATCCGTGAGGAAATGGGCAAACTTTCGTTTGGCACCGTGATTGAGCGCGACGGCAGGGAGTGCCTCGAGCTTAACGGGAAAACGGCGTTTGGCTCGACGTTGTACGTCTACTTCGACAATCAAAAAGTCGAATGCTACAACCCACTCCAAGAAGAAGACGAATTTTACTTTCTCAGATAAAGCCACGGGGGGTTTATCCCCCCAGAGTCACAAAGGAGATGACATGAGCAACAAAAACAGACGGCGTGCTATTGCGTTACTTGTTCTGCTACTGCTGGTACTCGTTTTAACGACTTGCGTGCAAAACGCACCCCTGCAACTCGAGTTGATTCGGATGGAGGTTAGGTAATGGCAAAGGGTTTCAACAGCGTGCAACTCATCGGCGCACTCACCCAAGACCCCGAACTGCGCTACACCGCGCAAGGTATGGCAATTCTCGAGATACCGCTAGCAGGCAACGACCTCGTTATCGGAGACGACGGGCAAGAACGCGAAGTGGCGTGGTATCACTCTGTCACGTTCTTTGCTGGCTACGCCGAAGCCCTTGCCGATAACCTCGAGCAAGGCATGATTGCCTTTGTTGATGCGTCTTTGAATTATCGCTCGTGGGAAGACGAAAGCGGGCAAAAGCGCAGTGCTGTGGGTTTACGTGGCAACCGGCTCGAGACACTTGGTATGGGGCATCGGACTGAGGGTGATGTGGTTTACGACAGCCGCCAGCAGCCGCGCATCAAACACGCTCTCAACCGCGTGACGGTCATTGGCAATTTGACTAATGATGTCGAGCTTCGCTACACCTCGAGTGGCGTTGCCATGCTCACCGGGAATATGGCTATCAACGACAGCTACCGCACCAAGCAAGGCGAAGACCGCGAAAGCACTCACTTCATTGGCTTCAAAGCGTGGCGTGACCTTGCTGAAACGTTTCAAGGACTCAAGAAGGGCGCTGCCGTACTCATTGAAGGGCGTTTCAAGACGGAATCTTGGGAAACACAAAACGGCGAAAAACGCTACCGACAGTTGATTGACATGACCCGGCTCGAGCACCTCGAGCGTCGTAACAAAAACACATCACAAGCTGCCCCTACTCCTTCACGCCCTACACCACCGCCACCGCCCAACCTTGACATTGACGAATTTCCCCCGGAAGAGGATTTGCCGTTCTAGTGGGGTGGCATTCGATGAACTACAGTGACGGTTTGCAATGGGAGTTTGATTCATCCAAGGCAGGGGCAGCCAAGTGCAAGGTCGTTCAACTTGCCTCGGGTGACTGGCAAGGTTGCCTTGAGTGGCTCGAGGATGGAGAAAAGCGGGTCATGCACACCGAACCTTATGAATCCGAC
>CAZKAZ010000093.1:0-12618 GCA_964550765.1 uncultured bacterium | reverse complement strand
AGCGCAATTTGTTCGTAGCAATCACTGGCGAGCGTTCCCTACGCAAAATGAGCATTAAGCAACTCACCAACACCGCCGCGTTTTTGAAAGCCAACAACACCACACCAGCACCTAAGCCCGCGCCTAAGCCCGCCCCCTACGTATCGGATGAAGAAGCCCAAAGCTGGTTAGATTAACCCGCCCGCCCCCGTCACCAGCGGGGGCATTCTCAAAACGAAGGGACACACAACAGTGAACGAACACATCACCATCTACGAACAAGCCACTGACACCGCTCTCGAGGCTGCTTTATCAGCCGTTGAATCAGCCAAAAAACAGCGCGATAGCCTAGACGATAGCGCCCGCGCCCTGTTGGACATCTTTGTGATGCTCGAGCAAACCATCGACGAAGGCCACAGCTACGAATACCACAGCAAGATGCTCGAGCACCTGAAACGCGTTGCAACTGAGTTTTGCGAGTGTGTGCTCGAGGCTACGAAGTAATCAGACATCACACCCCTGCTGACTATGGCAGGGGTTAACTTGTCTTGAGCCATGGCTGAATTTATCGAGACTGTCGAATTTACCCGCAAAGCTGACAAGCTGCTTACCCCCTTGGAACTTAACCTTGTACAAAAGGAAATTGCCTTTGACCCCACACGGGGCGCTGTGATTCAAGGGACAGGCGGGGCGCGTAAGTTGCGCGTGGCGTTGCCTTCGAAGGGTAAAGGTAAACGCGGGGGTGCTAGGGTTGTGTACTATTATCAAGACAGCCAAGGTAAGGTTTACTTGATTGACCTGTACACAAAGTCACGTCAAAGTGACCTGAGTGAAGCGCAAAAACAACGGATATATCAGTTTGTTAAAGCGGGGTTAGATGATGAGTGAGATGTCGAAAAAAGACTTTGCAAGCCTCGAGCGTAGCTTTGCACAGGCTGCTGAAATTGCACGTGGTGAGCGTCAACCCTCGAGGGTTACGGTGATTGACCCTAACATCATATTCCCTACGGTGAAATTTCGCCTCGAGCATGATCTATCGCACGATGATATTGCAGCCATTTTGGGTGTCACTGTTGACGATGTGGTGAGTTGGGAGGTTGACATATCCCGCCCGTCACCACCGGTTCAGCTTTTGCTCGAGCTACTGCTAAGCAACCCACAACTGGTGATTGAAACAGCCAAGCGCACAGGGCGTGTATCTGATAGCGTTGTTGTTTTGTAGCTGATTGCAATCCACAAAAGAACCCCCGTAACCATCACGGGGGTTTTGCTTTTGCCGTTTGCTGGTGGTCTACCAAGGCCACGGGATACCGTGCCACCATGCTGTGATTCTGCCTACCCATTGCAACGCGCCCAAACCTTGATTAGCCCGTTGATAGCCGCCCCAAACAGTACGTCCCTCAGGTACGCCTATAAAATCCCAAAAATCACTTTCAACATCGTCACCACCGTCAAGACGCTCGAGTGAACACGTTCCCATGTCTTCACAGAATGCCTTGTCATCATCGTCAAGCGTTGCAAGCCAGTTCTGAAAGTCAGCCTCAGTAGGTAGCTCACCACTAAAACCGCCGCACTCATTCAACAGATAGTGTGCTCTCAAGGCCTCATGGTCTACCCTTTGCCGTTGCCAGAACCACATCAGCGTTTACCGCTTGGCAGTGCTTTAGGACGCTTACCGCTTGGCAGTGAAGGCAGTTTCATAGGCTGTTGTTTGGATTGTACGGGGGTAGCTGGTGGTGACGCTTTACGCCCCGTCAGATAGTCAACGCGCCGCGCCATATCGACAAACCACACAATGATTCTATGGGATAGGTAGGCAGACGCGCCGCCCCAAAGGATGACTCGAGCAAACATCGCAGGCCGATAAAGCAACAACCACCGCCCAAAAATCAGCAGTGCCAACACCAGCAGCGACAAGCCAAAATAGATTTTTAACGTCCTTACCCATGGCGCGGTGTCGTTTGTTTTTGTTGCTTCGTTCGTAGCATCCTCACCAGTGACTAACGCCCGTATTGCATCCTCACTACTGCCCTTTGCTTTGGCTACATTCCTAGCCATGCCCTGCTTGACAATCACGGGTTTGTCTTTGGTGTCAAGCGTGCTGACAATCCAAGCCCCGCCCTTTTGAATTTCGACATAGTGAGGTGAGGTGAGGCCATGCGTCACGATGCCATGGCTACCTTCTAACGTATCGCGCCATGTAATCAAGTTTCGGGTGTTTTTTGCGGGTGTGGCCACGTCAGTTAACCATTCTCAAAACGTGGTCATCAGTGGCTACAACGGCATTTTTCGTGGTTTTGCCGTGGTTATCGTGGCCACTGTTTGTGACCACCTTGACCACTGGTGACTTGTTTATGGCCGCGTCGTAACTACCGATATGACCACCATCACGTAAGGCTGACAGCACCTTTTTAGCCTGCGAACGTGAGCGCACAATGCCGTTATCTAACAAGTCCTTTGGGCTAATCCACTCGAGAGACTCACACAACAAAACCGCCGCGTCGTATTCCGACAAACCATCAAAACTAGGCATTGCAACAGCCGATTGCGTCAGCCCGTCGACGTGATAGCTAGGCTGTGGCATTGTTTGGGCAGTTCGTAGCGTTTTGTTTATATCCTTGTCAGTCACCAGCGGGGCTTGAAAGCGGGTCACAACGCCGTCAGAATCACGGTACAAACCATCACCACGCCCCAACAGGTCACACGCGCTAGCATCATTCAGAATCAATCTGCTTGCACTAGGGTCGGATACCCTAAAAGACACCCTCACATTCAAGTTGTTACGCATGCGAACGGGTAGCACATCACCGTCAGGACGTTGTAGCAACAGTAAAAAATGAATGCCACTAGCACGCGCCTGTTGTAAGAGCACCATGAGTAATGGCTCGAGCACTTTGCCGTGCATGTCCATAGCAGCCGCTAGCTCATCAAAAATGACTAGCACACGCGGTAATGGCTGCTTGCTTCGTTTGTTGAATGCGTCAATATCGCGTACACCTGCCCTGCTGAATGTTGCCATACGTTTGTTCATGTCAGCTAACAACGCCTCCAGAACCCCCGCCGCTTGGTTCATATCTGTTACGTGTGCCAAAGTGTGAGGTGCTTTGGCAATGCCTGCAAAATCGACTTGTTTGGGGTCAAGTAGGATAGTGCGCACTTGCAAGGGCGTTTTGTTGGCTAGCAGATGACACAACGCCGCGTTAACCGCCGTAGACTTACCACTGCCTGTTGTACCTGCAATCAAGCCGTGCGGCCATTCTGCAATGTCATCGGCCAACACCCGCCCCTTTGTATCCGTTCCTAGCAGCCAAGGTATGGCCGCGTCAGAATCGACTTTCAGGGCGTCTAGTGCTACCGTTTGACGCTTACCTTTTGGCACTTGTAGCTCGAGCAAACCATCAGCCCTCCACAGGCTACGCAACCCCTGCAAACCAAGACGCCCGCCGACTTCTGGCAATGCCCTGTCAACATCGGCAAAACTAACGTCATGAGGCAAAAATACTGGGAATGAAGTCACCTGTGGCGCGTCAGTATCGCTAGGCAACACGCCGACGCGTACACCAGCCGCCCAAAGCTGCTGTTCTAATCGGTAGCGTAGTGATGTCATGACACCACCTGCAGACGCGTGCCCTCGAGCCTAGTCACCAGCCCGTAAGACTCAAGACAACTCAAAAGATAGTCACGCTTGCGTTGTGTGTCGAATAACGCCCAACTATGCAACCTTGCCACGTCACACACCCCGTCAACGTCTGCTTTGTGGAGTAGCTCGAGCCAAAGCGTTAAGCGTGCCAGCTGGCTTGGCTTGTGCAGCCACTGGTGAGCATCGCTAGGTAAGTGCATGCCTAGCTCTAAACGCCTCTCATACCTTGCAAGCGCGTCAAGCTGCCATGAGTTTTGATGTGTGGGATTAGATAAAACGTCAGTTTCGACAGCGTATACTGTCACTGTTGCACCTCCTCAGTAGGTTGCAACCATGCCTCAGGGTGTAATCAGCACCGCTGGGGCTGTTTGGTTGTGTAGGTATCCTACTCCAAACCTCTACAGAGTGCCAACATATCACCCTCCAAACTCTACAGAGTGCCCTTGCTGAATGTCTCAAGGTGTCAGGATGTGTGGAATGAAAAAGGGCAAAAATAGTAACCCTAGTTATGCCTCTGTAGGGGGACGTGTACCGAATGAGCTAAGACGCTTATTCAAGGCAAAACTAGCGTTAGATGACCTACACGTAAACGTAGCACTCGAGCGGTTACTACAAGGGTACGTTGACGGTCACTTTGTGATTACTGAGGATGCTAGCGACGTTACTACGTTTGCAGATAGCCACAAACCTACAGACAAACAACCTGCAAACTCTACAGAGTTACAAAGCAGTAGACCATCACCTGCCGCTGGTGGTGATACCAGTGCTACTGAGTTCGAAGCTATCAGGCTCGAGCTTGACCTATCACAACGTGCTTACGCTGATGCTTTGGGTATACATCACTCAAGTGTTGGTAAGTACCGTAAACAGGGCTGTCCTGAGGATGTGCTCACCAAAGCTCGAGCCCTGCTAGCAGATGACAGCGACAACGACTGACGCCAACAAAACGACACGCCCCGCTAATCATCGCTGTTAGCAGGGCGGGGCTGTGGGGTTGCGTTGAATGATTGCATGTTACCTTAATTACTAAGGCACTGTCTAGTGCTAACATTCACAGATTTGGTTGTTACGTGATGTGTTCACAAAGTGCGTGCTAGTGCGGGTTACTCATAAGCCTATAACACCCCTTGAATGTCTGTTTAAGTCATGTTAAAATAGCGCTATGAACAGCCCCTCAGAACCTACCGCCGCCGTTGCCTACTATCGCGTGTCTACAGCCCGTCAGGGTCAAAGCGGGTTAGGTCTCGAGGCACAACAGCATGCCGTCAAGCAGTACGCCGCTCGAGCAGGTTTGGGCATTGTTGAAACGTTTACTGAGGTTGAAACAGGCACGCGTAAACGTGAACGCCCCGTTATCAAGCAGGCTATTGAATACGCTCGAGCCAACAACGCCGTGCTGGTGATAGCAAAACTTGACCGCTTAGCCCGTAACGTGTCGTTTGTGTCGAAGCTGATGGAAAGCGGGGTTCAGTTTGTTGCTGTCGACATGCCACAGGCAAACACGCTAACAATCCACATCATGGCTGCTTTGGCTGAATACGAAGCAAAGCTGATTAGCGAACGAACGAAGGCCGCGTTAGAAGCTGCAAAGGCTCGAGGGCTTAAGCTAGGTAAGCCTGAAAATCTCACCAGCGATGCACAAAGTAAGGGTGCTGCTGCCAACAGGCAAAGGGCTATAAGTGCCCAACAGCAAGCCACAGGCTACGCTCGAGACATGCGTAAGCAGGGGTTAGGTTATGCCGCTATCGCTGAACGGTTGAATAATAACGGGTTCAGCACAAGGCAGGGCAAAAACTATAAAGCAATGACAGTTAAAAGGATGCTAGATAGGGCGGTGGTGAGGTAGCTCGAGCCAACCGCTCAAGTCCTATGTGCTCAATGCTGCCTCAACTTTGGACACTTTGGACATTTAGAATGCCGCCCGTATCATCAAAAACAAGCCCCATTGCGCTAAAATGCCCTAACATCCGCGTCCCTATATTTAGCGCGGATCCCGCGTTTCCGGTGTGCTCGAGTGCTACCCATCACTCGAGCTTTTTTTTGCCCTACAATAGGGAATGAACCCAACAATGCCACAGCTTGACGCCAAACTGGCCGACATAGCCGCCCGCAAACAACTACGCAACGCGCCCAACGATGCCATCAGCAAACAGGCTGCACTGACTGCTGTCAGATTGCATGCTGACGCTTACGCCGCGTCGCTTGGTTATCGGGTGAAGGTTGTGGGTTTGGTGCTCGAGCCGCTCGAGTGATACTTTTTTTGGCTACTCGGTAGCTACTTGGTAGCTTATCCTAATAAGCAAAACGCGTTCAGGACGCAAAAACCCCCGCTTAGCGAGTCTCTAAAAAAGGCTACCAAGCGGGGGTGTTCAGTTCCTAGATGTTCAGGTGCTATCGGGTGCGGTTTGGTGTCAGTGGGTTTTAACAAGCCCCGTTCAGGACACAAAAAACCCGCGTTAGCTTGGGTGCGCCGTCGCGGGGGATATCTCGAGTATGTGTGCTCTTTGTCTATTTTGTCTATTTCACCACCAGTGCATTAGTGAGTTGGGCGCGTTCGTTCAGATAACGTTGCAGGGCTGCCAAGCCTTCTTGTGCTGCTTTTTGAGGGGTTGTTGCGTGTTGCTGTCCTGACATCAAATCAAAACGTTGACGTCCGTTTTCTGTTGCAATCCATGCACGCCATTCGTACGAATCGCCCCCGGCAACGAGAGAGAAAACGTCAACGCCTGTGCGTTCGTCATCGGTTGCATAGCGGGTGTGGTCACTGCGATGTAAAGTTTTCATAAGTTAGTATAGCACGGGTGTGTCAATTTTTTGTTATTTACAAGTCTTGCACGGGGGCTTTTTTTGCCCGGTCAATAGCTGTTATCAGCGTTTTGAGGTGACGCTCGAGCGCCGCAAAACCCTCTCGAGCCACGGTCACATGGGGATGCAATCCTGAGGGAGTGGCCATTTTGCCTCGAGCCACAATGTGCGGTTTATGGTCAACGTCCACAAGCCACGCCGCCCAACTCCAAACACCGCCGCCGTCTTTAGTGACCACAACGCCTGCTGTTGGTTGTGGGTTAGCAGTGGGGTAGAAATGGTGTTCATTCGTTGAAATAGTTTTTTGCTTCATGCCGCCTCGAGCATCCTCTCAAGCATCAAAACAAGACGCCGCGCTTTTTTCGACAGTAAGGCACGGGTTGTTTGGCAACTGGTGAGCTTTGCCAGTGATGCCAAGGTGGTGAGGTGGTGCTCGAGGGGATGCTTTGGGGCGGTTTGCTCGAGGCTGTCGGCGAGTTGTAGCAATTCAGCACGGGGGGCTGTTTGGGCATGGGTTGCAAGTATGTTGACGATTTTTTCAGCAGTCACGTTGCCTCCTTTGGCTTCGTAAGTGCGCAGCTCGCTACCGGTTGCGTTTTACTTTCACTTTGTAGGTTTTGCCGTCAGTAACGGTGTTTGTTGCGAGTCAACAGGGGGGCGTTTTTTGCGCTGTTTGGGCATGGCCTGCATATCGCAGTGGCAACGGGTGCAACGTGGGGTTGTTTTCAAGCCTGTTTCAACAGATGTGTGACACTTTGGGCATCGGTAGCGAATCATGTTTGCATCCTCTCAAGCAGTGCTCGAGCTATCGGTACGTGTTCGGCGTAGTACGGTAGCGACTGCTTTATCTCGGTTGTGTTTTTAAATCTCAAGGGGACAAGGTTCAGCAGGGTGCGGTATCGGTTAATGGCTGCTTCGACAGTGGTCAACGTCACCAGCTCGGTAGCATCGTCAGCCGTCGCGGGGGTTTCGGTTTCGTTGGGCACTTTGACGGGTTCAGGTGTTTTGGGCGGTTCAACTTTGTTGGTAGGGTCATCAGCCAAAAATGCAAAGTTGTCACAGGGGTGCTCTTTTTTTATTAATAGGGGGGGTGTGACATCCTTGCATTTTTTGAGGGGTAGGTTTTCAGCCATGCCTCGAGGGTCAAATAGCCAAAGCAGGGCGTCACATCCTGTTATCTCGTAGAGATAGACCCGCCCTTCGTTGCCTTCAAAGTTGAAGCGGGTTCGTAGTGTCTCGAGGTCAAGGGTCAAGGTGTCATCAGGTTGCTGGTGCAATGCACCATGCTCGAGCAAACGCTTGACTTTTCGGGTGTCTGCTTTGCTGGTGGTGTCTTGGTAGGTGAGGTCGTAACGCTTAACGCGCCCGGTCTTGGTTCGAACAGCGGTCAACATCGCGCCCTGTTGTAGGGGCGTCACCAGCTCGTTTATGTAAGCAGTCTTTAAGGTTTTGCGCCGCTGCTGCTTGCTGGTGATGGTCAAGCCAAGTGAACGCAGGGTGTCGTTAAGGTGTTGAATGGGGTTTTTGTCGAAGTCATCAGGTAGCTCGAGCCACGGCTGCTGTTGTGCCCACAGTGCCCACTGCTGAACCGCTGGTGAGTGTTTGGTGTAGCTGGTGGTGAGTAGGGGCGTAAGGTCGTTAGTGTCGAATGCAGTCGCCGGGTAGGTCTGTTTGAATTGCCATTGCTTAAACAGCCCGTCAACGTCAGCACCAGCCGCCTGTAACGCCTGACGGTAGCGTTCACGGGTTAGCCCCTGCAATGCCCCGTGCTGGTGTAAATCAGCTCTGAACATTGCCTCATGCCCTTGTGCGTTCTTAGCAGCCCGCTCGAGCAAAGTCTCATCGTCAACTAACGCAGTACGCCATGCTGACAGTTTGGGTAATAGGTCAACGTCAAACGCGTGTCGAATTGCCGTGCTGGTTGCTTCGAACATAGCCGCCGGGGGTAGCCTGAGGGCGTCACGGTATCGGTAACGCTCGAGCCTGATGCTGTCATCTTCACCCTTAACGTCTTGCTGTTCTAAAGCAGCGGCTGTTCTGTGGTCAACGTCAGCAGCCCCCTCGAGGGCGTCTGCATGCAGGTTGTGCTCGAGGTCTCTCAGGTAGCCATTAAAGTCAGCGTCAAGTTTTCTACCGTCAAAGGCTACATTCATACCGAGGTCAACAAAGCGTTTCACGATGTTGGCTTTAAAGTTCAGGATGTCGTGAGCATCCTCTGTTTTTACGTCAAGGTAAAGGGCTTCGTAGTCATCATTCAAAATGCCACGTTGACCGCCGTCCCAACGAATTAGCGCACTGTCATGAGTTGGGGCGTCTAAGAATGCCTGCTTGATTTTTGCGGGGTCAGTTTCGGGGTATCTCGAGCCACTGTCGATATACACGTGCATCGGTACGTTGCGACGATAGCGTAAGGCAATCTGAACGCAGTCAGCCGATGTAAGCCAGTCTGCAAAGTCAAGATAAACGACATCGTAATGGTCATTGTCGATACTGACGCCGGTACCTACCGACGGGCTATAAATCAGCACTTGATATTTCATGCTTTCGACAGACGCGTTACCAATAAAGTCCTGTTGAGCGTCACCACCGCTGCTATCACTATGAAGTGCCAACGTCTTAAGACCACGTTCTTTACAAAGGGCTTGCATTTTACGCGCCCGTTTTTTGGCATTTGTCCCGTACAGGACTTTTTTACCCGCGTTCAGGTCGTTGCTGTATCGATTCAAAAAACGCTCTTTATCATCATAGACCCGCACCTCACGCCCTTGCCACGGGCTATGGGTAGCTTCGACAATGCGAACGGGTTCACCGGTGCGGCACCGCTGAATAAATCGCACCGTTGACGGGCTTATGTCAGCATCCAAACCGATAAAGTAACGGGCGTTTTTGATTATCTCGCAAAATGCAGCCCACACAGCAGGCTTGTAGTCGATTATCCCGTCAACCAAGTCTCGTAAAATCTGTTGTATCTCATCAGCAAACACCACATCAGGCATGGCGTACCGTTCTTTGTTTTCTATCTGCCTTAGCAGCTTAAACAGGCTGTGGCTACAGATGCCTTTACGAGGGCTTGCTGTATCAAAATCATCGTCTTGATAAAACGCCATGCCGCTGACACCAGCTCTTGTGACATCGTTGGTAAGTTTGCGCGTGAGACTGACGCGGTGGCACGTGGCAGTAATAGACGTTGTGGGGTCAGCGGCCGTGATAGCTGCAATTTCGCGAGTACCCGCCTCGGTTTTGCCCACACCCTGAAAGCCTTTGAATAGGGTAGCCCCGCGCTCGAGCTTCACATCACCAAAGTCGTGCACCCGTTCGTAAGTAACACCCTGCATTGTCTCAAAAGGTGAGGGGTCAACGTAACGCGCCCCCTCGAGCTGCTTTTTAACTGTCTCAAACCCCGCGAGTTGGTACAGATCATTAATGTCTGTGGGCTTGCTGGTGAGGTCACAGCCCTCAAAGTTGGGCACTACGAGACGGGCTGTGTGGGTTTGGGCGGCTGCTGTTGCCTTTTGAATGCCGATATTCCCTTTTTTGCGCCATGCGTCGTTATCGGCAACGATGGTTAGCAGGGCGTTAGGGTAGCTGCTTCGAAGTGATGCCACAACATGCTCGAGGTTGTCTGCATTCAAAGCTGCTAGCGTCAACCGCCCTGTTGCCTTGTAGACGGTCAACGCGGTAGCTAACCCCTCACAGATAAACGCGCCCTTGCTGGTGAGGCTGTCGAAGTCCCCAACGACAATGAACGCGCCCTTTGTCTGTAGCTTGCTGCTGAACAGCTTATTAACGCCGTTGTCTAGTGGGCTTGCTAGCAGCTTTTGCACCCCACGGTGCTCGAGCGTGCCACCAGTGCCCAACCCAACCACCAGCGCCCAACCATCGCGCCCCCGGTATCGGATAGACGGCGTGTTCACATCGTCGACGCGTTTGTTTTTGAGGTAGGTGCTCGAGCCACTACGAGGCAGTTTGTGCCATGTTTCAATATCGCGTTTCGTGGTGTCTTCTTTGGGCTTGGCTTTCGGTAGGTTGCGGCGTTTGTATGAACGGGTGCGGTCGTGGGCACTTCGAAGGGCTGCAAAGTCATCAAAGGTGGCAGTGTAGCCCCCGCCCTTAAACGTGTTGTAGGTCAGCTTGAGACGCGCCCCGTATTTGTCCTGATGCCATTGTCCTATGTAGCCATGCTTACCAGCGCGGTCTATATAGTGCCACTGGTCATCAAAAACGAGTTCGTGTGCAAGTTGATGACCACTTTGTGCCTCGAGCCATTCAGCAGCAGCACTGATAAGGATGTCCTGACGATTCATACGCGCCCCCCGCGTGCTGTTTTCGTTTTAATGTCTGCAACGAACGCCGCACACACTGACGCCGCCTCGAGGTCAAATTCCCCCGCAATGAACCCGCCCTCTAGCTCCCCATGGGAACTTAAGACGCTGATGCAAGTCAGCCCGTGATGTCTGCAGTAAGTGTCTCGAGACTGCCTAGCAGCCCGTTTGCCCTCTGGATTCAGCCGCTCGTAGCACTCGAGCCACGCGGTCACATCGCTGCTGTGTCGGATTGTTTGGGATAAATCAGCGTAGGTGGTCGTTTTTACCGAGGGCTTCATCGATCATCACCAGCCCACACAACGATGCCTCGAGCGTTGCGATACAACGCCGTTTCATGGGTTATTGATTGTCTTTGGATTGTCTGGGTGAGGTTGATTTTTACGTTAGGGACGGGGTACACTACGGTTACTGTTTCGTTTTGTAGTGCCCCGCCCGTGTTGGTTGCACGGGCTTTTTTCATTTTTACACCTATCGTTGTTTGACTAGATAGGCATTTCTGAGTGTTTACGCGCTTGTAGACTCGAGTATATTTCTGCGCTATCCTCAGTAATGCCATGTTGTTGGCTTACGTCTTTTGAAAGGTCGCCAAACACTCATCAAAAGACACTTACAATTCGCACCGTGGGTGCTACTCGTTAACCATTGTCGCACCCGCTGGTGCGTTTTTTATGCCTCCCTTCATTCAGCTTAGCCTAGCACAAGTCGTGCTTTGCAGGCTGTTGTTTTTGTGTCCTGAACGGGGTGGCGCGGATTGTCAACCCCTATCCCTAAAGCAGAAAAAGCGCACACAGCGAAGCCAAGACGATAAAGACACGTCATTTTTGGCAATCGGCAGTGTGCGCTGGAATCGCGGACATCAGTGAGAATGACTATTTCGAGGGCTGCTCTGATAGTCGGTTTCAGGCTTACAAACTGAGTTTACATCGCGCTGGTAGGTTTTGCCAAGTGCGGATGTTATCAAAACCATTCCCCCGCCCAACAAATACGACGTAGCCACGCGTCACCATTAAACGTTTCACCCTTGTCTGTCACGCGATAACTGAGGATATTCAAACCGTCGTTGTAATCGCACTCGAGCCACGTTGCCACTTCGTAGACAGTGCCCTCGAGCACCACCTCACCAGCACCATCACGCAACACCACAACCCGCGTAAGCAGGTCAAGTGTCTCGTCTATCAAACGTTTGGCGTCACGTTCGTTAGGGACGGCTGTCAAGCGGTGTTTTCCGTTTGGTAGCGACAAGCAAATAAACCAACCGTCAGCCGTTTTGTGTGGCTCGAGCCTACCCCCAAAACTGAATTCATCTTGAGTGATAATGACGTCGTTTGCATCGCGCTCTTGAATCATGCCGCGCCGCCGCTGGTGGTGTCGAATAACTCAGGCTGCTCACGTTGGTACGTCAGCAGATCGTTAGCGGTAAAACGCTCACCCGTCAGACGTTCTAACCCCGTGATGATATCTGCCAACGTTTGCAGGTTCAGATTAGATGGCGTTTTCATGCGATAAAGCTGTGTCAGACGTGAATTAGCGTTAGCACGTTCGTTAGCCATTGCCTGTGCTAGTTGGTATTTCGTGAGGCCGTGATGCTCGAGTATTGCCTCGAGACGCCATTGCATAAAGGGCATGTCAGTCATCATAGCTGAATACTAGCAGATAGGCTACATATAGCGCAATACCTATTGACAAGCTGTATAGCTAGGGTGTACTATAAGAGACATAAGCAAGGGACGCCCAAACCGTCCAAAGTTCAGCGCCCCTGCTTAAATCCACACCACGAGGTATGAACAATGACAACCTTAGCAGCCAACACCCCTGCCCGCGTAGATTCCTACAACAGCCGCAAAAACCTCTACAAACGCATTCACACCA
>CAZKAZ010000092.1:0-13077 GCA_964550765.1 uncultured bacterium | reverse complement strand
GGAACGAAAGAAAGTCCGCAGGACTTTAAGCAGTGTTTAGTTGGAATCCGTATAAGACACCAAGCGCCCTACTAGGCACTTTTTTCGTGCCCTAGCTGTGCTACATTTGGCAAACATGCCCAAAACCTACATCGTCAACCGGCACGACGCCAAAACTAACCTGTCGAAGTCGGTTGAACAGGTGCTTGCTAGCGATTTGCTGGCGATGAGGTTATCGTGGCACGTAACGGTCAAGCTGTGGTGCGCCTTGTGCTTGTCGACGAAGACTGACACAACCACCGTCAAGTGAACCCATACACCTTGATAACCATCACGAATGACCATCACATGTATCTCGATGCCTACTCAAGGTAGCAAAAACTATCTCCTAGATGTCCTGATTGAGTTGGTGACTGCTATACCTAGTGCTCCTGACTGACTTTCACGCCAGCATGATTCACTAGGGCGGTGCTTCAGCGCGTTGCATGGTCTGACTGAATACGCGTTACGCGTTACAAACACCTCACCAAGACCCTTGTGAACCAAGACCCTTGTGACCGCGCCTTGATTGCCCAAGCCAAACACGAAAACCTCACCTTGGTGAGTCGTGATGCTGCTATCCATTAAGCGGCTGAGGTGAAAGTGGTGATGCGTGGGCGCTGAAGCTGAGTTGAATATGATGGTCACCCTAATGGTTGTGTAGGACACAAAAACTCGAGCCGATTCCCAAAGAAATCAGCAGCATAAAAACGCCGCACTGCAGGCAGCAACGCATCGTCCCAAGTAATCGCAACATCGCCCGCTTGTAAACGCATGGCTAGGGCAGCTAAGTCCGTAACCTGAAACGCAGGGTGGGCTTTGCGTGCCGGTCTAAAGTCTGCTTCTACCCCGAGGTGGATAACGACGGCACCTTGGGCAAACCAACAACCCCCGCGCTTTTGCAAAGGGACTGGTTTGGGTATTTCGGTCAATCCCAACAGGTCAACATAAAACGCTCGAGCCACCGCTTCTGCACCTGTGGGCATGGCGAGTTGCACGTGGTCAATCGCTTGTAACATCAGCTGTCACCACACTGAGGGTAAACCCGTCGTAACCTTTGCTACCGACGGTTTGTAGCGCCGTACTGATGAGAGCAGGGTGGCTGCCAAGGTCAGCACAAAACTGCCTCACGCCCTGCACTTTGTCGTCGTTAGTAGCAGCGTCTGCGACCTGCCCAGCTCGCACCACGTTGTCGCCAATAATGAGCGTGCCCGGTTTGGCCAGTTGCAACGCCAAAGCAAGATACACAGGGTTGTTGGGTTTGTCAGCGTCAATAAAGATGACATCAAACGGGGCGGTGTGTTCAGTAATGAGTTGCTCGAGCGCCACGCGAGCCTCGGCTTGCATAAGGTGAACGCGCTCGCTCATGCTTGCTGCTGCGAAGTTTTCAGCTGCAACCGCGGCGTGTTTGGGATCAGCTTCGACGGTTACAAGGATGCCGTTGTTGGGTAGGGCAGTCGCTAACCACAAACTGCTGTAACCTGCTAATGTACCTAGCTCGAGCACCCGCTTGGCGTTCATGGCTCGAACAAGAATATGCAATAACTTCCCTTGCAATGAGGACACGTGATGCTCAGGTAGTCCGGCACGCTGGCTGCGCTCGAGCACGTCAACAAAATCTTCGTTGATAAGCTGCTCAGATAAGTAATCATCAACTGCTTGCCAAATGTCATGGGTCACAGCTACCTCCTTGTGTCACATATATTCGTTGCTACGTTGCCAGATACCCTGCCAATATCCGCCAGATACCCTGCCAATATCCGATACATCACGATGCATACCCATGCTAACTGATGCTGCGAATCACTTTGTGCAGAGTACGTACAAAAAGCTACGGATGCAGGCGGGAACGTAAGGAAGTCCTAGGACTTTTGGCAGTGTTTAGGGGGAATCCGTAGTGCATCACCAGACTGATTTGTCAATGAATGATGCGGAATGATGCGTTTCGATGTCCTTACACATGTACCCTCAAACTAGCGACGTTTGTTTGATGTTTTGCGTGGTCTAGCAGTATGACAGCTACCCGCTTACCCCGCCTCACCCCAAAGGATGATGACGACTCACCCTTATGACCCCTAGGCTCAATAACGAGGAGGAAGGTTATGCATCTAGGGGACATCACCATCAACACTATTAATTATCCATGTCTCGAGCAACGCCTTCAGCAAGGCAACCTGACGCTGCTGATGACCGAGTCATGCGCCCGCTTTCAACTTGGCCACATTCCGGGTTCACAGTGTTTTTCGGTAGCCTTGCTAGCACACTTGCCCCGCGAGCAGCCTGTGGTGTTGTACGCCGCACACTATCCGTCATTAGTGACGCAGTGGGCGTATTGGTTGTTGCTCGAGCGCGGTTTCGACGTGTGGTTGTATACAGGTGGCTTACATGACTGGCTCAGCGCAGGACTGCCTTTACATGAACCGTCCTGTCAACCCCGTAGTGAGGTGATTTCATGATTTATCTGTCTTGGTGTTTGTATCGTGCTTGCAAGGGGCTCATGCAGCGCCCCTACCGATACCGAAAGCGCAACTCACGTTATAACACTCGAGGGTAAGGTTACCCTCTGCACGATATAAAAACGCGTTTATTAAAACTGTAAACTATTTAGCTAAAATACTGTCTACGATTCCTAAAGTACTGACTAGGGTTGACGTGACCACAGCCATTGCCGCAAGGTCAGACCACTATCGTGAATCTGCGCAGCCAGCTCGCGTCCCATGTAACGATAGTGCCAAGGTTCGTAGATATAACAGGTAATATCACGGCTGTCTTTGGGATAGCTGAGCACAAACCCATAACGCCACGCATTAGCCACTGTCCAAGCACCCGCCGGGGTGTCTGCCCAATCGTCTAAATCCCACGCGGGCGGGCCATTTTGACTGCGAAAGTCCACCGCTGTACCCAGTTGATGTTCGGAATGCCCCGCTCGAGCACTGCTCCCTAAAGCGTCTTCGCGCCCGTTGAGGTTGACCCAGTAGTCAAAGGTGCGCGCTTGATAGTTGTAGCTGCGGTACGCCGACTGCACTGCCAAAGGATGCCCCAACGCCCGAGCTTCATCTAGCAGCGCCCGCAAGTCCGCAACGATAATCTCACGCACCAACAAATCACTCTCGAGGCCCGCTTGCCGCAACGGCACTAAATCATTGGGTGCGTAGTCAGCAGGTAGCTTATAGAGCGTATCGAGTAACGTCTGTTGCCAGTCGGTATACGCGGTGTAGGCCGTCGGGCGGTCTTCGTAGCCACAAGCAGGCAGAGGTTGCCCTGAGCCGTTAACGACTTGGGCATTCGCAGTCACTGCTGCTGTCAGGGACGCCACAAAAATACTTATCCACAGGTTTATCCACAGGGGTTTGTTGGCTAGGATATTCACAAGGCTCGAGTGTACCGCACCTCATCACTGCTCACGCAACACACGCCAAAACATGTCTTGATCTACTGTTCTACTGTGACGTACGTACTGTGACGTACTGTGTTGATGGCTAATTATTTTATGGATATTGTTCGGACTGCGCACCATTCGCACTATTGCCGCTGACGGCTGCCAGCACCCCAAGCGCCACGTACACCGTGCCTGTCAGATACCGCTGCACCTGCAAGAAACCTCGCTGCCGCCGCAACCACAACCCCAGCGAACTGGCCAAAAGGGCGTACAGGCTATCACTCATCAGGGCAATGACGACGAATAACACACCCAGCAGCAAAAGTTGCACACTAACGTGACCCCGCTGTGGGTTGGCAAACTGCGGCAAAAACGCCAGTAAAAACAGGGCTGTTTTGGGGTTGAGGACATTCACCACGACGCCACGCCAAAACGAACGGCGCAGGGGCAAACGTTCTTGAGCATAAACGGCAGTAGGTTCGGGGGTTGGCTCGAGCCATGTCTTCACGCCCAAATACAGCAAATACACCGCCCCTGCCCACTTCACTGCCGTAAACGCTTGCACCGAAGACAATAGCAGTGCCGCCAAGCCCAACACTGCCGCCATCACATGAACCAGCGACCCCACCGCAATTCCCATCACCGACACCAAACCTGCTTGGCGTCCTTGATCCATACTCTGCGTGACGATGTAGAGCACCGCTGGCCCAGGGGTGACAGCCAGCACAAACGAACTGATGGCAAACAGCCACAACGTTGACCCTTCAAACACAATGACACTCCCTCGAGGTGATACTCCGTTGGTTTTGTTGATGGGATGCGTTTATTGCGCCAGTGACAGGCCTGCCTCGAGCGCCACTTCCACCATATCTTTGACGCTGGCTTGCAGCTTATCGGCATCGACAAACGCTGGATCGCCGATGTAATTGGATGCCACCAAAATCGTTGCTGCCTCTACGCGGCGCAGTTGCCCCAAGGTAAAAAGCGCCGATGATTCCATCTCCACAGCCAGCACACCCCTAGCTGCTAAGGCGGCGACATCGTCAGGGGTTGTAGCGTAAAACGCGTCTTCAGTTTGAATCAGACCCGTGTGGGTTGGGCGCTTGGTTGCGGTATGCATTGCGGTGTTGACGAGTGCTCGAGTAAGCCCAAAAGACGGTGCAGGTGTCGGCGGTTCTGTTCCCAAATACATCTTGGATGTGCCTTCTTTACAACTCGCCGCCGTAGCCACCACATGGTCAGTAGGTTGCACCTCGCGGCTGATGATGCCTGCTGTTCCTACCCGCACCAGTTGCTTTGCGCCCAAGCGGATAATTTCTTCGACGACAATCGCCAAACTCGGACAACCCATACCGGTTGTTTGCACGGTCACGGGCATGCCCTTGTACGTGCCAGTGAAACCCAGCAAATAGCGGTAACGGTTGTAGCAAACAGGATTGTCAAAAAACGTCTCGGCAATAAACTCCGCCCGCTGCGGGTCGCCGGGTAAAAGCACAAAAGGGGCAATATCAGACGGTTCTGCACGCACATGAAGTTGAGCCATAGGGCAGCATACGATACCCACAAACAAGATGTGACGCCGACTGCACAACGAATCACCATAGCCGTCGTAGGTTCAAGCACCCCAAGACACCACTAGACATCAGAGGTCAGCCAAACACCGAGTCAGCCAAACACCGAGTAAGAACAACCGAAACGACCTTGGGTAGTGTTTGTGTCAGGTCATGTTGGTGTAACGCCGCAACGCCCACAGCATGTTGCCCCGTAATGTTGCCCCGTAATGTTGCCAGCGAACACGTTGGGTAGCGCTTTTTGTTGGGGTTTGATAGTTTGCTGCTGTTGCGGGTTGCTTAGGTGGCTCGAGCTTCTTGGGGTGTGTTTTGTGCGCTCAGACTTATCAGCATCGTCACACACTTTACACATACGGCCTCAGCGGCGCAAAAGTCTGCTAAAATTCAGCCTAATGCAAGAACTCGACCAAATCCTCGCTTACCTCGTTGACAATATCGACGGGACAATCGCGGCGGCTGTCGGCGGTATGGACGGCTTGCTCATCGAACAATACCCTCCCCAAAGTGACGACCTTTCGGCTGTCACCGCAGAACAAACCAACATCCTCAACAACACCTCACTGGCCTACAGCGAAGCTTTACGTGGTGGCGGTTTGCAAGAAATCATCGTAACAGCCGACAATTTGGTGGGTTACACACGGCTTTTGGGCGAAGAGCTTTTTTGCCTCATCGTCATGGAACCCGCTGGCAATATCGGCAAAGCCCGCTTGTACAGCGAACAAGCTGCCAAACGCATCTTGCAAGTGCTGACTTGAGCTGTTCTAGTGTGAGGCCTGACGTTTATATGGCTATGTGGCTATATGGCTTACCTGACCAAAAAGGCCGTTGGTAGTTGTTTGTTGAGATGACACGATCTTAGACCTCTTGCAAAAAACAATGTGTCGATGATGGCAAAGGGCTATTCCATAGTTCGGTTGATACTTTCGCAAGAAGTCTCTTGACTCGAGAACATATACGCTCTAGCACACGTGCTGTAGCGTGATGAAAGGCTATATTGCTGCACTATAGACACCATACAAACGCGAACAGTTTCAAAGGTATGCAAAGCGCCTGCGCTTGTTTGAAACCCCGCGCAACGTTGCTGAGCAAAACCACAAGCGAAAACGGCAACAGCCCACGCCTATAACTGTGATAAGCTACCTGATAGTGTGTTTACGCTTGTCGAATACGAAACCTGCGCATGACCAAGCCGTGAGCGAACCATCGTGGTTATTAGGCACGGGTTGTCCCTGTTGTGACGCCGGTTTTTATAACGCTGGTTTTGGTGACGACAATTGTTGTAATACTAATTTTTACGACAATTGTTATGACATCGTTTGTTATGGCAAACGCCTACACACATATGCCCTGATAAATGTCTTGATGAATATTATGACGAAACGAGTTTACCTATGAACATTGCTACTGCGCTGCGGCCACTGCTGAGTACCGATGGACTCATTGCCATCGTGGTGATGACCAAAGACGGCTTACCCGTTGAGATGATTGGCCACGGTTTGCGAGCCAACGTCTTGGCAGCAGAAATGACCAGCGTCGCTGAAGTGAGCCGCAAGTGTTTTACGGCGCTTGGCATGGGTCGGCCTGTGTCAGTGCAAGTGAATCTCGAGAAATACCGCGCCATCCTCTACAGTTTTGAAAACCACTACCTAGCGGTCATCCTCAAACCCACGAGCAGCACCGACACCATCATGCAAACGATTGCCAGCAACCGCGAAGACATTAGTAGTGCCCTAGGAGGTCACGTATGAGCCTTGTTTCGCTGCTCAACCAAGTGTTGCAAATTCGTGGCATCACCAGTGCTGCCGTTGTTTCCGGTGAGGGATTTATCGTCGAAGGCGTCTCCAAAGACGACATGGATTTGAGTTTTGTGGGGGGGTTAATTGCCAGTGGGCTGGCCTCGAGCCGCGTACTCGCTGGGCTGATGGGCGAAGGTGAAGTCACCCAAACGATGATTGAATATGAAAATGGCCCTGTGCTCCTCACACCCCTACAAATTGGCAGCCAAACTGGGGGCGAAGATGACTTTGTTGCGGTTGTCACCTTGGATAACGCCCAAAACTTAGGCCGAGCGCGTTTTCAGTTGCGCAAGCTCTTACCCCAAATCGCCGAAGCCGCGCGCAGCTAAGGTGTCCCTCACACTATCTCAACACACAGCGACCCCAGTACACAGCGACCCCAGTACACAGCGACCAACGCACAGCGACGTTAAGCACGTTAAGCTAATGAATACTTTCTACTGCTTTAACAGTCGTAGTAGCTGCAATGGCTGCGTTTGCCCGTAACTTAATATTTTAGATGGGTATTTCGGACGTGTAGTGTGCATCTTTGAATACGAAAAAACAGAGCATCAAGATTATTCTTCTCTAGATAGTGATTGACTGGTAGTCATCGTTGGGTGCACCATCACAAATGTTATCACCACAGCGTAAACACCCACACAAATCAAAGCAACAGACTGCGTTCGGTACGTACCTACGCCAAGGAACATAGTACAGCACAGCAACCGTACCTAGGAAGGACGGCACGTGAAACGAGAACTGAAGCTCGAGGTTGACAAAGACACCGCTCGGGGGCGCTATGCCAATGTGGCGATTATTGCCCACACCAAAGACGAATTTATCATGGATTTTGCCCTTGCCTATCCGGGGCAAGCGCCGGTAGTGAATGCTCGAGTGGTCACCAGCCCGCAACACGCCAAAGCTTTGCTGCGCAGTTTGGCAGATAACATCAACCGCTACGAAGCCCGCTTTGGCGTCATTACCGAGACATCATTGAGTCCTACCAAAGATCAACAAGATAAAAATTAAACTAACGTCATTCAGTCGACCCCGTTCAGTCAACCCTGTTCAGTTGACCTCGTTCAGTCAATGCCGTTAGCTTTGTGAGTGTAGCTTTGTGAGTGTAGCTGGCATTAGCTGTCTCGAGGCTTACGCCGCAGCTATACCTGCTGGGATTTAATGGCCTTATGTCGAGCGAGTCAGTTACGGTGTATTTTGATTATTTGTGTCCTTTTTCTTGGCGCGTTGCTGAGCTTCTCGACATGGTAGCTGAACCGCTTGATGTGCGTTGCGACTGGCAGCATTTCAGTTTGTATCAAAGTAACTACAACAGCGACAGCCATCCCCCCCCCAAGGGTCACGTCAACAATCACGAGCAAACCCCGCACGCTCGAGGTAACTGGCAACTTTGGAACGATAAACTTGACACCAGCAGCCAAAATGGTTCTAAGGGTTTGCTGCCGTTTTTAGCGTCACACGCTGCCAAACGCCAAGGAGAACAGAAGTTTCACGCGTTTCGTTTGGGTCTGTTGCGGGCGTTTCACCGCGATCATCGTTCTTTTAGTAAAGACACCATCTGGCAGATCGCCGAACAGGTCAACTTGCACCTGCCAACGTTTGCTAGTGACCTTGATGACCCAGAATGCCGCACTGCCCTCGCCCACGAACACATGCAAGCGGCTGCCTTAGACATCTTCGGTACACCCACATTGCGCTTCAAGCAGGCGTATGACCGTGATCACATTGCTTATTTGCGTATTCGTGAACTGCCGCTCAACCTCGAGGAAGCCATTGAGTTGTTTCAAACCTATCATCAGTTACTTTGTCGCTATCCTTACCTCGAGACCATCCGCCGCCCCCGCCCTCGCAAAAATTGATAACATGCCAATAGACACGGCGAACACATGACATTGATAAAAACCCTTCCTGCATCAACCCGTTTCCCAAAAACACAAGACCTGTATAGCCACACTACGTATGAACATAATAGAAAAGTATACATGCCTTTTTGCTAAAAAACTAACAAAAATGTTTTGCTAAATGGTTCTAGCAACGTGGGGCCAATAACGTGTTGTCATTTCCCTTCAACAGATGGGGGACGCGTTCACACTCGCCTCATGCTCAGGCTACTGGCAGTATCTTTAAAAATCGGTAACTACTTTTGTTTATTGATGGCCGCACAGTTTTATGGCCACACAGTTTTATGGCGACTTTATGGCTACCCAACCACAGGACGTGGGTATTGCATCATTGAAAGATATCAAAACAACACGACGATATTGGTATGAGTTATCGGTATGGTGTTGATAATAACGTTGGTCATTGACGGGATATCTGATGGCAATTTAGGCACTTGGCTCGAGCGATGTGTGGTTTTATTGGATAAGCTCATGTAATTCAGGGTAAAATGGCCTTGTGCGTTTAGAGCAGCATGTTGGACACGGTTCAGACGTAGGGCGCGTACGCACCCTTAACGAAGACTATCATCGCGTCTGGCAATTTGCGTTACCTAGTGGCATCATGACGCTTCTCGCTGTTGCAGACGGGATGGGTGGTGCTGCTTCAGGTGAGGTTGCCAGTAAACTTGCGATTGAAATCATCGACGACTCTTTTAGTCGCTACATTCAAGCCCTCCACGACCAGCAACCTGTTGTTGGTGTTGATAAACTCATCGAAAAAGCCGTGCGCCTCGCCAATAAGCGCGTGTATGCAGCAGCGATGAAAAACCTCGGCCAACGGGGGATGGGCACAACGCTTACGTGTGTGTCGGTCATGGAAGGGAAAGCCATTTTGGGGCATGTGGGTGACTCGAGAGCCTATCTCATCCGCAAGCACAAAATCTATCAACTCACCAAAGATCATTCGTGGGTCGAAGAGCAGCTCGAGAAAGGCCTTTTGAGTGAAGAACAAGCCAAAAACCACGAATGGCGCAACCTGATCACCAAAGCACTGGGTATTCGTCCGGAGGTAGAACCCGATATTGTCGAATTGAACGTGCAAAGTGGCGATGTGTTTGTCATTGCTACCGATGGTTTGCACGGTTTGGTTGCCCCGCAGGAGATTTTGAGTGAAATCGAACGAACGAATAACCGCCAATCTGCAGTAGAGTACCTGATTGCGATGGCCAACGAACGCGGCGGGCACGACAATATCACATTGGTGATCGCGGAGCTTCCCTAGTGCTTGTGATTGCGGCGGGCGCGCTTGTAGCGGGTTTTGTGGCGCTTTTTTTGGCGCGCTTGCCTTGGTGGGTGCATGGTTTTTGGTTGGGTCTAATCGTGTTTACGGCGTTAGCGTTAGCCGTCATTGCCCAACCTGAGCGAGCAGCCGCGGCTATGTTTGCTACCTTTTTGGCTGCAGGCTTGTTTGTACCCGTAGGAAGTTACGCCCAAAGGGGCTCGAGAATCGCCCCTCGACGCAAAAAACCCAAAGCTAACAAACGCAGTAAACCCGAACCTGCAAGCGATGGGGTGGATATTCCCAACTATCAAATCGTGGAAAAAGTCGGTTCTGGTGGTATGGCCAGTGTGTACCGCGCCAAGCGCAACAAAGACGGCAAAGTGGTTGCCCTCAAAGTGCCCATGGAACAATATGTCGCCGATGCCAAATTCATCCGCCGCTTTCACCGCGAAGCCGAAGTCGCCCAACAACTCGACCACATCAACATCGTGCGTACCTACGAACACGGCAGCATTGGCCTTAAGCACTACATGGCCATGGAGTTCGTCGAAGGGCGCAGCTTAGAAAACTACATCGAAGCCAAAGAACTCACCACCGACACCAGTGTGGAAGTCATGAAGCTTGTCGTTGGTGCGTTGCAGCACATTCACGCAGCAGGCATTATTCACCGCGATATCAAGCCTGCCAACATCATGATTCTCAAAGGGGGTCTGCGTCACGACCAACACCCGCCTGTGTCTCACGATGCTGTGAAACTGATGGACTTTGGTATCGCAGGTGGCAAAGTGATGACGCGCCTCACCATGACGGGCGCACGCATTGGTACGCCTGTGTATATGTCTCCTGAACAAGCACGTGGCTTAAACATCGACCACCGCAGTGATATTTACAGCTTGGGGTTGGTGTTTTATGAAATGCTCGTCGGTCAAACGGCGTTTAAGGGTGGCTATGAAGCCATCGTACACCAGCAAATTTTTCAGACGCCCACGCCGCCGCGCCAGTTGAACCTAGAAGTACCTCGAGTACTCGACCAACTGGTCATGCGCATGATTGCCAAAGAACCCGACGAACGCCCCCGCTTAGAAGAAGTCTTTGAAATTCTTGACCAAGGCGACTTTGACGCTGAACCAGATGTTGACTTGCCCAGCCGCATCATCCTCACCGTGGACGCCCACCAAGGGGTCATGCGCTTACTTGATACTGACGGCAACTTACACCATTCGTTTGGTGATATTGGCATGTCCGAAGGTAACTTTTCCACTGCGCCCTTGTCCTTAGCTCTCGACGATGATGGCAATTATTTTGTGGCCATCTTTGAATATCGCGCTGGTCAAGAAGCCGAAAAGATGATTTACAAACTCAACGAAAATGGCAATATCATCATGTCGTTTGGCGATTACGGTACGGGCAAAGGCAAGTTTCTCTATCCGGTGGCGCTGATTTTTAGTCAGGGGTCGTTGTACGTGTTAGATGCCGAAACGCACGTGGTGCAACGCTTTAGCCCCGACGGGCAATACCTCAGTCACTTTGGCGGTACAGGCAAACAAAAAGGTCGCTTTCAAGAACCCAAAGGCCTCTATGCTGATAGCAAAGGGCATATCTACGTGCTCGACTACGGCAACAAACGGGTGCAGCAGTTTGATGCAGATGGCAAATTCATGCGCACCTGGGGACCTTACCGCATGGGTGGCGACCAACCTGTGGCTCGCTTGCTCGATGGTTTTACGACCAGTCCCAATGGCCATGTTTATATCAGTGACGGCAGCGCCAAAAAGATTCGTAAACTCACCCCTGAAGGCCGCCCAGCTATGAACTTTAACCTTGATAGCTTACAAGACGAAGTGAGCGGGTCACTGCTAGACTTAGGGCTTGATCACGAAGGATGTTTGTACGCTGCCAGGCGCGGAGGACACACCATTCGTAAATACGACCCCAGCGGGCGGTTGCTCAACACCTTTGAGACTTATGCGCCCATCATCCAAATGTTTATTGACGTTAACACCCCTTGAAGCACCCCTTAATGGTGTAAAAATTACACTACAAATCTCATTAATAAAAAAATTTTAAAGTAGTATTAATAAAAATAAAATTAAACTAAAATTTCATGATTATTCCCCCGTTTCGGGGTATTCTCATGTTTTACATCTTTTACTGATGGTTTAACTTTGCTATATGCCCTAAGCTACAATTGATTGATTAGGTGTTCATTATCCGCATCAACTTGCTAAGCGTTTTAGCTACAGTTGCGTTTACAAAGGCGTGTATAAAGGCGTTTACAAAGGCGTTTACAAAGGAGTTTTGCTATGAGACGTTTTCACCTTCTTTTCTTCCTCTTACTTGTTGCTTGTCAGCAAACCACGGTCATTCCTGACGCTCCCCAGGCCCCTCTACCTTTGGGTTTCGTTGAAATTAACTTCAGCAATGATGTTGGTGCTCAAGCTCTCATCAGCGATGGACTGCGCTTCAGTAATCCTAGTACGTCTTTTGAAGCCTTAAATGGTGCGTGTTATTTGAGCACCTCGTTCAATGTCACCAACAGCACCGGCACGACCCTTAACAACCTCAGTTTGGTGGCCATTAGCCGAGCGAATAGTGTGGCAGGTACGGCCATCAGCAACTTACGCAGTGCAGCGGGTAACCCTGTCACTGACGAAGCCATCTACCGTTCCATTCGCCCTAGTCACCGCGTGGTGAACGTCAGTGGTCAACCGCAAGTGGTCGAAGGGGCAGCGGACTTTCAGGTGTTTTTGCCTGCTGAAGTGGCCAGTATTCAACAAGATGTCAGCGCAGTGGCCAGTGACGCAGTGGTGCTCGAGTACGGCTTTGTCGCCAGAAACCAAGCAGGCAGGCGCATTTTGGCGAATAACGAAACAGGTAGCATCACCATTGCCGTGCAGTATCCTTGTGCTACTAGCATCGCAGGCGGCACGCCTTTTAGTTTCACGATGACGTTTGCGTTTGTCGATGTACAGACGCCGCGTTTTACCCGTGGGCCTAATGAGAGCGTAGCAGCGCTCGAGCAACGCATCATCAACGCCTACGGTGCCACCATGATTCCTGCTAACCTCGAAATTCTCTTAGTGGGTAATGACAACGACACTCCCGTCATCGGTAACCTCATTCGGGTGGGTAGTTTTGCCACCTTTACCAC
>CAZKAZ010000091.1:0-13478 GCA_964550765.1 uncultured bacterium | reverse complement strand
CATCACGTTTGTACACATCACGTTTGTAAACATCACGTTTGTACACATCACGTTTTGACTGACCGTATTATTGGCTTTATGGCATGCGACACTTTTCCATCCAGACGCTAACAGAACGCGACTCCCACGGCGATATACCCCGTGATATACCTCGTGGTGTAGCTCGCGATTTATCACATCATTGACCGATAAATTGACCAGTAAGCACAAACAAGCACCCGCATCATTATTGTGTTTACGGCGTTGCCGATTGCCCTACGTTCGGTCATTCATCCTGTCCCTTGTGATTGAACGCGCCACACCTTTGTACTCGGTTACTCGGTTTAGCGTGCTCGGTTTAGCGTGCTCGGTTTAGGCGATGCCGTTATAGTCGTCTACCATATCGACACTGTGGTGGAAACCGGTCATCTCAATGGTTTCGCGGACAGCGTCTTGGGCGCCAACCACATAAATGTCAACATCAGCCCCCATCTTTTGACGGGCAAACACCAACGTGCGCAACCCTGCACTGGCCATGTAGCTTAGTTCCCGCAAGTCAAGCACCAACTTGCTGAGTGCTGACTCGGCGGCGGTCTCGATTTGGGTGCGAAATTCTGGGGCAGCGTTAGCGTCAAGTTCGCCTTTGGCGATGATGAACGCAGTCGTGTCTTCAGTGCGAAGTTCAGATGCAAAAGCCATGGTTACTCCTTATGTTTGCTGTTAATGTCGGTTGTGCTTAAGTACGTTTGAGGGAAAGGATTGTTAGCTCAACGGCCTACCAAAATCACCGACGAACGTTCCCCAATGAGAATGTAACTTTGTTCCTCGAGGCGGGTTTCACTACCTACTTCGGTGATGTCATCCGGAAAATCTAGGGCAGTATTGACAAACACATGCCACTGTTTGCCATCTGGTAATTGTGGCAGTTCAAACCCGTGGGCGTGCCAATCGCTATTTAAAGCAACATAAATCGTGTCGTCTGGTTGCTGACCGCCGCGAGCGTGCTGACCGTCGAGCATAAACGCCAATGTGCGGCTTTCTTGGCTAAAGTCCGGTTGCCACGCTTGTCGTCCGTGCCAACTGATGTCAGGGTAGCCAGTACCAACATAATCGTTACCTTGTAAGTGCCAACGATTACGCAAGATATGGTGAGCGTGCCTAAAGCCAATAAGACGCTGAAAAAAGCGCAACATGTCGCTGTTGCTTTCTAGTAAGTTCCAATCGAACCAGGTCAGTTCGTTGTCTTGACAGTAGGTGTTGTTATTGCCATTTTGACTGTGGGCAACTTCATCACCCATCAAAATCATCGGCACCCCTTGACTCATCAGCAACATCACGGCAGCGTTTTTCATCTGCTTGCGGCGCAAAAAGTTCACACCAGGGTCGTCGGTCTCCCCTTCGATGCCACAGTTCCAACTGTGGTTATCATCGCCGCCGTCACGGTTTTCTTCGCCGTTGGCCCAGTTGTGTTTTTCGTTGTAAGACACCAAGTCGTTAAGCGTAAAACCGTCATGGCAGGTAATGAAGTTAATCGACGCCGTTGCCCCCCGGCTACTGTACAAGTTTGGTGAACCCATGAGCGCTTGTGCCATCTCGCGGGTTTGTCCTTCGTCACCTTTGAGGAACTTGCGGGCGGTGTCGCGGTACTTGCCGTTCCACTCCGACCAGCGGCCATAATCGGGGAAACTGCCCACTTGATACAAACCACCTGCATCCCACGCTTCAGCGATCAGTTTACACTTCGCCAAAATAGGGTCGTGCGCGAGGGTTTCTAATAGTGGTGGGTTGGCGAGCGGTGCCCCCCAAGGGTCGCGCCCTAAAATAGCGGCAAGGTCAAAGCGAAACCCATCGATGTGATATTCTGCTGCCCAATAACGCAAACAATCGAGCACCATATTGCGCACGACTGGGTTATTACAATTAAGGGTGTTGCCCGTACCGCTGAAGTTGTAGTAATAACCTTCTGGCGTGAGCATGTAATAAACCTGATTGTCTAGCCCCTTAAACGAGATGGTGGGCCCTTGTTCGTTGCCTTCGGCAGTGTGATTAAACACCACGTCAAGAATGACTTCGATGCCGTTTTTGTGCAAATCTTTGATCAACGCTTTGAGCTCGTCGACTTGCATGCCCAGTTTGCCAGTAGCCGCGTAGCCAGCTTTGGGGGCAAAAAAACCTACCGTGCTGTATCCCCAGTAGTTCATGAGCATCTCGCCTGTTTCGGGGTTCATACGGCTGTGCTCAAACTCGTCAAATTCGTAGATAGGTAGTAGCTCGAGCGCGTTCACACCCAGTTCTTTGAGATAAGGAATCTTCTCGCGAATGGCCACAAACGTCCCTGGATGCTTGACACCAGAAGATTCATGACGGGTAAAACCACGAGCATGGGCTTCGTAGATGACCAAGTCTTCAGGGGGAATTTCTAAAGGTTTGTCGCCTTCCCAATCAAAATCGTCAAACGCCAACCTACCCCGGTGGGCATAGGGTTCGTCCCAGTTGGGAGGCGTTCCCCACACGTCGCGGCCACCGATTACTTTGGCGTATGGGTCAAGCAGCACCTGTTCGGGCTTAAAACGGTGTCCTACTTGCGGTTCAAAAGGCCCTTCCATACGGTAGCCATATTCGATGGTTTCTACGTCTAAATCAAAGACAATCATCGAGTAAGTGTTACCAATGCGAAATTCTTCGGGGAAAGGAATTTCGACTAAGGGTTCGCTAGCACCTTTGTCAAATAGCACCAAGGTGCACGAGGTCGCGTGCCTCGAGAACACCGAAAAGTTCACCCCACCCGCGATGATATTGGCCCCAAACGGTAGGGGATGTCCGGGGCGCAATTTATAGCCTTGATAGGTGCGCGTCGGATAGTAGTCAACCCGCAAGGTCATGCTGACCCCTTGAGCTTGGCGATACCACTTGGCACGTCACTAGCTACCGCAAAAAAGTCTAAAAAACCCGTTGCCGACATAACATCTTCCACTTCTTCGGCTAGGTTAACGAGCGCGAGTTGGCTATCTTGACTGGCCGCTTGGCGGTAAAGCAACAACATCACCCGCAACCCCGCACTTGACATGTAATTCACACCATGCATGTCGAGTACTAAAGCGTCGTTGGCTTCAATTAAAGGCAGCAACTGTTGTTGCACGTCTGGGGCAGTTTTGCCGTCAATATCACCACTCATGGTGATGACCGTAATACCGTCGAGGTTTTCTGTAGTGATGGTCATGGGGTCTCCTCGAGCTGTACTATCTGCAACATCACAATGACCGTCACTGTGGTGTCACGCGCACTTTGACCTTCAAGCGGGTGTCGCTCGAGGGTAATGTCACCGTCAACGCATCCTTATCGAAGTTCTCGTAGGGTTTGTCGTCAATCCACACGTCTGTTAGTTTGATGCTTCCCGGCGGCAAAATGTCTGGTGATACCCGCAAGATGCGATCTTTGAAACCATCGGGTAAGGGCTTAAAGTAAAAGTCCATCGGTTGCTTGGTGATGAGCAAGTTGGTATACGTTGAGGCTAAGTAACACAACTCAAACGAGTGATAACCGCTCATCGAGTGACTGCCTTTGTAACGCTCAGTACCTTCTAAGTAAGGAATGCCGTTAGCGAGGACGTTAAAAAACACCGCCCCGTCGTCATGGTCTAAAAAGAACGCGTTGTAAAAAGCTGCCGATTCCCTTGCGAGGCGTTGGTATTCTTCATCACCTAATACACCGTGCAAAATTAAATACGCCAAGATGCCCTGTTCTTGTTGCCACCAAGCTTTGCGGTCGTGAAACGCAAAGTGATGCCGTCCTTCGTGCGCCACACGTTCTACTACGTCATACCAACCACCGCGTTGCAAGTCGCTACCATGTTTAGGCATCAGCTCAGCGATTTTGCGGGCAAAGGTTTCATATTCTTCTTTGGGCGTGCGCCCATACATGCGCATCAAGTTCCAAGCAATTTTGAGGTTGTGCCCCACCACAGCGCGGTTTTGTTGCCACATGTGCGTTTGATCCTGCGACCAGTCTTCGTGGAATTTTTCTTGCACAAAGGGGCTGTTGTCGTAGTCTTGAAAGTGCTCGGTGATGGTGTCGAAGGTGTACTCGAGCATCTTCTCATAGCGTTCTTCGCCGGTTGCTAGCCACAAGTTAATCAGATAAGCAGGCGCGTGATCGCCCACGGAGTTCCAGTTTTTCTTGCCCTTATTCGCCCCAAGCGCGTCGCTGCGCGGGTCTAAGGTGATGGGGTCAAGGTGCGAAAAATAACCGCCTTTTTCAGTATCCAAAAAGAACCTATCAAACAAGTCCACCGTAAGTTCTGCGTCGTGCAAAATCTTCGGATCACCCGTAATGCGATAAGTTTGGATAGGACCAGCAAGAGCATAAATTTGCTCATACGCCGGAATGGCATCAAAGTCGTCGCCAAATTCTGAAGCAAACACCTTGGTCTCGCGCCGTCCGTGCACGTCAATACCGTGATAGTAGTAGATAATGTTTTCATCTAGGTCGTAAAAACGCATATGCTCACGCAAATACTCGGTGCCCTTTTCGGCGGCTTCCAAAAAGTAATCATTGCCCGTGAGCATATAAGCACTGGCAAACCCGTACACCAAACGGCTGATGGTATCCGTTTCTTGGCGGTAATTGTCAATAGCCCGTTCGCCCGTGAGAGAAATATTGGTGCGGTAGTTGGCATAGTCGATGGGGTCGCCCTTAGCAACATCGCCAAACTGCGCCCGCAAGTAAAACTCACCAAGTTCTTCAATCTGGCGAATCCACCAGCCTTGGTTTTCAAAAAAGAACTCGTCAACTTTGCGCCCTGCAAACACCAAAAACTGGGTTTCAAACGCGAGGCCGCCACTTTCTGGGTAGAACACCCCGTAGCTGTAAACAAACCGCCCCGGCGCAAGTAGGTCATAAATCTGCCCGGTGCAATCAAAGTAAGGATCACCTAGGTTGCGCACCATGCGGGCATAGGTATTGTCTTTAAGGCGCAAACTATACACGTCGCCGCCACTCGTTTTGATGTGATATGTGCGGGTGTCTTTGTCGAACTCGGTGACGTAACCCGCAATGGTATCTGAAAAGGTGAAGTTGATGTTTTCTAAGGGGTTGACCATCGGCACTCCTATCGTTGTGCTGATTGCCCTACGGTTGTTTTTCAGGGTAGGGCAATACGTGAGTCAAGCAATACGGGGATTAAGCGCTACAGGCAATACGGCAATCAAGCAATAAGGTCAGGGTCATCTTGAAAACCTTGGCTGATTTCAACGATGTTGCCATCTGGGTCGCGAATCCAAACCGTTTTCCAACCAGGGATAAAATCATCAAACGCTGCTGGCCCTAAGGTGATGTCTGGGTTCTCGAGCTTTGCCAGAACCGCATCGACATCATCAACTTGAAACGCCACGTGACGAATGAGGCCAGCGTGATGAGGCCCGTCTGCTTCATGGGGACTGGCATCGCCTTCAGCTTGAAACAGCTCGAGGTACACATCACCCAATTTCAAAAAGATGATTTGCATATCACCAGGGTTTTCGCCAATGTCGAGCACCCTAGCCCGCTTGAAGCCAAACACATCCCTGTAAAAGGCTTCTGTTGTTGCCATATCGCGGCAGTTTAGACCAATATGCGAAAAAACCATCACGCATCACCTGCCAAAATGTCGATAATTTTGTGAGCAAAAAGATGGCACACGCCACCTTCGCGCCCGGTGACCAAATCACCATCTACCACCACGTCTTCGTTGACGTAGTTGATACCCATATTTTGGGCGTCACCATAGAGATTGTTGTGCACCACGGCGTTACGTCCTTTGACCACGTGGGCAATAGGGGCAGCAAGCCACATACCATGGCAGATAATGCCCTTGAGGATGCTCGGTTCAGCAAAAGCACGCTCGAGTAGCTGTGCAGCCGGTGCCACCTCATTGACCGGATCAGGACTGTAACGCAGCCTATCGGATACCATGCCGGAAGGCACAATCAAAGCATCAAAAGTGCGCAGTTCTTCATCACTTAAACCTTCAAAACTACTGTCACAATAAAACGGTGCCCGAAATTCATGCCCCTGAAAGGTCAGTGCGTCTTGTCCCCAGAGGCGGCTCATAAATACCACTTCTGCGCCTTCTTCGGGAAAACGGCGTTGATAATAAAAGATTTCTGGTTCATAGAAATCACTTTCAATCAGTACGCCGATTTTTTTGCCAGCAAGCCGCATGCTCAACCGTCCCAGCTCGGCACCGGATAGTCCATTTGGGCAATCAAACTGAGCAGGTCGTCAACTGCCCAGCGTTCGACCATCTTGCCGTTTTCAGCTCGCCACAGTTCGTTGGTATACCAAACGACTGGTTTATTGGTTGGTTGGATACCTAAAAAAGTACCCACGTGTTTGCCGACGAGTTTCACGCGAGTGAATACTTTATCGCCTGCCTCGAGCACATCTTCAACTTCAGCGATCATCTCGAGGGCGTCCACGACAAATTTAAGATTGTTAGTATAGGTCGTCAGGTCAGTAACGTCCACTAAGCCGGGGTGGTGATCGACAAAATCATCAACCATCACCTCACCAAGTTTGTCATACTCTCTGGCGTTGAGGATTTCTGCAAAACGCCAATAGATATCTGCGTTGCTCATAACTCTCCTTAAGCTTGTGCCAAAATCATGTCAGCAGCTTTTTCACCAATCATGTAACACGCGGCGTTGGTGTTGCCAGCTACAATGCGCGGCATCACCGACGCGTCGGCAACGCGCACGCCTTCAAGACCATGTACGTTGAGGTGCGCATCGACCACTGCCATGGCGTCGTGTCCCATCTTGCAGGTACCTACCGGATGCCACAAGGTACTGACGTTTTCGCGAATGAAGGCTCTGACGGCGTCTTCGCTTTTGGCGTCTTCACCGGGGGCAATTTCCACTTTGTAGAATTCTTTAAACGCTTGGCTATGCGCCAATTCGCGCACCAAGGTAACACCGTCCACAAACACTTGCATGTCAGCTTCGGCGCTCAAGTAGTTGGGTTGAACATAAGCCGTATCAGTAGGGTTATTTGAACGCAAGGTTACGTATCCCACACTCTGTGGTTGGGTAAGTACTGGCGCAAAGGTAAACCCAGGACCATCTTGGTCGTATTTGGGGCTTACGAACTTGAGACCACCACACTTGATTTGCAAGTCTGGTGCGGCTGCCTCGAGGCCGTCTTTGGTATGGGTGAATAATCCCGTTTCAGAGATGAGGGTAGGCCCGTGTGGGTGTTCGTGGTTACTTAAGTAGCACACTCCCAAAATCATGTGATCTTGCAAGTTTTGCCCTACCCCTGGCGCATCAATGCGTACTTCAATGCCATGTTCACGCAAGGTATTTGCCGGACCGATACCAGAAAGCATGAGCAGCTTGGGGCTTTCGTAGGCACCCGCGCTGACGATGACCTCTTGGTTGGCGTGAATTTCCCGGCTTTCGCCAGACACCACACACGTCACACCTGTCACCCGCTGGCCGCTGATGTTGAGCTTACTGACTTGGGCGTGACTAAGCACTGTGAAGTTATCGCGTTCCAAAATAGGATAAAGGTACGCAGCCGCAGCACTCATGCGTTGGTGGTTCTTTTTGTTGGCTTGGTAATAAAAAGGGCTACCGGTTTGCTCTGCGCCGTTGTAGTCAAAGTCGCGCCCTTTATTAGCAAAACCCAACTCGCTAGCAGCCTCAAATAAACACTCAGAAACAGGACTAGGGGTGTCGTGGGTGATGACGTTTACAGGACCATCATGACCCCGGTAAGCAGGGTCACCTCCCGCAAAGGACTCGAGCCGCTTAAAGTACGGCAGCACTGCTTGATACGACCAACCTTCGTTACCTAGATAGTTCCAGGTATCAAAGTCTTTGGGGTTACCGCGCACGTGCAAGATGGCATTGATGGAGCTCGAGCCACCCCAGACTTTTCCCCTAGCAACAGGAATCTCCCGGTCGTCAAGGTAGGCTTGCGGCGCAGTAACATAGCCCCAATTGACAGCAGGGTTTGCCCACAACGACAAGGTATCGCCGAGTTGTTCACTATAAATTTCTGGCACGTCATCGCGACCACCCGCTTCAATCAGCAACACACTCGCATCGCTTTCGGTAGCTAGACGATAGGCGACTGCACACCCCGACGTACCCGCGCCAACGACAATATAGTCATAGGCGTCCGCCATTACAGGCTCGCTTTCACAAAGTCCGCTGCCCGTTCGGCAATCATGAGAATAGGCGTTTGACAGTTGCCGTTGGGCACTTCGGGCATCACCGACGCGTCGGCTACGCGCAGCCCTTCGGTGCCATACACTTTGAGGGTTTTGGGGTCAACCACAGCACGATTGTGCGTTCCCATCGTGCACGCGCCCGCGTAGTGATAGTACGACCCCAAGTTATCTTTGACATACTGCTTGAGGTCAGCTTTGCTTTTGACGTCCGTACCGGGTTTGCTTTCTTTAAGTCCCCAAGCAGCAAACGCTTGACTGTTGTAAATGTCCCTAGAAATTTCTACACTGCGCACCATGCGGTCTAAATCGCTTTGTTCTGCCAGCAAACGCGGGTCGATACGGGGCATGTCCATAGGGTCACCACTTGCGAGTTTGAGCCAACCCCGCGACAGTGGCCTCAGCAACCCCGGAATCACCGTGATTTGCTTGCGGCTCACTTCTTCTTGAAACTGGGCTTGGTGAATAAAACCAATTTGCAAGTCTGGTAGCACCCACCCGTCACTAGACTTGCAAAACAGCGCACATTCAGACATGTTGATGTTGGGTTCAGAACCTTCGCGGTCTAACCACGCTACCGGTCCAATGAGCAGCGGGTGGTCGTGGAAGTTTTCGCCTACCCCAGGCAAGTCAACCACCACAGGAATATCAAATTCCTTAAGGTGTTCGGGGTTACCGATACCCGAAAGCATCAGCAGTTTAGGACTTTGGATGCCCCCGCAAGTGACCAACACTTCTTGATTGGCATGGGCTTGCTTGCGTTCGCCGTTTTGAATATACTCAACGCCCACACAGCGGTTGCCTTCAAATAGCAACTTAGCGGCCATAGCATCACTTTCCAAGGTGACGTTCGGGCGGGCTAACGCAGGTTCTAAATAAGCCGAGCGAGCACCGTGGCGTTTGCCGTCTTTAATGTCTAGGTGATGCCAACCAACACCTTCCATATCAGCGTTGAAGTCTTCGGTGTGTGGATAGCCCAACTCTAAGCAAGCATCAATGAACGTCTGTGACAGTTCGTGCGGTTGGTGGTTTTTGGCGTTGATGACATGAATGGGACCACCCTTACCTGCAGTGGGGTTGGTGTCGTCTTCTTGGTCTTCTAACTTTTGAAAGTAAGGCAGCACATGTTGAAACGACCACCCTTCGCAGCCGTTGTAAGCCCAACCATCGAAGTCCAACTGATGCCCGCGCACGTGAATCATGTGATACAAGTTGGTGCTACCGCCCATCAGTTTACCTGCTGCCAAGTAGACTTTGCGGTCACCGAGGGCGGCTTGCGGTTCACTCCAATAAATCCAGTCCATGGGGGTGAAGTGGTGTTCTGCCCAGCGGGCAGGCATATCGACGGTGTCTTCTACTTGGCGGCTACCTGCCTCGAGCACCAGCACACTGGCATCTGCCATTTCACTCAAACGGTTGGTCAGCACTGACCCAGACGAGCCACTTCCAATCACAATATAGTCATACGCCATGGTTGTTCCTTTTCCGCAGGTCTCCCCTGCTTATGTACATAAGCTGCTTGTGAATCTTCAACACGTTTTGCCACACGCCATGCTCTACATGCCGTGACGATACTGCGCCCTACTGCGAATCAGCAAAAAGCGGTTGAAACGGCAGCGAATCGTGAAAGTTAGACAGGTAGCTGATTTTGCCATCAGGATCAAAGCGGAAGTAGTTCATGACGCCGCATTCAATGACGTCACCTGCATGGGTTTTGCCGGTGATATAAGAAACTACTGCCGCCTCGAGGCCACTAATGACCATCTGTTTGGGTTCGTTGCGAAACTCGGCATAACCACCCAAACCGCCTTTCATCATCTCCCGCAGGGTGCTGAGTCCTTCAATATGACCAGCGAGTTGTTCATCCATGACGGTGTTTTCAGCAAAAAGGTCACACCAAGGTCCCCAGTTGCCTGTGTTGGCGTAATGGTAGTACTTTTCTAACGTCTCTTTGGGTGGCATGACCGCACGGCTTTGCGCCAATAAATCGGTAAACCCGTGCACGGTGTAGCGGACGATGGCAGGTTTACCGTTTACCTCTTGTAGCAACCATGTTTGTAAAGCCCGCACGGCAATGGGGTCACCGCTGGCTTTGTCAGTAGCTTTCCACACCACCATCACGTCTACTGCCATGCCCTCTGGTGTAGGGTGCGGGGCAAGTACCTCGAGCAAATGCTGCTGTTCGTGCACGTTTTCACCAACGCCTGTGTACCAATCGCGAAAGTCAGCTTCACTTTTCAGGGTACGTTCTGGAAAAACCATCTCAAAATCCGCATGGTTCGTCGCAAGTTTGGGCAAGATTGCCTCAATGTCCACGTGATCATTGAGGTCAGCAAACCAAGCATCCGCAAAGGTTCGTACATCTTCTAAGGTCATTGTTTCTCCTTACAACGTATTGTTTATTGTAGTGTTGATTTGTGACGTTGATATGTAGCGTTGACTTGTGGCTTCCAAAAACCCTCTCACTACCAAGGATTACTGCCCGCAGGTAGCACCAACCCGTTCAGGATGGGTATTACTCTCGAGCACCAAATCTAGCAAAAACGGTCCCGGGTGTGCCAGCATCTGTTCAACGGCAGCGTCAATTTCCCACGGATGTTCCACGCGGATACCCGCTACACCCATACCCCTTGCCATCTCGACAAATTTGAGTGGCGGGGTAGATAGGTCAAACGCCAGCGGATAGTCGTGCGGGGTAATTGACTGTTCTTGCCAGTACTGTTCGATGTTGAGTTGCAACAAACGATAAGACGCGTTATTGCAAATCACGAACTTGGCATTGATATTGTGACGGGCAGCTGTCCACAAGGCTTGGATGGTGTACATAGCACCACCATCACCCGTAAGACCAATGACGGTGGCGTCTGGGTTGGCCAGTTTTGCCCCAATTGCGCCAGGAATACCCACACCGAGCGAACCGCCCCTAGTAAGGAAATACTGTCCAGTGCGCTGTGGTGGCCAGTAACGCACAAATTCTGGTGAGCTGGTAAGCGCTTCATCAAAGACAATAGTGTTTTCGGGTAGTTTGGCCACCAAGGCTTTAGCGAACTGCGCCATCGTGGGTGGATCAGCCTCGCGCTTAGCGTCATCAGCGTCTACGGCTGTTTGACGTTTTTGAGTTTTGGCGCGGGCAAGTTCGTCCGTACGCGTTTTAACAGCCGTTTGGAAGTCGGCGGATTGTTTGCGCTCGAGCACACCCGCCAATTTTTCCAGCGTCAGTTTGGGATCGGCCACCACACCCATGTCCACACGGTGATTTTTGGCGATTTCGTAGGCGTTGAGGTCAATATGTAACACTTTGGCATCAGCCGCAAAAATATCCCCCAACTCGGGAAACACTTCCGGCAAAATATACGTGCCTACAATCAAATTCACGTCGCCGCGCTGCATCACAGGCAAACTGGCTGAACCGAACATATGCCCAGTCATCCCCTGATAGAGCGGGTGGTCGTAGCGCATGTTAACTTCGCCTGCGTCAGCTTCCCACACTTCGGCACCGAGCAGTTCCGCTACTTTAGTAAGGGCATCTTGGGCACCCGAATAGGCCACGCCATCACCTGTGAAGATCATTGGTTTGTCAGCGGCGAGTAGGGTATCGGCAAAAGCCTCGAGCGCCGCTTCATCAGGGGCTACTCGCGTTGAAGGCAGTGAGGTTGGGCGCACAGGTTCAACCACAGCCGCGTCCAAAATATCCTGCGGTAAACAGACATACACCGGCCCCATGGGCGGGGTGCTAGCAATCTTGATGGCTCGTCGCAACACCCGCAGTGTCGACGCGGGGTCAACTACTACTGTCGACCACTTGGTGACGGGTTCTGCAAACGCCACCAAGTCACCCGCCATCTGCGAATCCATCCCCATGTATTTAACGCCCGCGTCGCCACCAATGACTACCAACGGGGCGTGACCACGTTTGGCTTGGTACAGCGCACCAATGGCGTTACCGACCCCAGGCGTGCTATGTAGTTGCACCAAGGTGGGTTTTTGGGTGGCTCTAGCGTAACCATCAGCCGTGGTGACAGCGACAGACTCTTGCAAGGTGAGAATATATTTCATCTCTGGGTAGTCGCTTAAGGCATCTAAGAAACCCTGTTCAACCGTACCCGGATTACCGAACATGTGGGTCATGCCATCGGCGAGGAATTGCTCGAGAATGGCGTGACGGTAGGTTTTGGTCATATTACCAGCCGTAACGGCGGAGGCCTTCTTCTAACACTTTGACGGTTAATTCGCCCGCAAGGCGCGAATCTTGGGTCGAACGCGCCGTTAAGAAGGGATAGTCCAAAATGGTGGACAAAGTGCGCCCAACACCGCCGTGATATTGACCATCGGGGCCGGTAGCATCGCGCAGGATGTACTCGAGCGGATAGGGGGGCGGGCCAATGTTAATGTCTGTATGCAAAAAGCCTGTACCATCTTTGTAGTCATATTCTAGGGCGTGCCCAGTGACGTGTTTACCCCAGATGATGCTCTTACGGTCTGTCCACTCGCGGGCAAACGCTAGCGCTGTTACCGCGTAGCACTCAGCCACGATGAGTTTATCTTGGTTGTAAAACCCCAAAATCACATCGTGCAAACGCTGATTGTTGGCCATATCAAGAATGGGACCACTGCCACCTGGCATCACCAACGCGTCGTATTCGGCTAGGTCCTCCCAGGCTTTGTCTCGAGCGTTGTGGTAGGCCTCGAGCTTGTGACCAAAGTTTTCGTCATTGAAATACGGACGCTCAGGAAACCACGACGACAAATTTTTGGGGTTATCCAACAAGGTCGATTCGTCTACCTCGCGGGTGCGCTTGGCATAATATTCGTCCGTGACCACTTTTTTAAGCGGCGGATCAAAATAGCCTTCTTCCATACTAGGCGGCAACGCATGGGGACGTTTGCCTGTTGGGGTTACAAACGTAACCTCATAGCCTTTTTCTTCAAACACATCGAGAGGGCCAACGAGTTCTTCACCCCAGTAACCCCATTCAGAAAGCACCATCAAAATCTTTTTCGCCATGTGCAGACTCCTTTGTTGTGAACTTCTGCTAAAAAGCTATCGTATGTTTGTCATCTAAAAGGACAAGAATATAGTTGTTTAACGCGTATTGCGCAGTATTCATCAACGGGCTATGAGACTGAAGCGCATTTACGGTAGCACGGGATTGGCAGCATTGCAATACACAATACAAAGTCATCATTGCTCGCTAGCTTTACAACTTTCGAATTGTCCATAAACGAATGGTTGACACCCATTCCAATTGATTCCGCGAATCAATTCGCGCAGAGCGCGTAGGAAAAGCTA
>CAZKAZ010000090.1:0-13625 GCA_964550765.1 uncultured bacterium | reverse complement strand
ATCAAGGTGTATGGGTTCACTTGACGATGGCTATATGACCTTGGTCAACATCAGCGACTGTAAACACGTGGCATTACCCAATGGTTACGCGGCGATGTCTTGACTGTCTTCTGCGGGGTCGTCAGCTTGTGGGTGAACAGTTTGTTGTTTGATGGCACTCAGTTCATCACGCAGTTCGGAGACTTGCTGCGACAAGTGGGCGTTGAGTTCGAGTAGGTGCTCGAGCTTCTCTTTGCGTTTTTTCTTACTTGGTTTGGTGTCTTGCTGTAATTGCAACGCCGCCATGGCACTGCGAATATCTGCCCCCTCGCGCACTTGCTGGCGCACCTTAGCAAAGCCTGCTACTAATTCTGGGGCATAACGCCGTTCAAATCCTGCTGCACCCTGTTGCACAGGCATCTGCCCCCCGAGGGAACGGTAAATCGCCACATAACAGTTGAGCAAACCAGGGCTAACGCCAATACTCGCTGCGGCTTGTAGGTGATTGAGTGCCCCGTCTTTCGCTTTGGCTGAGGGGGCTTTTGCAAGTGGGGTGGTGGTTTGGAACGTTGCTAGGAATGATGATTGGAAAGACAACGCGGGTTGCACTGGCATGGACAGCGACACACCCTCACTTTCAGAGGTAGAAGAGGCTCGAGCTGACGTTGCGGTATTGCGAGAGGTATTGGGGTGTTCTTGAGACACTGACGGTGCTGGCGATACTGAATGCGTAGCGACCTGCGCAGGGCGTGATGCGGTTGCCGACTGGTGACCATCTAGCAGCATGAACGTCATAGCCAGACTATAGCCGAATACCTTAATTGATAAGGTAGTTGGGCACACATCCTGCTTGACGCGCAAGCTACGCTCGAGTCGCTGGTGTCGTCTTTGCCTTGCTGAGCGGAAAAACGTACCCTGCGAACCGTCAAATACGTTTGATGCCGTCTCCTCGTCAAAGGGTGTTATCGGTATCATCTATAAAGGGTGTCATCTGTAAAGGGTGTTATCTGTAAAGGGTGTTATCTGTAGAGTATGAACATTACGGTGACGCGCTTCGGTGACCATGCCTTGCATGATGCTTGCGGTAAAATCATTTATGCCAGCAACCCTCCTTGCCAGCAAGTTGCAAGTGCCACCGATGCGTCACCAACACATTGCGCGCCCGCGTTTGTATCAGCTTTTAGACGAAAGTGGCAGACGCAAACTCACCTTGGTGTGCGCGCCCGCAGGCTACGGCAAGAGCAGTTTGCTGACGGGCTGGGTGCGCCACACAGAACTTGATGTGCGTTTGGCGTGGTTGGCACTCGAGGAAACTGACAACGCCCCCGAGCGGTTTTGGCGCTACTTGTTGGCAGCGTTTGATGCGTTGCTATTTGCAGATGACACGACCAACACCCTGAGCGACACGGTGCAAGGGTGGCTCGAGGATGCTCACACCAAAAACGTTCACACCACAACTGTTCACACCGCAGCAGACGACAGCATTGATGCGTCGCTATTGGTCACCCGCATTGTCAATGCCTTGCTCGAGAAACCACAAGAACGGGTGCTCGTCCTCGATGATTACCACCTCATTCAGCGAACCAGCATCCACCGCGCCATCAGCCACCTCATCGACAACGCCCCACCCACGTTTCACTTTATTATCAGCAGCCGCAGCGAACCCAACTTGCCCTTGTCGCGCTTGCGGGCACGTGGCGAACTGGTAGAAATTCGCAGTCATGATTTGCGCTTTGATGGCGAAGAAATTGAACGCTACTTGCACGACGTCATGGCAGTTGACCTATCGGCCAGTGACGCCAGCACGTTAGAAGCCCGCACCGAAGGATGGATTGCTGGCGTGCAACTAGCTGCTTTGTCGCTGCCGGGCAAGCGCAACATATCGGACTTTATCGAGACCTTTACGGGTACAGACCGCTACGTGCTCGATTACTTGACCGAAGAAGTGTTAATGCGCCAAGACGAAGACACCCAGTCGTTTTTGCTTTTTACCTCGATATTGCAGCGGTTTAATGCTGAACTGTGCAACGCCGTCACTGAGCGCCGTGATGGGGCGCAGCAACTCGAGGGGCTCGAGCGCAAAAACCTGTTCATCATCCCGCTCGATAACCAGCGCACCTGGTATCGCTATCACACTTTTTTTGCTGACCTGTTGCGCTACCGCTTAGAACAAGCCCGCCCCGACTTACTGCCTGTACTGCATCAGCGCGCCAGTTTGTGGTTCGCTGCTGAAGATGACGTGGCCGAAGCCCTCCATCACGCCCTACTTGCTGCTGACCGTGAACTTGCCAGTGACATCATCGACGACCATCCCAAAGCAGACACGCTCATTGGTCTGCTGCGAAGGTGGTTTGCTGATGTAGACGGTACAGCCACGACCCAAGACAGTAATGGTCGAGACAGCACTGGTCGAGACAGCACTGATGATACTGATGAAATGGACACGCTGCTCGAGCAAGCCTTTTCGCAAGGCATCTCCCGCGAACAGCACAATCAGCTACTGGCCACCATTGAGCAAAACCGCCCCATCCACACCCGCACGACGTTTGAAACGCTCAATCTTGAAACCTTAAGCGAACGCGAAAATGACGTCTTACTCCTCATCGCCGCTGGCTACAGCAACAAAGCCATCGCCAAACGGCTCAATATTTCGCTCAATACCGTCAAAACCCACACCAAAAACATCAACAGCAAACTCAACGTGTCAAGTCGGGGACAAGCCGCTGCTAGGGCTCGAGATTTGGGTCTTATCGACTAGGACGAAGCTACCCTCAGACACCTAGCCAATAGCAAGAAGAAGCGTCGCGTACCTTACTTGCGTTTGCCAGTCACTGAGGCTAGAATTGCAAGGTTGCACTAGCGTTAGGGCGACTTGCCTGTGCTTGTCTATCTAGCTGTGCATGTTTTTAGCTATGTATGTTTCTAGATATACATATTTCGCTATTTTTGGGCAGCTCGAGCATCACGGTTCTGTCAATCTGTCAAGGTCAATCTGTCAAGTACGTAACACCCTCACGTCGGCGTAGACACCTGCGTCAGCGTAGACACGAGACAGCGCTCGAGCCTAAGAACAACCAAAAGCGACATCCAAGGAGGCATCATGAAGTACAACAAGGGAGCCATTTTGCGTTCCATTGAAGCCCCCTACCTTAAAGACGTGCCTGAGTTTGCCACAGGCGACACGGTACGCGTCGATTACAAAGTGACTGAAGGCAACCGCACCCGCATTCAGAGCTTTGAAGGGGTAGTTATCGCCAAAAGCAACGGCAAAAGTGCCAGAGCCACCTTCACCGTGCGCAAAGTCAGCTTTGGTGAGGGCGTTGAACGGGTTTTCCCCATGCACTCGCCGTTTATTGACAGTATTGCCATCGTGCGCAGGGGTCGTAGCCGCCGCAGCAAACTCTATTACTTGCGCGAATTGCGCGGTAAAGCTGCCCGCCTCAAAATCGACACCCGCCGTCAAGAAGCCGACCGTGCCGCTGCCCGGGAGCGCCGTCAGAGTAAAGGTTAACCCCTCTTCCCTGCTGGCTTTTTAGTGTTAGCGAGATGCGTTTTTGGTCTCAAGATGCCACCAAAAGCCAAGCGAGAAGTAGCGCTAGCAGGCGCGATGGCAGCAAACGTTCAGCAAACGTTGCTGTGGAACTTGACAGGTTAGGTGTCCTCCCTTAAGCTTATGAGAGCTTGGGGCTGTGGCGCAGTTGGGAGCGCGTCTGAATGGCATTCAGAAGGTCACGGGTTCGAATCCCGTCAGCTCCACCACACAAGCACCCCTGAACAAGTTTCACGGCGTCTGCAAGGTTAACGGTAATAAGGTTAACGGCGAGCGTGCTGCGGTTCGGGGGTTTTTTATGCGATGCGCAGTGAAATGGTGTTTCGTTATCGTTAGTGCGTTTGTGATGCTGCGTTTGTGATGTGTTGTGCAAGCAATTAGTTGTGCAAGCAATTAGTAGCAGTAGCGTCAGATGAAAGCCACGTCTACAAACAAGCAACGTTTACAAGCAACGTCCAAAGCATTTTGTTTGTTGTCAAGACACCAGAAGCCAGCACAGCAAAAGTACAAGATATACACCTAACATCGCATCAGTAAAACGATTTATTTCAACAGGTTTACGGGAAGTCCAGGTTTACGGGAAGTCAGGGAGGTCAGCATGTTTGCGGTCATCAAAAGCGGTGGCAAGCAGTACCGCGTTCAAGAAGGCGACGTTTTGAAGCTCGAGACGCTCGAGGGCGAATTGGGTGACACTGTCGAAATGCCCGTGATGCTCTTAGGTGGCGACGACGTCAAAGTAGGCAAGCCCTACGTCGATGGCGCTAGCGTCAAAGCCGAAGTTGTATCGCACGGGCGCGGCAAAAAAATCGAAGTCTATAAGTTCAAAGCTAAGAGTAACTATCGGCGTCACATCGGTCATCGCCAGCAGTACACCGAAGTGCGCATCACCGAAATCTCCGGTTAAGGGGGCACACAATGGCACACAAAAAAGGTGTAGGTAGTACCAAAAACGGTCGCGACAGTGAGTCCAAGCGTTTAGGCGTTAAGCACTTTGCTGGCGAAGCTGTCAGCGCAGGCAACATTTTGGTGCGGCAGCGCGGCACGAAGTTCAAACCCGGTCGCAACGTCGGTCAGGGCAAAGATTTCACGTTGTTCGCCCTCAAAGACGGCAAAGTCATGTTTGATAACAAAGGCAATCGGGGGCGCTACATCAGCATCGTCACCGAAGACCCTACCCTCGCCCAAGCGGCTGACTAAACTGCTTAGCTAGCTTGGCTAACACGGTAACCTCGAGCAACACACTCGAGGTTACCCCTTTAACAAACTCACCCAAAATTCTTACAGCCAAAATTTTTATCTATTGTTTGTTCAACGAACGTTTACGTGGTTATTCGCCTTGCATCCATGTCGGTATACAACGGCGCAGTACAACCATTGGCATAACAGCATAGCTACAATATAGCCGCAGCATAGCCGCAGCATAGCCATTGGTCATCGGTACAAAACAAGCAAACGTTTCATGATGAAACTTAGCTAGCGTTTGCTGGTGTGTGGGCGTTTTAGCAGTCATCTTTATATGTACAACTACGTGTGTACAATTCGTGCGCGGTCACCGCGTGCGGTGGCTCGAGGTTTATGATTCAAGCACTCAACCAATCCAACATCAAGCAATCAGGAGGCGAACATGCCCTTTCGTGACATATTAGACATCGTTGTCCAAGGCGGTAAAGGCGGCGATGGTGGCATGTCGTTTTTGCGCCTCAAGTACATGCCTAAAGGCGGCCCCGACGGTGGGCGCGGAGGTGACGGTGGCAGTGTCTACCTTGAAGCCATCGACGACATCACTTCATTGGACAAGTTGGTGGGCAAGCGCTTATATCGGGCACAAACAGGCGGCCAAGGCGAGGGACGCAACAAAGCAGGCAGTCGCGGTGAAGACTTGCGGGTGTATGTGCCCATAGGCACAGTGGCGTTTGACTTAGATACAGGCGACATCTTGGCAGACTTTTATGAAGTGGGCGAAGAAGCCTGCGTTGCCAAGGGTGGCCAAGGTGGGCGCGGTAATGCGTCGTTTGCCAGTTCGACCCGCCGCGCCCCGCGTTTTGCTGAATACGGCACACCCGGTCAACGGCATCACTTGCGTTTAGAACTGCGCAGCATTGCCGATGTTGGGTTAATTGGCTACCCGAATGCAGGCAAGTCGAGTTTGCTCACTGCCCTGTCGAACGCCCGTCCGCAAGTCGCGTCGTATCCATTTACGACCTTGACACCGAACCTTGGGGTATTAGAGCGTGAGCTCGAGCGCCTCACCATCGCTGATATTCCTGGCATCATCGATGGTGCAAGTGAAGGCAAAGGGTTGGGTTTTGAGTTTCTGCGGCACATATCCCGCACCCGCTTGCTGCTCTACGTTATCGACGTCACTACCAACAGCAAAGCCACCTTTGACGCCTTACAAAAAGAACTTAAAACCTACGACCCCACGCTGCTCAAGCGACCTTTTTTGATTGCGCTAAACAAGTGTGATTTGGTCGAAGCAGACCATGTTGATGAGCAGGTGACGGCTCTGCTCGAGGCAGGCGCGCCCATCGTAACCATCTCGACGCAAAAAGACTATCCTGACAACCACCTTGATACTTTGACCAGCACCCTGTTCGACATGCTGCCCGAGCGCCCTACCCGTCCTACGCACGCAGCTACCAGCAAACGCGTACACATTAACCCCATACATGTCGAAAAACGCAACGACGGCTGGCACGTCCTCGGTGATGACATTGAACATATGATTAGCCGTTTTGACACCACAAACCCTGAAGCAGTGAACTACTTGCAACAGCATTTCAACAGCTTAGGCGTCTACAAACTGCTTGCCAAAGCAGGCGCACAAAATGGTGACGATGTGTTTATTGGTGAGGCAAACTTTGAATACTTCGACGAAAACACTTCCACGAATTCATAAATCTAAACATTCATAATGGCATAAATAAATACTGGTAGCTAAACATGTTTAATTTTCAGTAACACTTTTATTGCTTTTAATTGCTACCAGTACGCGGGCGCGACACCTTAGCCGACATAGACCCCCACCACCATGCCCCAAACATGTCGTGCACTTTTGGTCTGACCACCCTACCCCCTGACCACTACACACCCTGACCATATGTTCACGAGTTAGTCGTGACCCCTCAGTACGCCAGCATTAACCGCAAACCAAACCGTCAATTAATGTGTTGATTAGGCTTGCATTAAGGTGCTCTTGATGGGTATACTGGGTCTAGTTGATACAGGTAGCTACTGTGGTAGCGGAAGCCTGAACATTTGTTCAAGATTGTTGTGGTTTCTTGCGAATGACACGTTGTTACAATCTGACCCACAATTGTAATCCTTATATGACAGTCAATGTTTGTGTTGGACAGTTTGTAATAACTTTTTGAATAGTCCAAACGTACATGTACCACACAAAATCCTTAATAGAAAAAGAAAATCAATATATTGACGGTACGTTCTTCATCACCGGTGCACAAACATGCGCACTGCCACATACACTGCCACATCTCGAGTAGCGTCAGTCAAGCGCAGAGTCAGTCAAGCGCAGAGTCAGTCAAACAACGTCAGGAGGGTTTTGAAAGATACGCTCGTGTATTGAATACTAGTTTGCTATGTCGTTTTTATGTCGTTTTTTGGATTTGGATGTACGCAACAGACAGGATGTACGCAACAGACAGGATGACACAGACAGTGTGACAATGTGCACCTGACGACAACAGGTAATAACAACAAAAATGATAACAACAATTACACTAGCAACAGTCATGTCAATAAATGATTAAAATTACTGAAAAGAACTACCTTTTTCATACAAACCGCATAACCTCATCGCACTGCATAACAACCAATGTCAATATCACTAGCAACGCGTCATCACCTAACAAAACGATTCCCAGGTTTTCGACACAGACACATAGGTCTTATTTCGATAAATAGGTCTTAGGTTTTCAACACATAGATTTCTAGTACACAGATTTCCAGTACACAGGTCTCTAGTACAAAACACATACAACGGCTACATACCCAATGGCTACACACAGACGCGCCACAACCTGGCCACAACCGAAATCTGTAATCAGCACAGGGCATTGTCAACAGAGTGATTAGTCGTTTCATTTAGTCGTTTCATAGGGAGATTTATGCTCGAGACAAACACACTACTTGCCCACCAAGGGACAACAGGCGTCATATTGTGAGACTCGGTGTGTTTGGAGGACGTTTTGATCCGCCTCATTTGGGGCATTTGCTGGCGTCAACTCATGCCGTAGAACAACTCTCCCTTGACAGTCTGTGGTTTATGCCTGCTGCTGCGCCCCCACATAAACCCACCGTTGCCAGTGCTGAAGCCCGCTACGCCATGTTGCTTCTCGCCAGCGCCCGGCACAGCAAGGGCGTCGTCAGTCGCCTCGAGATTGACCGCGCCCCTACCCAACACACCCCTGCCCAACACCACACCCTCCCTGAGACATCAACATCTGAGACATCAACACCCACAACCCCTCACCCCAACGATGAAGGTGCTTCGTATTCCATTGATACCATTGAACACATTCAAGGCGCGTACCCTAAAGCCGAGGTGTTTTTGATTGGCGGCAGCGACGCCATCGCCAGCATCGAATCATGGCACCGCGCCCAAGACCTTATCGACAAAGTGCACCTTGTGGCGCTTCCTCGAGCTGATATGTCGCTTGCGTCCCTTAGTCCTACGATTCGTCAACGTGTGTGCGTCCTTGACATGCCTCGCATTGATATCTCGAGTACAGCCATCCGCGCGCGCATCCGTAAACAACAATCTGTTCACTACCTTGTTCCCGAACTAGTGGAGGATTATCTTGTCAAACACCATCTTTACCGTAAATAGTCCGTGCCAACGCGCTAGCATTGCCCCTTATTGCCAGCGTCTTAAGGTGATGGTCAAACCGCACCGTTTCGATCACTGTGTGCGGGTGAGTATCTTAGCTGAATCCATTGCTAGAGCCAACAAGTTTTCCGAGTCTGACATTCGTGCTACCGCGTTAGCAGGCATTTTGCACGACGCTGCTAGAGACGTTAGTGCACGGGAAATGTTTGATCTTGCCCCACCAGAATCCGAGTTAGAAGAACAACACTTTTTAACCCTCCACGGAAGGGCAAGCCGCACCTTGGCTAAGCGCTGGGGCGTCAATGACCTGCGTGTGCTCGACGCTATCGAAGGGCATGTGTTTGGGGTATCTCCTAGCAACCGCATCGGCATGGCAGTCTACATTGCTGATGTGTCCGAACCCGCTAGGGGTGTCAACGAAGATATTCGCGAACTTGCCATGCGCAACTTGTTTCGTGCTTACCAATATGCCCTCGATTCCAAAGTGCGTTATCTGCGCTCTAAGGGCAAAGTTGTCCACCCGACCACGTTGCGAGTCTACGAAGAAATCTGCCAGCCGGTTTTGTAGTGGTTTTGGTAGTGGCGCAAGGATAATTAAGGGGGTGGTTAGTGGGGTAGCTCACACCACCAACTAACGCCACACCAACTAATGCCACAGTGAAGCAGATAATAGCGCCACACGCACCATGCAGTGGGAACATGGCATCAGCACATTACAGAATCATGACGGGATAAAACTAAGTGGTATATAAAAAACAAGCATGATTTAAGTATAATACGAAACACAATAACATACGGTGCAGCTAGCCACATCAGCGGCACCGTTTTTCTTACTTTGCACTTCTTGCGAAAGTATCAACCGAACCAGGATATAGCCTTTTGACACTAGCGACAAATTGATTTTTGCAAAAGGTCTTTTAAGTTTTTGCCTTGGTGACGCATACTGCTATACCCTTAGCAAGTGTTGTTTCTATGGACTTCTTGCGAAAGAGCCAATCGAATCATAGAACAGCCCTTTGCCCTCATCGACGAGTTGATTTTTGCAAGAGGTCTTATGGTTGCTGATGTTTACCAACGTCACATCGACATAAAGCGCTTTCAACTGTGTAGACGTCAACTATGACAATACTAATTAATGAATAAGTTAACTTGGTGATACAACATCTTCTTATCGTGACAAAATCACTATCCGCCTGACAACTACACAATTTTTCATGTCAACAACTTTACCCATCTCAGCACTGGTAACACAGCGAACACGACACTAGCAACAGGGTCAGCACGCCAACAACAGACAAAAAACACAATGCTCTTAACGCTAGGACAGTACAATGTTACTAGCAAACACGTTTTTGGTACACCTCAGACACCTCGCTCTTGCGTCCTGCACGCCCCAAGCCAACATGTTATCGAGCCACGGTGTTATCGCATAGGGTCACAAGCGTAACAACGGGACAGCGGGACAGCTTAACGGCGAAACAGCGTAGACTTCAGAACGGTTATAGGAATATATTTTATGAAATATCTGGCTATTTTTGGATTACTATTGATTGCTGTGGGCTTGTCAGGCTACTGGCTCACCCGCGACGTGCAACGCACTGTGCTCGACGAGTCTACGCAAGCACTTTTGGCAGTAGACGAAGATACGTTTCGTGCCAGTTTTTTGGTCGCAGGCAGAGACATTGCCTACACTCGAGCAGCAGGCAGTGTGCGCTATGACAGCCGCGGGCGGGTGATTGGCCGCAGCCGCGCCGCTGAGAGTAACCAATATGGCACCAACACCGACACCATTTTTTATGTGCAAATCATCGACAACAAAGTCTATATGGTGGCCATTCCCCGCGATGTCTACTTGCCGCAATACGCCGCCAAAGTCAACGCCATGTACTACCTGACCGAAGCTGATGGTTTCAAAGATGCGGTCAGCGAACTGCTCAACTTGCCCATCGACTACTACGCTATCATCAACATCGACATCTTCAAAAATCTGGTGGACGCCATGGGTGGTGTGGAAGTGAATGTACCCTATGACATGAAATACACCGATTTTGCTGCCAACTTATTCATTGACCTAGACGCGGGTGTGCAGCGCCTAGATGGTGAAGAAGCCGCTGGTTTTGTGCGTTTTCGCAACACGCCCACAGGCGACTACAGCCGCATTGACAACATCAAAACCCTTGCTCATGCCATGCTCGAGCGCCTGCGCGAACTGAATGTGCGTGCTGTGGGCACACTACCCGAACTGATTGACATTTTCTTTTCTGATATTGAAACCAACGCTTCGCCTGCGCTAGCCCGCCGCTTGTTACCGAGGTTGGGTAAGCTCGAGATTTATGCCGCCACACTGCCTACCGCCGAAGCTAGCAGCAGCACGCGTTTGTTCGTTGACCCAGAAGAAACCGAGCAGTTTTTGGCGCAACTGTTTGAAAGCGAAGCCCGCATCGTCAGCCAAGTGCCCAATACCACCATGATTATCACCAACCGCAGTGGCGTGCCGGGCATGGGGTTGTGGCTCGAGGAACGTTTGGTGTCTTTGGGTGTGCCTAAAGAACGTTTGTTCGTGCGTGAAGATAGCCTTGACCCTTCACCTACCCGTATGCTCACCGTGAGCGACTACTGGCACGACGCTAGCTACTACACCAGCCTGCTCCACATCGGCAAGCAACAGGTGTTTACAATTAGCCAACCTGACAACCTCGAGCTAGATGCTGGCTTAGAGCTGATTCTTGGGGGTGACGCTCGCCGTTATCTCGAGCACGACCTCCGCTTCGACAGCGTTGCCAGCATGCCTGTACCTGCCAACCCTTAAACCTCGAGGCACGCCCCTTTGCGCGCTCACTGCATGTTTCGGTGCACGTCAGGACACATCAGAACAATGCCCCTTTCACCCGCTATAATGAGCAACCATGCTTCGCGTGAATGCTACCGTTTAGCGTACGCATAATAATTACCGTGTTCGCGACACGGGCGCTTTCAGTGACGTCTCTACCTCTACCTAGGCATCTCAGTATGTAGGCATCTCAGTATGTAAGCATCTGACTAAGCATCTCAGTATCTAAGTATCTAAGTATCTTGGCGAATCTGTCAGCGACAACGGTAAGCTCACCTTCATAAACCATTTACGGGCGTGTGCGAATGCGTTTCCTTCAAACCCACGCCCTATATCACGCAACAGCCAAAGGAGGCTACAATTAGCGCTTTACCTCACCCTACAGAACTGACGACCATCGTCCAAGCCCTCGATGACAAACGCGCCAAAGACATTACCGTCTTGGATTTAACGGGCGCGTCTGAAACCCTCAGCTACTTCATCGTGGCTACAGGCGAATCCTTATTACAACTAAAAGCCATGGAAGACGAAGTACGCTACACCCTTAAAGACCAAGGTATTTTGCCAAGGGGCGTTGAAGGGCCTTCGGAACGTTGGGTACTTATTGACTACGGTGACATCGTGGTGCACTTAATGAGCGCAGACGCCCGGGAATTTTATGACCTCGAGGGACTGTGGGCAGACGCCAAACAACTCGACATCCTTGCAGACGTTGCTAGCTGAACATCCCACATCGCAACCAGCACTGCTTTTCGTTAGCGATTATCTTTCGTGGTGGCGATTATCACAGAGCATGATTGTCACAGAGCATGATTGTCGTTTTTATGTGCCTGTTTGAGGTTTAGTAGGTTGATGGCATCAACTCGGCGTAGATACCGCCATCCCAAGCTCGTTTTCACACGCAAGCATCATGGTTTCTGAGGACGTGCATCAGGTACACTGATTAACTAGGTGGTTAGCCACGTGAGAAACTTGCTGCAAGGTGCGCCATTTTATGAGAAACTAGGCTTAGTGGTGTGGCGAATGGTTTTGTTTGTTTGCTTGTGCCAGCTTGCACATGTGGGCAGGGCGGCTCACGTTCGGGTGTTGCTCGAGCAGGCTGGTACGCAGCTTTCTGTCAACATGACAGGCAGTCATCGCGGTTACGTCGACATTGACGCCCGTCAAATTGCCTCTGCTATTCGCCACAGCAACGATGTTAGCCATACCAATAGCCCTAGCAACGATGTTAACCCCACCCGTCTAGCCAATCTTTATCAACATCATCCACGCTCGAGCCAACGCCCTGCTGCTGATGCTTACTTGGCTACTTCGCTGGTAAACCCGTCACCGCGTTTTGAAACGGCGTTTAGCCTCAACTGGCAGGTGCAAGCCCACGCGGGTTACTTGTACAGTGAAACCGCACGCTTAGGACGCACCTTGACACTCGTTAGTGACAGTGGCGTGGTGCGCTATCAGAATCAGGCTTATCGGGGCAGTTTACACTTGGTAGCAACCTTTGAAGGCATTTTGGTGATTAACGTGCTGCCGCTCGAGGACTATTTGCGGGGCGTCGTCGCTGAAGAGATGTTTGCCAACTGGCCACACGAAGCCCTCAAAGCCCAAGCCATCGCCGCCCGCAGCTATGCTTTTCACACCCTTGACCCCCACGCACCGTTTGATATTTGTGCCACGTTTGAATGCCAGCAATATGGCGGCATCGACGGCGAACACCCCCGCAGTGACGCCGCCATTGCCGCCACACAAGGCATCGTCGTGACGTACAACGGCGACATTGCCCGCACCTATTATCACGCTGATTCGGGGGGATACACCGCCTCGAGCGCCGAAGTGTGGGGTGAAGCGGCCAGTTATTTAGTGGGCACACCTGATACTCCAACCAATAGCCCCCACCGCCGCTGGCAACACACCGTTAACGCCACACAAGTTGCCACTAGCCTCGAGCGCTACGGCTACAGCATTGGCACGTTGCGGGGTTTGCGCATCCTCGAAACCAGCCCGTCAGGGCGGGTCAGTAAGCTCGAGGTCATCGCCGATCGCTCGGTAGAACTCGCCGGCCCACAGTTGCACAGCCTATTGCGTGAATGGGGATTCAAGTCCACCCGGTTCACCATGACCAGTGCCCTCAGTGCCCTAGGCGACGGCTGGGGACATGGCGTGGGCATGAGTCAATATGGTGCTAAAGCACTCGCGGAAAACGACTACACTTACCAACAAATTTTGGCGTTTTACTACCCCAACACCCAACTGCACGTGCTAGCAGACAGCACCCCATACACCACAGCCAGTGCCGCCAACATCCCCAGTACCACCAACATCCCCAGCGACACCAGCAACACCACACATTAAAGCGCCACCGACTGCAGCAGTTGTTGGTGAAAAAGCTGCTACATGTGCTAGCTCGAGGTGGCATTTTG
>CAZKAZ010000089.1:0-14355 GCA_964550765.1 uncultured bacterium | reverse complement strand
TGATACCCATTCCAATTGATTCCTGAAGGAATCAATTCGCGCAGAGCGCGTAGGAAAAGCTACGGATTCCGACAGGAACGGAAGAAAGTCTGTAGGACTTTTTGAAGTGTTTAGTTGGAATCCGTATAAAACCTTATTCTGAATGCTTTGACGTTGGTGGGTGCTGAGTAGGCTGTGTGCTTGCCAAGGAGTGATATGTTCGGTCTAGACATTCAAATCAGCAACCTTGACTTGGCGATTATCGTCGTGTATTTCGTGGTGGTGTTTGTGATTGGTTACATGGTGTCACAACGCACCAAAAGTGGTGATGACCTGTTTTTGGCAGGTCGCAGTTTGGCGTGGGGAGCGGTGGGGTTATCGCTGTTTGCTTCCAATATCTCAAGTTCCACCTTGGTAGGTCTCACAGGCGACGCTTACCGCACTGGCCTTGCTCCGTCGGCGTATGAATGGATGGCGGGGTTGCTACTCGTGTTTGGGGCGTTTACGTTTTTCCCATTTTATCTGCGCTCGAGAATCTCTACGATTCCCGAGTTTCTCGAGAAACGTTTTGACGTACGTTCACGCAAGTATTTTTCGGTGGTCACCATGTTTTTGGCGGTCATTGTCGATACGGCTGCTGGGTTGTATGCAGGCGCACTGGTAGCACAAACGTTTATTCCTGATTTGAATTTGACGATTTTTATTATTGCCCTTGCTGTCATTGCGGGGCTTTACACAGCGGCAGGGGGGTTGGCTGCTGTGGTCTACACGGACGTTTTGCAAGCAATTATTTTGATTGTCGGCACGGCTAGCATTGCCATTGCCACCTTTTCGCAATTTGGGTTTTCTTGGACAGAAGCCACCCAAGCCCTCCCCGAAGGCCACTTGTCTATCATTCAACCACCGAGCGATCCGGTGTTACCTTGGCCGGGGTTGATTTTGGGTGTGCCACTGTTGGGTTTTTACTATTGGATTTTAAATCAGTACATCGTGCAGCGAGTGCTGGGGGCTAAGAATGTGCAACATGCTCGCTGGGGGGCAATGCTCGCTGGGGCGCTCAAGTTGACGCCGCTTTTTATCATGATGCTTCCTGGGGCGTTCGCCGTGACGCTACTGCCGGACTTGTCTTCACCCGATCAAGTGTTTCCGACCTTAGTACAAGAATACTTGCCAGTAGGTTTTACGGGTGTGGTGCTCGCAGGGATTTTGTCGGCAATTCTCTCGAGCGTTGACTCCGCCCTTAACTCCGCTTCGACCCTACTCACTTTGGACTTTATCGAACCCGCCATGGACCGCGACTTAGAACCGCGTGAATCGCGCCGCATCGGTACTTTTGCCACCTTGGGGTTCATGGTGGTCGCCGCCATTTGGGCGCCATCCATTCAGGGTTTTCCAGGTTTGTTTTCTTACATTCAGTCGATGTTTGCTTATATCGTCACGCCGATTGTGGCAGTGTTTTTGGTGGGTTTTTTCTGGGATCGTGCCAACGCCCAAGGTGCGTTTACAACGTTTATAGCAGGGCATGTGATTGCTGCTATCACCTTTATTTTGGTGCAAACAGGTGTCATCCAGATTCACTTTTTGTACGTAGCCAGCGTGCTATTTATCGTGTCGTGCTTCATTTTCATTATGGCCAGCGTCAGCCTTGGACATGCACCCACGCCTGAAAACATTGCTGACCTGACTTTTAGCAGTGGTTACGCCGAACCGGAAAGCGACACGGTCGCGTGGTACGCCAACTTCCGAGTGCAAGCCGCCGTCGTCGTTGTCCTCACGGTGATTATGCTCGTCATGTTCTGGTAGAAGTTAGTACCGTAAGTATCAACCAAAAAAGATAACGGGGTCATTGTTACCCCGTTTTTGTGTGCTAAGTGTTTGTGTGTTTGCTGTTGATTGTTTGCTGTTGATGAGGCGCACAACGGTTGCGTTCTGTCGCTGAAACTAGCCTCAGAAGAGTTCGTCAAGACCGAAGTGTAACTTGCCTGTGGGGTTGGCCTCACTGAAACCATAGTCGATTTTGATGGGGGGTGCGCTGATGCCAAATAGCTCGAGCCGCACCTGTGCACCCACACCCACGCCCACGTGCATGCCCGGATTGTCGCCCCCGAAGTCGTTACTGGTAAAACCTGTATCAGCAAAACCATAGACGACCAGTTGTTCCGTCAGCGGCAGGTCAAGCCCGAGGTCAAGGCGGTACTCGAGCGACCCCGTCAGGTAGTTCTGGGTGGGCAAAATATCATCGCCCCCGTAACCGCGCAGTTGATAGCGGTAAGTGTCAGTATCGCCCACCTTAAACAAGCGGCTGTAAGGAAGCCCACCCGCGAGCGCCGTACCTGCCCCAACACGGGTAGCAAGCACTTGGCGGCTAGCTAAGGGCGTGACATAGGTGCGCAGTTCGCTCTCTAAAGGAATAAACGCATACGTATCTTGCTGCAAGGTGTCGCGGTTGCGGTAGTCATCGCCAAAACCTAGCCCCACGCGGCTGAACGCATAGTAACCCCGCCGGGCAAAAGCAGTGTTGTCACGCGTATCGCGGGTGAGAGTGGCATCGACAAACGCAAAACCACCATCTTGTTCTTGAAAGCTAATTGCTTGGCTTTCCGTAAGGTCACAACCACCGTCTAAGTCGCCATTCGCATCGAAATCGCAGGTTGTGCCCGTTTCGTAGTCGTAGTCAAGCAAATCAAAACGCACCCCAACGGCCAGACGGGTATCAGCAGACAAGGCTCGAGCCACCTCGAGTTGAACTCCGGTCGTGCGCTGTGTCGTCTCACCGACCCGCACCACATTGTCTTCATCATCACGGCAGTTGCCAGCGGCTATACATGGGTGGGAAATTTGCAAACGGCCACCTGCACGTAGCGGCACGTTGGCATCGACGAAGCTCGAGACACTCAGTGATAGCGACGTAGGACGTTCCCCTGAAAGCAAACCAAAACGCGGCACGGCATAGGCAACTTCACCGCCTAGTTGCACGCCGTTATCTGTCGTATACAAAACGCCTGCAAGGCTAGCACGTTGGCTTTGTCCGAACAGGTTAAGAAAGCTGTAACGCACCCCTGCTTCAAAAAACAACGCCCGACCACTGTCGAACTCTGCACCCACGAGGGGTTCAATGCGGTCTAATAGCCGCAAATCGGCTTCTTGCACGGTAATCTCGAGCACCACCACTTCATTGCCATTCAAGTTGGTCACGATTGGCGTCACAGTCACATCATCAATGGTTGGTAACACCCGCAGCTCGGTGATGGCACTGGCTACCTGCTCAGCACGGTAGACACCTTGCGCCGGAAAATACCCCGCTAGCCAGTTAGCGTTACTACTGCCAGTTACAGCAGCGCCGTCCGCATCCACAAAACGCACCTGCCTGTCAGCAACGGTCAGTTCAACCACTTGCTGGCTGTAGCGGCCAGCTTCAAAGCGAAAATCAGGCGTGCTTGCTAGTAACAACCCTGCTTCGCGGTAGCGTTCACGCAGGGCGACAAAATCACGTTCGGCTTGGGCTTCGTCAAAAGCATCGCCCACCGTCAAACCCAACAGGGTGATGAGTTCGCTACTTGGCACAAGCGTGTTTCCTTCGAGGGTGACTTGGGTAATGGTTTGGTTGTTAGTTTGTGCTTGGGCGGTCATGACCAAAAACCCCGCCAAGCACGTCAGCAAGGTTATCTTCAGTAGGGGTGTTTTATAGGCGTTCACGTTTTTTCTCCTTTAGCATCGTTTTCATTAAAACGCAGTCTGATTGTAACGCGACCTTAAAGGATACTTGAAGGATGCTCGAAGGATTTTTTGTGGTGTCACAGGTCAATTAGCCAAGCGTAAGAATCGCTGTTGATAAAATTTTTGTTGACAAATGTAACCTTTTGCAAAAGTCGCTTTATCTATGAAAACAAAAGGCTATATGTGCCTTAGGTTGATACTTTCGCAAGAGGTCTTGTGGGTAACACGGCGGCACTGATTGCCAGGATGTCGCAAAGTTAACCCAGATTGAGACCCAGATTGAGACAGTGTCAGGTTTATTCAGGGATTAAAACTCTGTACGGCTTCGTCAACGTTGTCACAAAAGACAAATAACTCAGCAAGGCCGCTGATTTCTAGCACCTCGGCGACATTGGGCTGAACGGCGGCAATGCGCAAATCACCCTCTTGTTCGCGGCTTGCGCGCATGCTTCCTAAAAATGCCCGCAATCCACTACTGCTGATGTAGTGCACGTTGGCAACATCTGCGACCAACTTGGTGTTGCCCTTGGTCACTTGTTCGTTAAAGACGTTCTCGAGGTCGATAGAGTTAGAACCATCGATGCTGCCTGCAATATGAATGACGACAATCGTATCGTCGTTAGCGAGTGAATGAGTGTTGATGGTCGTTTCCATAGTGACTCCTAAAAAGACACGAGCAGCGTCAGTGAATATCAAGTACTCACAGCCAGTGTTTGCAGCAATGACGGCAATGACTACGCATCATATGCAGTACTTGAATATGCAGTACTTGATGCGTCAGTAGCATAACGCGTTGGGTCAGCGAACGCAGCTATGACAGAAGCATTGGCAACAAACGCACACCTCGACAGTACAACACAAAATCACATGTGCGTCACATATTGCGTTCATCTCAGCAACAAACCAGTTCTCTGCTAAAAACTTTTAACCAGTTTAGCTAGTCCATTACATTATGCCAGATAGAGGGTTACATGTCACATAATGTGACTTAAAACACATTTAATAGGATTGTGTGTCAATCATATTGGCAGGTTTTTTGCAGGCTGTTACGGATTGTCTTGGGCGGATACCTGAAAGATGAGTTTGTTGCCGTTCACCTCGTCGGGTTGATAGCTGACATAATCACCAATCTTTTGAATAAAATGCCAACCAAGGCCACCTATGCGCCGCGTGCGCCAATCGCCAGTCAGGTCAGGGGGTGCGATGGCGTCAGGGTCGTAGCTGCGCCCGTGATCGATAATGGTGACAGTGACGGTGTTGCCTGCGCGCTGCAGGGATAGGTCAATTTGTGAAGGTGCTAAATCGGCTTCGTGATGGCCGTGTTTAATAATGTTGGTGCAAGCTTCGTCAATGGCGAGGGTGAGCTGAAAACAACAGTGCTCATCGATCGCTAGTGTTTGGCAACTGCTTTCGACAAAAGCACGAATGTCGGCAAGGTGCTCGAGGTGAGTGGCACACCGAAAAGTGCAAGGATTCTTGTCATCAGTCATAAGTGCACCTTCCAAGTTAGGGGATGAAGTTAAGTATACCTGATAGCTAACCCCTGCATTCTCGCTTGAGACGCTGTACTCACCCTTGGTGCAGATTGGCATTCCGATGCACACAATTATAAAATTTACGTCACGTCAACATGTTCAACAACATGCTCAGTTGCTAAGCCTGGTGTTGAGGTCTTGGCGAATCGTCTCGACATATTGGCGGTTAGCGCCCATGTCGCTTTGCCCGAGTCGTGCTGCTGAACGCACCTGAATGACACCGGGTTCGGAGACATAAAACTCAATGTCATCAAAAAAGCCCATCATCCTCGAGCGCAACACTGCGTGAACGTAACCATCTTCGCGCGTCACAATCTGCGAACGCGGTAAGTCGCGGAGGATTTGCTCGAGGGCGTCCATGGCCGCTGCTTGTTCACCCGTGTAACTAAGGGGTTCAATAGCGTGTTCGGCATCAGTTGCGTAGCTGCTCACGCAGTTGGGGGTATCAGGGCAAGACGCAAGTTGACCTTGCTGGACACCCAAGTTATCTGGCAAGGGACTGACCCGCACCACGAGCACCCGCAAGACGAGATACGCAACGATAATCACTACAACAATGCCAACAAGCCACCATAAAAGTCTAGTCATGAAGGTGAGTGTGACGTAGCTCGAGCCACAACACAACAAGTCATGCGACGTTTTAGCTCGAGAAACTAATGGGGTTTGTACGCCCGCATAGCAAACGTCACAGGAATGCGCCCCCGTTCGTCATCAGCTAGGTTGGGCATACTTGGCCAGTAGTCTTCGGGATATTCACCCAAAAAGTCCACGACTAATCCCGCGCCTGTTAGTGCTTGAAAAATATCAGCCAGTGGCCACAAGCGTTCAAACTTGGCAGCCAGTTCACTATCAGATTTACCCAATGTGTCCGTTAAATCACCAATGTACTCAGGTAGCCAGCCGCGACTGGTTTCGCTGTGCTGAAAGTAATCAACGTCTGGTGCAGCAACGAGCGTGTGCGCATCAGGTTCAAACAGCCACGCCGCTGGATGTCCATCAAAAACGTGAAACATCCCGCCCGGTTTCAGCAATCTGACGATGACCTGCGCCCACGCTGACAAATCATGTAACCAGTTAAGCGCCCCACGTCCGGTGTACACCAAGTCAGCAGTGCCATCAAGCTGGTGCGGCGTGTCCAGAATGTCGCAACAGTGCCACGTTGCAGGTGCACCCAAAGCGTCAGTGAGTTGTTGGGCGTTATGGATATGCACATCCGAGATGTCGATACCAACGACCTGTTGTGCGCCCTCGAGCCATAACGACAAGGTGTCTTCACCAGAAGCGCACTGCAAGTGCACCGCACAGTGACACCAGTCGCTGAGTGACCCTCGGACGGCCATATTCTCCCGTTCGATGGGGTGGAGGTTGCTTGTAGCGACTTGTAGGCGCTCGAGCGTCTCAGTTAACACCTCACGGTAATGGGCTGCCCCTTCGTTCCACGCTACCCGATTAGAGGCATGACGGCGGCGCACTTCCTGTTCATCGTGGGCAATCTCAACAATGTCAACCGTTTCGCTAATCGGTACATAAGCTTGTGGGTGTGCGTTGCTGCTATCGTCACTCATAGACTGATTGTAAGGCATTGCACAACATCGGACAATATGCGTCAGAGACGAATATTTTAGTGATACTGATGGCGCGAATGATTTGTGCTCTTCATCATTTCTTCATTAAAGTTGCTTCATGACATATAGCCCGTGCAAACAGCACTGAAAATACCTAATATAAGGATGTGTTTGCAAAACTTGTTTTCAATACAAGGGTCAACACAAACATGCACTAACGATACGTAATCAAAATGTGATTTTTTGTTGTGTTTATCAAATGTGTTCTTCACCCCAATTCTGCCGAGCCATTGGCTCGTGAAAGGAGTCTGTCATGCGCGTAAACATTGGCAATTTGACAACTGACATCAACCCTATGGACGCTTACAACTTAGCTGCTATGGCGGCTCGAGTGCTAGAAGACCGCCCCTCATTTCGGGCGATTCGTGGTCGCGTTGCTGCAGGTAGCGACGCCGAAGACGTCACCATTTACACCACCCGAGCACGTACTCCCGAAAACCCCCATGCAGTTCATCATGAGCGCCTCGTCGTGCGCGGCAACCATGCCCACATCACGCTAGATGCCAACGACCACGACACCCTAGAAGCCCTCATCCAACCCGTTGAAGGTTTTCAACGTCACGTGTAACGTCGTTATCACAACATTAAGACCCTCAGTTTCGGCTGGGGGTTTTTACGTTCATACTGCTTCATTTCGTTTGGTGCTCATTTGCATATAGTAGGATTTCCATAATTGACGTCTACACGATTGGACGCGTTTTATAGCAGTCGCCAACTCAATTAGGACATCTAGGAGATGGTTGTTTCTACCTCGAGTAGGCATCAAGATACATGTGATGGTCATCAAGGTGTATGGGTTCACTTGACGATGGCTATATGTCGATGTGACGTTAGTAGACATCAGCCACTGTAGCAACGACACGTGGCATTGCTATAGCAGTAGACAATCAAGTACGTCGAGTGTCGCGTCAATGCGTCTCGTGCTGCGTCTCGTGCATTGAATGCTAGTCAGGGTGCACACATTGACCTGACATTGGCTATAAACAATCCGTATTATTCGTTCCACAGGCGGCCATAGACCGAGCTTTTTGAAGATTCTGTACGGTATAAGCGGGCGGCTTTGTCATCAGGGTTAATCTGTAACACCTCGTAGAACATCGCCCTCGCTTCGGTGTATTTTTGCTCGCGGTAGAGCTCGAGCCCTTGGGCAAAAAACTCTAAGCTAGCTTGCTTGCGCACTTTCATTTCATAGTCGTCAGTTTCAAACACCTCGTAAACAGTAACAGGTTTACGTTTGCCTTTGACGGCCACGCGGTCAATTTCGCGCATGGCGTAACTCTCGGGGGCGTGCAGTTTGGCAAGGGTATGTTCAGTAATCAGCAAGTTCACCCCATAGACCTTAGTAAGGCCTTCAACCCTAGAAGACAAATTCACAGCGTCACCGATGACGGTACTGTCCATACGATTTTCTCCGCCTACTGTGCCGAGCATAATCGTGCCTGTGTGCAAGCCTATGCCAATACGCAACTGTTCGCGTTTGGGACGGTCTTCATTGTAATCATGCAAACTTTTGAGCATACCGATAGCAGCGTCTAAGGCGTCGTTGGCACTCGTTGGAAAGAGCGCCATGATAGCGTCGCCGATGTACTTGTCGATGAAACCGTGATACTGGGCAATGAATGGTTGCATACGGCTCAAGTATTCATTAATGAAATTAAAATTCTCTTGCGGATTCATCTTTTCGGAGATGCTGGTAAAGTCGCGGATGTCTGAAAAGAGCATGGTCATCTCTTGGGCGACTTGATCGCCAAGTCGCACGTCGGTGATGCTTTTTTTGCCCAAAAACGACAAAAACTCATCGGGCACGAAGCGGTCGTAAGCACGAATGAGGGCTTGCAGGTCTTGGTTAGCACGCTCGAGCGAATCCTGCTGTTCACGCAAGGCTTGGGCTTGCACGTAACTGCGCAAGGCTTGGGCGACGGTGATGCGCAAGTCTGTGGGTTGCCAAGGTTTAACCATATAGCGATACAAACGGGTTTCATCAAGACCGTGCAAGTGTTCGGCGGCTTGGCTGTTATCGGGGTCGTGCGGGTGGGTGAGCAAAATAGTGAGCGTGTCAGGTAAGCTTTCGTGCACGTTAGCAATGAACGCCCGTCCACTGACAATACTGCCCGTATCTTCTTTGCCTGTAGCTTTGTCTGTAGCTTCTTGGTCGTCTACACGCTCAACGATGACATCATCGGAAATGACCAAGGGAATATCACGCCCAGCCTGTGTGAAGGCAGTAGCTAGCTCGAGCGCTTTCCCGGCACTGTTCACGGCTTCGATATGATAGTCAGTACCAAAGTGTTGGTTGAGTTGTTTACACAAAGCAGCCAAGGTACGTTCTTCATCATCAACGCACAAGATTACTGGTTTGCTGCTCGAGGACATCATGTCGTTTGCTGTCGTCCCTGCTACCGTCCCTGCTGTCGTCCCTGCTGTCGTCCCTGCTGTCGTCTCTGTCACCGTCTCGTCGACCATTGCGTTTTACCGCCTCCGCTTCCATCCTAACCCCCCAAACCTAGGTGCTGTATGAGAATATTGGAGAGTTTTGTAATAGCTACTCAGGATGTGTCATCAGCATGTGTCATCAGGATGAGATGGTAAGCAGGGCGGCCTCGAGCACCTCTGGTTCTAGCACCACTACCTGCTTAAAGCGCAAAAACACCAACTGCACCTTGGGCGTCACCCCTTGCACCTCATAAATGGCGCGCTTGTAAAACGCCAACTGCGGATAATACTGCGCTGCGTCTATCACTTGGTCGGTTTTGTAGTCCTCTAAGTACCACACCCCGTCAGCGCAATAAAGCCTGTCAATCACCCCTTGCCAAACAGTCGTGCCGATACTCAGTGCCATAGGCAGTTCGGGTTTGTCGACGCTGCGTCTTTCTAAGGCGGGTAAGTCGTGACCGAGCAACGCTTGATAGTTAACGAGCAAGGCGCGCACGTCGGCCATCAACGCGTCTTGTTCGCTGGGGCTAAACGGAAACATCACCTCTTGCGCCCGTAAATTCGCCAGGTGCTTGGGGTTATCGGGCGACCAGTTTTGGGAGATGGCATAGTGCACCAACGTGCCTACGGTGCGCCCCGCCCCAGGTAAGCGTTCGCCTTCTTCAGGGTCATTAAAAGGCAGTTTTTCGTGTTCTTGGTTGGCTTTGAGACCCGAGGGCGAAAACACCGGTGGATAGGGTTGCAAAGGGAACGTTTTATCGAGCCAAGTAGAAGCACGCGGGGGCGTGTCACGGTTACGCGGCGGCAGGGGGGTAAGCGCCCTAGCGTCATAAGTGTGTTGCGCCAACACGAAATCAGCGCGGTTAAATGTCCGGGCGTTCACGCCCAAGTTGATTGCCCCAAGCGCCTCGAGCCAACCTGTTTCCCGTCCATTGCTGCTGCTACCCGTTACCAACAAGACATCTCGTGCCCGCGACAATGCCACGTACAGCAGCCGAAAACTTTCTTGTTCGTTACGCTGTTTGAGATAGGCATACACCCGCTCGTAGTCGGGGCTACCTTGCAAACACACCAAACCCTCGAGCTGTTCTGGTGTTCCCGTCTCAGGTGTACGTTCTGCTGTTACTAAGCTATCTGCTGATACCCCCGGACTGACCAATACAGGTTGCTTGGGGTGATAGTCGCCCCTGCCCGCATCGAACACCGCGAGCACGTCCCACTCGAGCCCTTTGGCGCGGTGCACGGTGAGTAATGCGATACCTTCGCCACTTTGGGGTACATCTCCTGCGTCGGTCTGTTGGCTGAGGCGCTCTAAGCGCTCGAGCAGTACCTCGAGGTTGCTTGGTGGTTGTTCGGCCACCGTAAAAAGCAACGCGTCCACGTTATCTCGAGCGCGGCTATCTAAAAATTCCACATAACGCTGCCCGTCAATAAACGGCTCACGAATTAAAAACTTAAGCGCTTCTAGCGGGGTGCCGCGCACCTGCTGGCGGATGGTCATTAGGCGTGCGTGCACCGCAGGAAAGTTCGTGGCCAGTTGTTGGATGGGGTCGTCTGCTTGCAACAGTTGGTCAACGGCGGCTAGGTCAAGGCCAGCAAAAGGACTACGCAACCACGCCGCCAAACTCATTTTGGTGGGTTCAACGCCCACGCGCAACGCGTGATAGATGTCGCGCACTTCGATGCGTTCAAAGTAGCCCCTTCCTTGCAAAAGAACGTAGGGTAAACCGAGGCGCTCTAAGGCTTCTTCGACGTACTGCAAACCGCTGTAAGAGCGCGCCAACACCGCCATGCGGTTGAGAGGATAATCGCGGCTCAACTCACGCAACTGTTGCGCCAAAATGTGGGCTTCGTAGCGGCGCAATTCTGCAAGGGGAAGTTCATCAGCGACCCAGTGCAAAAGCACCTTGCCGCGCACGTCTGCTTGTGAACCCGCTGCAAATACCTCGGGGGCTTCTTGTTCGGAAAAACCCCAACGCCTGTCAGAAAACGCGCTGGTTAAGTTGTTGAGAAAACGCAAAATAACCTGACTGTGGCGGCGGGTTTGATCCAAGCTAGGTTGCACCTCACCTTCGCGCAGCGCACGCCGGAACACGTCTACGTCGGCATTGCGAAAACCATAAATAGACTGCTTGGGGTCCCCGACGACTTCGATGGTGATGTTGGTTTGCTCGAGCGCCCGAAAAAATTCCCCTTGCACGGGGTTCACGTCTTGAAACTCGTCCACGAGCACCATCCGAAAGCGTCCGGCAAGGCGCGCCCGAGCACTGCTACTACGCACCATCAACAGCGCCCACCGCTCGACCTCCGAAGGCGGCAACAGTTTCCCACCCAAACGCAACCGATAACGCTTATACACCTGTTCATACACCGCGAGTAGTGCCCGATTTTCATTGCCTGAGCCGGCTTGAAGTTGACTACTAAGTGAGCGAGCGGCAAAAAGTTGCAACAGGGCGTCGTCGCTTCGTTCACTTCCTGCGATGGTAGGACGGCTCATAAAGGTATCGAGGGTGTCAAAAGCAGCAAACAGGGCGTGGCTGGGGTCTTGTGCCAAGTAGCGCAAAGAAGCCAATTCTTCAGCAAAAATGGCTTGCGCTTCCCATTCACCCAAAACGCTGAAGTTAGGGTCCAAACCAAGTTGCGGGGCAACCAACCGCAAGCAAGCAATCATAAACCCGTGAATGGTGGTGAGGGTTGCCCCATCGAGTTCGCGGCGGGCTTCAGCAAAAGTATCTCCCGCGTCATTATTGGTTGTAAAAGGCTCGCCCAGATAGTGCCCGTCAGCTTGTACCGAGCGCACCCCTTCGGCCACCCGCTGGCGCAGTTCGTCAGCCGCCACTCTGGTAAACGTCACCCCGGCAATGCGCCTGAGGGGGACGCCACTAGCGAGTAGCTCGAGATACCGCAACACCAAACTGGTCGTCTTGCCCGTTCCGGCGGAGGCTACCCGGACTTTCATAGCGTTCTCCATGTGTCCAAAAGACGAAACACAAACCGTGTGTAAGCACCTGACATTATCGCTGTCCCTCGCGGCAGACATCGAACACTGGGCAATCTCGACATACAAACCCCGGTTGTGGGCTGGTGTCACCCGTTTTGAAACGCTCATACGCGCTACTAACGCGTTTGTCTTTGGTCTTGAGCCGCCGCCAGGGGTATTCAATGGGTTGTACCTCTTTGGGGTCGCCCAATATTTCCCACACGGCCAGCGTGACGCTACTTACCTGGCGTTCGGTGAGGAGGTAGTGGGCTGTCCAGTGTTCCGTCCAGCGTTGGTTGAGGATGTCGTTGGCGGCGTCTGCGTCGGGTACAGTTTCGGGCGGGGCGAAGTGGTAAAGGGTGACGTCTTGAGCCCGTCTGCCGGCGGCGTCGATGAAGGCGTAGGGGCGGTTTTGGGGGTGTTCGGGCAATTGCACGCCGTAGCTGAGGGTAAGAAGGAGGGCGCGGTGGTGCTCGAGCCAATGCCGCGCTTGGGGAAAGTCTTCTTGCAAACTAGCAAGGCGCACATCATTAAGCGTGCCATACTCGCGCAGACGCTGAATGAACATGCGCCACCAAGGGTCTTCACGCTCAGGACGGAGGCGTTTGGTGGCCCAATAGCGAAACGCACACGCGTCGTAGCGGGCGAGGTTTTCCACGCTGACTGCCCCCAAGTTGAGGGGCTCGAGCGGCGCATGATAGCGCTCACTGTTGGCAAGTTCCAAGCGGCTACCAAGTGGCAAAGTTGGCAAACGGCGAATGGGTTCAGATGCACCCAAAAAGCCCGTCAGCAAGTCGTCTTCGGGGGCAAGTGGGCCAGCTTGGTCGGCTTCTGGGTAGGTAACGATGACAGTATCCGCCCTGGTGAGGAGCTCCCGAAACAACAACTGATCGCGTCCTACAAAACGCTTGGGTAGGGCGCTGTGGTTATTTATGAACAGGTGAGCAGGAGGGACTCGAGCTTCTTCACGCACAAAATAATCCTCCCGTTCGCCGGTGCTGTACGCTCCTTCGACGGCGTGCGCTACGTATACCTTGCGAAAGCGCCTGCCGGAAGCGAGTTTGGCCGTAAGCAGGGCGATACCGCCTTTGGGGCGTTCAAAAATGACGGTTTCTTGCAAAAGTGCCGCCCACCACGCCCGAAATGATGCTCCCTTAGCGAGGATGGCGGCTTCTTTGGCTCTTGCTAAAAAGTGGTCTTGCAAACGCGGTTGAGCCAGCACACCCAACATGCTCGGTAACGTCGCTACGATGTCTTGCGCCCAGGTTAGTTCATCAGTTGGCACGTCCAAGCGGGCTAACCAACGTTGCCACAAATCAAATACACCGATTTCCCGCGCCAAACTCGTCAGGGCTTCACGACCAGCGACGTTGCGGTTTAAGGCTTCGTTGGCCAGTTGCGACAGTTCCGGAATGGCGAGTAGGCGCGACGCAGTGGGGTATTCGGGCAGTTCCAGAATGTTCAGTAGCAAACTGCCCAAAGGCGTGTCGCTGAGGGCTTTGGGGGTTTCATCCATGAGCGGCACGCCGTATTCATCGGCCAAAGCAGCAAAGGCAGCGATGTCGTTGGCAGGCATGATTACCGCCATGTCGAGTGCATTAAGACCGTTAGCTGAATCAGCTAAATCGCGTTTGAGCGAGCGCAGGAGCCAACGGGCTTCGCTGACGGGGTTGGGGGCGCGGTAACGCTCGAGCTTCGTGGGTGGACTCTCATCAGGCGTGTGGGTGAGGTGCTCAACGGTGTCACTCTCTGCTACCACTACGCTAGCTGGTAGTTCTGGTAAGCTCAAATACACCTCAAAAAAACGGTCAAGTTCGCGGTAAAGTTGCCACTCGAGCGGCCCCAACTCCCGAAAACCATCTACGATCAACACGTCAGCTTCAGGAAAAATATCACCTGCTAGTGCCAAATTCAGCGCCTCTGTGCGAAAATCGTCGTAGTCCCAGCGGTCGCCTTTGACCTGTTCGTACTGCTTGAAGACCTGCACCAGGCGGGCTGCTTCACTATCAAGTTCACCGTCGAGTTCACTGTCGAGTGTGTCGTCAAGATCGTTATGAGACGTGTGAGGGGTGAGGGCTCGAGCCAA
>CAZKAZ010000088.1:0-14581 GCA_964550765.1 uncultured bacterium | reverse complement strand
GCGTATTTTGTGTTTAATACGGACGCCGTGCAACAACAGCAACAACGGGCATAAACAAAGCAAGACATGAAAAAAGCGAGGTGCAATACCTCGCTCGAGTGATGATTTACATCACGTTTTCCTTAAGCCCTTACGACACCCTTACGGCATCATTACGTACTGGGGGCTTGGGTCGTCTGTCCGTCCGATCCAGAACCGCTAAAGTGATCACCTCGCGGCGCACCGATGCGGGGCAGCAGCCAGTAGTCAAGGCCGTAATAACCGGCTACTCGCCACGCGAGCACCAACCACGTTGCCAAAATAAACATCACTGGGTTGGTCGATACCGTACCTGCTAGCAAGAAGCTGGCGTTCATAAGACCGCCTAGAAAAGCCGAAATACCGGTTAAGAAACCCAAGATGAGGGCAATACCAACGAGCACTTCACCAAAAGCCACCAAGTGACTCATCAGGGCGGCGTTGGGCAAAAAGATATTCTCAATCATCCACGCGTACCAAGGTTGCACGCTGGGGTGATCGCCGGTCGTGAGCGTCAGCGCCCGGTTCAAAAAGCCCGTAACTGCGCCGCCTGCTTCGGAACCGACCCACGCGCTGCTGGTGACTTTACCCCAGCCGGCTGAAAGCCATAGATAACCTAAGTAAATACGCACCACCGTCCAAAATGGGGCTGAGGCTTTACTGGCAAAGAGAATTTTACTGATTCTCGGTTCGGGATACATGTTGGGTTCGATATGTGTCATGACTGACTCCTTTCGAGCTTGCGCTCTTTGAATGCGACCCTAAGTAGTTTCATCCCTATCACTGACACAACTTGCAAAATGCCAGCGCACCAACACCCTACACACCTGTTAACCGCAATGGCTAGTTTTATTAACATCTATTGGCGTGTCGATGCTGACGTGAGGAGGCTGGAACTTCAGCTCGGTATCAGATGGTTTTATGCTAAAGCATTAACGAGGGTAGTGCAAACTACAAATGTCCCGTTTAACGATTTGATGTTAATAGATTAAGGATAAAATCAATGCGATGGTATTTTTGTGCTGTCTTGGTCGCGTTAATAGACCTTATGAGGCGGATGACCACGAAGACGCAAAAGCACGTAGCATTTCCATGATTGACGGCTACACAGTTCACTCGAGTGAATGTCAGCGTGACATTGGTGAAAAACGGTCACTTTAGTAACGACAGATGGAATTGCTAACGATATCGTTCTTGAATCCGAGTTCTTGAATCCGAGTTCTTGAATCCGAGTTTTTGAATCCAAGTTCTTGAATACGGCTGTGCCCTACCCAAATACGACGCGCCAAAGCGTCTAAATATCAACTCGAGCTGGTCAATTTTGGGCGGCTAGGCGTTGCTCGAGCATGACAATAATCGCCTCGGCCACGTCCACACTCGTCGTTTTCTCGATGCCTTCCAAACCAGGTGACGAATTGACTTCGATAACCACTGGCCCTTTCTGGCTACGCAAAATATCAACACCTGCCACATCTAAACCCATCGCTTGGGCGGCACGCACTGCGGTGTCACGTTCGGCTTCACTAAGGTCTACGGCCATGCCCCGCCCGCCTCGGTGCAAGTTAGAGCGAAATTCACCTTCGGCGGCTTGGCGCATCATGCTAGCGACCACTTCACCACCCACCACAAACGCCCGAATATCACTACCGCCTGCTTCTTTGACGAACTGTTGCACCAAAATGTTGGCGTCTAGCTGCCGAAAGGCAGAAATCACCGATTCAGACGCTTTGCGGGTTTCTGCGAGCACCACGCCCTTGCCTTGTGTGCCCTCGAGCAACTTCACAATCAAAGGCGCACCCCCCACAATGTCAATCAACCCGTCGATGTCTTTGGTGGAGTGGGCAAAACTGGTAACAGGCAACCCGATACCTTCTTTGGCGAGCAGTTGAAGCGATAGGAGTTTGTCTCTCGAGCGGCTGATGGCTTGCGAGGTATTTGCCGTCACTACGTCCATAATTTCAAACTGCCGCACCACTGCCGTGCCATAAAAGGTATACGTCGCCCCGATGCGGGGAATAATGGCGTCGACCTCGAGGTCACTACCTGCAAAAACCACCCTGGGGTTATCAGTAGTAATGCGCATATAACAACGCAAATAATCCACCACATTGACCTCATGGTGGCGTGCTTCGGCGGCTTCTAGCAAGCGCCGCGTTGAATATAGTTCGCGTTGCCGAGACAAAATAGCGATATTCATAGCACGTCGTTCGTAGCATCGTTCCGACAGAGCATCGTCACAGCATGGTTTTCATGTCGTTGTTTTCTTTGGTGGACGGGCGTCATACATCACCTCAATGGATTGCTTCTTACGGGGTTGCTCCTCGATGAGTTAGTTCTTAAGGGCTTGTTTCTTAAAGGGTTGTTTATTAGGGGATTACTTCTCAAGGGATTACTTCAGCGCCTTGCGGAGCAGCGAGTAGATACGACTTGGAAACATCAACGAGTGCCCGCTTGCTCAGTGCCTGCCGACCCAATAGCATCCGAAAGCTCATCAAATCGCGGCGGGTAAGGGTCAATTCAACATCCCAAGCCTGCTCACCTAATAGCGCCACCGTGCGAATCACGGGACGGCGTTCGCTGCGTCCGTTAGAACTTTTCACTTTGCGCCAGTCAATAATGGGCATTTCTACGTAGCTTGCTTCTGCTTGGCTGTGTTGGACAGGATGAACTTCAAACCCCACCCAAGACGCACCCTCTTTGGTAAACGTTTTGAGATTAAACGCGTGCAGCGCCGAGGTGCGTGCGCCCGTATCTACTTTGACTTTGATGTGTGCGACGCCCAATTCTGGCAACGCCGCCCACTCGCGCCAGCCTACAGTAACCAGTTTGGCCTTTTTCACGTTTTTGGCACTCACACATTCACCCTGCCCATGTGGCAGTGTACCTTGCTTACCGTGAGGCAATGTTTATGTCTCGTCAGCTCGAGTCAGCTTGATGAGCGTTTTAATATGCGTCAATATGCGTTGGCGCTGTTCGCTAAACCCTGTTTTGCTAAACCCTGCTTCGCTAAACCCTGTTTTGCTAAACCCTGCTTCGCTAAACATTGTGAGTACATGTTGCACACGGTTAGCGAGTATGACCAGCGCAATCAGTTTTGTCCCAAACGCATCACCGCAGGCGAACCCAAAGCAGCTCGAGCTTTGGCATATTTGGCTTTGTGTTCTGGTTCGACGTGAATGGTCACCAAAGCCTCACCAAGGGTGCTGATCACGGCTTGCTCGAGCTTATCGCACAGCGCATGCGCCCGCGCTACGGGCATTCCGCCCGGCACAATCAGATGAAAGGTCACAAAGGTCACCCGTCCAGCTCGCCGGGTGCGCAGGTCGTGTACCTCGAGGACTTCAGTAAGCGCCCCACACATCACCGCTTGAATGGCAGCCCGCAACTTACTCACTTCAGCTTCAGACAGGCTTTCATCGAGCAAACCCCCTAGGGCATCACGCAATAGTTGCCATCCCATGCGCACGATATTGAGCGCCACGATAATTGCCAAAAGCGGGTCAAGCCACCACCACCCCGACCACCACGCTAACGCCACCCCTAGTAGCACCCCGAGTGACGACACCACATCGCTGTAGAGGTGCTTGCCGTCAGCTATAAGCGCAGGGGAATGATACCGCTGACCAGTGCGCACCAAGTACCACGCTACTGCTGCGTTCGCCAGTGACGCCAAGGCAATCAGCAGCACCCCTGCCCCCAATGCTTGCGGGGCGCTAGCCACAAACAGCCGCTCAGCAGCATAGTGGATAATCGACCACGCCGCCACCACAATGAGCATGCCTTCGATAGCAGCAGACAGGTACTCGAGCTTACTGTGGCCAAACGGATGCTTGAGATCCGCCGGACGGGCAGCAGCACGCACCACAAACAGCAGCAACCCCGCTGCTACCACATTGACGATGGACTCTAATGCGTCCGAATACAGCGCCACTGAACCTGTCAGCAAATACGCGCCATACTTGAGCGCCAAAATCCCCACCCCAGCCAGCACCGCCACCAACGCCGCCCGCCCGGTTGGGTCAGCGTTGCGTTTTGTCAGTTGAAGATGGTCAGTGTGCCGTTTCATGGCAAGAGCTTAGCAATATTTTTTTGCTAGCTGAGTGTTTTTTGGTTTTCCTAAAGGTTTATTTTGGGGTGTGCTCGAGCCTCTTCAAAACCTTCTTCCAGATGCCCCAAACCCCACTGTAAGAGTTCTGTGAGTGTTTTTATGGTATACTTTTTAAGGCTTAGTAAAAAGCATTTCCCTTGCACCACTATTCCCTTCCTGTTTTACCTACATTTTGTCTTAATCCTGTTTTTTATCTCTTTTAAGGAGTTTCCCATGCAAAGAAGATACTTGCTCAGTGCTGTCGTGTTGCTGCTCTTAGCTGCTTGCAGCACCAGCCCCCACCCCGATGCTTTGGCAGATAGCGTTGCGACAGATACGTTACTGGGTATAGCAGAAGTTAGTAACGATGCCGTCTCGGTACAAGCCTTAGTACCGGGACTTTCGTTTGCTGTTATTGACCGTTCTTTCACGGATGCCGACGGGGTACGGGTACAGGAAGTGGTCTACGAAATTGACAACACCAGTGAGCGTGACCTCAGTAACTTGACGTTGTACGCCGTGGCAACACCTAACACCTTGGCAGGTACCAACGTTAGTAACTTACGCGATGCTTTGGGTAACGAGATTACTGACCCCGACATGGCACCGTCGATTGTGTCTGTACATGGGTCAGATGCTGACAATGCCGACATGCAAGCGTTTACTGAAGCAGACAAAGTGCGGGTGAAAGGCTTGCTTGATGACATATATCCCGACAACAGTTTCAGTGTTTTATCCAGAGGCTTTGTGGCTAGTAACACCACAGGGCAAGGTGACCGTGCCATCGCTATGGGTGAAAAGGGTGTAGTGACCATTGCGGTGCAATATCCCTTTGATGCCAACAACCCCGCAGGCTATCCAGACAGTTTCACACTTACCTTTGCGTTTGTAGACGAGCAAACAACCAGAGTGACGCAAGGGGATGATGAAACAAACGAAGACTTTGTCAACCGTGTGACCAGCACCTTTGAGCCAGTACCAGCAGACCTTGAAGTTGTTACTCCCAACCCACAAGACCCACCACAGTTTGCTGGCAACCCGACCATGCTCGAAAGTGAACCACAAAACCCACCTATCACCGCAGCGCCAACCACAGACGCCCTACCTACCAATTTCACGCTGACGGTAGCGGGTGTGAATGCCACCGCAGAGGTTGAGGTTGAAGTGGTGATTTCGAGCGATGTGCAAAGTAATGTGGAGGTGCAGTGATGAAGCAGCAAGATACACAAAGACAAACACAACGACGTGGGTTAGTGGTACTGCTCTTGTGGTTATTGCTCACCATGACCACAGCAACCGCACAAGTGACTAACTTAGATGACGCAGGTGCAGGTAGTTTGCGTGCTGTAATTGCAGCAGCAGCCGAGGGCGCAACCATTACCTTTCAAGCAGGCTTGGATGGCACGATTGCCTTAACAACTGGTCAGATTGCCATCGCCCGAAACAACCTAACGATTGATGCAACTGGCGCGACCATCACGATAGATGGGCAGAACGCTAGCCGCATCTTTAACCACACAGGTACTGGCACCCTGACGGTCGATAATTTGACGATTCAAAATGGGCGTTTTGTCCGCTTCGGCGGCGGGATTTTCAGCGCTGGCGCAGTCACCGTCACCAACAGCACCATCTCGGGCAATGTGTCACGCGGCGGCGGCGGGATTTTCAGCGAGGGCGCAGTCACCGTCACCAACAGCACCATCTCGGGCAATTTTGGAGCCACCGGCGGCGGCGGGATTGCCAGCCGTAGCGCAGTCACCGTCACCAACAGCACCATCTCGGGCAATACGGCACGCGGCTTCGGCGGGATTTTCAGCCGTGGCGCAGTCACCGTCACCAACAGCACCATCTCGGGCAATACGGCACGCGGCGACGGCGGCGGGATTCGTGGATTGAATGACCTCACCCTCAACGGCTGCACCACCATAGAGAACAACACCGCAACCGGGGCTGGTGACCAGTGGAACGTGAATGGCACCGTCACTGACAACAACAACCTCATTGCTGCACCCGTCCCTGCTGTCTACGATGATCCTTATGTTGTTGGCTGCCCTACTGGTGGCGGTTCAGTCATCAACCCCGACCCCGACATGCAAATCAGAAACGGTAGTACCTTAGCCGCTGAAAACATCACCTCGGGTGCAATCGAACCGTTGCGTTACGGTACGTTTAAGCGTGGGCAGACAGTGGTGTTGGACTTTTTGGTGCGTAACCCGGGTGCGAAAGTACTGGAAATTGGTGAACTGAGTTTGCCTAATTTTTTGAGTGTAGCAGGTGAGCCTTTACCCGAGACACTCGCCAGTTTTGAAAGTGCCCTGTTGTCGCTTACGGTTGATACCAGCAGCGCAGGTCAATTCACAGGGGAAATTACCTTAGCGAGTAACGACCCTGATGCCTTTGAAACCCCTTTTCACTTTGATGTGGTTGTTACGGTTAGTAACGAACCCGCCAATGCCTTGAACATCTTGCCCGGTGTTGACCTTGGTGGTGTCACAGCAACAATAGGTGAACAGAGTGTGGTGTTACTGAGTTTCAAACTCATCGTTCCTGAAAGTTCAGCTCCTATCACCGTCGATAGTCTCAGCTTAGCTGCCAGTAATTTAGGGATTCAACGGGCTGAGAAGTTACAGTTGTTTATTGATGGTGGCACGCGTGGAGAGCTTGATCGAAGGGACGTGTTCTTATCGAGTACCACTGACACGGAAGCCTTGACGTTTACCTTCCCAGCAAGGACGTTCCAACCGAATTTGCCGATGTGGTTTATTGTGGTGGGGGATTTTTAAGCAAGCGTTTTGAACTTCTTAGGGCGGCGTTTTGGCGTCGCCTTTTTATTTGGGTCTTTTTTTGATATAACTACGGCAAAGAAACTGTGGTGCTCACTAATGCGTCTTCGTGGGCAGTAGGCGCAAGCTCGAGCACACCCGCGTAGCCTTCACACGCTGCCAGATGGTAACGGCTGTTGGCAAGGATGCTCGAGCGACCCTCCATCACCATGCCCCACAAATTACCCACCATCATCGGGTTCACCCCGTAGCGAATATGCTCGCGGTCTTGAATGGTATGCCTAAGACCAAACGAAAGCCACGCGTCACCCTCGAGATACTGCTTACCTGCCGTCCACGGGGCGTCCCAGCGGGCAAAGTTGGCGCTGGGTTGAATGACGATGTGTGCCCCTTGCCCATCAAAGTGGCTGATGATGCCGTCAAAAAAACCATCCAAACAAAGGGTGACGGCAAGCTTGCCCCACGGGGCGTGAATGACAGACGGGAGGGTGTTGGCGGGGGTGATGCCAAGGCGGCGCTCGAGCGCAGTCAACTGTTGCTTTCGTACTTCGCCCAGGCGTTTGCCTCTATCTGAAAAAACATGTCCAAGGTTGTACACCTGCCGTGAAGCCGCTTGCCAGCCGCGACTGGGTTCGTGGTCAATGGCCGGAAACAAGCCCGAACCTGCAACAATCATCACGCCGTACTTTTTAGCAACCTGAGAAAACGTCTCCACATAGACCTGAAACGCGTCTACGGCAGTAGGTCGTACGATGCTGGCAATACCGCTGCCGAGATGCCGTACTATCTGCACGCCGTAACGGGTCAACCACGGACGCAAAGCAGCGGGTAAGGTGTCTTGATGGAGAACGTCAGGAACGCGCAAACCGAAGAGTAAAGGCAGGGCGAACATCTCGGGGAAAGCAATCAGGGTGTTGGTGAGTGAGTCTGTAGGTGGGTTGGGGGTAGCTCGAGCCACGATACTATCCACACACCGCAAAAACGCCGCAGGACTTACATAATCTTCGGGGCGGTAGCGATATTGCACGGCAGTTAGTTGCACATCAGGCACGCTTTAGGATACTCGAGCAGCCAGCAAAGCAGCTAATGCGATAGGTGCGACAGTGAAGGTTAGTGAAGGTTAGTGAAGGTTGATGAAAGCGCACCTCGGGTGTATGAGAGAACCTTTGAGTATACTGAACCTCGTGTTTCTGAGAAGGCTTTTTCGTTATCTCCTGCGCGAGACGGCGCTACTTTACGCTTTGGGCGTGGGCGCGTTTTGCTTGTTATTATCTATCGACTTTTTGACGGTTTGGGCGGAGTTCTTAATCGAACAAGACGCCAGCCTGTTGACCGTGGGTAAACTGATGCTCTTTCAGGTGCCGTGGTTTTTGCATATGTCTTTGCCTGTTGCAGGGGTGTTTGCGGTGTTACTGGCCACAGGTAGGTTGGCTCGAGATTCCGAACTCAAAGCCGCTTACGCAGCAGGTGTGCCACCCCTTAAGTTATTGCGTCCGCTATTGGGCTTTGGGTTGCTAGTGAGCGTGATTGCCCTTGTCAACAATGGCTTTGTCGAACCCATCGGCCAGCAAGCTTATGACGAGGTCGTGGCGTCGTTTTACAGTCAGCGCCCGCCAGCCGAAACCCAACGCGATGTGTCGTTTGCGATTTCTGGTGAGGGTATCTACTACGCCGGACGCATCCGCGCTCAAATTGATAATCGTGACGTGGCGGATTTAACGGGGCTACTCATCTATCAGGACGATGGCGCTGTGGTCAGTGCCAGCACAGGTGTGTGGGATAGCATCACGAACACGTGGCAACTAGAAGACGCCCAAGTGACGCGGGCGAACGGTAACCGCCAGATGTACCCCCGTTTGACCTTGCCGTTTAATACTGAAAGTGACGTGGCGGATAGCTTAGCCAGTGCCGATACGCTCACCTTGGGGCAACTGCGCACCCGCATTGCCGAAGCCCGTGCGCAGGGTGCTGACAGCCGCGACGCTAGGTTTGAGTTTCACCGCCGCATCGCCGATGCTTTTAGCAGTTTGGTGTTTGTGCTCGTTGCCAGCGTGTTGGGGTTGCGCCTCAAAGCCCGCAGTGCTGGCTTTGCTTGGACGATTGTGCTGCTTGTCGTGTTTTACTTTTTGTGGACGTTATCTGCTGATTTGTTTGACCGCCGCGTGCTCACAGCGACGGCTGCGGCGTGGTTTACCAGTGCGTTCGTGGGTAGTTTGGCAAGTGGCGTTGCCCTGTGGCGGCTGCGGTAAATGGCGGTGCTTTTGTCAGTGCGTTGGTCTGTGAGTGCGTGAGTGTGTTGATGCGTGTTTTGGTTAATGCACAGCTGATTGGGCAGCAAAACAGTCAGGTGAATGACGTGAACGATAACCGTTTGTGCTCATCGTGTTGCATTACGCTGTTTTGAGCTTGCTGATGGGGGGTGGCTTGCAGATGGCTGCCCCCTCGAGCACCCCACCCGCTAATTGGCATACATTGGAAACTCGAGCTTAATCAACGACCCCTGACGTCGTACCGCGTTACGCCCTTGCGGTATGCTGGGCATGTTTTGTTGAAACTTGAACACATTGTGAAAAGACTGAAATGGTGAACCATGACTCGACGTTTTAGCCTCTACTTAATCCGCGAAATCATGCCCCTCTATGTGGCAGGTTTGGCGGCGCTGTTGGTGCTACTTTTGGCGGTGACGCTGCTCGAGGTACTCGCTGATGTCATTGCACGCGGGGTTAGCCCCGGCTTAGTGGCGCAGTTTTTGCTCTACAGCTTACCCGGTGCTGCTGGCTACGCCGTGCCCTTGGCGCTGTTGTTTGCAGCCCTGTTGGGTATGACCCGCTTGGGGCAAGACAGCGAAATCAAAGCCAGTTTGCTGTTAGGGCTATCACCCAAGCAGTTTGCGTTACCGCTTTTGATACTAGGGCTGCTCGTGAGTGCGTTGAGTTTTGTCAACAACGAGTTGGTCGTACCCTGGAGTGACGGACGGGCGCTGGAAGTGCAAAAAGATATCTTCTTGCAAAGCCCCGATACGCTCTTAGAAGAAGGCAGTTTTTTTAATGACGCCCTGGGACGCAGTGTGTATATTGAGCAGCTCGAGCCAGGCGGGGTGGCTCGTAATATCACCATTATCCAATCAGGCGGCAGCCAAGGCCCTAGTGAAGTGATTCGCGCCAGTCGGGGTGTGCTCGACGAAGACGCAGGCATTTGGCGGCTTCGTGATGTGCGTTTTGTCAGTTACCGCGACAGCCAAGTGGTCTTACACGCTAGCGCCGAAGAAGCCCAGTTACCCGTGCGGCGTTTGGCAGCAGGCAGTGCCAGAGGCCCTGAACTTACCCGTATTCCACTGCGTGAACTGCGCCTGAGACTCAACGCAGGACAGCGCGGCGCGGAGTGGACGGCATTACATCGCAAGTTTGCCGAACCCCTAGCGGCTACCGCGTTTGCCATTTTTGCGCTGGCGGTGGGTTTGTATAGCTACCGCAGCGGCTTTGGTTTGGGGCTTGTCTCGGTGTTATTTTTGACATTTGTCTATTATGCGACGTGGAGTGTGGCCAACTTGCTGGGTGAACAGGGCACGATTCCTGCTTGGGCTGCTGGTTGGACACCCGTGGGTCTTTATGCGCTGGCCGCCGGGGTGCTCTTGGCGTTGAGTTGGAGACGCTAGCGGGTGGTTATGTGGGGAACACGCCTACTCGCTAGTCGCCACACGTGTCGTCAGATGCGGGGGATGCGCGCTGCCACCTGCTTCTGTCTGCTGCTATTATTGTGCCTACTCAGCACGGCTGCCGCCCAAGCCACCGAAATCCGCGTGGAAACTGATTCCAACGACCCCACCAGCCGCTTAGAACTGCGCAACGTCACCTTGCCAGATGGCAGCGAAAGCGAACTGTATGTGGTGCAAGGTTCGCCCGTGCGGGTAACCATCGACCAAGACGTGATTGTGGCCAATTACATCGAATTTGACCTCGACAACAACCTTTTGCGCATCGTGGGCGCGGGGCGCTTTATTTCCCCTGAAGAGTCCATCGAAGGCGCGGACTTTACTGTAGATTTGCGTGACAATGCTTTCACGACCAACGACGTGGTGATTACGACCACTGCCCTCGACCTAACTGGCTTAGAAGCCACCCGCTTTCCGGGGCAAATCAATATCCGCAGGGGTTACTTTAGCCCGTGCAGCCGCTGCGGCCAAACGCCCAACGACTACGGTTTTCGGGCGACGCGCTTGCAGTTATATCCCGGTGACCGCTTGGTGGCTTATAACGTGCTAGTGGAAATTCGCAACTTGCCGTCGTTTTTTTTGCCGATTATGGTGATTCCTTTGGGCCCTGCCGAACGGCAGCCGCGCTTAGGCATCTTTGCAGGTACCGAAGACGACCGCGCTGAAGTGGCGCTCACGTGGCCTTATGTCTCTGGGGCGAACGCGTTTGGTACGACGACCTTGCGCTATTACGCGGATGTGGACGTCGCCCAAAGTGGTAATTTGTTTGAAAACGCGTTTTTGGGTGGCAGGGTCATCGAAAGTTATATCGGCGGGGCGGTATCACACACGTTTTTTACCGACACGGGTGAAGGTACGCTTGATTTGTCGTATACGCCGGGGTTTATTGACCGCAACACTGGCGTCATAGGTGATGATGGTGTTGAAATCTTTGACAAAGAGCAAAACGAGTTTTTTTATGACTTTGCTTACAACACCCTCGAGTTTCTGCCTATCGACCAAGTACAAATCAATGTCGAACGCGACGACACCCGCAGGCAGCGCATCACTGAATATGACTTGAGCGTCACCGGCAGAAGGGACTGGCTCGAGGGACGCTTTGCCACCCAAGGGTTCATTGACCATTCCCCCAGTGACGAGGTCACCGACCCGTCTTACGACACCCGTAGCACACCGAGGCGGATTCTCAGCGAAATCACCTTGACGCCTTTAGAACCCGAACTGCCCAATAACCGTAATAACCAAAGCAACCGTCAAGGTGCCACGCTCACCTTGGGGCCTTTTCGCTTATCAGACGTGCAACTACAACTGGGCATGTACGAAGACGACAGCAACCCCAGCAACCGCAGCGCCGCCCAAAGGTCAGAACAGACCTTGGCTCGAGTATTAGAGCGCCACAACTTGCTGCTTACCCCCAGCAATTTGTGGTTTGGGGCGGTCATTAGCGGTAGTAGCGACTTTGAAGGCAAGTACTACAGCAGCCGCGAACGTTTGATTAACTGGAACACCAGCTTGAACCTCGAGCAAGACCTGCGCATAGGCACGCTGAATCTGACCTTTCGGCGCGACACCAGCGAAGGCGAGACCCCTTTTCGGTTTGACATTGCCACCTTGCGCAGCCGCACCGACTTTGAAGTGCGACTCAACCTGACGCCACTCCCGTGGCTCGATATTGTCATCGACCAAACCTCAGTCTTTGTCGATACCCGCAACCCCGACAGCCTCGGCGCAGGCCCTATCAACACCACCGTGACGCTCTTTAATGACCTGCGCTGGCTGGATATCCGCCTGCAAAACGATTTCGATATCGAAGAAAACGACCCCGGCGAACTAGATGTGTCCCTTGACGTGCGCTCTACCGATTTGGACTGGGATGCGGTGTTGACCTTGGAACACACCCAAGACCTCAAACCTACCGTCAACGAAAGGCTCGACCCCAATGGCGAAGCCGAAGATACCTCCCGCACGGACGCACAGGGCAGCCTCGGCTACCGTTCGGTATTTAACCTCGATGCTGATATTGGTTATACCTACGACCCCGTTGAACCCTTTGAAAATACCGACGAAGACCCCGACAACGACCTGCCGCTACCTTTTTGGGATCCGCTCGAGATTGGTGCGACAATCGGGACGCTCACCCAAGACGACCTCACCCCCGGCTTGCGCGTCAGCTACGAACGTGACTTAAACGCCGACGAAGTCATTGACATTGGCCTCGAGGCCACTAGCACATTGGGGTTTATTGGCTTGCCGATGATTGAATTACGCCTAGAGCAAAACTTCAATTTTGAGCGTGACCGCTTGGGCGATAGCAACTACGGCATCACGTGGCGCGGCATCGTCGGGTTTGAAGCCTCAGGGTTTGCGGTCATTCCGCCGCGCTGGTTTGGCTTGACCATTGACGAAGACGCCAGTGAAACTTGGGAATTCACCCTGCGTGACGAAACCCAAACTGACGCCCTGTGGCGGCTTACGTACAGCACTCGCCGCGACCCCACCTTCTTAAACCGTTTCGATGAAGACGGCGGTTTTCGCGATAGCAGCCTTGAAGCCTTTGTTAACTTAGAAGACGCCCTCATTGACGATATTCGCTTTAGTTTGGACTTTTTTGCCGAACTGCAACTCGCCGATGACCGCTTGCCAAGAACCTACTTGCGCCGCGCTGATGCCACCTTTTTTGCTGACCTTTACTCTACCGTGGGGCTGCAAGGCGACCTTACTTACAGCGCCAATTACAACATTGCCAATGACGAAATCACTCGAGCTGCCCTGACGCTTGATGATGTGGGTATCACCGTGCGCCCTGTCGATGAGTTATATGTTTCAGCCATTTTTAATGACGTGTGGGATTTTGCTGTCATCGATGGCCAAAGCAGCGTTGAACAAAGCCCCTTTAACCTCCAACCCGAAATCCGCGTGGTGTGGGACAGGTGTTGTTGGGCGCTCTACGGTTCGTGGAACACAGCAAATGGCGAAGTGAGTCTTGCCATTGCCGCACCCGGAGGCGACCCCAACGTGCAACAGCGTTTTGACAGTGGCGTGCGCTTACCGGGGCGAGATGGGCAAGAAGAATAGCCACGCATCACAGCCACGTATCACAAACCGATATGCGTCTGCTAGCCCACGAAAGCCCCGCTTTTGGTTACGTATAGTGACGTTATGAGCCTGCCAGAAAGCTTGAAAACGATTGTTGATAATTTTCAACGTGCACCCAAACCCTTGCGCTTGCAACTGCTATTAGAATTCTCCAAAAAAGTGCCACCACTGCCCGAAGACTGGGATAGCTCGAGCATGGAACGCGTTCACGAGTGCCAAACACCCTTTTTTTTGGCTGTTGAACTCGATGATGATAACGTCATCATGCACTTTGACGCCCCCGCCGAAGCACCTACTACAAGGGGCTTTGCAGGCATTCTTTCCGAAGGTCTAAGTGGCCTTCCGAGCGAACAAATTAGCAACGTACCCAACGATTTTTATACTGATATGGGTCTTGCTGAGGTCATTTCACCTTTGCGCTTGCGGGGCATGGAAGCCATTATGGCGCGCCTCAAACGGCAAATCAGTGAACATGCTGTCTCTTAGAGACATGTCTGAATGTCAACACGTCAACAGCAACTGACATCTCAGCAGCTAAGTTTGCTATAGTATGAAAGTTTGAATGCAGAAGACGGCTCGAGCGCGTCTCTCACCAGCGAAACACAAGCAACCCACTCAGGAGCATACTAATGAAAAAAGATATTCATCCCAAACTCGTAGCCAGCAAGGTTATCTGCGACGGCGAAACCGTCATGGAAACCTACAGCAACCAAGACGAATTGCGCGTTGATGTGTGGTCGGGCAATCACCCGTTTTTCACCGGTCAACAGCGTTTTATCGACACTGAAGGCCGCGTGGAAAAATTCCAAAAACGCTTCGGCGAGAGCTACCGCCGCAAAAAGCGCAAGTAACCTCTCACTTACTTGGCGCAAGCAGCTTCGGCGG
>CAZKAZ010000087.1:9480-14963 GCA_964550765.1 uncultured bacterium | reverse complement strand
ACCAGAACTTTCCAACCAGAGCTTCCTATGTGGTTTATTGTGGTGGGGGATTTCTAAACTGACAACCTGAAACAATGATTGTGATCTTGTGGGCAGTCCTTAGGGGCTGCCTGTTTTTTTATTTTGGCCATTTGGCAATTCCTGCCATCTGGCTGTCATGTTTTTTGCTTCTCACTCGGTAAGATTGCCAGATATATGGAGAAGATGCACGGAACAACCATTGTCGCGGTACACAAAGACGGTATGACCGCGATTGCAGGGGACGGACAAGTCACCCTTGGCGATACGATTATGAAACGCGGTGCCACCAAAGTGCGCGCCCTACAAGATGGCAAGGTGGTTGCTGGCTTTGCGGGTGTGGTATCAGACGCGTTTACGCTCCTAGAAAAGTTTGAAGGGTATTTATCAGGGCGCAAGACGAACTTGCTCAAAGCGGCAGTCGATACTGTCAAAGAATGGCGCACCGACCGCATGTTGCGTGATCTTGAAGCCATGATGATCGTAGGCGACAGCGAACAACTCTTGATTATTTCTGGTAACGGCGAAGTGATTATGCCCGATGACAACGTGTTAGCAGTGGGTTCTGGCGGCACCTACGCCCAAGCGGCGGCCATTGCCCTACTGCGCCACAGCGACATGGACGCCGAAGCCATCGTACGAGCGGCGTTAGCGATTGCGGCAGATATTGATATTTATACCAGCGGCAACGCCACGGTGCTTACTGTGGGTGGTTCACAAGAAAACCCAGCAAACGATAACGACAATAGCGAGGACAGTGACGACAGCGATGACAGCAAGGGTGGTCAAGCAGATGACAACTAAACCACAATACCCAAGACGTTTCGGCATGTCCCGCGCTGGTTTGCATGCCCGCGTTAGTTTGCATGCCCACGTTAGTTTTCATGTTGGTTTTTACGCTGGTTTTATGGTCAACCTCGAGGAAGTGGCTTGATGATACCCCTACACAATCCCGAATCTTCAGACGCCAACACCATGCTCACCCTCACCCCCAGCGAAATCGTTGAAGCACTTGACAAGCATATTATTGGCCAGCACAAAGCCAAGCGGCTAGTAGCGGTGGCCTTGCGCAATCACTACCGCCGCCGCAAACTGCCCGACGCCATGCAACGCGAAGTGACCCCCAAAAATATCTTGATGATTGGGCCTACGGGCGTGGGCAAAACCGAAATTGCCCGCAGGCTCGCCAAACTGGCCAAAGCGCCCCTTATTAAGGTGGAAGCCACCAAATTTACTGAAGTGGGCTATGTAGGCCGCGATGTGGAGTCGATGGTGCGCGATTTGGTGCACGCGTCTTACGCTATGGTGGAAGCTGAACGCATCGACGCCGTGCAAGATAAAGCCGCTGCAGCTGCTGAAGAACGTTTGTTGGACGTGCTCTTACCCGGGGGGACCGAAGAAGGCCGCGAACGCATGAGCAACTTGCTTAAAGCAGGTAACCTCGAGGATCGCCAAGTAGAAATCGACGTCAGCGAAGAAAACCCCACTTCGATGATGATGCCCGGCATGGAAGAAATGGGTATCAACATTCAAGACATGCTCGGCAATATCATGCCCAAACGGCGCATTAAGCGCAAAATGACTGTCACACAAGCTCGAGATGTGTTGCGGCAACAAGAAGCTGAAAAACTGGTTGACAGCGAAGACATCACCAGAGAAGCCATCAGTCGCGCTGAAAACTCCGGCATTATCTTCATCGACGAAATCGACAAAGTCGCCGACGGCGGCAGCAACAGCAACAGCGGCGATGTATCGGGTGAAGGGGTGCAGCGCGACTTGCTGCCCGTCGTAGAAGGTACCCAAGTCAACACTCGCTACGGTTCGGTGAAAACCGATCATGTGCTGTTTATTGCTGCGGGCGCGTTTAACGTGGCCAAACCCAGCGACTTGATTCCTGAATTGCAAGGACGTTTTCCGGTGCGGGTCGAACTTGAAGAACTGTCCGAAAGCGACTTGCAGCGCATCTTGACCCAACCCGAAAACTCACTCACCAAGCAGTACTCGGCACTATTGCAAGTAGACGGCACTGAACTGGTCTTTGCTGAAAGTGGCATCGCCGCCATCGCCGAATACAGCGCCAAGGTCAACCAAGATGTCGAAGATATCGGCGCAAGGCGGTTACATACGGTGCTCGAGACCGTCTTAGAAGACGTGTCGTTTGGTACGAACTTGGGTCATGTCACCATCAACCGCGAATATGTTGAGAAAAAGCTCGATGACATTACTGGCGATGACGATATGAGCCGTTACGTGTTGTGACCCGCTAAACAGGCGTCCACAGCAATGTGCATACGGGTTTGCACGCGGGTTTGCACATGAGTTTTCACAGGGGTTTTCACATGAGTCTTCACAGGGGCGTTGCGCGCCTGCGTTTATCAGCGAGCACCTCACACGTTTGCATAGGGCAATAGGGCAAAATGGCATTATGAGCAAAGAAGCTAGTAACCGCGAATCGCACCCACTTGCAGCCAGTGAATTTCGTGATGAGGTGTCATTGCGTGATTTGTATGTGACGTTTGTGCGCGGCCTGCCCCTAATGATGGGGGTTGCCGTTGTTTTTGGTGTTATTGCGTTTGTGTACTCGAGCTTTCTCCCCGACACCTACCAAGCTAGCAGCACCGTGCTGATTAGCCCGCGCCCCATCAGCGTACAAGGCCCCGGTAACGTCAGTTTTAACCCTAGCAGCGACGTGTCGTTTAACGCCTATGAAACCCTCGCCAAAAGCCGTGCTGTCCTTGAAGCTGCCGCCCAAACGGTAGCGGACAATAGCGACCTCAGTGCTGATGACGCTTTGCGCACACTAAGAAACAGCACCTTAGATGAGATTTTGGGGCCGGTGCGTTCCGATATTGTCGCACCCCTAGCCATCACTCACAGCGTCATCAGCGTTGACCCCCTACAAACCGCCTTGCTAGCTGACGCTTGGGCGACGAGCAGCATCAACGCCGTGCGCGATTCGCTCCTAGCGAGCCTTGACCCTGTTAATCAAGCCACTTCAGATGAAGTCAACGCCCTCACCCTCGAGCTAACCGATACCGAAGCCCGCTGGCGCGACTTTCAAGCCCAAGACAACGGCGAATTATTAGCCGCACGACTTGCGGGCATCACCCAACAAATTGCCGATGGCGAAAACCAACTGACGACGCTCGAGCGCACCATTGCCGCTGCAAGGGGGGCAGTGAATAATCTCAATCAGCAACTTGACCTTGACACTTTGCGCCGCCAACTCGAGCGCAGTGAAACCCGTTTGGGTAGTGCCAGAGACAACCTGGCTATTTTTGAAGCCGACACCAACCTCGAGCTGCTGCAAGCCCGCGAAGACGAACTAAGCCGCACCTTGGCCGCACGCGAAAGTGCTTTGGTGACACTTGCTGCTGACATTGCCGCCGAAGCTGCCCGCCGCGACGACCTCGCTGATGCCCTGCAGAATCAACCCGAGATACTCATCTTGCGTGAACAACTGCTAGACAATCCCGTATTGAGCGCTTTACTTGACGACTTAGAGGTAGCAACCCTAGCAGGTTTGACGCTCGAGCGCCAAGAAGCCAACCCTGCTTACGACACCGCCCTTGACCGCTTTTTGGAAGCCCAAGGCAGGCTGGCTGCGTTTCGCGGTGAACGGCAGGCTTTAACAGCCACGATTGCTGAGTTACAAACCCGCTTGGACGAAACCCGCCGCGCTCGAGTTGCCCAAGAAAGTGAACAAGCTCGCTTGGTTGCCGCCGCCGAAGAAGCCGAAACCGCTTTCCGCAACGCCTATCAGCAGATTACCCTAGCCGAACTAGCGGGCGAAGATAGCCGCGTGCTGCTAGCGTCTTCACCGGCGTGGCGCGATTTTGAAAGCGACTTGCGGCAACAGGTTGTCACCTTAGAAAGTGCTTTAGCAGAACGTGAGCAGGTCGTCACGCAACTCACCCAACTCACCGACACTGCCGCCGCGTTGCAACAACAAATCGCCAATCTGAATCAACAACGTAGCCGCATTGAACGAGAATTGACCCAAGCCCAAAACGCCTACGAAGACGTGGCTACTTTGCAACCAATGATCAGCTTTGTGACGCAACTTGCCCCTACCAATGCTCGAGTACTCAGCCCCGCGTCCATTCCCAACCAACCGGTGGGCCCGCGGCGGGCGTTAAACACGGCGTTGGGTATTGTCGTGGGCGGCTTTTTGGCGCTTTTGTTCGTATTTTTCCGCGAAGCCGTGCGCAACCCTAGCGAGACTGGTGAGACTGGTGACAACCCGCCCGCTGCATCGGTTACGGCATAACCTACCCCCGTAAACACGGTGTATTCGGGTTAGTGTTTTGGCGTTAAAAGGGTAAGTTAGCCCTAAGTTGGACGTACGTTAGACCCCAGCTAGTACCTAAGTTAGACCTAAGTTAGACGTTGGGGGAACGCTGCCTGTGGCGAAATAGGGTATGCCAGCTCGGCGTAGGTGCATTTGCGACACATTCGCAATTACGTATGCAACACGTCACCTCGAGCATGGCTGTTGTCATCTGTTGTCGCAGCAGATAGCAGCAATCAATGAAGTTGCACAATCATTTTTTTGAGAAAAGGTGTGGATATGAATTTTACCTTTACCCGCCTCGAGCTGCCCGAAGTCATCTTAGTCGACGTGCGCAGTTTTGGTGACTCGAGGGGTTTTTTCATGGAAAGCTACAAACGTTCTGCTTTCGAGGGCGTCATCCCAGAAACCTTTGTACAAGACAATCACTCGCGTTCAGTTAAGGGCGTCTTGCGCGGGTTGCACTTTCAAAACCCCCCCGATGCCCAAGGCAAACTGGTGCGTGCTTTGCGCGGCAGCATCTTGGATGTAGCCGTGGATATCCGCCAAGGGTCGCCGACGTTTGGGCAGTGGGTATCGGCTGAACTGTCCGAAGAAAACCGCCGCATGCTCTATGTGCCCACTGGTTTTGCCCACGGCTTTTTGACCCTGTCAGACGTGGCTGATGTGTTTTACAAAACCACCGCCGAATACGCCCCCAAAAGTGACAGCGGTTGCGCGTGGGATGACCCTGCCATTGGGGTAGATTGGCAATTAGCAGCACGCGGCATCGACCCGCAACTATCCGACAAAGACCAAACGTTGCCACCCTTAGCTGACGCTAACAACGGTTTTAGCTACGACCCTACCCACGCCAGTGTGGTGGCAGCATTGGCGGCTGCCCAAGGAGAATCGTAATGCGGGTAGCCGTCTTAGCTGCGCAAGGGCAACTAGGTAACGACGTAGTGAAGGTGCTAACACACGCTGGTCACGACGTTATGCCCTTGGGGCGGGAAGTAGATATTCTCGAGCCATCCCAACTGGCAGACGCGTTTACCAACAAACCCGACGCCGTGGTAAATTGCGCGGCGTTCACCCAGGTGGATACCTGCGAAGACCAAGCCAGTCATGCGTTTAACGTTAATGCTGTGGGTGCGCTTAATGTGGCTCGAGCTTGTGCAGACCTTGGAGCGCA
>CAZKAZ010000087.1:2366-9380 GCA_964550765.1 uncultured bacterium | reverse complement strand
TTTACAGGTGATAAAGGGCAATACAGCGAAGAAGACGCCACCAACCCGCGCAATGTTTACGGCATGTCCAAACTAGCAGGCGAAAACTTGGTCACGCAAACAGGCGCTAACAGTGCCATCGTTCGGGTCTCGAGCGTTTACGGCAGTGCAGGTAACGGCGGACGTGGCGGTAACTTCATCGAAACCATCCTCAAAAGAGGCCGAGAAACAGGTAAATTGCAAGTGGTAGACGATGTTTTTATGTCGCCAACCTATACGGTGGATGCCGCTAAGGCACTCAACGTGTTGCTCGAGCAAGGTTTCACGGGGCTTACCCACGTATCGAGTTTTGCGCGCATCAACTGGTATACCTTTGCAAAACACGCTGTGGAACTTACCAAGGTGAAAGCTGAGGTGACACCTGTGCCTGCTACAACGTATCCCACTAAAGCCACTCGCCCAGCGGATTCGTCACTGGCAACGACCAAACTACCAAAAGACGCTCGAGCTGCTATGTCTCCTTGGCAAGACGCCCTGCATGCCTACCTCTCTGAAAAAGGCTACCTCTAGAAAGGATGCTCATGTCCCACACAGACTCCCCTACCCTATTAGTGACAGGTGGCGCAGGGTTTATCGGCTCGGCGCTGGTGCGCTATCTCATCCACCACACTGACTATCAGGTGCTGAACGTCGATAAACTGACCTATGCAGGCAACCTTGCGTCTCTTGCTGAGGTGGCTGACAACCCACGTTACCGTTTTGCCCAAGTGGATATTTGCGATGCTGACGGGCTTGCAGAGGTGTTTACCGCACATCAGCCGCAAGCGGTGTTGCACTTGGCTGCAGAATCACACGTAGACCGTTCGATTGATGGACCGCGTCCGTTTGTTGATACCAATATTACGGGCACGTTTACGTTACTCGAGGCAGCCCGGCAATACTGGCACAGCACCAACCAAGCGGACACGTTTCGTTTTATCCATATTTCTACGGATGAAGTCTTTGGCTCACTGGGCAAAGAAGGCTATTTCGACGAAAAGACCCCCTACGACCCCCGTTCGCCTTATTCAGCTAGCAAAGCGTCTTCGGATATGTTGGTGCGGGCGTGGTATCACACCTTTGGCTTGCCAACCATCGTGACCAATTGCTCAAACAACTACGGCCCTTATCAGTTTCCTGAAAAGCTCATCCCCACGGTGATTCTCAAAGCCAGCGCCGGCGAGGATATTCCGGTGTATGGCACAGGCGACAACGTGCGCGACTGGTTGTATGTCGATGACCACGTGCGCGGCTTACTCGCCGCCTTAGAACATGGTCGCATCGGTGAGACGTATGCCATTGGCGGGCACAACGAACGCACCAACTTGCAAGTTGTCGAAACCATCTGTGATATTTTGGGCGAACTTCGCCCTGGGCGCGATTACCGCGAGTTGATTAGCTTTGTGAAAGACCGCCCCGGTCACGACAAACGTTATGCCATCGACCCCAGCAAAATCCAGCGCGAACTCGCTTGGCAGCCGCAAGACACCTTTGCTACGGGCATCCGCAAGACGGTGGCGTGGTACTTGGACAACAGTGATTGGACTAACGCCATCGTGTCGGGCAAGTATCGGCTCGAGCGCCTCGGTCAGGGTACGAATGTCGGTCAGGGTACAGATGTTAGTCAGGGTACAGGTTCGGGTGCAGACGAGGTGAGTGCGTGAAGGGCATCATCTTAGCAGGCGGTTCAGGGACGCGCCTTTATCCGGCAACGCGAGCTGTCAGCAAGCAGTTATTACCTATCTACGACAAACCGATGATTTACTATCCGCTGTCGGCCCTGATGCTCGCAGGCATTCGCGAGGTGCTGATTATCACGACGCCTGAAGACCAAGCCGGCTTCACCCGCTTGTTGGGGGACGGGTCGCAGTGGGGTATGCAGCTCGAGTACACTATCCAACCCAGCCCCGACGGTCTAGCGCAAGCGTTCATTTTGGGTGAGGCGTTTATCGGTGATGATCACGTGTGTCTCATTTTGGGTGACAACATTTTTTATGGTTATGGGTTTACGGGCATGTTAGCGCGCACCGTGCAAAACCAACACGACCAAGGCGGTGCCACCGTGTTTGGCTACTACGTGCAAGACCCAGAACGTTACGGCGTGGTGGAGTTTGACAAAGATGGTCACGCGATTAGCTTAGAAGAAAAACCCAGCCAGCCCAAATCGCACTATGCCGTTACTGGGTTGTATTTTTACGATAATCACGTGGTGGATATTGCCAAGCAGCTCGAGCCATCACCGAGGGGTGAATTAGAGATTACTGATGTCAACAAGGCCTACCTTACGCAAAATAACTTGCGCGTGGAGATGATGGGGCGGGGTATGGCGTGGCTCGATACCGGGACGCACGTGTCTTATTTGCAAGCTTGCAACTTTATTGAAACCATCGAACAACGCCAAGGCTTGAAAGTGGCCTGTTTGGAAGAAATTGCCTATCGGCACGGTTGGATTGACGCTGATGCGCTTACGAAACTCGCTGAACCGATGCGCAAAACCCAGTATGGGCAATATTTATTGCAACTTGCCGAGGGGCTGTCTTAGTCAGGGTTTAATCAGCTCGAGCAGTGTTTGGTTGACTTTCCGCACCCTTGAATAAGATATTCACTGATTATAGAAGGGGACGTCTAGCACGGGGTTTCTTGTTTGGCAAAATGTAAAGAATTTTGCTATACAGCATAAACACGCCAAGTTGGGGCAACGTCTTGCGAGATGCCCGGGCGTTGTCGAGGCGTCAACTGTGGGCAAACTGTGGGCAGCCGTGGGACAGGGCTTGTTTCTGGCGGCGGCGCTGCGTTTGCAGCTTATCTCTGATGAACTGCGGGACAATTTGGACAGGCGCTGACACGGGCTTGATAAGTTGAAGCCGTAAAGACAGGCTCGAGCCATCACCTGAAAGGAACGTTATGAAGATACTGTTTATTGGCGATATCGTCGGGGAAGCAGGGCTAGCTTACTTAGAGCACCACCTAGCCACGTTTGTGCAAAAAAACGCCATCGACGTGGTCATTGTCAACGCGGAAAACATGGATATCACCCACCATCAGCCTTCACTGGGCAACTGCGGCATGACCGAAGCGTCGCTCGAGCGCCTACTTGCCCTCCCCGTTGATATGGTCACAGGCGGCAATCACTCGTGGGACGGCCCCGACTGGCAAAAGGTGCACGAACATCCCCAAGTACTGCGTCCCTTGAATTACGGCAGTCATGCGCCGGGTAAAGGGTGGGCGCTGATCGAACGGACAAACGTGGCCGTGGTCAATCTGGTGAGCCGTTCGGCCATGCCGCAAGCTGATGAACCCGTGAGCACCCTCGATAACAGTGACATCTGGCAAGCGGGCGCAGACGCTATTATTTTAGATATGCATGGTACGTCGGTAACAGAAAAACTCACCGTGGGGTTTGCGTTTGACGGCAAAGTGACGGCGGTACTGGGCACGCACACCCACGTGGCAACGTGTGACACACGCGTACTTCCCAAAGGCACGGCATACGTAACAGATGTAGGCATGACCGGGCCTTCGGGTGGCATTCAAGGGTATTTGCCGGATGGATTCGTAGCGTCTACGCGCTTGCGTTTACCGACCAGTGGCGCGTTTGGGTGGGCGGCGGGTGAAGTGGAACTAGGAGCGGTACTGATTACCCACACCCCCGGACAAGCCACACAAATTGAACGAGTGAACAGCTTCGCTTGACGCAACCACACCTCACAGTGACTAACGGATAGTGCCTGACGAACTTCGCTACCAGTGCATGTCCTTAAGACGCTGTTGCAACCAGTGCATTTCGTCTTCGTTGACGGTATGCGGCATCCCCGGATAGATGCGCTCAGTCACATGTGCGCCCGCTTCACCGAAAATGCGGCTCGAGTCGTGCACGCGGGTCACAGGAATGTGCGGGTCAACGTCGCTGCACCCCAAAAAGACCGTCATGCCAGACATGTCTTTACCGTAGCGGCTCATGTCTAGCGTCTCGCCAATCAAACCACCACTTAACGCCACAACTGCCCCATAAGGACGCGGGTGACGGGCGGCGTACTCGAGCGCCAAACACGCCCCTTGTGAAAAGCCCCCAATCACCAGTCGCTCAGCGGGCATCCCATCAGATAACACTTTGTTAACGATGGTATCAACAAGCGTGAGTGCAGAACTTAAAAAGGGTTCGTTGTGGGCAATTGGCACGGTAAACCGCTGCGGATACCACTGACGCCCATAGGCATCCGGCGCCAGAAAACAGGTGGTGTCCTGGTCGAGGTAGTCGCTCAAACTGAGAATGTCTGCGGCGTCGCTCCCCCGACCATGTAACAAGATGACAGCGATAGCGGCATCCTCGAGGTTGCTCCCCCGTTGATGGATGGGTTGTTCGCCGTGCGGATCGCGTAAAAGTTCACTCATAGTTTCAGCCTAGCAAACATAGGCAATGCTCCCGTGGTCATGGTGTCTCTGGCTTGTTTCTGTGATGACATCTGTGGTGATATCCGTCAGAGTATGCATCGTGGTGTTCATAGTGATGCCCGTAGTGGTGTTCATGGTGATGTTCGTCGTGATGCCCGTGGTGGTGTTCGTCGTGATGCCCGTAGTGGTGTTCATGGTGATGTTTCTGGTGTCCCGTATCAAACGTGCACTGTGTCTAGTTCTGGCAAGTGGGCTTCGATTTCGGCGCGGTACGGTTCGTACCACGTGGGCAGTTGCAAGCGTTCACCCAGTTTTTCTAACGGTTCGTCAATGTCAAAACCAGGCGCATCGGTAGCCAATTCAAACAGCACACCAGCAGGCTCACGGAAGTAGATAGAGTGAAAGTAATGCCGGTCTTGCACCGGGGTGATGTTCACGCCTTTACCGCGCAGATAACGCAAGTAACCCATTTGCTCGTCGTCATCAGTATTGCGAAAAGCCACATGGTGAATAGAACCTGAGCCTAAGCGGGCAGGCAGGGCGCGGGGTTGCTCGAGCACATCGACGACCTGCCCACTCGGTAACTGATAGCGGTAACGGGTGCTGCCGTTTTCTTCTGCTTGCGAAGCGGCTGCTAACCCCAGGTGTTCAGCAAGTAGTGCTGCACTGGCATCTGCCCGAGCAACGTTCATGGTGATGCTGTGAAAGCCGCGCAGTTGATGCTCAGCAGGTACTGGGCTGTCTGCCCAGATGTCTACGTCCATGCCTTCGTTGGTGATTAACTCAACAACCAAGCCATCAGGGTCACTAAACGCCAACACCGTCTCAGCAAAGCGTTCACTTTCAGTTACCTCTAATTCATGGTCAATCAGACGCCGCCGCCAGTAGTCCAGCGAGTTACGGGAAATGCTGTAAGCAAACGCCCCTGCTTCACCTGTGCCTCGCGTGCCTTTTTTGAGGTGCGGCCACGGGAAAAACGTTAACACCGTGCCGGGTGTGCCCCGATAATCAGCGTAGTAAAGGTGATAGGTACTAGGGTCATCGAAATTGACGGTTTTTTTGATAAAACGCTGCCCCAGCACGTCGCGATAAAACTGCAAGTTGCGCAGTGGGTCACTGGCCATCGCGGTGATGTGGTGCAAACCTTGGACGGGATTGAGGGCAGGATTGGATAGTGTCATACGTGCCTCCTCTAATTAGTTTAATGTTAAACGATTTTGCTAGCCTTGCGGTCAAATGGATAACGTGCGCTTTAACCTGAATGCTCAGGGGGTACTCAGTGCTCGGGGGTAGCTCGAGCCAAGCCACCCCTCCTACCTAGTCACAGCTTTCAGACAGGCACATGTGACTACGTCCCTACACCAACTTTACGGCACAAGGTCTGCAGTTGCTCTTGTTCTTCAGCACTGAGCACGCCAATTTCTTTTTCGACGATGGCGACATGTTTGGGAAAGAGGTCTTCAATGAGTTTTTTACCTTTGTCGGTGAGGTGAACCATCACCATGCGGCGGTCTTTTTGGTGGCGTTCGCGCCGCACCAAATCACGCCTAGCCAGGTTGTCGATGACCATGGTGATGTTACCGCTGGACTTGAGAATTTTTTGGGCGATGTCACGTTGGCACAGTGGCCCCAAGTGCAACAGTGCCTCGAGCACCCCAAACTGACTGACGGTCAAGTCAACTGCTGCAAGGTGACGGTTGATGCGGGTTTCAACGGCGTCGGCAGCTCGAGAGAGCTTAATAAACACATCTAAAGCGCGCTTAGCAGTGCGGCTGCCTTGATAATGGGTTGGCATCATGTCCTCCGAAATTACATAACGGGCAAACCCGCTACGTTTTTACAGGTCTTACATGATAAAGCATACATTGTAAACGTGTCAGCATATGAACGTCAAAAGGCTTTGATGACCATTCATTAAAATACCAAGCAGTGATGAACTTTCTAGCAGTAGCACAGCAAGCATTGTGGTGACACATCGAGGGAAGTTTGCAAGTGCTTAGCGCATGGTGGGAACGCTTAGTCTCTCACTTAGTCTCTCCATGATTGACGTCTACACAGTTGAACGCAATGGATGCTGATGTCACCTTGGTAAACATCAGCAACTGTAGCAACAACACGTGGAATTGCCAATTGATACGGATTCCAAACAAACACTTCAAAAAGTCCTACAGACGTTCTTCCGTTTCCGTCTGTATCCGTAGCTTTTCCTACGCACGCTCACGCATTGATTTGCAGAATCAATGATGAGTATCACAGGCAAGCACCAGGCTAAGACAAGACAACACGCGCTAAAGTCAGCTAAGATTCTGTGAGCCTATTACACAAATGATTCACAGTAAAATTAACTCAAAGAATAAAACTAGCTTATAGAGTACAACTAGTCTACAAACGACACGAAGGGGCAGTCGCACTGATGGCCGTGCTGAGATCGGCAGACAAAACCAAGGTGTAGTCTGCGACTAAACCATCAAACGCAGGGCAGTCGATGGTGACATTGGGGTTGGTGCTGCGCGGAAAAGCACTGGTTTCGGCACGCACAATCACGTCGCCTGCGCTGGTGAGGGCTAAATCCGTCACGGTGAGGGCGCTAGTGTCACCATTGGC
>CAZKAZ010000087.1:0-2356 GCA_964550765.1 uncultured bacterium | reverse complement strand
TAGGTCGCCGTGAGTGGACTACCCGACACCAAGTCGATGCGCACCAAGACGGCTGCTCTCACGCCACCGCCTGCGCCATAGCTTGGTAACCAACCGTTCACTGCAAAACGGCGAAAGTCGGTCGTTGGTTCGCTTTGTGCTCCTGTCATCGAAAACAGCGCATACAGGGTGTCTGCACCATCCCACAACAGCCCATAACCGCGACTATCTTCGCTGCTGGTTTCTAAACTGCCCAAGCACCACACTTGTTCGCCTTTGTCAAAACGGGTGAGGCGGGGGTCTTGGTTGTTAGCGGCGACTTGGCGCGTGCCAGCATAAATTACTGTGTTACCAAAACTAAGCTGCGTTGCCCCTGAACTACTGACGTTGACTTCGTCGTCAGCACAGGTAAACCCGTACACTTGCGGGTCTTGGACGTTAGCAACAAAAGCAGGTATGGGAGAGGGCAAAGGAATGTCGGCGATGCGTTCAAAGTTGCTGACGCGGATGAGGTTACCAAACAAGGGTTGTTCGTTGTCGTCACCAACGAGCAGGATTTCTACGTTGGCGGGAATGGCCGCAGCACCGTACGTGTTGATGATGCGTTGCTCGAGCGCTGCCAAGGTTTCATTGGGGCCTCGAGTGAATCTGGGGATGGCCACATCGGTAAACGCAAACGTCATGGCAAAACTAAACGGTGTGCCGCCTGTGATGCCTGTTTCACAAGGATATTGCACGGCGATTGTAACCGTGCCTGTGTCGCCATCACGCAAGACTCTACTGCCGCCACTGTTGCGGGCAACGTAACCATACTCGAGCACCACTGCATCTGCTGCTATCGCACTCACATCGGTTTGTAAAGCAGCTACTTCAGTAGGCAAAAACACCTGAAAGTCCGCTGCCCCTGCTACGACCTGTGCTTGGTTGCCAACGGCAATCAGCCGATGCGAAGGACGAATGGAACGGTAAATAGCTGGGTTGGTCACGGTGTTTCCTGCTGCCCCTCGCAAGCCACTGACAGCAGTGCCAGCGACGTTACTAGCACGGTTGATGGCAACCAAGCTTAAATTGGCCAAGTTGCGCCCAGTGCTATTGGTGACGTTGTAGGTCGTGCTCAAGTAGCAGGTGTCGTTGAGGGCTTCAAACGAGGTGCTGGGATTGTCAAAGCGCAAGCCACTACTGATGAGGGCTTGGCTGGTTAGTGCGTCACCAACAACCAAATCCACCACACCCGTTACGGGCGGGCGGTCACCTTGTTGACAAGCACTGAGGCTTAGGGCAAAACCGAGCGCAAGCCACAGTTTAATATTCATAGCATCTCCTTTGTGAGCACGTGTGAGCATGTGTGAGCACGTGTTGGTGAGTATAGACCTCTTACAAAAATCAATTTGTCGATGATGGCAGAGGGCTATTGCACAATTCGGTTGATACTTTCGCAAGAAGTCTTCTATGTTTGTGAGCATATAGCCTTTGATTCATCACATAAAACGCGTGTTAGAAACCATTGTAAGTGGGCTTTGGCTAAGAAGGATGGGATAGAAAGACCCTCGAGGTAGCTCGAGGGTGCACATTGACGTCTTTTCTTCATTGACGTCGTTTATTAACCGTTACGGATTACCGCAAGATGGCGCAGTGGCACTCACCGCTGATTGCAAATTGGCGGCAAGCACCAAGGTGTAGTCTTCAATGTTGCCGTCGTAAGCAGGGCAGGGCATCCGTGAGGTATCGGCAAAACGCGGCGCAGCAGCAGTGTTGGCAGACACGATGATATTGCCGCTGGTATCAACACCGAGGTTGTTGATGTTCAGGGTGTTGGTATTGCCACTGCTGAGTACGGCTGTGACAAACGTACCTGCTTGGGGTGTGCCTGTGGTGGGGTCTATTTTGACGATTACGCCCACTTTGGCACCGCCCCCCATGCCATAACTGTTGAGCCAGCCGCTACCGGCAGCAAAGTTAAAACTGTTACTGCCACCATCGACGCTCATGGCAGCATAAAGTTCGCCAGAAGCCGTGACCAATAAGCCGTTGCCGCGTCCGTCAACGGGCGTATCTTCGTAATCTGAGCGAACCCAGTTGATGGTGTTGGTGTTTGGATTGATGGAAGCGATGATGGGATTTTGGTTGCTGCCTGTTTTTTGCCATGTGCCAATGTAGATGTCGTTACCACCCACGCTAACTTTGGTAGCACCGGAATTGATGATATCGGCTGCGCTGCTCGAGGGCGTGAATTTGGGTGTGCCGCTGTTGAAGCTCGAGCTAGCTGTCGGGTCAGGGTCGGGGGCCGGGTCGGGTGCTGGGTCAGGGTCAGGTGCTGGGTCAGGGTCGGGTGCTGGGTCAGGGTCAGGTGCTGGGTCAGGGTCGGGTGCTGGGTCAG
>CAZKAZ010000086.1:12907-15074 GCA_964550765.1 uncultured bacterium | reverse complement strand
GGTCAAGACAGCGCCACGACTATGGCAAAAGCGGCAACGGAAAGTCAGATTGTTGCCGCGATTCATTTTCAGTACGGACAAAAGCACGCTGTTGAGCGTGAATGTGCGCAGTTTTGGGCGGACAAGTATGGTGTGCCTTTGCATGTGGTTGATGTTCCGTCACTTGCGCAAGTTGGCGACAGTGCGCTCACCCATAATGGCGACACCAACCAGCCGCACCCACAACTCGAGCACTTGCCTGCTTCGTTCGTGCCGGGGCGCAACCTCGTCTTTTTGACGCTAGCGGCTGCTCTTGCTATGAAACTTGGCGCAACCGAAGTGTGGACAGGGGTGTGTCAGACGGATTATAGCGGCTACCCTGACTGCCGCCTCGAGACCATGCAAGCACTCGAGCACACCATTCAAATCGGCATGAGCTTTAGCCAACTTGCCATCATCACGCCACTAATGCACTTAGACAAAGCGGATACCTTCAAACTTGCTGCCGACTTAGGGGTGCTTGAAGACGTGCTCGAGCACACCCACACCGACTACGACGGCGACAGAACCACCCGTCACCCGTGGGGCTACGGCAACCTCAACAACCCTGCGAGTCAGATTCGGGCGCGGGGCTGGGAAGAATACCAAACACGCTACGGCGTGTAACAGCATGGGGCGTCCGTGAAAGTCTATCTTGCTGGGGCGAGTACCGATACCGCCTATTGCCTGCAAGCAGGGGCAACGCGGGCGCTTACCTCGTTTGCTGAACCCATTGGGCAACGTGAAGCCGTTTTGGGCAGCTTCCCCGATGTGCTACTCGACAGCGGCGCGTTTACAGCGTTCACGCTCGGTAAGCCTATTAAACTTGCCGACTACTGCGCTTATCTTATTGAGAAACAACCCAAACACTATTTCAATCTAGATGTTATCGGCGACCACGACGCCACGCTCGCCAACTACAAACGCATGGTGGATAAGGGGTTCAATCCCATTCCGGTGTTTGGCTATGGCGGCGACCTCAAATATCTGCGCGAATACTGCGCCATGACGGACTACGTTGCCCTCGGGGGCTTAGTGCCTGTGACCCGTTTCAAAGCCAAACTTGCTCGGTGGCTTAACCACTGTTGGCAGTTTTTGAGTAAACAGCGCCAAGGTGACACGCTCGTGCGGGTACACGGGTTGGGGGTGTCGAGCGTGTGGGCGCTCGAGCGTTACCCCTTCTACAGCGTGGACTCCACCACGTGGCTTGTGGGTAACAAATTCAAAGAGTTGATTTTGGCTGACGGCAAGCGAGTGCGTCCGAATCGCAAGTTACAGCGCACGGCTAACGCCCACGCGCTCAGCGCCATTGCCCAAGCAGACAACCATCAATCACGGGCAGCGATGGTGCGGTTTAACGTCGGGCAGTTGCTCGAGACAGAAAAGCACGTGACGCGTCTGTGGGAGCATCGGGGGGTGAAGTGGTGAGAATCTACTTTGCGTCTACAGACAGCACCAAGATGTTAGACGGACGCTCTTGCAGGGTCATACTCGCCGAAGAAGGTATCCCTCACACGCTTTTTTCGTTTGCGCACAACAGCAAGGGCAACCGTGACGGCTGGGAGCAGGTATGGCGCGCAGCGCCGTGCTTTACCATCATCGACTCAGGGGCATTTACCGCCTTTACGACAGGCAAGCAGTTTACGTGTGAAGAATACGCCGCGTGGGCGCTTGCTTTGCGCGAACGGTGGCAAGCACACATGGCGAGTCTGGTCTTTATGAACTTAGACGTCATCGGTGACCAAGATGCCACGTGGAAAAACCACGAACGCTTAGGCGAACTTGGCTTAGAGACACTACCGATTGTGACGTTTGGGGCGGACAAAAAGCACCTCGAGCGGGCGCTTTCTCACCCTTACTTTGCCCTTGGTGGCTTGGTGCCGTACACGCGGCAACGCGGCAAGATGCAAGCGTGGCTAGATAGTTGCTTTCGCTTAATCATGGCACAGCACAAACGCACAGGCGTCATGCCCAAAGTGCACCTGCTTGGCGTCACCCAACCGTGGGCGCTCGAGCGTTACCCCTGTTACTCGAGTGACTCGAGTTCGTGGCAAGCGGTACTGCGTTTTGGGGGTGGTGCCAAAGCAGGCATCGACAAGTTACCCGGTACGTCGCACGGACAAAGTGCTATCGCGGCTGCCCTGCACGC
>CAZKAZ010000086.1:1006-12807 GCA_964550765.1 uncultured bacterium | reverse complement strand
CTCACCATTGTGCTGAACGAGACGCGGGGGCAAGCCGACAAGATTGAACTTGCCGCGCTTTTGAGCGAACTGGACAAAGCAATGGGCAATGACCTCATGACGGCATTGCCTTATGACCCTGGCGAACTTGACGAACTGATTAAGCTCGCTGACTACGACTGGGATTCGTTTGAAAGTACGTTTGATAGCTCGAGCGACACTAGCAGTGACGGACACGTCTTCAAAGCCAAGTTGCGTGATGATCAACACGACCTCGTAACCCAAACCAAAGCACTAGTCACAGACCAACTTGCAGACGCAAACGATGAAAACGCCCTGCTGCTCGAGCTTCTGTGCAAGGAGTATCTAGGGCTGTAAGTAACTCCCTTGAAAGTAGGTGATTTTATGCCGCCGTGACGGCTGACGACGACCTTCAGACATTACTTGACTTAGCTCGAGCGGTAGACGACGCCCTAGACGGGGCAACGTTTTATGCCTCGAGCGAACTCGATGAACTTGTAAACACTATTGACTGGAACAGTGTAGACCCGCCGCAAGGTGGGTTTTTTCATGGGAAAGGAGGGGGCATGGCGTCGCCGTCTGTGAGCGACATGATTGAAGCCGTCAAGCAGTCCAAAGGGATGCTCACCGTCGCGGCGCGTGCGCTTGGCTGCGCTCGCATGACCATTTACAACGCAGCAAAAAAGCATCCCAAGCTCCAAGAAGCCATTGACGACGCCCGTGAAGAGACTACTGACCTTGCAGAACTGAAGTTGTTTTCGGCTATTAGTAACGGTGAAGCGTGGGCAATTTCCCTGTATCTGACCACCGTTGGCAAGGTGCGCGGCTACGTCAAGCGCCAAGAAATTGAAGCGATTAACCTCCCGAAACCACCAACTGAATTAAGCGACGAAGAACTCGAGCAAATCTTGCGCGAGCGTGGACTCTTAGGAGACAAGTGATGCCAGTAGCGCACCAAGTGACTGACACTGACTTGCTCCTGCTCTACGAGTACAGGCGGCGCAAACAGCTAGTCGATGAATATGACGAAGAAACCCTAGCAAAAGCGCGCCAAGACCTCGCGTTTTATTTCAAGTTGGCTCGAGAGCTAGAACCGCTACCGCACCAAGTGACGGTGATGGAGCATGTCCAAGACTTTCTCGAGCGTTGTTGGGCGACACCCAAAGAAAAAGTCAAAGGCAGGCGGGTGCTCAACATCAACCTGCCACCCGGTGCTGGGAAAAGTTCCATCATCACCACCACGACCCCGCCGTGGATTTTAGGTAGACGCCCTTATGAACGCATTGGCGTGATTAGTGCCAAAGGGGACTTAGCAGATTTGTTTGAGCTTGTCGCCAAACGCGACATTGAAAGCAGCGACTTATATCGCGCCGTATTTCCCGATGAAGACGCCCGCCCTGACCACAGCCGCGCTTGGGCGCACCGCAAGTTGTTTATCAAGGGGTTGCCGCGTGGGCAGATTAGTCCCAGTTTGAGTGCCTCGAGTATTTTCGGGTCGATTTTGGGTAAGCGTTTTTCTTGCATCATCATCGACGACGGACAAGACCAAAACACGGCGCGCACGCCAGCAGCACGGCAAAAGACGTGGGCGTTTGTCGATTCGTCGGTACTGTCGCGTGCGCCTATGTGGTGCCCGATTATCAACGTGCAGCAGCGCCTACACAAGCACGATTTGTCGGGCATGTTTGAGTTTCACTACGACGCGGAGACGGTAGCGATTCCAGCCCTTGACGAAGGCGGCAACAGCTACTGGCCAGACGAATATCCCGCCGACGCGCTTAGGCAAAAGCAACGCGTTGACCCGTACCGGTTTGCCCTTTGGTACATGCAAGACGCCACCTACGATGACGGTTCGCAGAGCATTTTTGCTCGAGACACCTTTCGCTATCACAACGGCGTGGTGCCGCAAGGGTGGCGAGTGCAGTCGTGGGATACCGCAGGTAAAGCCGAACAGCACAACGATTTGAGCGCCTATGTGGATGCCATCATCACGCCCGAAGACGACGTGTACGTGATTGACATGGGTTGGATGCGGCTTGACCCGATTGAACTCGAGGAAGCCATCAAACACCAATACAGCCGCCGTGACGTGAACGCCGTCGTAGAAGCAGCAGGCGAACGCAACGTGTTACCTGCGCCGTCGTTGGTGTTGGTTGAAGATGCCTCGAGCGGACAAACCCTCGCCCAACGCATTGCCAAATTAACCGCACTGCCCGTGCAACCTGTCACTGCCAAAGGCGACAAGGTGACAAGGGCTAAGAGCGTGCAGGGCTGGTTTAAGGCAAACAAAGTTTTCTTTCCAGCACATCACCGCGAGTTGGTGATGTTTGAAGCGTTTTTAACCAACTTTCCACAGGACACGAGTGACAGTGACAGTGCCACCCTTGCTGACGATGACCCGTTTGGCGACGCTGTGCGCCACGACGACCCCGTTGATGCGTTAGTGCAACTCCTCAAAGCCGTTATCAACGACGAACTCGAGCCACCTCAAGACGAACTGCGAATGGAGTGGATGTGATGAACCGTTTTCAGAGGTGGCTCAACAAAATCATGTCACCTGAGCAGCGCAGCATCACTTACGCCGAGAGTTTGCCTATCTGGGAACACAACCAGCGCGAGTCTTACTCGTGGGACATCGAACGTGCTGTCACTGAGGGCTATAAAGCGTCTTCCATTGTCTATTTGTGTGTCAAGAAAAAAGCCAATAGCACCGCGTCAGTGCCGTTTCGCTTATACCAGCAGATTGACGACACCACCGTTGAAGAAGTGCGCGACGGGGAGCTTGTGAGTTTGCTCAAGCACCCCAACGAATTTCAAACCCAAAGCAAGCTCATATGGCGCTGGTCGGCACATCTCAGCTTGGGCGGCAACACCACCGTCAGCAAAGTGCGCGTGGGCAGCAAGCCAAAACAACTGTGGGCACTACTGCCTAAAGACATCTATCCCGTTAAACACAACGACCAATTTATTAAGCACTACGAGTACATTCGCGGGACATACCTGATTTATATCTTGCCAGAAGACCTGATTCACGATCAATTGCCTAACCCAGCTTCCCCGTTTTGGGGCGTCGGCGAATTGCAGGCGCTCGCTGCCAGTGTCGATAGTGAAGTCTACACGCAGCGGCTTATTTCCAACAGCATGCAAAACCGAGGCATGCCCAGCGGCGTTGTGTCCATTAAGGGTGCTGCCACTACCGAGCAATACAACAAAGCCAAAGAACTTGTAAAACACGAAATCATTGGACCCGCCAACGCAGGCAAAGTGCTGGTCATTGACAAAGACATTGACTACAAGCAACTCACCCAGTCAATGGAAGAACTCAAGGTCATCGAAGCGCACCGCATGTCTCGAGAAGACATTGCTATGGGCTTTGAGATTGACCCCATAATCTTGGGTTTCAATACGTCAGCGACGTTTGCGAACAAGCAATGGGCGCGGTTTACCTACTGGGTGGACACGATTATGCCATGGTGCAACGCCATTGCCGACGAACTCACGCAAGGGTTAGTGCACGAGTTTTATCCCAATGCTGGTCAAGACGAGTTCTTTGTTGCCCCTGATTTTTCTAAGGTCGAGGCGCTCTCGACCATGTACAAAGAGCGGGCGCAGATTGCTAGCGTCCTCATTGGTGCGGGGTTTGAACCCGAAGACGTAGCAGAAAAACTTGATTTGAATATGCGCATCAAAAAAGTGCAACCCGTCCCCGCTGCCTTTCAGGACAACCAAGACAATGTAGATAACGAGGACAACGAAGAAGACGAAGACACCCTAGACAACCAAGACGAACAGCGCGGTATCCGCCGTATCACCAACCGCGTGGACTACTGGACAAGAGCCGATAACAAACGCCTTGCCTTTGAGCGTGATGTAGCGGAACAGATAGCTGCTGTGTTTGCCCGTTTTGGCGGTGAAGTGGCTGAGGGCTACCGGGAGTATGGGGCGACGGCAGTCTATGAAGCTATGGCACGCGAGCGGCAGTATTGGCGCTTGGTGCTGTCGGCGGTGTACCGCGCTGGAGCGGAGTCCTTTGGAGAGGATGTGTACCGCGAGCTATTCAGCCAAGGTGCACCCGCTATGTGGCGGCGTCAAGCTGACCTACTTGCCCAAGAATTTGCCCCGGTGCGCACTGACCTCATTAACGACAGCAGCGTGAACGCTGTACGCGCCTTGCTGGCTGACGCTGAAGCAGCAGGACTCGAGAGCACCCTGACGGCTGACGCGCTCGAGGAACTCTATGCCCGTTGGCAACGCGCCAGAACAATGACTATTGCCACCTCGGAAGTGGGGCTGGTTATGGGCGAAAGTCAATTTCAAATGGGCAGGCTCATTGAAGCAGGCGGCGACCCCCTTGTTAAGGAGTGGATTAGCCGTCAAGACGGCATCGTGCGCCCCTCGCATCTCGCCATAGACGGTGAAGTGCGTGAACTCGAGCAACCTTTTTCCAACGGACTCAGATACCCCGGTGATCCGTCAGGCGACCCCAGCGAGACGATTAACTGCCGCTGTGTCGTGGGCTATCAACTCAAGGAGGCTTTATGAGTGTGACCTTCAAAGAACACGTAGACGAGCTGCGAAGGAAAAACCCCTTCATTACCCCCGCAGAAGAATGCGACTTCATTCATCCTGATGACGACTCAGAAGATGACTACGCAGGCATTGCCATTGGCACAGACTCAGGCTGCTTGTTTATCAAGGAGTTTATTGGCTGTGCCGATGCAGAAGAGCGTTTTTTATCTATCGGAATACTGCTCGAGCCACACAAGGTACGTGAAGTGATTGCGGTGCTCGAGCGCCGCCTTGCTGAGATTGAAAACGTGGAGGCTTCCCCATGAGCGCCCCATAAACCACATACCACCGCCTTCGGGCGGTTTTTTTATGCCGATTTACCGAAACCGCCAGAAGGAGGGTAGCCATGAAGAGAAAAGAAGTCCGTTTCACGCCATTTAACATCCGCGAAGTTGGCGAAGAAGGCACGTTTGAAGGCTATGCCAGTGTCTTTGACGCCGTAGATAGCTACAACAGTCGTTTCATCAAAGGTTGTTTTACGAGGACGATTCAGCACCGCAAGGGCGTTGTGCCACTGCTCGATGAGCACGGGGCACAGATTGGGCAGTCCACCTCGCTCGAGGAAGACGACTACGGCTTGCGGGTGCGCGGGGAGTTGTTCATTTCCACCAATCCCCAAGAAGAAGTGCGCGCCGCCCGTGAACGCTACGTGATTATGCGCCGCCGCCAACAGCGCGGCAGTCCGCAACCCATGTCCTTTGGCTTCATGGTCAACCAAGACACCTACGTTGAGGGCATCCGCGAAATCAAAGAAGTGGATTTGGTGGAAGTGTCGATGGTGACGGTTCCCGCGCAGCCTCTTGCAGGAGTATTCGGGGTGCGTAGCGCAGGCGAGTATGCCGCCATTACCTTGCCTCTCAATGACCTGATTAGTGACGAGGTATTTGCAGCCCTGCGGGACATCGACGAAGAGGTTTTGCTATCCCGCGAAGACACCTTGCGCTTGGTTGTGCTTGACAACATTCACGAGCGCAACCCCGAAGTGGCAAGGGTATTGCTCGAGCGTTCCTTGGTCTCCCACGGCACGGTCAACCTTGACGAATTTAGCGTGCTAGAAGCTCGAGACTTCGATGAAATTGTGCTTGCCGTGCGTAGCGACGCCCTCACTAGCGCCTTCGACGTGCTTGCAGGCGAACTGCCTTACACCCGTTCGGCGCTTAACGCTGCCCCTCGAGTACCCCTCGTCAGGGTTCAAAAGGGTGAAGGGCAAAAGGTGCTTGACACCTTGCCTGCCATCTCATTTCGCAACATCCCTGTGACTGAACTTTCTTGGGCAACGCGCAGCAACCAAGCTGTCACGTTTGCCCTAGCTGACCCCGTTGATACGCCCGATAGCGAGGTCAGTGAAGCTGCCGATACACGGGCAGGGGCGGTGCTTAGTCGTAAGAACCGCCAGAAAATCAAAGACGTTTCCAAGATGCTTGGAGACGCTTCCACTCTTTTGGCATCACTGGTAGCCGACGAAGACGACGCTGCTAGGGATGACGAGCCGCAGGAAACCCGTGCTCAACCAGCAGACACTCAGCTTGACCCGCCTGCACTTGGCGTAAGCCAACCAGCAGACACTCGAGCCGACCCGTCTGCACTTGAAAACGAGAACGCTGGCTCAGACGAGATTCAAGCCTTTCTTTCTCAGATGCTCACTCGAGCCGAGCAAGTCAGCCTTGAAACGCAAATCTACAACCAACTCACCCACAAAAACTAAGGAGTAACCATGTCCAATGTGACAGGGGTCAGTAGCAATAACGCTACTGAGACCCAGAAAATCATGGCGATGTTGCGCCAACTTGACGAAGACACGCGCCACGAAGTCGCCGAAGCTGGGCAGCGTTCTTCGCTTGCCCTCGAGCAGATGGAAAAGATGCAGGGCGAACTCGACACCTTGCGTCAAGAGCGCAACCAAGAGGCTGAAGAGCGCAAACGCGAACGCGAACTGTTTGAACGCGAAATTGCCCTGCTCAAGCGTGGCGGGGCAGATGTGGTCGAGTCTCCCGAAAAACGCATCACCGAACAACGGGCAGCCGTGAAGGCGTATCTCAGTCGGCAGCGGCTAAGTGCCAAGCACTCAGAAGTACTCGAAAAACTCGAGCACGAAGGACGCGCCCTAGACTCGCTTTCTCCCAACGTACAAGCCGACGGGGGCATCCTTGCGCCTGTTGACATGCGCGATGAAATCATCCGCTACGTCAACAACGTCACTTCGATGTTGGAAATCTGTACGGTCTACAACACCAACGCAGGCAGCATGACCCTTGGCACGATGATTCGCCGCCCTGATGTGTCGTGGAAAGGTATTGCCGAAGTTCCCGAAAACACCGACGCCATGCGCCGCTTCGGGGAAATTCGCTTCGTGCCAACGTCTCCCAGCGAGATGATTTACGTCGATGAAGACCTAATCAGCGACACCGACAGGGACATCGAACAAATCATCTTCACCGAGCAAGCCAACTACTTTGGTGATGTGCTCGAGTGGGCAGTCTTGCAAGGCGACGGCAACAACGAACCCACTGGGGTGACGCAAGCTGGGTTGCCCAGCGTGCAAGCCAACACCACAGCAGGTTCAGCGTTTTCCAGTGATGACGTCGTGAAAGCCGCTTACGACATGCGCAAGCAGTACCGCCGCAACGCTCGTTACGTCCTGAGCCGCAGCGGGGTGCGTCATGCGCGCCTATTGAAAAACAACCAAGGCGACTACATGTGGCAAGAGAGCTTGCAAGCAGGTGAGCCAGACAGACTGAATGGCTATCCGACGCTCGAGAGCGAGTACTTTCCTGACCACATCGACAACGGCAGTGCTGGACAGCCTGTGTTCGTCTTTGGCGACATGCGGCAATACGTGATTGTCATGCGCAGGCAGTTCACCATCAAACGCTATGACCAAGACGTCAGCCTTGGTCGGCAGCGCAAGATTGCCTACCGCTTTGACATGCGGGCAGCAGGTAAGCCCGTACAACCCGAAGCCTTTGTTGTCTACACCCGGAGTCAGTAATGAGCGTTGACAAGAGCTTTTCTACCCAAAGTAAAGGCGTCGTTGCCCTCGGGGGCGGTGCCAAAACCAGTGACACCACGGGAGTAAACATCAACCTCAAAGGTTGGTACGCACAAACCTTCTACGTGGACATTGACACGTGGACAGATGGCACACACACCATTGCGCTTGAAGCCAGCGACGACGGCAGCACGTGGGCGGATGTCCCTGCTACCGACATCGTAGGCACGCCGCCTGTCATTGGCGATGCCACCTTAGACGGGGCAATGAGGGCGTTTGACTACAAAGGACTCGCCAAAAACGTCCGCGTCAAAACGACGGTTACAGGGGCAAGTACGGGCGCAACCTACCAAGTGTTTGCCGTACTGCATCACCCTGACGCTTCCAACAACGAACTCGCGAGCACTTAGGTGAAAGTCCGCGTCAAGCGCAGCGCAACCGTCACGTTGGGAGGTTACGCGCAGACGCTCACCCCGGGGCGGGTGTACAACTTGCCCCCTGACGTGACCCGCGCCTTACCCGCAGGCAGTTTTGAACCTGTCGTCACTGAGCCAAAAGACACCTTCAGTGAGGACAACTTCTTGCAGTTTGCGCTGGGCGCGGTCACAACCGTAAAAACACCAGAAAGAGGTAGTATGCAGCTTTTGATGCTTTCGAGTCCTGAACGGGCAAGTGAGCGCTCGAGAACCCTCAAGCAGCTCGAGATACTAGGTTTTGACAACTGGGTGACGTATGACCTTGAGCACGCTGACAGCGCGGCGTCTGCCCAGAACGTCATTGTGTACGGCAATGAAACCAGCCTCAAAGACAACCGCCGCCACGCCCTGACCGCCCTTGAAATAGCACGACATCACCACCAAGACGTGCTCTTGCTTGGGGATGACTTAGAGGTTTCCCCGACACTGCTTACGTGGCTCGAGCTTGCTGGCTACCTCGATACCGTAGTGTCGTTCTCCAACTCACGGCGCAGTAATCATCCTGGGGAAATTGAACGCGCCGCCTACGCCCAAGAAGCCATCACGCCGCAACTGGTAGACGCCAAAACGCTCGAGAACTTTCACGGGGCAAGCTGCGTCTACATTCCCAAGCGGCTTGTGCCTGTCCTTCTTGACGCCGAGCAGCCTGAAAGCAACCTGCCCTTTGACCTGTTCTTGGGGCGCACGCTAGCAGAGCTTGGCGAGCCTATCAAGTTGGCAGTACCTAACCCCGTCAATACCCGCTTTGACCCGTCGCTGACCTACAGCCTCAACACTCAAGACGTTGAAGCCCTTGCCAAAGTACCTGTGCTCGTTAACGTGCTCGAGAAAACCCTTGTGCCGTCGGGCGTCTACACTGTCACCCTTGCAAAAGGCACACGGCAGTTATTGCCTTATGGTGTTGCCCGTCGTTTGGTGGAGCAGGGCAAGGTCGCCAAAGTGGTGACGGACGCCCCCGCACCATCAGCACCATCAACGCCGCCAACCCCTGAACCGGTAGCAGAAGAAACTGCCCCCCTGCCCGCGCAACCCATTGCGGAAACCGACTTGCCACACCAAGAAGAACTTGCAGCAGCAGGCATTACCGACTTTCAGGACTTGCCCAATACCGAAGACGGCTTGGTTGCCTTAAAAGGTATTGGCAAGGTGAAAGCCCAAGCCATTCTCGAGTGGCTGAATGACTGACTTCACTGACCGCACTGCCATGCTTGCCATGGTGCAGACCCTTGCCAAAGGCGCGTATGACGAAGCCGCAGCGGGGATGTATCTGGACTTAGCAACAGGTGTAGACGCAAGTAGCATCGCTCACTACCGCCCTTGGTGGGTAGCCGCCAAACTCATTCAAACGAACCCGAATCAGTTGCTCGAGGGTCGAGGGGCGGTGCTCGCTGACCCGTTGGAGGTGGCTGACAATCTGCTCGAGCAGCAACTCAATTACGACGAAACCCAAGCGTTGACCGTGCCTGATGCTTACAAAGCGTACAGGCGCGGCATTTTGAATTTCTACACGCCACCCGAGGTCGTCTAATGTCGCGCAGTGCGCTAGCAGGGGCGTTTAGCAGCGTCACCGCTCGCTACAGCCTCGAGGACGAACCCGCCCGCTGTGACACACTAGGCGGTTATTTTTTTGCAGGCGCAGAAGCGTCTATGACCGTGAACGTGGAAAGTCGCGGACGGGTCAACAAACTGCCTTTTGAAGCCAAAGCCGCTGGCTACACAGAGTCGGTGACCATCACCTGCTTTGAGCCAACCCGCTTACCCAGTGCCATTCGCAGCGGTAGCGACATCATCATCGATGACCTTGGCGTCATTACGGTGCTGCGCAGTGTCCCCTCGAGCCTAGACGTCATCGTTGACGTACTCGGGCAAGAAGTGCAGGGCTACCTTGCACGCGACACGTTTACCCAGACGGTGACGGTGGAAGAACTGCAAGAAACCGTTGCCTATGGGGGCGGTGTCAGTCGGGCGTGGAACATCATTGGTAGCTACCGCGTGTTCGTACGCACCCTAGACGCCGAAGCACGGGCGCGGTTTATGTCAGCGGGCTACCCAGAAATTGACATGGAAGTGTCGTTTCGCAACGACGTGACGCTCGAGCTAGGCAAACACCGCCTTGTCTACATGGGGATGCCCTTAGAGCTAATGACCCCGCTACAAAACCTTGACGAACGGGGGGCGGTGAGAATAGCGAGGTGCAAACGCCTTGGTTAAGTTTGTCGTCAAAATCAACCAAGCAGGACTCAACGAAGTCAACCGCAGACGGCAGCGAGCACTCTTTGCTGCTGGCAAGCACTTAGAAAACCAACTGACCAAAAACCTCATGCAGGGAACGCGCAGCGGACGCACGTACCGTATTCCCGGCACCACCATCACCTACACCGCGAGTAAGCCCGGTGAGTTTCCGGCGTTGCGCACGGGCGCACTGTCGCGTAGCTATGAACTCACCCCGCCCTTACCCAATGCCATACAAACCCGCGTCACCCTTGGCACGCGCTTGCACTATGCGCCCATTCTCGAGCGCAAACTCAACCGCCGCCACTTGGGACGCACATTCGATAACGAGGAGCGCACGATGGTCAATATCATCACTCGCATCATGCAACGTGGACGCGACTCATAGCCTTCTCGCTGCCGTCCATCAAACACTGTCCGAAGATGCCGCCTTGCAAACACTTTTGGGCGTATCAACAGCCTCAGAAGCGGCGTCACGTATTCATCTCATACAAGCCGCCAAAGATTCCTCCATGCCGTATCTAGTCATGGACATACAAGACACTGCTCGAGTTGACAGCGTGGTACACGACGCTCGCTTGATTATTGACCTGTGGGACTGGCTAGGCGTCACCAATTTGACCCGCATTCAAGACTTGCGCGAGCGCGTGGGTCAGCTACTTGCTAACAAGACGTTCGCTACAGCTAATGCCACGTTTTTGCTGAAACGCAGTCGCGGGGAATTTCTTGAGGTGAACTCGAGCGACGGACTTGTGCGGCGCTATGAAATGACGTTCGCCGTCAGGATGCACAGCCATGACGAATAGACAAAAGCTCGAGTACCTACTTGAAGCCATGTTGAGCAACTTCAAGGGCATGGGCACGATTATGAAAAGGCACATTCTTGGTGAGATTGACGACGAGGTGTTGCTCGAGCTACTCACCGTTCGTGCCAACAAAATCAGCCACGCCCTTGACCACATCCGCAAAAACTAGCAGCCCGTGTTTGGCACGTTCTGCTGTTCACTAACACTCGGTGCGCCCAGTGTTCCCTTTGGGAGATTCACATGTACATTGTGCCTACTGGTATCCGCCAAGAAAGTATCAACAACATCGCCTTAGACGCAGGCGCACTCTATTACGCGTCTAATCTTGATCCGCTTGACGACCCTACGGCGACCAACCCGCTTGCTACCGTGCTCGACCCTGCGAATGCAGCTATGGCAGGGGCAACGCGGGGCAGTGCTACCTTTACGCTCGAGCTTGAATTCCGCCAACCTGAAATCAACGGCTTACGCGGGGACGTAGACATCAAGCAACTCGTGCGGGCAGCGCCCATGTTGGCAGCGAGTTTGCTCGAGATTGACCGCCGCAACACTACCAAGGTCGTAGCAGCGTCACGGGCAGTCATGCAGAAAAACGGACTCACGCGGCTCGAGTTCTTCCGCAACCTCGTAGCTGAGGACTATGTAAACAACCTCGTGTTCATCGCTCAACATGGGCAGCGTAAGTTACCCCTTGTCATCACCTTCAAAAAAGCCCTCAACGAATCGGCG
>CAZKAZ010000086.1:0-996 GCA_964550765.1 uncultured bacterium | reverse complement strand
GCTGAATTCAAAGGCATTTACAGCTTGCTCAACGATTCTGTGGTGCCGTGCAGCATCTACATGGCAAACGAAGCGGGCGTCATTCTTGACCTATCAGGAGTGTCTACCTCTAGCGTCACCATTGGCACGCCCACGCCCGTCACGGCGCAGCTTATCTGGGTGGAGGACTACGACAAGAACATCAGCGTGTCGCTCGCCAATGACCCCCACAAACCCTCTGCTAACCCCTTCCCACCCGGACTCACTATTGATGTCGCCAGCATCGACGGCTCGACCCAGCCCGGTACGCAAACCATCAACCTTGAAGCCGCTGCTGGCACACCCGCAGGGACGTACGAAGGCTTCATTCGCTACACCGACAACGACTCGATTCTTGACTACGAACCCCTGACCGTCACGGTTGCCGCCTAATCATCAACCCCTGCTGCCTCGGGTGGCAGGGGGTCTTCATTCCCCTTGGAGTATTCATGACCAACCGCACGTTTACCATTGGCGACAAGCAATACACCGCCAAACACCCCTACAGTTTCAATGCTGCTAACGCTATTTTGCTGCTTGCTAAGTCCGGCGCGGATAAAGCTCGAGAAGCTGAAATCAGCGTCAACGTACAACAAGAGTTCTTTCTTGGCATCGAAGTGACCCAAGAAACCGCCATTAAATTGGCGCGTGATGTGCTTGTTGACGAACAGGGCGATGCCTTTAAGGAAAATGACTTCTACAACCCCGACATCGTGCCACCTGACGACATTCAAAACTTCTTTTTGAATTTCCCGTACCTCGATGATGTGACGCAGTTGCTCGAGGCACAAAAGCACCTGCGCGAACTTATCTTCAAGCACCCGCCCCAAGATGAAAGCAACGGACTTGTGCCGATGCTCGAGAGCGTCCCTGAAAGCATTAAGGTGGGCGACCAGCACTACAAACTCAGCCCGTTTTCGTTTGGGATGCAAGGCACGGTCAGTAACATCGTCAAGTTTGGGCGCAGCGTTCACGACA
>CAZKAZ010000085.1:12190-15948 GCA_964550765.1 uncultured bacterium | reverse complement strand
CACAACAGCATGGATACACAACAGCATGAAAATACTATTGCTAGACGTTTGGTCAACGCTCGATATTTGTAGGCGTAAGCTTGCCAACAAGGCTTGTGCGCACGTAACCAACGCGGGTAATACTGCATCACCAAACTGATTCGCCAACTAATTGCGTATTGTGTTTAAAGCAATATCATCGACTCGAGTACTCAATACCTTTGTGTGATGTCCACCTTGGTCTAGCAATACGGATTCCAACGAAACACTGCAAAAAGTCCTAGGGACTTCCTTGGAATCCATAGCTTTCCCTTTGCTCCCTGCGCGAATTGATTTCTAAAGGACTCAATTGGAATGGGTATAACTTGCCTGCTCAGGCAATTCCGTGTCACACTTCAACCGTGAACGGACTCATCGGCTATACCGGGTTTGTGGGCGGTAATTTGCTGCGCCAACACACCTTTGACCGCCTCTACAACCGCCAAAACATCGACAGCATCGCCCAAGTGGACTTTGACGTGGTGGTGTGCGCCGCCCCGCAAGCCGTCAAGTGGTGGGCAAACCAGAATCCAGCAGAAGACTGGCAAAGCATCGAACGGCTCATTACTGCCCTCGAGCGCACCCGTGCCGAGCGTTTTGTACACCTGTCAACCATTGACGTGTTTCCAACTCTAACAGGCGTTGACGAAGCCTTTGACTGCCACAGCCAAGACAATCACGCTTATGGACGCCACCGTTTGGCGCTCGAGGATGCCGTCAGGGACATCTTCGGCGCACAGGCGCACATCATCCGCTTGCCGGCGCTGTTTGGGCAAGGCCTCAAAAAGAACGTCATTTATGACCTGATGCATGGCAACATGTTAGACGCCATCAATCCGGCGAGCAGTTTTCAGTGGTACGGGCTGAATCGGCTTTGGGATGACATCAACGTGGTTTTAGAGAACAATCTTCAGTTGTGTATGTTAGCCACAGAACCCATTAAGACGCAGACAATTCTCGAGCACTTCTTCCCCGATGTTCACGTGGGCGCGCAAGCAAACGAAGCCCACTACGATGTCCACACCCAACAGGCAGATATTTTCGGTAATGCTAGCGTCTACATGCGTAACGCTGAGACGATACTTGCAGACATGGCCACCTTCATCGAGCACGAGCGCCCATGAAACTGGCTGTTTCGAATATTGCTTGGCCCGCTGAGCACGACGAGGCCGCGTATGCCCTGCTCAAACGACACGGCATCGCAGGCTTAGAAGTTGCCCCCACGCGGGTGTGGGGTAGTTGGGACGTGCACCCGCAACAGGTCGAAGACTTTCGGGCGCAACTCAACGAGGCTGAGCTGGTGTGCAGTTCATTGCAAGCCATTCTTTACGCCAAACCCGAACTGACCATTTTTGACGGTGATACTCGCGAGCTATACAAACACATCAAACACGTGGCCAGAATTGCTAGTACCTTAGGGGCGGTGCCGCTGGTGTTTGGCTCACCCAAGAACCGCAAAAAAGGCGACAGGACGCTCGCAGACGCTATGGACGAGGCTGCACCCATCTTCCAAAAAATGGCTGCTATCTGCCTCGATCAAGGGGTTATCTTGGGGCTTGAAGCCAACCCAACCGATTATCAATGCGACTTTTTAACCAACGCCAAAGACGCCGCCGAATTTGTTAAACACGTAAACCACCCCGGCTTGCGCCTTCACCTAGACGCTGCCGCCATGCACTTAGCTGGTGATGACCCGGTGACCATCTTGCAAGACTACGGACATTTGCTCGTGCACGCCCACGCCAGTGAACCGTTTTTGGGCGATTTGGCCCATCCACAAGTTGACCATGCTCAGTTTGCCAACGGGTTACGTGAGCAAAATTGGCAACAATGGGTCAGTTTGGAAATGCGGGCGAGCGAGACGCCCTTAGAGACGCTCGAGACATCCCTTGCTACCTTCACCACACACTACGGGGCAGCATGAGTTGTTTACCTGCTGATTTGCCTGCCCACTGGCAGGTGCCGGATTATGAGGTGCTCGAGCTAACCCCCAAACGCAGCCGCTACTGCATCGGTATCCCCGTTATCAACGAAGGTCAGCGCATCACTCAGCAACTACGAGACATGCATCAACAAGGCCTCATGGCGCAAGCAGACGTGATTTTAGCCGATGGCGGCAGCACGGACGGGTCAATGGCTGAAGATACCCTAGCAGCATGTGACGTACGCACCCGGCTCACCAAACGCGGTAGCGGCAAACTGAGCGCCCAACTGCGGATGCTTTTTGCTTATGGACTGTGTGCGGGTTACGACGGTTTTGTATTAATTGACGGCAACGGCAAAGACGGCGTCGAAGGCATTCCACAGTTTTTAACAGCACTTGAAGACGGCTGGGACTACATTCAAGGGTCGCGCTATATTCCTGGCGGCATCGAACGCAACACACCCCTTTCCCGCAAACTCGGGGTGAAACTGTTGCACGCACCCGTCTTGAGTATCGCGAGTGGCACCCGTTACACCGACACCACCAACGGCTTTCGAGCGGTCAGTCGGCAGTTTTTGGAAGATGAACGGTTAGCACCCTTCCGCGATGTGTTCGACACCTACAACTTGCACTATTACTTGTCCTTCAAAGCGCCTCGCTTGGGCTACCGCGTCAAAGAAGTCCCTGTGCGCCGTGAATATCCAGATAGCGGGGTCATTCCTAGTAAAATCAAAGGTGTCAAAGCCAACTGGCATATTCTCGAGCTACTTTTTGCCACTGTTTTGGGCAAGTACGACCCTAAACCAACTGCCACAGTACCACCTGACGAACCCACCACCTCAGCATGATGACGTGATGGCCTCTTGAGATAATAGCCTCGTGAGGCAATAACCTCGTGAGGTAAATGATTGCTCGATGATGACGTGTTGATGTTCACAACATGGGTTGATGTCGAAATCACGAAGGTTATTGTCATGTTGAGAAGTTTAGATGTACACCACGCGGTTGCGCCCGAGGCGTTTGGCTTGATAAAGGGCGCGTTCAGCCAGTTCGATGAGGTCGGCTTGTTCATTGTTACTGCGTGGATAGCTAGCCATGCCGATGCTCACGGTGATAGACAAGTTAGCATCAACCCACGCCCAGCGTTTTTGGGCAATGCTGCGGCAGATGCGCTTGGCTACCTCGAGCGCCGCTTTTTGTTCTGAATCGTACAGTGCCAGAGCAAACTCTTCACCGCCATAGCGCGACACCACGTCAGTAGCACGCACATGCTGCTTAATGAGCATGGCGATATCTTTGAGCATCTCATCACCCATGCGGTGGCCATAGCGGTTATTCACTGCCTTGAAACGGTCAACATCAACCAGCAAAAAGCTGATGGGTCGGGCGCTGCGGTAACTCAAGGTCATTTCCCGACTGATGATGTCGTCTAAGTAGGTGCGGTTGTAAAGACCCGTGAGCGGATCGGTGATGGCACGCTGCATGAGCAGGTCGTAATGGTCGAGGAAAGCGTCTTGTTGTTGCTTTTTGCGCAGTAAGCGATGAATGCGGGCTACAAACTCACTTTCGTTGGTATTTTCGTCGATAATGTCATCGGCATCGGCGTTCCAGATGGCAATGCGGTCTCGAGCTGGCGCCGTATTCGTATTCACACTGGTATCAGCAGAGGTATCAGCAAAGACTTCCCCATCGGTGCTACTGCCACTAGCACTGCCACTAGCACTGCCACTAGCTGGCGGTGTAAACACCATCATGACGGGAATGTGGGTGGCTCGAGGGTTGTTTTTAATCTTTTGGCAGGTTGTAAGGGCGTCCA
>CAZKAZ010000085.1:1821-12180 GCA_964550765.1 uncultured bacterium | reverse complement strand
CCGGCGGTGACTGCTCGATGCGGGTGAGCATTTCTTCGCCGGTAGCCACGTGGCTGCAGATGTAGCCTTCTTGACGCAAGTTCTCAAGAATGCTTTCAGCGGCAATGCGCCGCCCTACGAGCACCACTGCACCTTTGCCTTGCTCGAGGTCGCGGTTAGTTTCGCGTTCTGAAAACTGCCCGATGTCCGTTAAATGCCGCACCCTAGCGAGCAACTCGCTGGCATTAATGGGCTTGGTCAAAAAGTCTTCTGCCCCCAAAGCAAACGCCCGCGCCCGATGCCGTGACTTAGACAGCGACGTGACAACCAACACGGGAATGTACTTAAAACGTTCGTGACTTTTGATGTCGTCAAGGAACTCGAAACCACTCACATCAGGCATCATTACGTCAAGGATGATGAGGTGTGGCAAGGCGTCTTCGTCTGCTTGCATCAACAAATTCCACGCATCAACAGCACGTTGTGCCAGTTGCACCTCAAAACCACTGGCAATTAAGCGAGCTTCAAAAACGCGCAGATTAATCTCTTGGTCGTCAACAATGAGCACACGACGGTTGTGTCTGCGGGATTTACGTGTCTTCACCATCGTATTCTCATCATCGTGTTCTCAATCATCAGGCTCACAAGTTAAGCTCACAAACCAGATTGACAAAAAACATGGTCGCACAACAACACATAACTTCCGCAACACAGCCAGCGCGCACCCCGTACAAATACGTGCTCCGCGTGCAGTCATTGTCTTGTGTACGCCCTTGTGTCAACCTTAGTCTCATCATGCCCAGTCTCATCGTGCCTACATCGTGCCCGGTCTTATCGTGCCCGGTCTTATCGTGCCCGGTCTCATCATGCGACGACCGCTTTAAGAACCTCTCACCTTTCATACTATACCGAGACGCGTAGCTAGCGTAGGTAAACATCTCGCAGACACCCTTAAGCCTTTCACACCAGCCTTTTGTTTGCAGTAATGACCTTACGTGCTAGACGTGCTGGCCTGAAAAAACACTTTCTTTCACTTACCCTGCAAATAAGACCCTTGCCCTACTAAAGACTCGCCATACTCATACTAAAGACACGTACTTGCGGTGAACCTTACTGAACATGAAGCTGCTCGAGCTTAGGCAATCTCCCGTTCCTACAGCGTTACAGCACAAGACGGCTAATAACGCAAAAGTCCACATACAAAGTCACATATGATGCCCCATTCCGACGCATACTCCGACGCATACCCGGTACTAAGACTCACGCTTGGTACTAGTTGGTACTAATTGACACTAGTTGGCATTAACCGACACAAAGAGCCTAGCAAAAACGGCATATTCCACACATCACATGTACCCCAGTACCACACCCCCAGTAGGCTTTCATGCGTTACGCATGACTGAAACACTGCCCTGAACGCAGTTGTGACGCATACTTGTGTTACACTCTACAGCAAGCATGCAGGCATTAATCGCTGTATTACGCCAAGATCCACTGCTCGCTTACAGTGTGGCAGCCGCGTTGGTCTTGCTCACCGCTGCGCTGACGGCTGGCTTTGGCCGTTTGGATTTTGTGGCGGTGTTTCATCCCCATGGTCTTTTGGCGCTCGTCAGTGCGGTGCTAGCTAGCTTGGTGTTGATGGTATTGATTGTGTGGCTCGAGCGCAGCCTGCTGGATTTGCCGTGGTTGTGGCTTAACTTGCCCGAGCGTGCGTTGCCCTTAGTGGGTGCGTGGCGCTTGCCGTTGTACGTTGTTGCCCTTGCTTACGGTCCTAGTGCCGGCCTTGCTGCTGGCGCACTCATCGTCGCGTTTTCAGCACAAACAGGTTTACCCGGTTGGCAGGAAGGGTTGTTGGCGTTTGAACTCGTCACCGTTGGGTGGCTAGCTATCGCCCCTAATCCTCGAGTGCACCCTTGGGCAGGGACGTTCAACATCTTGCTGGCGCACTTGCTCACCCTCATGACCATGGGGCTGGCCATTCTCAGGTGGCAACAACGCCCTTTGACCCTCGCCGAATTGTGGCAACTGTCCGGTGAGGTTTCTGGTGGGGTGTTACTGAGTGCGCTAATCGTGGCCTACGTAACACCTGCGTTTTATGCTCGAGTGTTTACAAATTCACGTATTGCTATTCGTAACGAACCAACTCCACACATGCCCCTCCCGCCCCTCACGGCAACACCACACTATCCAACACACGACCAGCTCAGCACCAGCTCAGCAGCAACGAACACCAACACAGCAGAGGCAACCCCATCCATCACCCCGGCGGCTGCCGCGCCAGCAACACAGGGACACGACACAACGAGCGCCAACACGACAAGCGCCAACACAACAAGCGCCAACATGACAAGCGCTGACACGACAAGCACTGAAGCAGCCAACGCCGACACCCGGGCGGCAACTGACACAGCCACAAAAGGTGCTGTCAGCAAACGCCCCAAAGAACGCCAGCTCAGCGTGCCCGCGTTTTTTGAGGTAGACACGGTTGATAGGGTGATTGACAGGGCGGATTTTGATGCTGATAGCTTTGATGTTGATAGCTTTGATGCTGATGGTTTTGACGATCTTGATGTGGATAGTCTCGAGGCCGACAAAGGATGATCAAACGCGACAAGGCAGCACAAGAAACGAAAAGACGCGCAACTGAAAGATGGAACGTGAACACATCGCGGGTGTGCAGATGGTGCTCGCTGCTGTTAAGCACGTTGCTGATACATGTGCACGCCGAAGGCGGCAATGTTGACCTTGCACCGGGTTTTTGGCCTGATCCTATTGTCTTGCGTTACTATTCTGGTGGTAATCACGATGCGTCGCGCTATGGCGAAAATTGTGTTGGACGCATTGCGTCAGTACCCGATCATGTCATCACAGTGACAGAACCCCTCGATTATCTGCGCATTTATGTAGAGAGCAGCACCGACACCACCTTAGTGGTAGAACAACGCAGCACGGGTGAGGTCGCTTGCAACGACGATGCTGACGATTTGAATCCAGCGCTCGAGTGGGAATTTGTGCCCGTCGATGTCTATCACGTCTATGTGGGCAACTACCACGACAATGACATCCTGACTGAATACACCTTGTACATCACCGAATTTGCCCCATAGGTTTGTCCTGTCAGGTTGTCTCGTACCAATACTCAAGCTCGAGCCAGCAACACGCGTTCATCATGAAGCAGCACACCTGTGGCAACACAACAGGACACGCGCCAAAGACCCGTGTCCTGTTGAAGAAACTAGCTTGTGTAGACCTAATCAATGAGGCTTAGCGGCGTCCCCCTACCGAAGAACGTCCTGCTGGGCGCGCTGTGTTGCCACCGGGTTTTGAACCGCCCGTAGGTGACTTGCCTTTTTGGCTTTCGTCTACGAGGCGAGCAAACTCTTTGGGATCGACAGCTTTGTCCAAACCTGTTTCATAGGAGATTTTGCGCTCGAGATGCAACTTAGCCAAGTGAGTATCCATCGTTTGCATGCCTAAACTGCCACCCATTTGAATGGCCGAGTTGATTTGGTGGGCTTTGGACTCACGAATCAAGTTACGAATCGCAGGCGTCGCCAACATAAATTCATAGGCTAGCACCCGCCCGCCACCTTCTTTTTTGATGAGCTGTTGCACCAAAATGGCTTGGAAGTTGTTGGCGAGCTGTACCCGCACTTGTTGTTGTTGAGCTTCAGGAAACACGTCAATGATGCGGTCAATGGCTTCAGCCGCTGAGTTGGTGTGCAGCGTACCCATCACCAAGTGACCCGTTTCAGCAGCAGACACTGCCATGTGAATGGTTTCGTGGTCACGCATCTCACCCACCAAAATCACATCAGGGGCTTGCCGGAGCACACCGCGCAATGCCGCGCTAAAACTGCGCGTGTCCTCACCGACTTCACGCTGCATCAAGACACACTGTTTGTGCTCGTGATAAAACTCAATCGGGTCTTCGATGGTGACGATGTGTTTGTGATATTCGCGGTTAATAAGGTCAATCATCGACGCCAAGGTCGTGGACTTACCCGAACCAGTAGGCCCAGTTACGAGCACCAAACCACGAGGAATACGGGCGATGTCTTGTACTTCTTTGGGCAAACCCAACACATCGAAACTAAGCACGTCGCTCGAGATAGTCCGAAGCACCCCACCGACAGCACCCTTTTGGAAGTAGGCGTTCACCCTAAAACGCCCTGTACCTACCAAGCTAAACGAAAAGTCAAGGTCTTTGCTTTCTTCAAAATTGCGCTGTTTCTTTTCATCCATCATGGCGTACATAAGCCTGCGGGTGTCGTTGGGGGTGCACGGTTCGTAAGGTGTCGGCGTCCACTTGCCATCAACGCGCACCATAGGTGGCAACCCCACCGTGACAATTAAGTCAGACGCACCACTTTCCACGGTTTGCCGCAGCAAATCGACGATATCTAGGTTCTTAATGGACGCTTGATCAGACATGCTTTCTCCTTCGAAGTACAAGCTCGAGCTGGTTTCACAAAACAGATTGACAGCATTCAACATGCATGTAGACAAAGGCTGCTAAGCTGACTCACACCGCTAATAAAACAATACAGTGAACGAAAAATATCGGCGTGTGCCCTGAACGAATGACTCGCATGCGCGACACAACGCTGATAACGTGGTGCGACTGAAGTACGTGAGTACGAAAAAATTACGTTCAACCTACCTACGAACGCCTACTACTCAATCAATCTACTAAGTCTTATTTAACTACATCGTTTGCTAGGTCTTAGTTTGCTAGGTCTTAGTTTGCTGGGTCTTATCTACCAAAACAGTGTGCAGTAACGACTTTGCAGTAACGACTTTGCAGTAACGACTTTGCGCTAATTGCAAGACTAGGCTAGCAGATAACACATACTTTATTACAACACTAGCCTAGCGCAAATTGGCGTGCGATGTTGTGGCATAACCAGAGCAACCTACCTGCGTTGTCTTTTTCGTTGACCCACACATAGCTTCTGAGCTGCTTCTGAGCTGCTTCTGAGCTGCTTCTGGACTGCTTCTGGGGGCTTAGGAAGCTATTCGGAGGTTTTAGCCAAGACTTCCTCGAGCGTCGTAACACCTTCTAATGCTTTGTGAATACCGTCATCACGGAGGGTTTTCATACCCAGTTGAATGGCCAACTCTTTGACTTCCGTTGAAGACGCTCCCCGTACAATAGCATCGCGAATGGGATCATCAACAATGAACAGTTCGTGAATGCCAGCGCGACCGTTATACCCCGTACCACTGCACTCTTCACAGCCAACACCCTTGTAAAGCGTCTTGCCTTCGACCAGAGCCGGATCCATGCCAATGCGCCTAAAAACGTCGGGGTCAGGGGTGTACTCAACTTTACAGTTTTTGCAAGCGCGCCGTACCAAGCGTTGGGCAATCACCCCAATCAAAGACGCACCGATGTTAAATGGCTCTAAGCCCATCTCTTCAAGGCGGGTGACCGCACCAGGGGCATCGTTGGTGTGCAAAGTCGCAATCACCAAGTGACCAGTGAGGGCAGCTTCCACTGAGATTTTGGCGGTTTCTTGGTCACGAATCTCACCCACCATAATGATGTCCGGGTCTTGCCGCAAAAATGAGCGCAGCGCCGAGGCAAAAGTAAGCCCTGCTTTGACGTTCACTTGCGTCTGGTTGATGCCAGGCACTTCATACTCCACCGGGTCTTCTACGGTAGTCACGTTCACTTCCGGACGCGCCAAACGCTTGAGCATCGAAAAGGTAGTAAACGACTTACCTGAACCAGTAGGCCCGGTAATCAAAAAGATGCCATAAGGCTTTTGAATGACATCAGAAAAACGTTGAAAATTATAGTCCGCAATGCCCAATTTTTCAATTTCAGGGATGCTGTCAGCTTTTTTAAGAATCCGCATGACGGCTTTTTCGCCGTACACTGTCGGCAGGGTCGAAAGGCGCAAGTCAAGGGTCATAGACTTGTCGCGGAAGCGCACCCGACCGTCTTGCGGTTTGCGTTTTTCGGCAATGTCAAGACCGCCCATGATTTTAATACGGGCAGACATGGCGCTCCCCGTTTCTTTGGGCAAGGTCATGTACTCACGCAAAGCACCGTCTTTACGCACCCGCACCAAGATGTGGGTAGGGCGTGGTTCGATGTGAATATCGCTGATGTCATTAAGGGCAGCTTCACGAATGATGTTATTCACGACCCGCACGAGGGCGTTGTCGTCGATGGTGCTGGTGTCTTCTTGGGTTTCTTCGTTGCCACCGACTTGTTCGACGAGTTCTTTGGACAGTTCGTCCATGTCGACGCTCGAGGCATAAAAGCGATCCATGAGGGCTTTGAGGGTTTCTTCAGACGCCACCATGGGTTGAATGTCTTTGCCCGTGATAATCTTGAGGTCGTCAAGCGCAAACACGTTGCGTGGGTCTTTCATGGCGATGACGATACTGTTGCCCTCTAAGCGGACGGGCATGATGTCATAGCGGCGCACAGTGTTTTCGGGCACGAGTGCTACGGCTAAGGGGTCAATATTGATTTTTTCGTTTTCGATAAACTCATAACCTAATTGCCGTGCCAAGCTGCGTGCTAGCATGTCTGGGCTGATTTTGCCCGATTGCACCAAGGTGTCCTCGAGCTTACCCCCGCCCGAGCGTTGTTTTTTCTTGGCGGCTTGAATGTCGTCTTCACTGACGCCCATTTCCATCAAAACATCGCTGAGACTCGCCCCCCGCCCGAGTTGGCTTTTTTTCTGCATGGCTTCGCGCAGTTGTTCACGTTTGAGTTTTTTGCTTTGCAAAAGCGTTTCGCCAATTTGTGAACTTTCGTCATAAAGGCTGTCAATACAGGCTTTGACTTGATTGGGTGACGTGCACACAAACTCCACTGGGCGATCGATAATGGCTTGCAGGTCACGCATGCGGTTGGGATCGGCTAAGGCAATCACCAAAGTGTCACCTTTTTGCTTACACGGCACGGCTTCGTATTGCACGGCATCAATGCGCAACAGGGCGCTCGAGAGCGCTTCTGCCGCTTTGCCCGAGGGTAGCTCGAGCGTCTCCAAAAAGGGAATCCCCGCTTGTTCTGCTAGCAGAGCAGCCAATTGGTCTTCACTGAGTGCACCTAGTTCAATGAGTGCCCGACCAAGCAGAATCCCCGTCTGCTGTTGCTGCGCAGCGGCTTGATCAAACTGCTCTTGGCTGATGAGCCCTTTTTTGAGTGCCAAACTACCCAAACGCTGCGACACATCAACGTTGATTGCTTCTGGTGGTGTCAAACCCAACTCCGGATAATACGTCGCAAGCGCCCACTGAATTTCGGTGTTGAGGGCTTTGTAAGGTTCGACGATGCAATCTGTTTCGTCTTCAATTTCTTCAATGGCTAAAGCATCAAGGGGATCACTAAACGCTACCCGCAACAGGTCATCTTCGAGCTTAAAAGGAATCGCGCCAATTTCTTGGGCTAAGTCTGCAGGCACTTTGGCAATGGCATCTGCCATGACCTCAGTGCGCGGTAAGTTGACGGTAGGAATGCCGATGGTTTCTTCGATGGCCCTCGCGATACGCTGTTCGGAAATCACCCCCAAAGACACCAAAATATCGGCCAAGCGGCCACCTACTTCACTGTGCCGACCGATGGCTTTTTGCAAATTTTCATCGCTGATGTAACCGCTGTCGAGCAGCACTGCCCCTAACCGTTTATCGCCGATGGATAAGACTGTCACGTTGCCCCTCCAAAATCCCTATCTCCACATGTTGCCACAACCCGTATGATTAAAATCCGCATAACCACAATCTTTAGTACTACCTTTAGCACTATGTCATATATTGCCTAGGTATTATCACAGCATTAAAACGTACGTTGGTCAACAATATATGCTTACTAGTGTCGTCACGAACGATGTATTCAAAACGCATGTTGTCACGGCTCATCTTTGCCCACCTGATGTTTTCAAGATTTGCGCCTCGAGGTAGCGCAGTTGCTTGGTGTGCCACAAACCTTCTGAAAGCGGACAAACCAGAATTGACGTGATGTTCATAAGATTAGCACCGATGACATCGGTAAAGAGTTGATCGCCTATCATGACCACCTGCTGCGCCGGATAACCGAGCCGCCGCAAGCCCCGCCAAAACGCCCACACCGCAGGCTTACCGGCAAGTGCCATGCCATCAACACCCAACTGCGCTGCACTGCGCTGCACCCGTGCCTTCGTCCCATTACTTAATAGCAACAGCGACAACTCAGCAGCTTGCAACTGACGCACCCAAGCTACCACCTCAGGGGCAATGCTCGAGCCACCCGTCGGCAGGAGCGTATCATCAAGGTCAAGCAGCACCGCCCGCACCCCAAGCGCTTGCAACTGCGTCAGGCTGATGTCTTGCACCCGCGCTGCTCGAGCATGTGGCTGATACCACCTGCACCGAGACGCACCATTACCTTGTGAGCGACTGTGTGTACCTTGTGAGCCACTACCTTGTAAGCCAACTGGTGTCAACGTTCATGTCCATTCTGTGTCATCCACATAGTAAATAATTATAATACCAATACTGTGCCACCTGCGTTCCTCACAACGCCTTAACAACACCTCACAGTATTATTATCGCCTTGTAAGCTTGCTAATCCCAACTGCGCGTCAGCGTGATACTAAACCAAGGCTATAACGATTTTATAACTTATAGCCAGTTTACTGTGAGCTTGTTATTAGCAATGTTCTTAAAAGCAGCCTTCTTAATAGTAGTAATTAACAGCAGTGACTCACAGCAAAACACGCCCCCATAGACCCCCATAGACCTTGGTATGACCGTCATGCCCTGATTTGATTACAGTTTGATGATTTTGAAGAATGTGTTGAAGGAACGTTAGCGAAACACCAAACGTAGCATCAAGCATGGCAGTAAATGCATTACGAGAATGCGCCACAACGTAACGCTGTCACAGTGATGTTGTAGCTTTACCACAACATAAACACGTTGCGTACAACGTAGACATGTGACGTAGGCATACTAGGCATACGTAGACATGTCTTGTCATCACACAGACGCATCATAGGTACTCAGCATGGCATGCACTTATCATGTCGCGTACGCTACACACGTTTTCTACTATAGCACAAAGGTAGCAACAATTTAGCGGTGCTGTCACGTTGACCCTTCACATCAGCTTGAATAGTGCGTGAACTTGAGATGAGAAGCTGAGGTGAGAAACCCTCGAGCCACCCTCACATCAACATCATCATGTACCTTACCGTTTGCATCGTCGCCAACATTCGACCTTTTAGTTTGACATTAAACTTTTTGATGTTAAGCTTAACGCCTTGATACCACGCTGCCTTTACAAGACTGGGTTGGTTATCGAGCTGGGTTGGTTATCGAGGTGGCCAACCCTGTCGCGATACAGCAACACCCAAATTGCCACAGGGCTAATGACCACAGGGCTAATAACCACAGAGCAACACTCGAGGAGGAACATCATGTCCGTCAAACTTGCCATCATCTATTACAGCGCTACAGCAACCACCTATGAACTTGCCCGCACCATGGAAGAAGCCGCCCAAGCCGCTGGTGCTGACGTGCGCCTGCGCAAAGTGCCCGAACTTGCCCCTGAAGCCGCCATCAACAGCAACCCTGCCTGGGCAGAGCACGTAGCAAACAGCCACAACATCAGCGAAGCTAGCTTGGCTGACCTCGAGTGGGCAGATGCCATCGTGTTTGGTGCACCCACCCGCTTTGGTTTACCTGCTGCCCAACTCAAACAATTTATCGACACGACGGGCGGACTATGGGCAAAAGGTGCACTGGTGAACAAAGTAGTGTCCTCGTTCACGTCAGCGGCTACCCATCACGGGGGACAAGAGTCCACCATCTTGGCGCTCAATAACACCTTTTATCACTGGGGTTGCATTATTGTGCCACCTGCTTACGCTGATCCGGTACAGTTTGCTAGTGGTACACCCTACGGCACGTCGTTTACGAGTAACAACGGTGAACTTTCGCCTGATGAGACCGCCCGCAACGCCGCCCGTTTTCAGGTGACGCGTTTACTCGAGGTAGCTGCCAAACTAGTTGACTAACTGGTAAAGCATCCTCACACGACTATTGAGCATTTTCATGATTGACGTCTACAGCGTTGAACGCGATTGTCTACAGCGTTGAACGCGATTGATGTCGATGTGACATCGATATGACGCCGATGTGACATTGGGAGAAAGTGACATTGGTAAAACAACTGTAGAAACGGTACGTGGAATTGCTATCAACGCAGACGATGATCACGCGCATGGCTCGAGCTGTGCGCTTTTTTCATTCTCATCACGTGTTTGTTGAACCATGTGTTCGTTGAACCATGTGTTTGTTGAGCCATGACTATGAAGCAACAACGCAACAAAACAACACCGCCTCAGCCCTACAGGTGTCGTAGGATAGAATCAGCAT
>CAZKAZ010000085.1:0-1721 GCA_964550765.1 uncultured bacterium | reverse complement strand
ATGCTTGTGGGACAGGTGTTGACGATTGGCTTCACCAACAATTAGATAACTATAGTGACAGGTAAAATTACGCACTCGAGCGCGCAAGCCGTATACTATTCTAGGTAAGTTTTTATAAATATCGGCATTAAAAAATCACATCGTGTTACAAATGACCATATACGCTAAAACATACGCCAAACAAACATCATTAAAAAATCACTATTAAAAAAGTAAACGTCTATCATCCAACCCATGCACACCGTTAAACAAACGTTAATATGGACTACTTTTTTTGAGGGAGAAAAAACGCATGCTCAAGATGATTTTGATTCTGATGGCTTTGGGAGGTGCGCTAGTCGCACTCGCCCGCATCAACCGTCAAGCTGTCGAACGCTACCGTCAAAACCCTGACCCGACGGGCTATTTCGTCAACATACGCGGCAATGCCCTGTATGCTCGAGTACTTGGCAACCTCATCAGCGGTAGTGCGTCGGTGCTGGTGTTTACGGATGCTGGCGAACCATCGACGCTGTGGTGGGGTTGGCAAGATACCCTCCATGCCCACGCACCCAACCTGCGCAGCCTTTGTTTTGACCGCCCTGGTATCGGCTGGAGCAGCGAAGGCACAGCGCCCACACCCAAGCAAGCCGCCCAAGATGCCCATGCCCTTGCGACTGCTCTGAAATTAACACCGCCTTACATCTTGGTAGGCCACGGTTACGGGGCGCTCATTGCCAGTGCTTTTGTGGAACACTACCCACAAGACACACAAGGCCTGCTGTTGGTTGAACCCTACTTACCGCCTACAGAACTGCGCAACCAAGTTGATAAACGCACCTTCAAGCGATTGTTTGATGCCAACGTCAACATGTCAGGCGCACGCCTCCTAGCACGCAGTGGCTTAGGGCGTTTTACGCCGCCACCCTACGCCTTACCAGACGCCCAAAGACCCCACTGGCAAGCCGCCCAAGCAGACATTGCGACAGTGCGCACCATGTCTGCAGAATTGCGTCAGGCTAGCCAACACACGCCATCGTGGTTACGACAAGACCCACAACAAGACCCACACGCCAACCTCGAGCAAGCCCTCACGGTGATGCTTGCTGACGTGCATCACTCGAGCGAACACTACCTCAAACAACGCCTTGACGAAAACCAAGCACGCCGCGCCGTAGACGCCCGTTTTATGCTCAGCCAGCGCTATGTTGACGCCAGCCAACACGGTAAGCTCGAGGTTGTCATGGGCTACCCCGCCCACTTGCAAACCAAGCCTCTTGTTGAAGCGTTGCTCGAGCTGAGCCAACCACCGACTGCCGCCACGTGATTCACCCTAGACAATATCCACCCTAGACAATCATCTCGAACTATCTCAAACGCCCCAAGCAGTCACATCACGCCACGAGGTTACACTACAACCACAACATTACAGCCACGACATTACATCACGAGGTTATGCGCCGCCGATAACCCAGCCAAACTAGCTGCGCCAACGTAAACGCCTACCCTCATGCCCGTGACCTGCTAACATAGAAACGCAACAGCTTCTCATAAAGTCCCGCCGTGCTTGCGTGCTAGCGGGCAAAACTTCACCCTTAAGCTGACCCGATAGAAGGCTGCACATCCACATCATCTGCTAGGTTATTGGCTGAGTTGTTATTGGCTGAGTTATCCGCTTTAGATACCAAGTCTTTAGATACCGAGTCTTTAGATACCGAGTCTTTAGATACCGAGTCTTTAGA
>CAZKAZ010000084.1:0-17470 GCA_964550765.1 uncultured bacterium | reverse complement strand
TGATGGTCGGGGCAAGTTGATGGTCGGGGCAAGTTGATGGTCGGGGCAAGTTGATAGTCGGGCAAGTTGGTGGTCGGGCAAGTTGGTGGTCGGTGCAATCGGTCGTGCGCTAAGCTGACACCATGCCCGATGATTTTTTGGCACGCCTGCAAGCCCACCTACAAGACGTCCCCAACCAACTTTCTCCTCACGCTGCTGCACAGATGCTGCACGACACAGCCACACGGCTCGAGCCAGAAACCGTCTTTTTACCCGAAGCCTACGGGCGGGTGCTCGCAGCTGATGTGGCCAGCTTGGTTAATCAACCCGCGTTTGATAATTCTGCCCTCGATGGTTACGCTTGTCGGGTTGAAGATACCTTGACGGCGCATGAAGAACAGCCAGTGACGCTCGAGCTGATTGGCGACATCCCCGCTGGCAGCGTCTTTGAAGGCACCCTGGAAGCTGGGCAGGCCGTCAGCATCTACACAGGTGCCCCCGTCCCAGCAGGCGCAAATGCCATTATTGGCATCGAACACACCAAACTTACGGGCAGTACCGTCTTTGTTTATCAACCCGCCCAACCTAACGCCATTCGCCCCTACGCCCAAGACCTGCAAAAAGGCGTCACCGTCTTACCACAAGGCACGACCCTCACCCCCGCTGCTGTCGGGTTGGTCGCGTCGATGGGGCATGACCGTTTGCCGGTGGTGCGGCGTCCTAAAGTGGGGTTACTAGTAACGGGTAACGAAGTGGTTGCCCCCGGTAAAGACTTAGCCCCAGGGCAACTTTATGACGCCAACCGCTACACGCTAACGGGTTTACTGCAACAAGCAGGCGCAGACGTTACCGTGCTGGAAATAGCCAGTGACGCCCTGTTTGACCTCAAAGCCAAGCTCGAGCACCTCAATGTTGACCTGATTCTCACCAGTGGCGGTGTGTCAATGGGCAAATACGACTTCGTGCGCGATTTGGTGTTTGCAGACGGCGAGGTCATCTTCTGGAAAATCGCCATGCGCCCGGGGGGGCCTGCCTTGTTTGGACGCTATCAAGGCGTGCCGTTATTTGGTTTACCAGGCAATCCGGTTTCGTGCATGGTGGTGTTTACCTTGATTGTCAAACCGTTTTTGTTGGCGTGTTTAGGCAGTAACGCCCCGATGCCGTTAGCTAACACCGTGCGGGCAGTGGCAGAAAGTGACTTTGCTGGCGCGGGGTTCAAAGTGGCCTTTCGGCGGGCGCAGGTGCGCGAAAACCATCAAGATGGACAGGTGCAGCGGGTTGCCTCGAGCACAGGCGCACAAGCCTCAAACATCCTCACCTCGATGCTCACGGCTGATGGTTTGGTGGTTGTGCCTGCCCATCAAAACGTGTCTGCTGGTGATGAAGTTGATGTGGTGCTCTTGTGAGTGATGGCTACGTTAAACGATGCTGAACTTGAGGGGGCAGTTGGCTCGAGCATTACCTCCACAAAATCAGGTACATTCACCTATGACCGTGCAGATTTTTGGCACCAACAAATCCAAAGACACCCAAAAAGCGCTGCGTTTTTGCAAAGAACGCCGCATCGACTTGCAGTTCGTGGACTTGCGCAAACGCGACATTGCCCCCGGCGAACTCAACCGCTTCGTGCAAAAGTTTGGTCTTGATGCTGTCATTGACAAAGACGGCAAAGCCTACGAAAAAGCAGGGCTAGCATACATGCGCGTGCCAGATGAACAGATGCTTGACAAGCTGATTAGCGACCCCAAACTGCTCAAACAACCCCTGATGCGTACAGGCAACGTGCTCCAAATTGGTTGGGATGAAGCCTTTTGGCGGGATTGGTTTGAAAATCAAAAGTCATAACCGAGCAAGTTATGGCTGTACCGTCATCACTGGTATCTATTGTGAGTCGTAGACGTTAGTCGTTACAGGCGTTGAACGCGTACTTGTCGCGTAAAAAATCAGCGGAAAAGCTGGCAATCTCCTGACATGGCGTAGGTAGCATGAAGATTACAGCTGTTCACGATGTCTCTTTGCGGTGTCTCGAGCGCATTTTGTCTTATACTTACTGCAGTGAGTAAGCAGCGAGAATACACAGACCGCGAAATCGTGTTGGAGTTGTTTCCAGCTACCAAGACGCAACTGGTACCCGCGCCGCAACCGTACAGTTTTGAACGCGACGGCCACGGCAACTTAGTGGTGGTCGATGCCAACTTAGAAGCCTTGGCGGTGCTCACCCCCATTGACACCCACGGTGCGCCCACCACGCAGGTCTGTTGTGACCTGTGCAAACGCAGCGCCCCGCGCCATCACTTGCAGATGTTTCGGCTCGAGGTGCCCGGTTCTAAGGGAAGAGTGTTTCGATATGTGTCGGTGTGCCGCCGAGATAGTGAGTGCGCAGCGGGTTATATGGACAATGACCACCTGCGCTTTTTAGTGGAAAGGGTGCTCGAGCTATGACCGCCACCTCCCCAACGCGACAACCTACGACCAACCGCTGGGCGTCCCGCCGCGTCAGTGCCATGCCCAAAAGCGTCTTTGCCGCCATGGACAACGCCAAAACCGCCGCTCGCGACAAAGGCCTAGACGTCATTGACTTGTCTATCGGCAGTTCTGACATGCCCCCGCCCGCTGTCGCCATCGATGCTTTGCGCGATGCCACCCATGACATGGCGAGTTATGGCTACTGTTTGGCCTCCCGTACTAAGCCCTTGCGCGATACCGTGGCAGACTGGTACAACCGCCGTTTTGACCCGCCAACGCAAGTTGATGCTGATGCCAACGTGCTGCCTGTGATTGGCGCACAAGAAGGTTTGGCCAATCTGCTTTTTGCTGTGACTGACCCCGGTGATGTCATCCTCGCGCCCAACCCGGCGTATCCGTCTTACTTTGGGGCGATTGCGCTGGCAGGACTCGAGCGTTTTGATACGCCCTTGCTGGTAGAGAACGACTTTTTGCCAGAACTAGATAAGATTCCAGCAGAGGTGGTGGCTCGAGCCAAAATCCTCCTCATCTCGTATCCGAATAACCCCACGACGGCGACTGCCCCGCGTGAATTCTTCCAAGCCGCCATTCACTTTTGTCAAAAACACGACATCTTACTCGTGCACGACTTTCCCTATGTCGATATGACCTTTGGGGATTACCGTGCGCCGTCGCTGTTTGAGTTTGAAGGCGGCTTAGATGTTGGCATTGAAATCTACAGTTGCTCCAAGAGTTTTCACATGAGTGGCCTCCGCATCGGTTGGGTAGTCGGTAGCGAAGACGCTGTCACTGCCCTTGCTCAAGCCAAAAGTGCTATTGACTTCAATCAGTACCTCGGCATCCAACAAGCCGCCATCGCCGCCATTCGCGCTGGCGAAAATGACCCCAAGATGTTGCAAGAGACTGCCAACCGCTTTGAGCGCCGCCGCGACGCCCTTGTTGCTGCGTTAGCTGATATTGGTTGGGATGTGCCCTTACCCGTTGCCAGTATGTACATATGGGGCAAACTTCCGGCAGGACACGATGATGCGTTTACATTTGCTACCCGCTTAGCGGCTGAAGTAGGGGTGTGTGTCTCACCGGGTGATGCCTTTGGCAGTTGTGGTGAAGGTTACGTGCGTTTTGCCCTCGTGCGCGATGAAGACGTTTTGCGCAAGGTAGCACGGCGGATTGGAACGTTTTTACAGGGTTAGCTTTACAGGGTTAGCTGATTTTGATGTCAACGTTGGAGCTGGTTTTTTGCGAGTTGTTGATGCTCGAGCTACCGCAAACATCACACATCACCGTCTGCTAACAGCAGCTACGCACCATCAGGACGACGCCACCAACAGTTCAACCTCGTCATACCCCAACGGCTGAAAGTAATACGCCCGCACCTCACCCACGTCCGGCACAATGATGATAGACGTGACGTGATACTCAGCATCGTTGAGGTCGCGCAGGGAGGGTCGGGCAATGCCTTCGGGATGTGAATGGTAGATGGCAAGCAGGTCTTCGCCGCGTTTTTCGGCAGCTAGTAGGGCTTGAAAGAGGTTTTCGGGGTCAGCGTAAAACCCGTGTAAGGGGTCGTTGGCAACGTTCTCGAGCGGTACTCGGCTCAGTGCTGTCTCTGCAAAGCCAAACAGTAATCCCACACACTCTTGCGGCGCGACAAAACGGGCGTGGGTGAGCATGCCATCAAACAGACGGCGCGACAAAAACAGCCTTTCGGGCGTCGTGTCTGTGCCGTTGGTAACAGGAATATCCAAAAGGCTAGCCAACACTCTCCAAAATCAAAGGGGGAACAGCCACAGGGTCACTGGCGAGAACAAAAGCACGTGTTAGCGCCGCTCGTGCCTCTGTCAAACCGCGTTCATCACGGTGGTAGATGGTGGCGAGGGGTTGCCCAGTTTCACAAGCGTCACCTACTTTGGCGTGCAACATGACGCCCACACCCGTATCAATCACGTCACTTTTTTTCTGCCTGCCGCCACCGAGAAGTTTAACCGCATCCCCCACAGCTAAGGCGTCAAGGTTGGCAACATAACCCGATTGTGACGCAATGATGACATGTTGATTGGGGGCTAGCTCGAGCGTATCCAGTTTGCTGATGTCCCCACTTTGGGCAGCAATCCAGCGTTCAAATTGGGCGTAGGCTGTGCCGTCCGTTAAGTGCGAAAGGAGCGTTTCAGCGTTTTGAGGGATGCCGCTTTGCTCGAGCAAATCACTCGCTAGTGCCACCACCACATCCCGCAAGTCATGAATGCCGTCATGGTCTCCTTTGAGGCAGCGGATGGCTTCTTGCACTTCCAAAGCGTTGCCAACAGCTTGCCCCAAGGGTTCGGACATGCGGGTGAGTTTGGCACGCACCGACTTGCCGGCTTTGTGACCGATGTCAATCATGGCGTGCGCCAGCGCCCTGGCGTCATCGAGGGTTTTCATAAACGCGCCCTCACCCACTTTGACATCCAAAACAATGGCATGAGCACCACCTGCCAGTTTTTTGCTCATGATGCTACTAGCAATTAACGGCAGTGACGCCACCGTGCTGGTCACGTCGCGCAGGGCATACAACAGTCCATCTGCTGGTGCTAAGGCTTTGTTTTGCCCACAGATGACCACGCCAACATCACGCGCTTGACGCAAAAAAGCATCATCAGACACGTTGACGTTAAACCCAGGGATGCTCTCGAGCTTATCAATTGTTCCGCCCGTGTGCCCCAGTCCGCGCCCACTCATTTTGGCTACTGTCGCCCCACAGGCTGCTAGCAAGGGCGCAAGCACCAAACTGGTCTTATCACCCACGCCACCTGTTGAGTGTTTATCGACGGCATGGTCAAACATGGACAAATCCAACATATCGCCAGAATGTGCCATAGCAAGGGTTAAATCAGCCGTCTCTTGGGCGTTGAGGCCTCGTAAATACACCGCCATGAGCCACGCCGACACTTGATAGTCGGGAATGTCGCCCCGAGTGTAACCATGAATCAACGCTGCAATGTCTTCACGCGAGTGCGCGTGTCCATCACGTTTTTGGGCAATTAGCTCGAGCGCACGCATAACCCTAGATTATCACCTAGAAGTGACGCCACCATGACACAGAGATAAGGTTTTCTAGGCGCTTTCGTGTTAGTTCGTGTTAGTTGGCTTAGCACAATACAGCTACGCCCCCGAACGCAACGCCGCGAGGCGGACTGGGGTCAACGTCACCTCGCTAAACGTCGCCTGACAGCCCTCGCCCGTAGGCGACTGCACCAACACGCCAATTTGTACCGGACTTATGCCAATATCTAACGAAAAGTGCCGTAAAAGTTTCCAACTACCGGCTTCACCTGAGCGGCTAGCATGAAAGGCAAAGGTTTGCCCGAGGCGGGAAATGCGTACATAGGCTTGGGGGCGTTCTAACACCTCGCCGTTGGCGTCGTCCGATAGCCCTCGAGTCACCACCGAAACCAGCATCGGACGGACACTTGGGGCTTGCTCGAGGCACAACTTTGCCCAATGGCTTTGGCTGTGCCAGATGAGCAACACACCTGCGTCAAACAGGGCTTTTTGTTGTACAGAAACATGGGCTTGAAATTGCCAGTCGCCTGCTTGGAGCGTGCGCAAAAGACGGAACGCGTTGTTAATGGGCGCAGAACCATCAGGTGGCGTGAAGAGGTCGGTGTGGGGGGATGCCTCGAGGGTAATGGGGTCATCAGTTGGGATGTTGCCGAGGCCAAATGGCTCGAGCTTTCCAAGAACCGCATGATGAACCGCGTGATGTTGTATCGTCATCCTTTCACTTTAGGGGGTTCTATCGCGCCAAACCTATCTAGCGCAACACGTTGCTGCCCGTGCCCGCTGCCTGTATTTATGGTAGGCTAGATTACTAAGTCAATTTCTACAATGGAGGCACACCATGGCGTCAAGCACGGCATTCAAACACATCACCGTCCCAGAGGGCGATAAAATCACCATTCAAAACGGCGAACTGCAAGTAGGTGACCGCCCGATTATCGGTTTTATTGAAGGTGACGGCACCGGGCCAGATATCTGGGCGGCCTCACAGCGGGTGATTGACGCTGCGGTAGATAAAGCCTACGGCGGCAAAAAGTCGATTGCTTGGATGGAAGTGTACGCAGGCGACAAAGCCAACGACGTGTATGGTGAAGTCATCTGGCTACCCCAAGAAACCCTAGACGCCATCGATGAATATGTTGTGGCGATTAAAGGCCCCCTGACCACCCCCGTCGGTGGCGGCATTCGCTCGATTAACGTTGCCCTGCGGCAAAAACTGGATTTATACGCTTGTTTGCGCCCCGTGCGCTATTTTGACGGTGTGCCTAGCCCAGTAAAAAAACCTGAAGACATCGACATGGTGATTTTCCGTGAAAACACCGAAGATATCTATGCAGGTATCGAATACAAAGCAGGTAGTGATGAGGTCAAAAAATTCTTGACCTACTTGCAAGAAGCTTTTCCTGAGTCTTACGGCAAAATTCGCTTTCCAGACACGGCGGGTATCGGTATTAAACCCGTTTCGCAAGAAGGCACCGAACGTTTGGTACGTGGCGCTATCAACTACGCTATTGCCAACGACTTGCCGTCGGTGACGCTAGTGCACAAAGGCAACATCATGAAATTTACCGAAGGGGCGTTCCGCGACTGGGGATATAACCTTGCTAAGCGCGAATTTGGCGCGTTTGAGCTTGACGGTGGCCCTTGGTGCACGTTGAAAAATCCCAATACAGACAAAGACATCGTCATCAAAGACGTCATTGCCGACGCCATGTTGCAACAGATTCTCACCCGCCCGGCTGAATACAGCGTCATTGCCACGCTGAACCTCAACGGTGATTACATCAGTGACGCTTTAGCAGCAGAAGTTGGCGGTATTGGCATTGCCCCTGGTGCCAACATCAACTACGACACAGGTCGCGCTATCTTCGAAGCCACCCACGGCACTGCCCCCAAATATGCAGGCCAAGACAAAGTGAACCCATCTTCGGTGATTTTGTCAGGAGAAATGATGTTACGGCACTTAGGCTGGACGGAAGCCGCCGACTTAATCATTAACAGCGTCGGTAAAACCATCAGCAAAAAACGTGTCACGTATGACTTTCACCGCCTCATGGAAGGTGCAGAACTGCTCAAGTGCAGCGAGTTTGGTGATGCATTAATTGAAAATATGTAGTAAATCATCACATTCACCGTGTGCGCAGCCGTAAGGTAATAGCACACCTGGTAGAAACGGCATTGGCGTTTGCTGGGGCAGTGTTGATGCCGTTTCTGTATTTTTTGAGCATGTCATTGCAGTGCTGTGTGTTTAGGGTGGGCTCGAGCGTTGCCGTTTTGCCCCATCGAAAGATGCTAGGTCACTCGAGCACACACCCTGAATCGCCCTCCATACAACGCTGAACAACGCTGCAGCAACACAACACACCTTGACGCACCCAAAAAAACACCCGCACGGTGTCACAACCATGCGGGTGAACGATGTCTTTAAGTGGCTTTAGCCGTCGTCTTCATCGGTATCGATGCTGACGTCAACATCATCTTCGACGTCTTCTTCTTCTACTTCAGTACCGATACTACTACCTGGACTAATCGGGGCAACAATTTCTTCAACGCGGTCAACGCTAACCTCGAAACCAGCTTCATCAAGCGCTTGCTCCGCACTGATAAAACTACCGTCTTCTTGTAAGACCATCATCGTAGCAATCGAGAAGTCTGCAACGCCGTCTTCAATCATCACTTCATACTCGCGAGTGACGCCGTCACTGCTGGTGATGAACATGGTCGCTTGGCCGCTCTCATCATCGAGCAACTCAATGTCTTCAAGAATGTTGAGCATTAGACCGTTTTCGTCAACAAAGCCACTGCCGACAGCAGTACCATCTTCAAGTAGGATGACGACATCATCACCGGTAGCAAAGTCCACTTGGGCGGCGGCGGTTGTGGCTAAACCTAGTAGTAGGGCGGTCATAAATGTAAGTACTTTTTTCACAATTTCTCCTCTCGAGAAATGACATAAGATTTCTGCGTCTTGTTTATCAAGCATCTTGTGCTTGCCACGCTCACATCTCTTGTGAACGTTTCTATCATTACCCTAGCAAGTACCCCCCCGGTCATGAATGATGGACACCCCACAAAACCGTTCATAGGGTGTTTACGTGTTTTTTACAGAGTCTTTATCGGTGTCTTTATCGGTTTTCGCTGATTCCTTCAACACCCCAACCCACTAGCAGATACCTGACAAAACTCTGACATCCGTCTGACATAACGGTGAAGTAGCACAGATACACTCACTCTCGGAGGTAAGAAATGAAAAACATCATCGTTTTAGTAGCCCTTTTGGGTATGGCGTTCGCTCAAGACGTGAACGTGGCTGGTTCTTCGACGGTTTACCCCATCACTTTGCCCATGGGTGAAGAATGGTCCATTGAAACCGGCATGGATATTTCTGTGGCATCAACCGGTACCGGTGGCGGTTTTACGCTTTTTTGCCGGGGCGAAACCGACATCAGCAACGCTAGCCGTCCTATTGCCGAAGACGAACTGGCTATCTGCGAAGAAAACGGCATTGAGCCCCTCGAGTTGCTCGTTGCCTTTGACGCGCTGACGGTGGCTGTCAACAACGACGCCGACTGGGTTGACTGTATGACGGTTGAAGAACTCCAAGCCTTGTGGGAACCTGACTCAGCCATTACGACGTGGGCAGACATTCGCCCCGAGTGGCCAGCCGACGAAATCAACCTCTTTGGCGCTGCAACGACAAGCGGTACGTTTGACTACTTCACTGAAGAAATCGTTGGCGAAGAAGGCGCAAGCCGCACCGACTACTTCCCCAGCGAAGAAGACGATATCTTAGCTGAGAACGTGTCTAACGACATCAACGGTTTGGTTTACTTTGGTTATGCCTATTACGCAGCTGACCCTGACCGTCTCAAGTCCATTGGCGTTGACAGTGGTGATGGTTGCGTGCTGCCTTCGGTAGAAAACATCGAAAACGGCACCTACACCCCGCTCAGCCGTCCGCTCTACATTTACGTCAGCAGCGTATCCCTCGCTGAAAAGCCTGCGGTGCAAAGTTTTGTTGAGTTCTACTTAGCCGAAGAAAACCGCGACATTATTGCTGATACTGGCTATGCTGTGCTTGAAGACGCCGTCTACGAAGAAGACCTCGAGATTGTTCAGCAGTACTACTAAGCTAAGTACTGTCAAGTGAGGTAGATGTGCTTAATATGTTGCTAAAACGCTGTTAAGTAACATATTGCAGCACATACGTGACAATCACACAAGTAGCCTTCGGAGTCTCAGTTATCTTCGAGGGCTATTCTTATTGAATTCGAGTCTTATCGCATTCGAGGAGGTTTATGGCACACATGCTCGATCCAAACGCGCTCAACAAAAACGCCAACCGCAACCGCAAAGAACAAGCCATCGCCGTGTTTTTGGTCATTGCAACCAGCATCTCAGTACTGACCACCATCGGCGTTATCTTGGCACTCACCACCGAAGCAGGTTTGTTTTTTGCCGATGAGTCGGTGACCTTTTGGGAGTTTTTTACCGCTCGAGAATGGTCACCCCTGTTTGCCCCTGCCCAAAGGCGTTTTGGCATTGCCCCACTTTTTTTGGGCACACTGCTCGTTTCCACCATTGCTCTAGCTGTGGGTATGCCTCTTGGCTTGGGAGCAGCCATTTACCTTTCGGAGTTTGCTAGTAGCAGCGTGCGGCGGGTTGTCATGCCGATTCTTGAAATCCTCGCAGGCATTCCCACGATTGTGTTGGGATATTTTGCCCTGCTGACTGTCACACCCTTTTTGCGCAGTTTTATCCCTGGCTTGCAAAGTTCCAACGCCCTATCAGCTGGTTTGGTGATGGGGTTTATGTTGCTACCAACAGTGAGTAGTGTCTCTATTGACGCCATGCAAGCCGTCCCTCGCAGCCTGCGTGAAGCCGCGTTTGGGTTGGGATCTACCAAGGGCGAGGTTACCTGGCGGGTCGTGGTACCAGCAGCACTCTCAGGTATTGTGGCGTCGTTCATTTTGGCGATGTCAAGGGCCATTGGTGAAACGATGATTGTCACTTTGGCTGCTGGCCAACAACCGAATTTTACCTTTGACCCCCGCAGCACCATCCAAACCATGACAGCATTTATTGCGGGCACTGCCCAAGGCGACCAACCTGCTGGCACCATCGGTTCGCTATCGCTGTATGCCGTGGGTACGACCCTGTTTGTGACCACACTGCTGCTCAACATCGTCTCTCAACAAGTCGTTCGCCGTTTTAGCGAAAAATACGAGTGAGGTAGCACGTGACCAACATGCTCAACAGTCAACCCCAACAGCAAGATAACCCCAACAGCCTACTCACCGCTGAGGAATTACGCCATTTAGCCAAACGCAAGCGGCGCGGTAAGGTGCTCGAGTGGGTCACCCTCATTCCCGTCGTGCTCGGCGTCGCCCTTATTTTGTTTGTGTTTATCTCCAACATTAACCAAGCGTTTATCTGGCAGATCGTTAACCGCGATGTCGGTACCGGACGTGGTGAGAGTAGCGGACAGGTGTTTGCCGCTGAGAATGTTGACAACGACACGATTGCGTTTACCCTTGACTTAATAGGACAAGGACGTGATGCCGACGAAATCGCTGAGATTTTAAGCGACCCCAACGAACTGCGCATCTACCGACTCAGGCACCGAGTGGACCATTTGCCTTGGGCAGATGGCCAAGAAGATCAAGTGGTGGTGTGGGGGTCACGCGACGACATCGAAGAACAGTATGGCTTTTTCTACGGACAGCGCAACCGCGACCAACTGTGGCAAGAAGCCCAAGCAGAAGACATGTCGTTCTTTTTTAATCCCCTCCTTGACCGCCAGTTTTTGTTGCGCGGCAACTCAAACAGCCCCCAGATGACCGGGTTTTACAACGCTATTATCGGCACGTTGTGGGTGACAGGCTTGGTGATGCTTTTTTCAACGATTGTGGGCATCAGCAGCGCCATTTACCTCGAGGAATATGCCCCCAAAAACTGGTTTAGCGCTTTTTTAGAAGTCAACTTACGCAACTTAGCAGGTGTACCCAGCATTGTCTACGGACTTTTGGGATTGTATGCCTTTGTGCGCTGGCTTGACCTCGGACGCAGCGTGTTAGCGGCTGCTATGACCCTAACGTTACTGATTTTGCCGGTAGTGATTATTGCTGCTCGAGAAGCCTTGCGTTCTGTCCCTGATTCACTGCGCCAAGCCAGCTACGGCCTAGGGGCAACCAAGTGGCAAACCGTCAGCCGGGTGATTTTACCCAACGCCATACCGGGTATTGCTACCGGTGTCATTTTGGCAATAGCCAGAGCCATTGGCGATACTGCCTCCATCTTGGTGGTGGGTGGTGCGGGGCTTGTGACCAGTGTTCCCGGCGGTTGGGACGCGTTGACCGACACCTTTACCAACATGCCCCTACAGATTTATACCTATTACAGCCTGCCCAACCGCGAGGTGTTTTTGCCGGTGGCCGCTGCAGGTATTTTGGTGCTCCTAGCTATCTTGCTGGTTATTTTCGCGTTGGCGTTTTATGTGCGCTGGCGTTTTGCCGTTAGCCGCTAGTTGACTTCATAGCTAATTGACTTCATAGCTAGTTGACTTCATAGCAGAAAGCACCCTACAAGAGACTGCACCCTACAGGAGACAACTATGAGTATGCCTACTCGAGAAGAACTCAAAAACCACCAAACCGTACGCACCGATCCCGTCAATGATGAAGATGCTGCGGTAAGCGTCAAAAACTTAAGCCTCTGGTATGACGCTTTCCAAGCCCTTTACGACAACACCATCAACTTCCCCAAAAACCAAGTCACCGCCCTTATCGGTTCGTCTGGCTGCGGCAAGTCCACCTTGTTACGCTGCGTCAACCGCATGAATGACCTCATTCCCAGCGTCAAAATCGCAGGCGAAACCACCTATCACGGCATCAACATCTACGACAAAGGCGTTGACCCCGTCGAAGTGCGCCGCCGCATCGGCATGGTGTTCCAAAAACCCAACCCCTTTCCCAAAACAGTCTGGGAAAACGTCGCCTTTGGTCCAAAAATCAACGGCTACCAAGGTGACCTCAACGCCCTAGTCGAAAAGTCCCTGCGCGGGGCAGCCCTGTGGGATGAAGTCAAAGACAAACTCAAACAGTCCGGCTTAGGGTTATCTGGCGGGCAGCAGCAGCGTTTGTGCATTGCCAGAACCATGGCCACTGACCCCGATGTCATCCTCATGGACGAACCCACCTCGGCACTTGACCCCATTGCCACTGAAAAAATTGAGCAACTCATCAACGAACTGAAGAAAAACTACACGGTCATCATCGTCACCCACAACATGCAACAAGCTGGCCGCATCAGCGACCGCACCGTGTTTATGCACCTTGGCACCATCGTCGAAGAAGGCCCTACTGACCAGATTTTCACCAATCCCAAGTTCGACGTCACCGAACGCTACATCTCCGGGCGCTTCGGCTAAACCTAGCCCAGCACCACAGCAATGAGCACGACAATGAGCACAAACAATGACCGCGACATCATGGGGGGCTTTGTGTCCCCCTTTTTGCGTGGTTTTGATACGTCTGTAACGTCAATGGGTGTTCCGGTGTTCCAACACACCACAACACAAAACACGAAGCATAAAACACGAAGCATAAAACACGAAGCAAACAAGCATTCACGGTGTTTATCCACTCTATGAATAATGGAACGCCCGCAGGACGCTGATTGCTGTTTAATGAAACATAAGGTAACATCATTGCACTGACTACCTACACACCTTGATAACTAGCAACAAACGTGATGCGAATCTCTTTTTGCTAATATTCTTTTACTTACCCCCACCAATATAAAGTCTACAGTTGACAGTTTTTCTACCAACGTGTTAAAATTCACTGTCCTTTCATTACATTCACATCAATTCTCAGGACGCCGCTTGCTTTAACAAGACACTTTCTAAGGAGTTGTTCTGTGAACACATCTTGGCGCACTTGGCGCGCATCTTTTTATCTTTTGCTATTGGGGGTGTTAGTAGCCTGCGGCAGTAGCGACACCGCCCCTACCGTCACCCTCACCGCTTCACCCGACACCATCACGGTTGGTGACAGCAGTGAACTTTCTTGGACGCTCGCTGGTGATGACCCCATCAGCTTGTCCCTTTCGCCCGATGTTGGTGTTGACCTCGTTAGCCCACTTACCGTTTCCCCCACTGAGACCACAACGTACATACTCACCGCCACCAACGACGCAGGTAGCAGCAGCGCCAGTGTCACCGTCACGGTGCAACCCGACGACAGCCAACCTGAACCCCCCGCGCCCACGATTGACGCGTTTAGTGCTTCTGTCAGTGACCTCACGGCCACGTTTACCTGGACGCTCAGCGCCAGTGAAGCCGTGGGTTGTACGGTAGATTTTGGCGACGGTAGCGCCGTGCAAACCCTTGGCGATTGTTTGGGTACGCAGACCATCACGCACACCTACGACGCAGCAGGCACGTACACCGCCACCCTTGCGTTAACCTCTGGCGCAGCAGCCACCACATCCCTCACGGTTGTAGGCAGCAGTGTTACACCAACTGATTGTGCTGCTGATTTTGTCATCACCAACCAAAGCGACCTAAACGCGCTCAGCAGTTGTGATGTCATTGGCAGTTTGACCATTGACCCCAGCGCAGCAGTCAGCAGCCAACAAACCGACGACGACCCCATCACCAGCCTTGCGCCCTTGAGTGGCGTCACCAGCATTTCCCGTTCGTTGGTGATTGCCAACACCGCTTTAACTGACCTCGCTGGGTTGGACGCACTGACGTCTGTGGGTAGTGATGTGACCATCAGCGGTAACAGTGCGCTTGCTTCGTTAACGGCGCTGTCGAACCTGACCAGTGTAGGCGGCAACATCACCGTCAGTGACAATGGCGTCTTGCTTTCACTCGCTGGTTTAGAGAACATTGCTGGCTATGACAACGCCAATACGGTGCAAGTCATCGACAACAGCAGCCTTGATTGCAGCCAACCTGCCCTTGCCTTTAGCGTGGATGTGTCGCAAGGTAACTCGGTGGACTGTGAAGTAGCGGCAGAAGCACCTGTCAATTCGGTACGCTTTCTTGCACCACTTGAATATCTACCCAACCTCAACATCTTTGTGCCACTCACCGCAGGCATCTCCCAACGCATCACCATAGAACGCTATGGGAGAACGGCTGAACCCCTGACAGTACAGGTGCAAGTGCTGACACCCCCTTCCACGATTGCCGTAGAAGACATACGGGTCAATGGCAATACGTTTACAGAAACCTTTGAAGTGACGTTCCCAGCGACGCGGTCACGGACGACGTTTGACCTACGCGTAGTGGGTGACGCCCTTGATGAAGCAACCGAGACCTTGGCGTTGGGGTTTGTCGAGACAGCTGATTATGGTCTAGTTGAACCCGCTGAGCTTAGGTTTGATGTGCAAGAACTTGAACCCACTACGCCGGAGCCAACACAAACTGGCGAAGTAACCTACTATGCAAGTCCAACAGATCCTCTTGCAATTCGTATTGAACAGTCTGATAGCAGTCGTTTAGATATCTATGCAGATAAGGACGAAAACGGTAGGGTTACTGAGCCAAAGAAAATTGAATTCTATGAGGCTGGCATTGAAACACCGTCTTCAGTGTACTTTAGCTACTTTGGGGAGGAAATATATCCCCAGTATATCGACTTGAATGATGGTACGTTGATAGAGTTCGATTGGCAATCTGCTCTTGAGGTAGACGTCACTATCTCTTTATCAGATGGCAGTAGAGAAGCGATAACGTTTGAACTTCAAGAGCCTTTTAATGCTTTTAACCCCAATTTAAGAGCAAGACAACGCGCCCTCTCTGCGGAAATCGAAACAACTCCTCCGCTAGCAGAAGGCTTACCAGCACCACCACCTATCATTGTCTCATCAAGCATCCGAGCCTCAATCACAAGTTGTGGTGAAGGTATTCCGACTGATGTCAACAACATAGACCTAACCATCTCAGCCAATCGTGTAACTAGAAACGTGGCTATGCAACGTATTCAAGAGGGATTGTATGAGGCTGTTTTGAAATCCTCTGAAGACAATGTCGTGAACCCTAATGAAGTCGTGTTTCCAGACACCGCTGAGGGATTTTTTGAGTTTGTTGACAGAGGTACTGGTTTACCAATGTTATGTGAGTTAGGAGATATGTTTTCACTTGAAACAGTTGTTGATTTCGTGTTTACAAGTGACGTATCAAGTCTTTCCGACTTACCTGGAACAATTGAGACACCTAACCCCGTGCCAGTGCCACCCCCCCTTCAACAAGGCGATATACGAATGTTCTCTAGATTACTTAACAAGCTTAATCCACTACTTAGGTTTGTAAATTTGGCTTGTGATATTTCAAAATTACCGGCAGCACTTTTTTACACTTACGACAGATGGGGTGAAAATGAGCTACAGGGAACTGCATATGTGCAAGGAAGAACAACCGATAATGAGTCTTTTCGATCTGCTACAACATCTTTTGAGTTTGGTGTAGACCAAGTAATAGAGGTTAACACTGGTGACAAACCACAAATTACCGACTTTATCCCGACGCCGCGTTTTATTAGTGCTGGTGAAGCGAGCAGCCTTACGTGGAATGTATCATCAGACAAGACTTTTACGTTAACCATTGAGCCAAACGTTGGCGACGTCTCTAATGTCAATAGTGTCACTGTCTCACCAACAGAAACTACCACGTACACTCTGACTGCGAACAATGGAGACTGTGAAAGCACGGCTACTGCTACTGTTACCGTAGACGATGAAGAAGAGGAGAATAACGAAGAGGACAATGTTGATGAAGCGTGCCAAGACTGCATTGAGGGCAGCAACATCGGCGACCCACGTTACCGTACGTTTGATGGTCTCTTCTACGAATTTCAAGGTGTAGGTGAATACATCTTGCTGGAATCTCTGGATGATGACTTGGTGATTCAAACCCGCCAAGCACCGTGGCGCGATAGCACGACGGTTTCCATCAACAGCGGTGTTGCTGCACAGGTAGGTACAGACCGCGTGGGTATTTACGTTGACCAAGCAAGCGAACTGTACATTAACGGCGAACCCACTGAGCTTGCTTCAGGTGAAAGAAGGCAACTTGATGGTGGTAGTGTGCGGCGAGAAGACAATCGTTATACGGTGATGTGGGCAGACCAAACCACGCTCGTTACCAGCCTCCGAAGTGACTTTATGGACTTGCGTGTGTTGATTGCCCCAGAGCGTGCGGGTAGGGTTGTGGGTCTACTTGGTGATGCCAATGGTAGCCGCGCCAATGACCTTGCAACGCGTGAAGGCAGCGTTTTTGAGCAACCTCTGACCTTTGAACAGCTTTATCAGGAGTATGGCAACAGTTGGCGCATCAGCCAAGAAGAGTCATTGTTGGATTCCCTTGGCGAAGCAGCAGGCATTGGCACTGCGTTCTACACAGATTTCAACTTCCCAAGTACCGTACCTACCGTAACAGACGAGGCATTAGCTTTTGCTGAAGAAGTGTGCAATGCTGCCGATATCACTGACCCTATATTGCTAGAAGCATGTATCCTAGACGTGGCAATTACGGGTGACCCTTCCTTTGCTGAAGGTTACGGCGAAATCGCACCGCCAGAAGAACTTTTACCTGTGCCTACCGTACCTCCTGTAGTGAGGCTGACAGAACCCCTCAACGGCTCTACGGTGCGTGGCAACATTTCTGTAAGTGGTTCTTTGGAAAGCCCACAAGCGATTGCTAGCCTTACGTACAGGCTAAACGACGCTAACCCTGTGGAGGTGAGCCAGCAAATTACGGGGACGACCTTTGCGTTTACGATTGCAGGAAATGCGTTTATTGACGGGAGCAATACCCTTCGTGTTGTGGCTGAAACCGTTGATGGTGTGCGCGGTACGTTCGTTGTTACTCTGACGTATAACCCTGATGGCTTTGATGATGATGTTGTTGTAGTTAGTGGCGACAACACAATCGCTGCAGGAACAAATCATTCCTTGGCAATTACCGCCGATGGAA
>CAZKAZ010000083.1:13334-17583 GCA_964550765.1 uncultured bacterium | reverse complement strand
CTGGATACTGACGCAGCAGCTGGCTCTGCCGACGCAGACTCGAGGTCCCGACCCGTGCGCCTGCGGGCAACTCATCGGGCGTTCGGCCGTCAGCCGTCAGCCACCAGTCGGCCCAGTCACCGCGCGGCATGACCACCGACAGCTTCAACCCCGGGGGTGACTCGGCCGGCACGTCCTTGAGCGAATGCACCGCAATGTCAGCCTGACCGTCGAGCAGCGCGCGCTCCAGTTCCTTGAGAAAAACCCCCTTGCCGCCGATCTCCGACAGCGAGCGATCCAGAACTTCGTCTCCGCGCGTACTCAGCGGCAGCAGCTCGACTGTCGTTCCAGGGTGGTGGCGACGCAGCTCGTCAGCGACATACTCGGTCTGCCACAGGGCGAGAAGAGATTTTCGGGTTGCCAATCGAATCATTGAGTTTCCTTAAGCTTTTCGGGGTCCTTGTCAGCGTCCCCTGAGGATCTGCCGGACTGCCGGGAGGTTACGACGGCTGACCTCCGGCCGGATACTGCAGTCATCGATCTCGACCCGATCATGACCGTCCGGATCGCGAAACAGCGCTCGCAGATGACGCCGCGAGACCAGGGCCGACCGATGAATACGCACGAAACGGTCGCCGAAACGATCCTCCAGACTGAGCAGTGAGCCGTCAATCAGGGCATCGCCGTTTATGGCAACAAAGGTTCCACCGACCAGCACGCTTACGTGCAACAACTCCGCGATGGCGTGAACAATTTCTTCGTGACCTTCATCGAGGTGCTCGAGAATGTAATCAAGGTTGTCATAACGCTGTAACAACTTTTTGGCCGTAACAGGGCCAATGCCCTTTGCACCGGGAATATTGTCCGAAGCATCGCCTGTAAGCGACCGATAATCAATCCACTGATCGACTCGCACACCGTACTTCTCAAACACGTCTTCTGGCGTAAAACGGTCGCGTTTGTCTAGTCCGCGCACGCAAATATGCTCAGACACCAACTGATAAGCGTCGCGGTCACTGGTGACGATTTCGACGCTGTAACCAGCACTAGCGGCTTTGCTGGCAATCGTACCGAACAAGTCATCAGCCTCGAGGCCAGGCACTTCTATTTGATAAAGCCCGAGTAGGGTAACCAGTTTTTTGATGGTGTCGATTTGTCCAGGCAAGTCTTCGGGCATGGGCGCTCTGCCGGCTTTGTAGTCTTCGTATTGTTCGTGCCGAAAGGTCTTAGCAGGCGCGTCAAACGTGACCACGGTGGCGTCGCGTTCGCCTTCGTCTTGCAAAATGCGCAGTAGCGAACGCAAAAACCCATACACAGCGTTGGTGCGTTCACCTTTGCTGTTGGTCAGTTCACGAATGGCGTAGTAACTGCGAAAGGCGAGCGCGTGCCCGTCAATAATCACGATGCGGTGGCGGGTGGTTGCGTCCGAAACTTGGCTAGCATCAGCAAACAGCCCAGATGTTTGACGATTCTGACTCACGATGCCACTTTTTTCAAAACGCGCTTTGGGCGTGCTACTTTTGTCAGCGTTGTCAGCGGTAACCATTTTGTAAGCTGTAACCAACCAATCATTTGCCTGTAACTAGCGAAGGGGTGAGGCTCGAGCATACCCCTAGCCTACCCCACGACCGCTGGCTTGAATGAGATTTTTGGGTACAGCACGAGGGCAAGCATGTTATATTAATGTATGCTCAAAGCTGCTGTTGATCACTTTGGTGCTTGTGTCCATACCAAAGACTTCGTTGTGTTTGGCAAGTTACCGTTGCCACCAAGCCTAGATACTGCCAAGATGCTCAATCGCACTGACCGCGCTTATCTCACCTTGGTTGACACGTCGATGATGCAACACAGCCATTACTATCAAAACATTCGGCACTACCTCGACTTGACACACCTTCCCGAGCAAAATATCGTCAGCCCGATACCCCCTGAAGAACGTGCTGAACAAGAAGGTGGCTCGAGCACTCCCCCAACGCATGCCGCCGGACAACTTGCGCCCTCGTCTGCCCAAAACATCAACCCCAAACCAGCCCCCCCACCTGACACAGCCCTCCCTGATGCCGCTACCGCAGCCGGCATTCCCGTGGGTCGTTCGGGACGCACCGGGGCTTATATGGTAGACGACTTGCTCAAACACACTGACCCCGCGCCAGAACCACTGGCTGCAGAGACAAGTACTCAAGACGCCAACAAGGACACCAACAAGGACACCAACAACGCAAACACCAACAAAACAACTGTTGAAGAAACCAGCAGCCAAAACGCCCCTTTGAACATGACCTCACTGCCCAAAGAGCGCATTTTGTGGTTACAAGGTGGCCGTGTTGACGAGTTAAGCAGCAGTGTGGCACTGCGCACAGTATACTTGCTTTATACCAATTATGTTCTTTATGGTGATATGCAACTTGCCCCACAAATGCGCTTCTCCGATCACCTCACCAACACCATCAAAACCCACCCGTTTCAGGTGCTGCGCAACGTGCACTTGGCTGAAACTCGTGACTCGAGCTACTTCAGTGACGCCCCCGTGCTAGCGTCGTTTGACTTTTTGACGGTCAACCTCCACAGTATCGGCGGCGCGTTTGAGTTGGGTTCAAGTAGTTAATACCCACAACAAACTGCATCACATCAACATCCTAAACATCAACATCCCAAACATCCCACTACATAAACTGTTTGTTGCGTAATCATCCAAAGGTTTAAAACCTTGGCGCAACAACGTTTTGCACCACACCACCTTCCAACCAACAAGACAGCAAAACGAACGCGGCACAGCCGTACGTCTACTGGTAAGTGTCCAAGCTCAGCGGGTGTGTTATGGTGACGTTTCGTGCAAGTAGGTCTGATTACTCACCTTTGTTGGTCGCGCTATGGCGACTTTTGGCAAGCGTTACTGGCGGATGCTGGCCTTGATACAGTTACGGCTACGCCAGACACGCTACGTTCCAAACTGGCAGGTAAGCAGCTCGAGGACGTCGTCAGCATGCCTTTTAAGCTGGCTGTTGCTGAGGCGCTAGCGTTGCAATCGTGCGATGTCATCTTGGTACCGCGCTTAAACCCCAGCGTGCAAACAGGCCGAGGCGCTGCCCAAGACCCCTGGATTGCCAACTTTCCCGAAACGTTAGCAGCACTTTTTCCCTCACTGCCGCCCCTTTTGGCAGTGCCTGCAGCATTAGAAGCTGACCTAGAAACCACTGTCACCACAATCTTACAAACCCTCACCCACGACCCCAACACGGTGCGGCGGGTGTGGCAACGCTTTCGCGGAAGGGTGAGAAGCTACACCCCAAACATCAGCAACCCCCACTGGCAGCGGGCAGCGGACATTACCGTGGGCGTCGTGGCGCAACCGTGGCTAGTGCCACTAGCAGGCAGGCTCGAGCGCGAAGGTGAATACGTCATTAGCCAAGGCCACCTTGATGTGAGTATGTTGCGCGCAGAAGGTGCTCGCATCGACCCGACCTTACTCGCAACCGACCTTGAAGTATTGGGAGCAGCGCGGCTGATGAGCAGGCGGGGCAGTGTGGCCAAAGTGCGCTTTTTGGCAGATACCAATTCAAGTGCCGATAATTGGCTGGCGCGGCGCATGGACGACCTACTTCGCAAACCCTTTGAGATTGTTTCGCTCGAGCACATTGCGTCTACTGACGAACTCATGCAGGTTCTGTCTCACATTCAATAACAGGGGGTAGACTCACGGTATGCACGTATTTGTCGCCCTACTTTTGTTTGCGTTCAGCATTGTCAACGTCTTTGGTACGTGGTTGGTGGTGCGCCGCAAAACCTGGGTGGCGATGCTTTTCATGGTGGCGGCGTGCATTTTGGCAGTGGCTGCTGCCGCGCTCATTTCTAATATTCCCTATGCTCGAGTGCTCGCGCTCCTTGGTTTGATGTTAGCGTGGCTTACCTCACTTTTTAACGCCATGGTGGTCATCGGCAAGGTGACAGTGCGCAATCATGTGCTGCGGGGTATCGTCGTGGTGGTGCTGTACGCGTTGACACACTGGGTCTCGAGGTAGTCAATGCACTTCGCCGACATCAGCATAGTGTAATTAGAAATTACGGTAAGTTAACGCGGGTCGTTGCTGTCATTAATGCGGGTGCGTCGACCTCGGTAGTAACGCCTTTCACGCAAAAGTTTCGCTGCTTCTGCAAGACACTGACAGACTTTTTCCGATAGCCCCAAACCCTGACGCAAGATAACCTCATCTGCTAATGCTCTGGCTTCGTCATCTTGGTTAGCGCGAAACATGGCGTCGAGTTCTTGGGC
>CAZKAZ010000083.1:12276-13324 GCA_964550765.1 uncultured bacterium | reverse complement strand
AAGCCTTGTGCTGTTAACCCTTCACCCACTTCTACCGCTAGATAACCTGATAACTGCTCAGAAAAGCGTTTTTTGATGTGTTGCTTGGCATCATCACCGGGAATGACGCCAGTGTCTTTAACAGCATCCGACAGACTCATGTTCGACGCCCCCTATAATATCTACGATCACGCAAATACTTTGCCGATTCTCGCAAAAGTTGACAGTCTTCTTCACTCAATCCTAAACCCTGACGCAAGATAACCTCATCGGCGAGTGCTCTGGCTTCGTCATCTTGGTTAGCGCGAAACATGGCGTCGAGTTCTTGGGCGAGTGGCTCGAGCTTCTTAGCTACCTTAGCAAGGCGCACCCGCCCGGCTTCCCTTGGCTCGAGTTTGAGCATGCCACCCCCAAGAGCGTGACCTTCAAGTTCCACACTGAGCGCTGTCAGAGACGTCTGCCACAAGGCCGTTACTGCCGCCATCGACACACCTGCGTCTGGTTTGAGACGCACTAAATGCAGCGTGTTGGGAGCAACTGCGCCAGCGGCATTGGTGACAATTTGTGGGCGCAAGCCACTCATATAGCTGAGAAACCCATCTGGCACCCGCACATGCGGCACGACATACCAGGGATTACGGTGGCGGCATTTGTAGCCTTGGTGGACGTTTTGGACGAGGCCGTGCTCGAGATAGGCATCTACCTTCGCCCGTTCTGCTGAGGTAAGGACGTCCATATTTTCTAGCTGCAACAACCAACCCGCGTCGCCCTGCGCTGCTTGCCAGTCAGCCGCCGTAAACTGCAACCCCGCAAAAGCTTTGGCACGGTAAACTGCCGGCGCAAGCACCGCTGCGGGATCACGGTTTTGCTTTGCCCCAGGTGATCAAAAACGGCGCGGTCATCTGGAACCCCGCCCTGTCCGCCTACAGCCACCAGCACCTGCTCACGCCGCAGGAGGTGTGGCATGTGCTGGCGACGTTCTCCATCCACGACGTGGTGCCCTTCGTGTTCACGCTGGAGCCCGGCGGTGGCGGGCAGAGTAAAAGCAGTGATGGCAACGGCGAAGATG
>CAZKAZ010000083.1:0-12266 GCA_964550765.1 uncultured bacterium | reverse complement strand
GCGCAAGCACCGCTGCGGGCAGTTGCCAGTGTTCTTTTGTCTGTGCGTCCACGTGAAAAAAATGGTTGGCACCACTGACGTAACCGATACCCACATCAGCCACATCAGCTAGGGAGCGGGTGTGCTGGGTGAGGTGAGTGTATAGCTCGAGCGCCTTTTCATCAATCAAGTGATGGCGCAATCGCCTTTGACCCGAGATGAACGGGGATACTGCTAGCTTCTTAGTCTCATGTGGTTTATCAAGGTCAGCATCACTGGCGAGGTCTTGCCACTCGAGCACCTCCGTCTTGCCACCCTTACCTTCGGCAACTAATAACAAGGTGTCTTGGCTCAAATCGGCAAAAAGTGGCGCGTTAAAGGTCATGATGCCTGCCCTAGCAAAGTGCTCCGCCACATACGCCAACACCGGCCTAGCATAAGGAGCGTGCAACAATTCCGCCGGAATGACCATCGCTAGGCGTCCACCTGCTTGAAGGAGTGCCGTCCCATGCACCACAAACCCCGTCCACGAGCTAGCTAATTGATTGACCTGCACGCCCTGCTCAGCACAGCGGGCAAGGGCACGCTGCCGACTTTCTCCGGCAAAACGCTGAAAGCGAATGAACGGCGGATTGCCAATTAAGACATCAAGCGGCGGCACGTCTCCCGGCTGAACGGCAAAAAAATCGCGCCAGAGCAAGTTGGTAGCAGGAATATCGTACTGCTCAGCTAATTCGCGGCTAATTCTAGCGTGCACGTTTTGATCGAGTTCAACGCCATAGACCGTTTCGGCACTTCCCCCTAACGCCGTGAGACGGGTAGCAGCGGCTTCCAAAAACACCCCACCGCCAAAACTGGGGTCACACACCACGTCAGCCTCATCGCGGAGCGCCCAAGAAACCAAAAAATCTGCCACATGTTGGGCGGTGTAAAACGCACCGAAAGCTTTTTGCTGGCTCACAAGCTACGCTGTTTCATAAGCAATGCTGACTCACAAAATAAAACGAAAAAGGGTGACCATCACCGCGTCGATGAGTTGCGACACTTGGTCACGAAACCCCACCAAAATGACGATGACAAATAAAAAACCGAAGCGCTCGAGCTGCCACAACGCCCGTTGTAAGTTCTTAGGTAGGAGCGCTCCCAACGCTTTTGACCCGTCTAGTGGCGGCACCGGAATCAGGTTAAAAACCGTCAAAATGATGTTGATGCGAGCTGCAAACAGTAACGCCGACAAAACACCATTACCCACCTGACTTTGACTGAGCACATCGGCGTTTGAACCGGGTAGCACCGTCAGGCCAACATCTCCCAAACGCAACCCCAACCCTGCAAGTACTGCTAGTGCCAACAAGGCAACGGTGATGTTTACCAGCACGCCCGCTATCGCCACGATGAACATGCCCGTGCGGTAATGCCGAAAATTCGCGGGTTGAATGGGCACAGGTCGCGCCCAGCCGAAGCCTGCAAAAAAGATCAGTAATGTCCCAAGGGGGTCTAAATGCTTGAGGGGGTCAAACGTCAAACGCCCTTGATGCCGGGCGGTTTTGTCGCCCATGCGGTCAGCCGCAAACGCGTGAGCAAGTTCATGAAACGCGAGGCTAACAAGTAAAACCGCCGCTAGAAGTGCAAACCCTAGCGGCGAGGTGCGAAGCAGGTCTAACAACTAGCCGCCTACCAAAAAGCGGGCAATGTTGAAAAACAAGCCCAAAAAAAGCCGTTGCAACGCGCCCAAAATGCCCGTATACGAAAGCAACATAAAAATCACGATGAACCCAATGAGGCCATATGACTGTACTTGCCGCACCAAACGCCGCACATCGGGGTTGCCCCAAGCGATGGCAGCTTTGGCACCGTCTAGCGGATAAACCGGAAACAAGTTGATGACCGCGTGCACGGTGGCAACGGATGCTGTGAGCACAAACGAACGCGCCAGTTGAGGGCTACTAAAACTGGCCAAAAACGTCGCCACAATCACACACACCAAAGCAACCAACAAATATGCCGCTGGCCCTGCATACCAGACCAAAGCTTCTTTGCGGCCTCTGCCGGGATAATTGCGACTGTTGACGGGAATTTGTTTGGGCCAACCAAAACCAAGTAAAAACAACAGCACCACACCTACTGGCTCGAGGTGCTGCGGGGGGTCTAGGTTGAGATAACCCGAAAACTTGGGGCTAGCATCGCCCAACTTAGACGCCACCCACGCTTGCACAATGTTGTGAAACATTAACGCAAACACCATAATGATAGAGACAATGACCACGTCGCTCGAGTTGTAAAAGCCGCGTAGGTAATCCAGAATCATGCTTTCTCCTCAGATGCGCCGCCACCTACTGGGGGTTGCCTTTGGGCGACTAAGCGCTTCGCTAAATCAAGTTCGTCTGCAAACTGTGTGACCTCACCACGTTTGCGTGCTGCAGCCACTTGGGCGAGCACTTTACCAACTGCAGGGCCACTTTCAAGCCCTAACTCTAACACGTCCTGCCCGCGCAATTTTCGGCGTGGTGGCACATGTTCAAGCTGGCTGGCTTGGGCGCGAAAGTCACTTCTGGCCGCAAAAAGCAGTTGCTTGGCAGCGGGCGACAAGCGGTGATAGTCATCTTCCTCGAGCACCTCAGCGGTCAATAACTGCTGCACGAGTTTGTGCATCTCGACCCGTTTTTTGGTCCACTGGTTGGGGTCTGGCTGGTTTTGGCTGAGCATGAGCGCCAACAGGTAACTTTCACTCAAGCCGTCTTCAGCGTCACTGGGCGCGTAAGCCAACTCGCTGGCAAAATCTACGTTGGTTACATCATTGGTTACATCAGTAGTTATGTCAGTAGTGGTTATGTCCGTAGTAGTTACGTTAGTAGTAGTTACGTCAGTTGCAACAGGCGTATGCTCATTTGCGGTTGAAGTATCCGTATTATCTGCGGCTGCTACCGGATTTGCAGCAGGCGCCATCAAGGCTGTGCGCCGATTGGCCGCCCGAATGCGCAGCCGATCCAAAAAGGCAATCATCTCCCGCACCGCGTCGGTTAACTGCACGTTGTACATAGCCTCGAGCGCCCCCACAGTAACGAGCGGCTCGAGCGCAGGCAGCACCTGGGTTTCCTGACACGCCAAATGCAATTCGTTCATGAGGCGGTTTTGACTGATGTGCTTTAAGACAGACGGCTCGAGCGCCCGCTGCATCTGTTCCCTCGTAGCTGCCGAAAGCCGAAACCCCAAGCGACCTGCCAAGCGTGCTGCTCGCACAATGCGCGTAGGGTCTTCAACAAACGACAACGGGTGCAGGGTGCGTAACACTTTGCTATCTAAGTCGCGCAGCGCCCCGTGACGGTCAATTAAGATTTGCGGTTGCGGATAGAGCTTGAGCGCCAAGGTGTTAATGGTGAAGTCGCGCCGAGCGAGGTCGCGGGGTAGGTTGCTTTGGGCGACACTCGGCAGCGCCCCCGGGTGACGGTAATATTCATCTCGAGCGGTTGCCACGTCAATCATCACGCCACTCTCAAGCGCCAAGGTGCAGGTGCCAAAAGCATCGTGGCAAGATATGTCACCGCCGAGTTGCGCTTGTAGCGCTTTTACGAACGTGGGCACGTCGGCGTGCTCGAGTACAAAATCCAAGTCATCACTGCTGCGCCCAATCAACGCGTCACGCACGGTTCCCCCCACCACATACAGCGCCACATTCGGATGGTCAGTGGCTTGCATTCTGGCCACATGGCTGGCGCGTTCGATGGTGTTGGTGAGTGCCGTCGGCAAACGCTTGAGGACGGTCTGCGCCAAGTGTTGCGGGTCGCCGTCACTGGGTTTAGCGGCGTGAGCATGGGCAATCAGGTCACTGCGGGTGACGATACCTATTACCGTACTTGTGCCATCGGCACTGTGGCGCACAATCGGCAAACGGCCAATGTTGTGGTCAATAATGCGGGCTTCGAGGTCGTTTTTGCTGGTGTCTTCGGTAGCCGTAATGACGTCTTTGGTCATGATGCTAGATACTGGCACATGCCCCAGGTCGTGACGCAAAGCGCGGCTCACGTCGCGGCTCGAGACCATCCCGACCAGTTCTCCTTGTTGCATAACAGGCACGCCGTTGTGACCAAAACGCTCGAGTAACCGCGCCGCTTCAGCCGCACTGGCATCTTGGGGAATGGTTTTAACCGGCGTGCTCATCAAATCTTTGGCTGTAAGGGCATGACCTTGCCGGGCAAGGTGCTCGAGAAATTGCTTTTTGGCGTCTGCAATACTCACGTGGGTACTAGCAAACGCCGCACTGGCGTGTCCGCCGCCATCAAAAGCTTCCCGCAGTACCTTGGCCACATCAAACCCTGGCCGCGCCCGAGCAATCAGCAGGGTTTTATCGGCCATGCGCAAAATCACCAGGGCAACCTCGGCACTGTACAAACTCAACAGTTCGTGCGTCATCGGGGCAACGTCGGCAATATAGTCTTCCCGCGTCGCTGTGGCCACTACTACCGCCCCTGCTGGCAAGGGTTCAACGTGCGCAGAATTGAGCAAATCGGTAAACAACACGCGCTGTTCAAAGTTGTAGGTCTCTTTGGAAAAACGCGCTACTGTCTCGAGGCTCGCCCCACAATCGAGCAAATACGCCGCTGCCACGTGATCATCACGGTGGGTGTGCGGATACGTCAGATGCCCGGTATCGGTGTGAATACCCAGCAAACCCACCGTGGCAAGCGCCGCTGGCACATGTATTTTACGGGCTTGCAGCATCAACGCCAAAATCGTCACAGTAGAACCCACTTCACGGTGCACCCCTGCGACTGCCGCCACGTCACCGCCGTCTTTGGGGTGATGGTCATAGACAGTAACAGGGACACGCCGCGCCAGGTCTGCAAATTCGCCCAACCGTTCAGCGGAGGCGGTATCGACCACTACCAGACTTTTCACGGCAGATAGCTCGAGGGCATCCATATCATCGAGGTCAAGGGCGTCGCGGTAAAGGTGCATAAAATCGCGCACGTCACCATACGGCCTACCGACGATGACCGCTTTGGCACCCGGATGTAATAACCGTGCTAAGACCGTCGCGGCAAGGGCATCAAAGTCCGGTTGTTGATGGCTGACAATCAGTTCCAAAACAGGTTCAGTCTAACAGCCTTACGCAGCAGAGTGATACATTCAGCCTATGAGTCAGCTGATCGTCGCCCTGTTAGAACCAGAAATTGCTGGCAACGCCGGCAACATCGCCCGCACCTGCTTGGTAACGAACACCCCGTTGCACCTGATTCGCCCACTGGGGTTTCGCCTCAGTGATGACGCGCTTAAACGTGCTGGTATGGACTACTGGCACGAGGTCGACACCACCATTCACGCCGACTTTGCTGCGTTCTATGCCATGTTCCAAGAACAATTTGCCAACAAGCGGGTGTTTTCGCTGACCACCAAAGGCAAGCAAACCCACAGCGACACCCAATTTCAAGCAGGTGATGTGCTCTTGTTTGGTCCTGAATCACGCGGTTTGCCTGAGAGCGTGCGCAACCTCACCCCACAACTACGCATTCCCATGCAGCCGAGTGCGCGCTCGCTCAATTTGGCGGTGAGTGTTGGTGTTTGTCTGTATGAAGCGTGGCGGCAGTTAGGATACGACGGACTTCAGTAGCCAATAAAAAATAGACGTCGAAGTTTTCCGTTTACACTGCTTGCGTTGTAGGCGTTAATTGTCGGTGGTTATTGGTTGGGTGTGACACTACAACCATTAGGTATGACACTACAACCATGACGTAAAAATGACGCTGACATTATGTTGACAGCGTCATATTGACGGCGTAGCCATCACACCACATAGTCATCACACCACGCAGCGTACCCGCACCACGCTTTGCTGGCTCGAGCGTCCCCCCTCATCAAGAAGCCGAATCCCCAAAATCACGTCGTAGTTGGCTTCTTCTCTCCCACGATACGCGCAGCGGTAACGCACCGTCGTGCGGTTGGCCTCGATAGACACGCGGCGGGTGAGGTCGCGGCAGACGGCGTTTTCGGCGCAGCGGACGTGTTGAATGTCAATGTATAAGGGCGGCGTGGGGTTGCCTTGCCAGTAGACCTCGAGCGTCCCCGGAATGCTGTTGATGATGATTTCCGGCGGCACGGTGATGGCGGTGATTTCAAAAGGCGGCGGCGCGATGATAACGGCGGTGTTTGAACGCGGCGCACAGCTTACGAGCACAAACAGCACGAGCCAAACAGCAAACAAAGACAGACGGCGGAGCATGAATTAGTCTAGCACTCGGCTGTGGTGCAGGAGAGTATACTCGAGCGTATGCCAGAAACAACGTCAGAAACACTCCTCTCGCCTGCAGCCCTGACGGCGTTTGTCAGTCGGGTACTGACCCAAACAGGCAGCAGCGACTACGAAGCGCACACCGTCGCCGAGCATCTGGTGCAGGCTAACCTCACCGGACACGACAGTCACGGCGTGGGGCTCATTCCTACCTACGTCAAGCATATTCAAGCGGGTCTGGTCAAAGCCAACCAACCCCTTACCTTAGTGCAAGATAGCGGCAATATCATCTGCATCGATGGTGGCAGGGGCTACGGGCAACGACTCGCTAAAGAAGCCATGGACGTTGCCCTCAAACGCGCCAAAAAACTTGGCTTAGTGGCCATGACCTTGCGCAACGCCCATCACATTGGACGCGTTGGCACGTATGGTGAACAGAGCCTGGCAGCAGGCCTTATCTCTTTGCACTTTGTGAATGTGACTGACCACAAGCCGATTGTGGCTCCCTTTGGCGGCAGTGACGCCAGGTTTGTGACCAATCCGGTGTGTATTGCCATTCCTGGGGAAACCCCTGTGCTGCTCGATATGGCAACGAGTGCGATTGCACTGGGGAAAGCTCGAGTGGCCAAAAACCAAGGCGTGCCCGCACCAGAAGGTGCCATTATTGATAGCGAAGGCAACCCCAGCCGCGACCCAAATGTGATGTTCACAGAACCGATGGGCGCACTGCTACCTTTTGGCGGGGCGTTAAGTGGTCACAAAGGCTACGGGCTAGCACTCGTGTGCGAACTGCTCGCGGGTGTGCTCGGCGGTGGCGGTACCATTCAACCCACGAACCCGCAAGAAGGCGGCATCATCAACAGCATGTTGACGATTATTTTGGAACCCACCCGTTTTGTGGACAGTGACTTTTTTGCTCACGAGGTCGCAGCCATGATCGACTACGCCAAAGCCTCCCCACCGCAAGACCCTGAAAAGCCTGTGATGGTACCGGGCGAACCGGAAAAACATCACCGCGAAACCCGCAGCAAAGGCATTCCCTTAGACGCCAACACTTGGCAAGAAATGCGTGCTGCTGCTGTCAGGGTGGGCATCAGTGACACTGACATCGATGCCATCATAGAAACACCATCGTAGAGACGCCATCATAGAAACACCATCACAGACGGAGGATATAAACCCATCATCGGGGGAGTGACACCTTGAACCCGTGCTACAGAACAAACGCTGTTACAATATGTCACAATAATTAGGCAGAATCCCTGCCGTCGGTGCGCGTGTAGCGGTACACTGACGCCATACTTGGACGCCCTACTCAGACGCCCTACTCAGCACGCAAACACGTGCCTACAGCAGTCTAGTCTTGTGTGCCTAATCTTATGTATACGCATCAGGAGGAACTATGACCACACCATCCCCGTGGATGCCCAATCAGACGCTCAGCCGCAGAAGCCTCATGAAACTTGGAGTAGGCGCAGTGGCTGCCCTCGGTGTTGGCGGCATCATCAACGCCATCGTCTTACCGCGCCGTCCGGCGTTTAACTACCGCTCAGCCGAAGATACCTACCCCTTCAAGTTGCCCGCACTCGGGTACGGCACTGGGGCACTCGAGCCTATCATCGGCAAAGAAACCATGGAACTGCACCATGGTCGCCACCATCAGGGCTATGTCAGTAGCCTCAATAGCGCCCTCAAAAACTACAACAGCACTCACGACATGACCCCCGCTGAGTTGCTAGCAGGTATTGGTACACTGCCCGAGGCTGTTCGCACGGCGGTGCGCCGTCACGCGGGTGGTCACTACAACCACACCCTCTTTTGGCAGTGGATTGCCCCGGGCGGCAGCAAAGAACCTACGGGCGAAGTAGCGATGGCCATTCGGGAAACATTTGGCGGCATCGACGGCCTCAAAACCGAAATGCTGCAAGCTGCTAATAGCCATTTTGGTTCGGGCTGGGTTTGGTTAGTGCTCACGCCAGCTGGTGAATTGGGCGTGATGACCACAGCCAACCAAGACAGCCCACTCATGGTCGGTGCGCCGCCGGTACTCGGGATTGACCTGTGGGAACACGCGTATTACTTGGATTATCGCAACCGCAGGAGTGAGTACCTCGAGGAAATCTGGGACATCGTCAACTGGGATGTGGTCGAAGAACGCTACGAAGAATCCTTGATGATGCTCGGTAGCCTCAACGCTGCAAGCGAAGGCGAAGAAGAACACGAAGATTAAACGACTTTCTCGAGCACTGGCCAAAATCCTAGGGTGACGCGCTGCGTTGCCCTTTTTTTACTTGTGTTTACTGGTTGACAGGTGGTAGCGATAGTAAGGCTATGTCATAAATGTATAAAAAATTGATATTTTCTCAAAAGTAATTCCTGCTTTTAGACAGCTATCATTGCCACCCTCAGACTTGACCAATCTCAAGCGCCCAAGATAAACCGCGCCCTAACGTTTAGGAGACTATATGTCGGCAACCATCCAGTCCGAAGATTTTGTTAACAACTTACTTTTCTTTCTGACCGAAACCTTTGAAGGTACGCCCGAGTTCCCAACTGCTTACTTGGACACAAACGTCAGCTTTTTTGACGCCTGTCAAGCAATCTCTGCTGAACAAGCTTCCACACCGATAGCCAATGAGGGCATGACGCTAGCAGCACACGTAGAGCACACTCGCTTTTACATAGACCTGCTTCTAAAACACATGCAGGGGCGCACAACGAAAGATGTGAACTGGGACGAAACGTGGCAGCAGCAAACGGTTTCAGAAGACGCTTGGAATGCGCTTAAAAGCGACTTGAAAACAAACTATCAAGAGGTTAAAAACCATATTAAAAACATTAATACCTGGGACGATGTTGAGATTGGCGACGCGTTAGCGATTGTGGTGCACAGTGCGTATCATTTGGGGGCAATACGCCAAATAATGAAAGTTTTAGCCGACGCCGATTCAACGTAATCAACCTACATGTGAGGTGAGATGGGGGTAGCTCGAGCCACTCACCTACTGCCCTACACAGGTTTTTGCAAATGCGCTTGCACCAGTTGGTTATAACGCCACAACGCCAGCGCCACCCCGATGGTGATAAGCCCAGCTACAAACACCGCCCAAGGTTGCGCCCCGATGCTTTCAAACCACTGGGTATAAAAGTGAATTGACCCAAAAGTGGTAACCGTATTCACCACAAAACGGCGCTGCGTGCGCACTGCCCACACCCCAACAGCCACGAGGGCGATAGCCCAGGTAATCGAAAACACATGCACACCGAGGTCACTATCGCCCCAGAGCGACCCCACCCAAAAACCGAAGTTAACGAGAATCAAACACATCCTCGAGAAACTCAACGCCAGCCTGTCATAGCCATTATCTAGATTTTTGGAGAGATAAAACGCCCCTAGCGCCAAAGCACTAAAAAGGAGCACGGTGATGGTAGGGGCTTCGACACCTAAGTAATACCCACCAGCAAAATAGCCCGTCATCGCACCGATACTAAAAAAAATCGCCCACGCAGAAAGCACGGCAAGTAGCTGGCTTTTGATGACCGCCGCCGCAATAATAAACAACACGCTCACCAACACAAAACTCTCACGGGCAAAGTCAAAACTGGCCAGCAAACCCGCTGAGACCAGTAGCGCCCCAATCAGCACACAGATTTCTGCCAAAACGCGCCAATCACGGGTATGGCGGTTGATACGGTAACCCGCGCCCCACAAGAGCACACCCACAATAATGGCAGTACCGCTCGAGGGCAGTAACGCCATCAACCCCGCCGTCACCGCAATCACCCCGAAACCCACGAGGATGTTTACCCCGTTACCAACACTGTTCTTGGTGTCTGCGAGGTGCTCGAGCCACTGACGTTGTTCAGCAGTAATTTTGCCTTCTTGCTCGAGCTTAGCAACATCAAGCGTGATTTTCATGCTTTAGTGTGCCACAAACCACATACGCAAAGATGAAACTAGTGAATCACCCATCACCCTAGGGTACGTGACAATAATTAGGGGATGTCACGATAAAAGGTGATACTTTCGATATGGCCGCGCCAGTAGGGTTGTTCGTGACCGTCTTCTACCCACATGACTTCACCTTGGGTGGGTACACGTACGCCGTCAATGAGTTGATAATCCCAAAAACGCCCCCGCCACTGCTCAACCTTGGCATCATCTTCGGTGCCCTTGTAACGTTGCCCTTCGATGCGCTCAATCTCATTATTGTCATTGACAAAAAAGGTGATGGTGGCGTCAACATCGCCGTCGCTGAGCGTAGCAGTCGCCTGATGGTCATTCGCCTCACCATGCCAGCGCACATGTTCATCTAAGAACCCTGTCGGATACCAAGGCATTTCGGCAAAGTAACGCATCAATTCACCTGTGTTGATGGCAGTGGTGTCTTGCACGGTAGTGATGGCAAACGCACCAAGCAAGTGTGCCTCGAGGCCACCTATACGCTGTTGGTAACGGTCAACGACCTGAGCGTCCACGCCAATACCAGCACGAATGCTTGCTGTCCAACGAAACTGAGGCGGGTTCACCGTGACGATGTGGCTAGCACGAAACGGTTGCCAGGTGTCGTTGAGGTCAAACGTACCCCGCTGCTGGGCGTGCAAAGCGGTGATGGGGGTGGTGTCGATGAGGACATGCTCGAGGTAACGCTGCATCACCTCGGGCAGTTGTTCACGGGCGACAGTGGCAAGGGGTTGGCGGTGCTCGAGCATCGTTTGCGCCTGTTGGCTATTCGCTCGAGCCAAACGTTGCCGCCGCCACACCACGAGCATCATGACGGCAGCAAGCACGAACAAAACAGTCGAAAAAAACATAAAAAACGCGTTCAGCCTAAACCCTCAGCCGAACGCGGGCATCCTTACTTTAGGTGTCGTCGCGGTACAAGAACTGCAAGAAGTTAAAGTCGCCTGCGCGGTTGTAACTTTGGGCAGTTGTTTTGAACGCTGACCAGTTTTCATACACACGAGCGTAATCCGGATTGGTGTCGATGTTGCTTTGGTGAATCTCATCCATGATTTCTGCAAAACGCGCCAAAATGGCATCGGGAATGACCCTAGGTTCAGCGCCCGCTTCAATCAAACGCAGATAAGCAGCCCCGTTGGCGGCATCGTACTCGGCTTGCATGTCGCTGTTGGCACGCAAAGCGGCTGTTTCGACGATGGCTTGTATATCCGCAGGTAGACCCTCAAAAAAGTCTTGGTTAATGTACATCCCCAAACTTGCGCCTGCTTCGTGCCAACCGGGTTGATAGTAATAGGGGGCAATGCGCTGGAAACCCATCATTTCGTCATCAAAAGGCCCCACCCATTCCACCGCATCAATCGTGCCGCGTTCTAAAGCAATAAACACTTCATTACCAGGAATCACTTGCACGTTGACACCTGCTCGAGACATCACTTCGCCGCCCAAACCAGGCACGCGCATGCGCAACCCTTGCAAGTCTTCGAGGGTATTGATTTCCCGGCGGAACCAACCACCCGTTTGCATGCCACTGTTGCCCGCTGGAAACACCACCAGACCATCGGGAGCACTCACATCGTTCCACAGTTCGCGGCCACCACCATAAAGTAACCACGCGTTTTGCAGTTGGGTATTGAGGCCAAAAGGAATAGCCGTAAAAAAGGCATTGGCCGAGTTTTTGCCAATGTAGTAATAAGACGGGCTGTGTCCCATCTCAAACGCGCCACTAGCTACTGCGTCGTAAACTTCAAACGCCCCTACTTGCGCGCCCGCAGGATACACCGTGATGTCAAGGTCGCCGTCGGTCATGGCGCGAATATTCTCCGCAAAACTTTCGGCGGTGCCCACGATGATGCTAGCCACCGTCGGAAACGACGACACCATTTCGGCGTTTATTGTGCCGCTACCTTGGGCAAAAACGTTGGCAGACAGGGTGCTCGAGGCCGCGACGACTGCCCCTTTTTTCAAAAATTCCCGGCGTTTCATAACGTGTCTCCTTAGACAAAACTAGGGGTTTACAATGATATGACGCCAGTATAACCCACTGAGCCGCCAGCATTCGCCCCCGATACCAGCATTCGCCCCCGATATAAGTCACCA
>CAZKAZ010000082.1:0-17686 GCA_964550765.1 uncultured bacterium | reverse complement strand
AACGGCAATTGGGGTTTGTCTTTCAGGACTATGCTCTGTTTCCACACTTGACGGTCTTGCAAAATGTCATGTTTGGCTTGCACGCCCTACCCAAACGGGAACGCTTATCGCGGGCAAAGGACGTCATTGACTTAGTGGGGCTTAATATCTTTAGCAAACGCTACCCGCACCAACTTTCTGGTGGGCAGCAGCAGCGGGTGGCACTAGCAAGGGCGCTTGCCCCCAAACCCACTGTGATGCTCCTTGATGAACCTTTTAGCAACTTAGACGCGGCGCTGCGCGAAAGCACCCGCGACGAAGTGCGGCGCATCCTCAAACGCTCACAGACTACTGCTATTTTGGTTACTCACGATCAAGAAGAAGCCATGACCTTTGCCGATAGACTAGTGGTGATGCGCCAAGGTCACTTGGAACAACTGGGTAAACCTGAAGATGTGTATTTAAAACCGCGCACCGCGTTTGTGGCGAATTTTTTGGGTCATACCAACATCTTGCGCGCCCAAGCTGAGGGGCAGCGCGCAGACAGTGCTTTGGGAGAATTGCACCTCACCAAACCTGCTAGTGGCAGTGTGATGCTATCACTGCGCCCGGAAGACATTGATTTTAGCGATGTGCCTACGAATGTACCTGCAACGGTCATCAGCCGCAACTTCAAAGGTCATGATTTGACGTTTGTGTGTCAGCTCGAGCACGCCGACGACGATGCCGTCTTGCCTAATCACGCCCTTAGCGGCGCGGTGCAGCGTAACGCTCTGAGCGTGACCAAAAGCGTCATCGTGCACACAGGGCCACGTTGTCCGGTGCAACCAGGTGAAACGGTCTACTTAACCAGCCGTGGGGCAGCAGTACCGCTCGAGGGCAGTAACAAAAATCCCTAAACTGAAAACATACACGAGGCAATGTGCACAGGGTCATCACATGTTGGTGAGTGTTGCGCGGTAGTTGCGTTTGCTTGGTGGTGTACCGCCAATGTAACCTCGAGTGGATTGAACCGTATGTCTGTATAGCCATCGTCAAGTGAACCCATACACCTTGATGACCATCACATGTATCTTGATGCCTACTCGAGGTAGAAAAAACCATCTCCTAGATGTCCTGATTGAGTTGGCGACTGCTGTATGTCTGTGAGGCATGAGATGAGCGAAGGTTATACCCATCACCTCGAGCTTCATGTGCGTTAATTGGAAATTAAACTGCTATTATACAGCCTTTGCTAGCATTACCAGTCTAAGACAACCAACGTGTTGAGCGCCCATAACAAGCTTCAGTGTTTCGTTAGTGGGATTCTCTCAACCAACGCACGCGCTCGGGTGTGACGTATAAGCAATCTCAGAAAAACGTTAAGCCATCACGACACACACGACCGCAGATGCGTGAGCGTGCGTGTGACGTTTTCGTATTGCTAGGAGGCGCTTATGCTCATAAAACTTCGTCCTACTTTGCTTGTTTTGTTTGGCTTCGTTTTGCTCGTGGGGTGTTCTGAGACAAGTGAAGATCCCATCGATCCCATTGACCCCATCGAAAACAATCCACCGACAATTTCCACGTTTACAGCCACCCAAAACGCTGACGGTTTAAACGTGAGCTTCGCTTGGGATGTGCGTGACAGCGATGGTGACCAAGTCACTTGCACGTTAGACGTTGATGATGACGGCACGGTTGACTACACCATCGACGACTGCGAGATGGGCGAACAGGTACACACCTACGCCGCAGCAGGCGATTACACGGCTATCCTCACAGCAACAGATGTGAATGATGCCAGTGCTCGAGCCACTGTAACGATCACCGTAGAAGGCAGGCGTTGCCTCGAGCCAGAACGCCTCACCGACTTTGGCGAAACCCGTATTGAAAATGAGGTGGTGCTCGAAAACCGCAGCGAACCCATGGACTGTGTAGATTACATCGTCGATGTCGACCCCTTCCCGCGCATCTACCAAGTGCGTGATGCTGGCATTTTGACCATTGAACCAGGTGTGGTGATGGCGTTTGAAGACGGTGAGTTTTTTGAGGTTACAGGCGAACTTCGGGCAGTGGGTATCGCTGACTTGCCCATTATCTTGACGGCTGTGAATCCCGAAGCGGGCGCGTGGGCTGGACTTGCTCTGCGTAATGGTGACGGGCAGCTCGAGCACGTCACCATCGAATACGCAGGCAGCCGCGATGTCACTAGCTCCAACTATGACGCCCCCGCTAACCTCACTGTGCGCGACGACAGCACCTTACGGCTCACAAACAGCACCTTGCGGCGCGGGGCGGGTTACGGCATGTTCAGTGACGACGATGCCTCACTGATGGCGATTGACAATAGTACGTTTACTGAAAATGCCCTCGGTGCTGCCGCTACCGACACTCCCAATGCGTATGCGTTCGACGCTGACAACACCTACACGGGTAATGATGTGGATGCGGTGTTCGTCAATCCGCGTTATGGCGGGGTCGCAGGTGAAGTTACCTGGGAAGCAATTGACGTACCGTTTGTGGTTACTCGAGAACTCAGTACCCCAGCCCTGTCTGTCAGTGGTGACGCCAGCTTGACCTTAGCCCCCGGCATAACGGTTCACATGGCAGAAAACGTCGCCATCGATGTGCGCGACGGAGGGCGTTTGGTCTCACGTGGCACGATGCAAAATCAGGTCGTAGTGCGCAATATTCCCGGTGAGGCTAACTTTGCAGGCATTGTCATCTATGACGCTTTGGGCGAGTTTGCCTACACCACCATCCAAAACGGCGGCAGCCGCGAGTTGGGTTACGATGATGTCAACACCAACGTCTTGCTCACCTCGTTCACCGGTACCGATGACCGCGTGGGACGGGCAACCTTTGGTGAAGGCATGCGACAGTCGGGTGCGCCTTACGGGTTGGCGTTCGACAACTGGGGCGGCAGCACGGGCACGACGGCAGCTAGTGGCGTCGGTTGTAGCGCCATGACGCCGATTTACTATCCCGATCCTGACGATACTGCGGGGCAATGCAACTAGTAAACAACGTAACTGATGAACGTGACTGATAGATCGAGTGACGGATAGATATACCTTATTAAAGCTCTTGCAAAAATCAATTTGTTGCTGATGACAAAGGGCTGTTGCATGGTTCGGTTGATACTTTCGCAAGAGGTCTATTAGAAATTCGATTAGAGATTCGTCACTGAGTCATTACGCCATTCAAATCAAGCCATCTGAGACCGCGAGTATATGCTGGCGGTCTCTTTTTTTGCCAAGATTGTTGCAAGGCGTTTTTGCAGTACAACTTCACAATTGCTTGCTATACTTCAGCCAACGTTTCGCACAACGTCACGCAACCATAAGGAGGTTGTGGATGAAACTAGGGTTGTTGTTATTTTTACTGCTGGGGCTAGCTTTGGCGTCGAACCCAGCTCGAGACCGCGTTGACGACCGCTTTGTCGACAGTGACCAAGATGGGTTTCCCGACATCGTTGAAATTCACAGCGAAAGCGAACGAGCCGCTTTTCGTGATTGGTTTGCTGCTGTGGCTGAAGCCCAATATGCCGCGCCCAGTCCCACGTGGCACGCGCAAGACTGCTCGGGGTTGTTGCGTTTTGCGTTTGTGCAAGCCCTCGCCCCCAAAACGCCCACGTGGTTTAGCCAGTTTGCCTACTTGCCGACGCTCACTATGCCGCCTGTCAAAACGGTGACGTATCCTTTGCCCGTGCTCTCGCGCAGTGCCTTTCGGATTGCGCCAGGAGCCTATGACCCTTTGGATGTGGCCGAAGGGCGCATTGTAGGCGCAGCCACCGCTGGGGAGTTGATGCGGTTCTCGAGCGTCTTCCTCGGCAGAACCGTACAAACTGCCGCCCGGGGGGACTTGCTGTTTTTTATGCATCCCCTCGCCGAAGGCTCCGGCTATCACAGCATGGTCTACTTGGGAGACGGCATGGTTGTCTATCACACGGGGGCAAGCCCAGAAGAGGGTGGCGAAGTGCGTCTGCTCAGCTTAGATACGTTGGCGCAACACCCAGACCCTAGTTGGCATCCGCTGGCGAGTAACCCCAACTTCATGGGGTTTTTCCGTTGGAAGATTTTGGATTGATGCTCGAGCCTCAAGCGGTAACGTTCAGACTGCTTTCAGTTCAGCGTGTTCTTATGAGATAACAAGTCGTGTGTTGGGTGTTGATGCGTAGCTACTGAGACATACAACCGAGCATCACGACAGCGAGCATCACGACAGCGAGCATCACAACCTGTCAGTAGCTTGCATATTCCGGCACGTCCGCTGTCAGCATTGCTGAACGTCAACTGCAACAACACGCTTACAGTAATAAGAAAAGAGGCAACAATGAAATGGCATAGCTATCTTGGTTGGTTGGCGGTCGTGCTCGTCAGTTTGGGGGCAGCACACAGTACCTTGGCGCAAAATGCGAACGTGGCGCTGTACGGTGGTGGTACGTATAACCCTGGTGACACCATCTCCTTGAACTACTATATGCCTGCGAGTAGCCAAGCCGAGGTGACGCTCTACCGCTTACGCGATCCGGAACAGGTGTTGTCGATGGGCGGGCCGCGTTCTTTCGAGAGTAGTGACGACTTATCACTCGAGCGCCTCCGTAGCATTTCTGTACGTACACCAGCAGGTAGAACCTACAACATGCTCGAGCTAGGTACATTACCTGCTGGCATGTACTTTGCCCAAATCGATTACGGGCAGGCTTCCTCTGCTACGCTCATCTTAGTCACCGACCTCAGCATGGTGGTCAAAACCGATCAAGACACAGTCCTTACCTACACTGCCGCTAGTAGCGACGGTTCACCCCGTCGGGCACAGATTTTTCTGATGGATGATAGTGACCTTTACGCCGAAGGTTTAGCTAGTGATCAAGGCTTGACGGAATTTGCTACCCCAGACTTGCCCGAAGACGTCTTTGTGGCGGCGCGTTTTGGGGATGCGTGGGCGTTTAGTGGTGCGTATTGGTCGCGTTGGAATGTGGATGCTAGCAAGGTCTACATTCACAGTGACAGGCCTGTTTATCGTCCTGGGCAAGAGGTGTTTTTTAAGGGTACAGCTCGCACTGCTGATGATTTGGTACCCCTCGCTGAGCGTGACGTGCAAGCTATTGTACGCGATGCTGACGGTACAGAAATCTGGCAAGAGACGCTCACGACGGATACTTATGGCAGTTTTGCAGGGTCGTTATTACTAGCCAGTGAACCGCCCTTGGGGTATTACAACATCGAAGTGCGCTTAGCGGGTTCGTCGTATTACGGGGGGTTTGAGGTGCTCGAGTACCAAAAACCCGAATACCGCGTGACGGTCACAGCCGATGACAACAGCAATATTCAAGGCGACACGGCCACGGTGACAATTGCTGCTGAATATCTCTTTGGTGGGGCAGTAGCGGGCGGTGATGTGACCTATGCGGTGCTTAAACAGCCTTATTACCGCTTTCGGTATCGCTCGAGCTTCGGTTTTTATGAAGACTACAATTACAGTGGCTTTTATGGAGGTTTTTACGACAGCGAAGTCATTGAACGCGGTGAGGGTGTGCTCGATGCTGAGGGGAATTTGGTGCTCGAGGTTTCTTTGCCTGAAGACAGCCAAGACTATCAAATCACCGTGCAAGCAGGCGTCACCGACGAAGCCCGCCGCGAAATCACTAGCAGCGGTTCCCTGATTGCCTACCGAGCAGCTATCGTCATGGCAGTAGACACCAACCGCTACGCCGTTAACGAAGGCGAAGACGTTACCGTGACAGTACGGGCAGAAACCCTCCAAGGTGACCCCGTCAGTGTGCCCTTTGAGCTAGCGGCTGTGCGTTCGTTTTGGGTACGCAACGTAGGCAGTCAAGAAGACGCCCCCATTGTGGCAACTGGCCGCACCGATGTGGATGGCCTTGCTACCTTAACCGTTGCCTACGACACCGCTGGCAGTTACACCCTAACGGCGACAGCGCGTGATAGCGAGGGGCGGCAAACCGATGCTTCAGACAACCTGTGGGTCTCAGGGGATAACTGGTATTGGGCGTACAGCAGTTTGTCACTAGAAGCCGATAAGCCCGAATATCAAGTGGGTGACGTGGCACGGTTTGTGGTGCAATCGCCCGTAGAAGACGGTTGGTTACTGATTAGCCGCGAAGGACGCGACTTGCACGATTATGCGTTAATTCGTCTACAAGGCTCAGCGTACACGTACGAACTGCCGATAACGAGGGACATGGCACCCAACGGTTTCATCTCGGCAGTGGTGATTGGCGACGGGCAGATGTACTACCAAACGGCAGGTTTCCGCGTGCCGCCCGTGGCGGACTTTTTGGAGATAACGCTTACTTCTGACCAAGAAACCTACCAACCGGGCGATACAGGTACGTTCGATGTGCAAGTGCAAAACGCCGACGGCGAAGGGGTACAAGCGCAAGTGGCCCTGGGTTTGGTTGATGAAGCCATCTACCTGATTCGCCCTGAGAACGCCCCTGATATTCGCGGTTATTTTTACGCCCTGCGCAGTAACGTAGTGGGTACAGAATCGAGCGACTGGTACTACTTTGGGCAGGCGAGTCCCTTAGCTGATAGGGCAATGGCCGCCCCAGAAGCGATGGATGCGGCGGTGTTTGGGCAAGCCAAAAGCGATTTTGCCGAAGCGGATTTGCGTGAAGACTTTCGCGACACCATTCTTTGGTTGCCGTTTTTTGAAACTGATGGCAGCGGCACGGGCACCATCACGGTGGATTTTCCCGATAACTTGACCGAATGGCGCTTAACGGCCAGAGCGATCACGCTTGAAGATGACGTCGGGCAAAACACCGCCAGTGTGGTGAGCACCTTACCTGTGATTGCACGCCTAGCGGCACCGCCTTATTTGGTGCGGGGTGACGAAGCCAGTTTGCGGGTGATTGGGCAGAGTAATCTCGAGGATAGTCAAACTGCCCAATTAGAACTCACCACCGAAAACTTAACGACCACAGGCGACACCATCTACCAACGCCAACTCCCCGCAGGTGGCCGCGTCACTGCTGATGTCAGCGTCCAAGCTACTGATACGGGTGAGGCTAGTGTAACCGCCACTGCCCTGACTTCAAGTGCCAGTGACGCCATGCGTGTCCCCTTACCCGTGTTGCCGAGGGGCGTGCGAGACAGCATCGCCTGGGCCAGTCGTGGCAGTGACACCTGGACGTTTACCTTGCCAAGCACAACCGACACCAACAGCAGCCGCGCTCAAGTAGTACTCACCCCCAGTTTTCAAGCTGCTGTTGCCCCGGCGCTAGCGTATCTTGCCGGATATCCGTACGGTTGCACCGAACAAACCATGAGCCGTTTTTTACCCAGCGTGTTAGCCCGCCAAGCTGGCTCGAGCGCCCAACTCCCTGACGAGATTGCTGCCAACCTTGATGACTTCGTTGCTAGTGGCCTCAAACGCCTCTATGACTTTCAGCAAGACGACGGCGGTTGGGGATTTTGGCAGTTTGACGATTCCAACGTATTCATCACCTCGTATGTGGTCAGTGGTTTATTAGACGCTTCTGCTGCGGGTTATGTGGTGCGTGATTGGGTACTGGAAAGCGCCCTTGATTATCTCAGAAATAACCTCGAGAACCAACTCACAGCCCTCGAGCCAGACGCCGCTGCTTACGCTTACTATGCGTTAGCTCGAGCTGGCGACGACATCAGCAGCTTGGCTAGTATCTTCAGCACCTCTGATATGACCGCTTACGGCAGGGCACTCGCTAGCCTCGCCATGATCGAAGCAGGTAACACCACCGAAGCTGAGGTCTATTTGGATGCGTTGCTAGCAGACCTGACCGAACGCGACCAAGTGGCTTACTGGGACAGCGCCGCCCCGCGTTACTTTTGGAACGATGACCGGGTAGAAGCTACCGCTTACGGTTTGCAAGCCCTCTACCGCCTGCGCCCAGAAGACGCCCGCATCGCCAAGATTGTCAATTGGCTACTACTCGAGCGCCGTGGTAGCCGTTGGTTTTCCACCAAAGACACCGCCGCTGTCGTGCGTGCTGCGCTTCTCATTGCTGATGACGACACCGAGAATCAGCAGGTGACCGTGCGCGTGAATGGTGAAATAGCCGAGACGTTTACGTTGAATGGGGAGAGTGTGACCCTCGAGCTAACCGACCTAATTGCTAGCGAGAATACCCTCGAGATTGACAACACGGGTGCTGCTTACGTTAGTGCCAACGTGGAATTTTTTGCCGAAGATGATTTAACGCCGCGAAATGACGGCATCGCCATCGATCGGCAATACAACAAGCTCGTGCCTACGACCAATGACGTGGGGGACTTGGTGTACGAACGGGCACCTGTGGGGATGCTCGAGGTCGGTGATTACGTGTTAGCTACCGTCACCCTTAAACCCGAAGACGCTTACCGTTACGTGCTGGTCAATGAACCTTTGCCAGCAGGACTTCGGGTGATTGAGAATGACCAAGCGTTTATGCTCGAGGGACAGTCCCAACGCAACGACTTTTTCGGTTGGTCTTACCCCTACAATGGCCGCGACATCCGCGATGAACGCATCGACTTTTACTTCACCCGCCTGTCAGATACGCTCACTTTTACCTACATCATGCGGGCAGAAACCCCCGGGCAATTCACCGCCTTACCCAGTCAAGCGTGGCTCATGTATGACCCGAGTGTGCGCGGACACAGCAGTGCTGAGGTGTTGCGGGTGCAAAATGAAGCTAATGGGGTGGCGATGCGTTAACGTCAGCAAAAATGCATAAGACACGTTAAGGACAGGGGTGATGCTCTGTCCTTTTTTTGTTGATGATGTGTTGGTGGATTGTTGATGGGGTGGGTCAAACTAAAGCCACACCCCAACCCGCAATTACGAAAGCAAGTACCAACTGTTCCGAGAGGCCTACACACAACTCGCCCCCTTGTTTTCCAAGCTCAACCAACTCAGCGATGCACACGCTTGACGCCCCAAGCAAAAAAGCATGCAAGCTACTCTGTAGAAACTTCAAATCAAAAAAAGAAAAAGCAAAATGATGAAAGAAATGTGGTAGAGCTTTATAAAATCTTTGGAGCGCTCGAGGGGCAAGATTTTGATGAAGATGACACGGCATACACAAAAAGGAATAGAAAGAATGAAAATATTGAAGATTCCTAAAGAATAAGTCCACTCCCAACGCCCCCATCGAGTAAAATAAAACAAGGCCAAATGAAAGAAAAGAAACAAGTCAAAAAAAGAAACTAAAAAAACGCTAAGCAATTTACGTTTGAATTTAAGAAAAATAAGATTAAAAGAAATTATAGAAAAAAAGAAAGTAATAAATATGTTATTGAAAAATAAAATTGTATAACTGGAAGGAAACACGATTTTACTTAAAATGCCACCATCAGGATTAGAAGTGTAGTGTGCGATAACTTCGCAAATGTAGAATACAAGTCCCAAAAGCACAGGTTCTAGCCTTTGAAAGTACTTCGCCTTTGTGTTAGAGGGTGTCATAGAAACACCCTCCAATATCGTAAAAGCCGTGAAAATCAGTAGAATTTTTGACTAACATGACCTACCTATCATTGCTTTCGTAGATAACATGTGTAAGCAGCTTGCATTCGGTGTGCTACTTCCTGTATGTGTCATACACAAGTTCGCCACCAATCAAACGGATTTCGACCTCTGCTACAGGGATGGGCGAGTCATCACCAGCACAGCACGCAGTTGTCAAGATTTTGCCAGTTGGGAAGACGCCCAAGCGTTTGTCTCGCAGTTGCCCCTTGCCCAGCAAGGCGCGTTTGATGAAGACGGTGATGGGGTGTTTTGTGAGGAGTTATTGCTCGAGCGCCGCTGCGACAGTTTTGCCAGTTGGGAAGACGCCCAAGCGTTTTTTGAAACCCTCGCCCCCACCAGCGCCAGCGCCCGCCAACTCGACGGCGACGGCGACGGGGTCGCGTGTGAAACCTTGCTTGTCGGCAGTGTGCCCAATACGTCAACCACCCCCAACAATATTAGCGTCAACGTAACAGCGGATACGCCTGCGAATGCTAGCACCATGAATGCTAGCAGTAATAGCGTCATCACTGATTTATCTGTTGCGCCCACAGCGCCAACCGAGTCGGCTAGGCATGCCAGCAACTGCATCGACCTCAACCAAGCCAGCCTCAGCGAACTCAGTCACTTAGCTGGCGTGACGCTCTTTCGGGCTGACCAAATCGTGCGCAACCGCCCTTATGCGTTGGTACGTGACTTGGCAGGACTGCCCGGGTTTTCAGCCCAGATGATAGCAAGCATCAACGCGCAGGGACTTGCGTGTGTGCGTTGATTGAGAGCATTTTTGATTTTTGATAACCTGAGATATAATAGGTACTAACAGCAAGTAGCCGAAAATTAGTGACAAACTGATACTGCTTTATCCAATGCGCGTATAACTCCCCGGCTTCGCCTCCTGCCTCTTTTCTCCTAGCATGTTAAACAACAACACACTGGTGTTTTCCTGCCCTTTTTCCAGCATCCTAAAGACATACGGCGTAGGTTCTACGTACATGCTTCTATCGGTAGCGACAATCCCCAACTCACCGTGAAAAACAGCACGCGTCTCATCACCATCGTTGACCCTTGCCCAGTGAAAGTCATGTTCACGGCAAACTTGCTCTGCCCACAACACACCAAGTTCGATAGCGCGGTGTTCTTTGGCTTGTTCACTTAAACGGCTGTTTTGTAAATCATCAATGGCATGGCTAATTGCCTCGATTAACTCGCGTGGTGGGTCATCTGCCCGTAAGCGTTTGCGGTAGCGAGTATTGAGCATGGTGATGGCGTTATCAATCATGCCCGTAATAATCTGTTGGTCTTCTTCAGAGATAGGTTGTTCTTGTTTGGCGTTAACAAACACGTCGGGGTCAACGTCTTGCCCAGCAGCAAGGGCGTCTCGACCTTTGCTAACACGCGCTTCTCGTTCTTTGCGTTCAGCAAACTTGCGTTTGGTAGCTTCCCATACCTCAGGCTTAAAGCGACCATCTTGAAACTCGGGGTCTTCACTGTCCCAAACGAGGTCAAAGGGTAGGTTGGTAAAGCCATGTTCTTCAACACGTTGTTTGAACTGTTCGGTGGCGTAGTAGTTGACGCCACCGGGTTGCGTCTTTAAGTAGAACAGCCAAGCCTCTTTGAGGCGTTCGGGGAGGAAGGTGTGATAACCAATACCCATTACCTTGCTGCTACCATCGGGGCGATAGTAAATATCGCAATCACTATTTTCCTCGTCAAGTGCATCAATGACAGGAGGACGAAACAAGTAGTAGGTATTGCCGTCTTCACCTTTGAGGGGGAGTAGTTCCCCGTAGGTCATGGGCTTACCCTCTTCGTACATCCCTGCACAAACATCATCCATGACGTCACCCAACGCATCATAAACACGTTGGGTGACACCGAGGGGAGCAGTAGCGCGTACATAAGAAAAGTCGACTATGGGGTTTTCTGGTGGGCCACCAAACATGACCCATTGAGGTGTCCATTCAGAACGGTAGGGGACGTCATAACCTTTTTTGTTAATTCTGTTTGGACTTATGATTTTACTGTCATAGATAAGAGCGTCGTCCTCTTTGCGTGCTGCACATAACTCACGCATATCATGACTATGAACACGACGGACTTTGTAAACGCGCACGTTGCTCTCCTTGGATTCTAGGGCTAGTTATTGGGAACAATCTGACCGTCTAGGTTTGTATCTCGGATGTCTTCTGGATTTATTTTTTAGCAATTGCGCTTTTGAATCTCTTCTATGCTGATTGATTGCAGTACCTTGTGTAGTTTCTCTGCAGCAGCATTGTGTGCTTTTCCTCGTTCGGATTTGTAATCTGGGTATCGAGAATCATATTCAGGATTAGCTGGAGGTGAGATAAATACAAGGTCATTGTGCCACACTTGTGGGTCATATAATCCGCTGTCAAACAAATCGAAACGACTTTTGACAACATCACTTAGAGGTGATCCAATAATGTAAGTCTCGGAAATTTCATGCCAAGGTGCTGTCTGAGATGTTTCAAAGGGTATGTCAGGTAATTCAGGTTCGTACGGATACCAATAGGTAAGAGAGCCGAAAGCACTATCTTCTTTCATCCAAGCAACGAGCGGCGATAGATTTTCAAATACCTCACGGAGAAACGAAAAACTTCTGTGATTGCGTGGAAGAAAACACTGATTTTTCGTGTCATTGAAGTTTATTTTGATAAAAAGATATTTTTTTGATTTGGTGAAGGAGAAAACTTGCTGTAGCCAAGGCGTAAAAAGGACTCCTGCCCAGATTCTATTCTTCACGAGACGAATGCGATAAAAATTAGGATTATTTATGTCATCATAATCATCTTCAGGTTCTGGTGGAATTGGGTCATTTAAAAGGTCAGCAAGATGACTCAAAAACGTGCTGATAGTAACATAAGTATTTTCGTAAATGGGGGATGTAATTTTCTCTTCATTTTCGTAGTGTCGTAATTTTTTTAAGCCTTTGGCAAAGTTCTCTCCGGATAAGAGAGCATAGAAACAGCAATAATAACTCACGCTAGGTGAACCCTTTCGAGACTTCAACACTCCACCACTCACCTAAACGAAGATAAGATGGGGGAGTGCCAAACTGATAGCTAGGTCAACAAGATCAGTCAGTAAAGCAAACTGTATCTTGATACTGTCTCTCAACTCAAACCCACCCGCATCAACGCTCCCTGCTCCTGTTGAGTCTGCACAAGTGAATCGGGTCTGAGCATATTGAATGCCAGTATTACTCTGGAAGCCTTTTGCTTATGCAAGACAAGCTCCCATATTAAATGTAACGCTTCAATATAGTGGGTTTGCTCAGGTGCAACCACCGAAAGCACCATACGTTCAGGCACACCTACATGCATCCACTGCCAACCATACGCACGACACACTTGCTCACCCCACAACACCCCAAGCATGGCAGCATATTCAGCTACCTCATCCTCTGGTAAGGCTTTGGTATGTGGTGCGTCAATATCTTGGGCAATACGGTCAATGATGTCCTTAGCAGGTTCGTCGCCTGTCAGTTTGAGGTGTGCCAGACCTTCGCTAACGCTACCTTGAATAAGTTCACGGTCTTCGGAGGTAACGGCTTCGGTTGTAAGATTTGAAGGCTTAGGTCGTGGTGCACGCTTAGGTGTACGAGGTACAACCGCACTTTCTGGATACACCGCTTCAAACTCAAAGCCCAAGAGTCCAGCGTCTTCAACAATGTTGCGAAAGCGGTCAGTGACGAAAAGCTGACCGTTGATTTTAGACTCTCTAAAGATGTACTGGTCAGCAACAACGTCTTCTTTGAAGACGTATTTTTTTATACCGTAAAGATGTCCTGTATCAAACTGCTTATAACTGCTTTGCTCCAAATCAAGTGCACCCTCAAGTACATTGGTAACATTAAATGCCCACAGGGGTTCTTCGTCGCAAATTAGCGGCAGTAACTCTCCCGTTTCATTAATGACATCCTGCAGGACATTAATAGCTTTTCGTGTTAGTACAAGTAGTGTAGAGTTAAGAGATGAGACATCTCCTCTAGGTCGCTCAGATGTATGTGGACTGAACCCGGTGGCTAGCGGTTTCCAAGTTTTGATATGGCTTTCCCCGTTAAACGCCCAGAGATACTTTTTCCAAGCGTCACCTGAATTCGTTAAGTCTTGGTAGCTTAAATCGCGTTTAAGTGTATAAATACGCACCATAAAATTCCTATCATAAGATGAAAAGGTGCTTTTTAGAATCAGGCTATCTTCTCTAAAAAGCACCAATTGGGATCAAGGAGTGAGTGGTTTAACAGCTTATTAGCTTAGATAAAATCACTAACGAGGGAATGTATCTAGCAGAAGCTCTCCTCTTATATCATCAAGCAAATCTATTAAATTTTGGTCGGTAGCTCCTGCCGGCAACCCTCGCAATCTCTGTAGCAAAGCCGCATAGTATGCGGGAGTGTGTAGTGTGGGTGAGCCATGGTATGTGCCTACTAATGTTACTCCCCTGTCAGCCGCTGCTTTGACAGCTTTTTCGCTTATGGGAAGATATACACCATTTTCAGCGTCGTCGATGTCTACATTAAAGCTATCAAAAATCTCCCTAGCTCTAATAGCATCTTCATATCGAGCATCATCTGAAGCGACAATGTGGTGTGCAGCGGTACCTTTGGGTTGTTTCCCAAAACCTGCAGCTTCCATTCGTTTAGACAAAGTCTTAGAGCAGCCTCTCCTATTTGTGGCCTGTAACGTAATTGCTGGTATCTCGCAAATCCATACAGCAACATACTGAGGGTCAACATTTTCGTCGAAGTACTCGTCATAATCATCAACAGTATCAAGGAAGTTTTGAGAGGAGATTCCCGCACTGTCTATGTCGATGAGTGTGTCATCAAACTTGGTGAGTGCTGCACCATCATCAAGGTTTTGCGCAGTTTTGAGGGATTGTGCAACTTCATCATACTGCCTAGCACAACCCAGCCCCAAGAAGCCACAGCCATTGGTCGTACTGAATTTGATGAGCGTGCCAAAGCGCTGTTCTAGGGTTTCTATGAATACCCTCGGACCAATAGCACCCGTAAGTAGGTCAGTCGCTTCACTACGCATTGCCCTTGCAACGATTCCGGCTGCGTCAAGGCTCAATTTATAGAAGCCCTTAAAGATAGCCGTAACATCCCCTACACCACCCGTAGTGGCATCGAGAATCAAGCCAGCACTCGCCAGCGTTGCCAGCACAGGGTCAACATCATTGCCCAACGCTTGGTTGTAAAGCTGCCCTAGTAGGTCAGCCCCATCACTAATGAATGGAATGAAGTTAATCCCAAACTTCACCACTTCCACACTGGTGTCTCGGAAGTTCGCTAAGAAGGCGTTTCTTTCTTCTTCTGTATTCCCAAAACTAACGGTGTTCACCCGAGCACTGAAAAAGTCAGCAGGTAGCGTGACGTTGAAGTCTTCTAGGTTCAAGGGTGTGTTGGGCACTTCGTGGGTGGCAGTAACCTGTACACAACCCGTCATTCTGGTAAGGGTTGCTTCATTGATGGCGCTGGTATCAGTCGTGGCACTGCAATCATCCATCCCACCAAACACTTCAATGGTGGTGAGGTCAAACTGCGGTGGGGTTTCCCCAAAAGCATCTAACGTAATAGTGAGTGTGCCTTGCCCGTCCACCATCACACAGTCATTACAGTCAACGTCTACACCTGTGGGTAAGTTAGGAATGCGAGCGTTGAAGATACCGTTGGCTTGGACAAGGTTGCCTGTATCGTTAACCGCATACACAGGCACATCAAAGGTGATGGTGCTGTTTTCTGCTTCACTCTCCCGAATGCGAACAAAGTGCACCAGTTCTTCTAGGCCTGTATCTGGATTCAGTAGGCTTGTCTCAGTCACAAATGGTGATGCCAAGTCACCCGGTAGCATCTGGTCGGGTAGTACCGACACATGCACCTGCGGCACACGCAACCCTGAAAACACATCAAACAAGGTGTTGTTCAGTGAGAAGCTAGATGAAAACAAAATTGAATTGTTGATGCGTGGTTCAAAGACAGGTGCAGGGGGAAAGTCGTTGGGGCGCACGCTACCAAACCAGCAGAAGCCGTTGATGATGCTTTCTGCTTTGAAGAAACTGAGAATCTCAGTACCATTGAGATAGGCTCGCAGTTCGGCGCATATTGAGCGTGCACCAGGTGCATCACTAGGACCATCCCAAGCATTCCAACGTACGGCAGCACCTCTGGCTTCTACACTGTCATGAAGCACATAGGGGAAGTAATTGTCATAGTTGTCAAGCGTGGCTTGCTGGAGGAATATCTCTCCTTCGTTTGATGGGTTGTTTTCGTCGGGTACGTAGTTACGACTGTTGGCAATAAGCTCATCGAGCAGGGGATCGCCTGTACTTTCGCTGGCATCCAAGCTAGCCGTAGCAAGTGCCGGATACCTAAAGGCCATGCGACTATAGTCTTCAGCGTTCCTTGCCACCACATACGTACGGTAGGTGTCACTTTGCCCGTACTCGTCTGTCACCGTAAGTGTGACAATGTGCTCGCCCTCAGCAAAGGTGTGTGAAGTTGTCTCGCCTGCTGCTGTTGTGCCGTCGCCAAAGTCCCATGCATATGTTGCTGTGCCTGTATCGCTTGGGCTAGGGAAGGTTTGTGAAGCAGCCGCATCAAAGTCCACCGTAAGCGGTGCTGCACCAAAGGTGACAGGCTGACCCGCAACTGTTGCAGCAAATTCAGCTTCTGGGGCTTTGCGCCACACGTTGGGGAGCAGTTGGGTGTAAAAGACGTTACTGTCTTCAGCTACTTGCTGGGTGCTGACGCCTTGGGTGTTAATCGCGGTATCTACTACACGCAAGGTGACTTCGTACATACCCAAGCTGGTGTAGGTGTGGCTAAGTTGCGTGCCGCTTGCGGTGTTGCCATCACCCAAATCCCACTGATACGACAAGCCAGGTATGGGGTCACCCAAGTCAAGCACCAACATGCTGCTGTTTTGCATGTTGAGGGCGCTGCGCAGTGCTGGGCTGTTGAAGTCTGGTAAGACCGATACCGTTTGGGTAGAGGTTTCAGTGCGACCTACGCTGTTCGTTACCGTAAGCGACACGGTGTATGTGCCTGCACTGGTGTATTCATGTTCAACAAAAGGTTCAGTTGACGTGGTGTCGTCGCCAAAGTTCCAAAGGTAGGTAAGGTCAGTGCCAGCAGAACCGCCTGCATCAAACGCAATCGTATGCGGGGCAACGCCGATGCTGGCTACGCTTGCCGTGCTATCACCAAAGGAGGCAGTGATGGTTTCAGTGTTGGGGTCAAGTTCGGGGTTGATCTCATCTGGTTCACTAACCTCAACAAAGAGGCTGCTGGTTGCTTGGGCACTGTTACTGTCGGTAACTTGCAAGGTGATGCGGTACGTGCCTGCTGTATTGAAGGTTACTGTTTGTATAAGACCAGTAAGTTCGCTGACAAAGGGGTCGGGGATACCCGTGCCATCGCTAAAGTCATCGACTTCGGCATCATCGTTGACAGCGCCGTCTTGGTCAATATCCCACGCGTAGCTGAGTCCCGTACCAATACTGCTACTGGCATCTAAGGTGATGGTATCGCCTACTTCAACATTAACGGCGCTCGCGGTGAAGCTAGCAGCTAACGGGTCAGGAAGGGGTGTATCGGGCGTGCCTGTGTCAAGGGTAGTGGTCGTGGCTTGATCAGTGGAGGTACTGCTAATACCGCTTACGTAAGGTGGGGTGAGGCTAGTAGATACTGAGGTGAGGAAATCCCAGTCAACCCCACTTTGTTGCACCTCGATGCTTTGACTACTCAGGAATGAGCCTTCGTAAATGTCAATGTTGCCACTAGCAACAGCAAAAGCAAAACACGTTGCATCAAGTGACCCTGAAACATCTGTGAGGGTCGTGACACCCGTCGTACCATCGTCATAGGTAATCACGGCTGCTTGGTTGGGTGTTTTGCTGATTTGTAACCACGGAGCAACCAAGCCATTAGCATCAACGTCTTGAGCAATGAAAAGTGCAGTACTTGCGTTAGGGTCAGTGCTGGTGGTGTCAAAACAGGTTTGAAAGTCACCGAAGCTGGCTTCATTGCGGTAGAGCAGCAGTTGCCCATCGTCGATTGTGTCGTCTAGGTTAAGCGTGAAGCTATCACTGGCAGCATCGTAGGTGGCAGTACCACTACCTGACAGGGTGCGTTGTTGCCAGCCTGTTGGCAAACTGGGCGTCCCCGTGCCCCCATCCACAACAGCAACATCCACGCCATTCC
>CAZKAZ010000081.1:15827-17860 GCA_964550765.1 uncultured bacterium | reverse complement strand
ACCTATTCTCGCCTAGGAAGCCTTTCCTTTGCTTTTTGTCCCGTACTAAGGTCGGGCAGTATTTAGTCAGGCAGTGTTTAGTCAGATGAGGATATTGGATTGGGATAGTCACTCTTGCATGAAAGTTTGATGAGATTTAACATGTAAAGACAACGGTGCACTTGACTGAGGTTTGCTTGACTGAGGTTTGCTTGACTGAGGTTTGCTTGACTGAGGTTTGCTTGACTGAGGTCAGGTGCTGAGTAGCCACGTTTGCATGAGGTGTTCAAGATTGATGCGGGTTCGTGCGTAGGCGTTGTGGTGCTCGAGCCGCCTATCAACCTGCATACGGGTGCGTCATGCGTGCGGTGAAGGCGTTAGTTTCATTAGCTTGTTAATTGACATGTTTGACGGGTTCGGTTGACGGGTTTGGTTGACGGGTTCGCTAGACGCGTCTGTGTGATAATGCTGTTTGGGGGTCATTGGCTCGAGTCACGACAGTATGATGCGTGGCAAGACGCATTTTGATGAGCGCTTTGATGAACGTGGTGTGAAAATCAAGGCCATACCGACATCGTTGCCTAGGCAACATGTGTATACTTAGCGTGCAACACGCCTAAGCCACGGGGTATTCGCTAGGGATATTCAGGGCAGCACTATAAACCCTTCACTGTAGATATTTTGTCATGAACATCCGCGAAAGGAATCTCATGAAGAATGCGAAAATCTTAATTATTGATGACCAAGAGGTCAACGTTGAGATTCTCGCGCAGGTGCTAAATGATGCTGGCTACGCGCATGTTGAGTTCGAAACCGACCCGCGCATAGGTTTGCAGCGTTATGAAAACGAGGCGTTTGACCTGTTGCTGCTAGACTTGTTGATGCCGCACATGAACGGTTTAGAGGTGCTCGAGCACCTGCGTGACGCCCAACACATCCCAACACAAGCAATAGATACAACAAAAGATTCCATACAAGATGACGTGCCCCTAGGCGAACGTGCGTCACAAGAACATCTTTTGGGTGAACGCCCTTTAGATGAACGCAGTTACCGTCCGGTCATTGTGCTCACTGCAGACACGAGTCAAGAGTCTAAATATCAAGCGCTGTCGCTCGGTGCTAATGATTTTATTACCAAGCCATTTGACATTCAAGATGTGTTACTGCGTACCCATAATTTGCTCGAGACCCGTTCACTGCACTTGCAACTTGTTGCCTTAAATCACTCCCTCGAAGCCAAAGTCGCTGAACGCACCGCTGCCCTAAAACAGATGTACGACAAACTGCAGCATGATGCGTTTCATGACCCGCTGACGGATTTGCCCAATCGGGCGCTCTTTATCGACCGCTTAGGGCAAGCCATCAGCCGCTACCAACAGGGTTTGCAGGATGCGTGTACGGTCATCTTCGCTGACTTTGACCGCTTCAAAATCGTCAATGACAGTTGGGGCTACAGTGCAGGAAATGACTTGCTCATCGCTATTGCTGAGCGTTTTGGTACGGTGCTCGGCAGTAGTGACAGCATCGCTAGGTTACACGCCGATGAGTTTGCGTTGCTCATTCAATCGCCGCAGGCCAATGACCCGCATGCCTTGGTCGCCAAGTTGCAAGAAGCCTTTGTAGCGCCATTTAACATTTCGGGCAACCGCTTGTATCTGTCGATGAGTCTAGGCGTGCTGACGACAGAAAACATCAGTGACAGCGCTGAGGTATGTTTGCGTAACGCAGAGTTGGCCATGCACCAAGCCAAAGTTTCTGGCAAAGGGCAATATCAGATGTTTACGCGTGAACTTTTTGAGCGCACCATGATGCTCTTGCAGCTCGAGACCCACTTGCGCTATGCCAGCGAACGCGATGAGTTCCGCTTGGCGTTTCAGCCAATTATCTGTGCTAAAACGGATGAACTGGTGGGTTTTGACATTTTCTTTTCATTCTGTTAGACTGTATCTTGTAAGGTTGAGAAAGAAGAAAGGAAACTATCATGACTTTTCAAGAAAAGAAAGATATTTTACAAGAAGAGATATAAGAGAGCGTATTAGAAGTTATGTTTTAGG
>CAZKAZ010000081.1:0-15817 GCA_964550765.1 uncultured bacterium | reverse complement strand
TGGCGTTTCAGCCCATTGTTTGTGCCAAAACTGACGAACTCGTAGGCTTTGAAGCGTTGGTACGTTGGTATCACAGCAAATACGGTTTGGTGTCGCCGGGTGAGTTTATTCCCTATGCTGAAGAAACTGGCCTCATCGTTGACATTGACCGTTGGGTGTTGCGGCAAGCGTGTGTGCAGTTGCGAGCGTGGCAAGACCAGTTTCCGGCGCTGGGGTTGCACATTAACGTCAATATGACCACCCAACAACTCATGCAGCGTGATTTGCTTGAATATGTCTCGAGCGTCTTTGTTGACACGGGTGTTGACCCACATTTTATTAAGTTTGAACTGACCGAGAGTATGCTCTTACAACACGACGAACAGGTGCTAGCGCGTTTGCAAGCTTTGCGTGATATGGGCGTTGAACTTTATATTGACGACTTTGGCACGGGCTACTCATCGTTGAGTTATCTGCAAACCTTAAGCGCCGATGCCCTTAAGATTGACCGTTCCTTCGTGCAAAACCTCACCCTGGGCGAAGAAGGGTTTGAACTGGTGCGCACCATCATCAACATCGCCCAAAGTTTACACATGGGCGTGGTTGCTGAAGGGGTAGAGACGTTTGAACAATACGCCACACTGCGCGACTTGGGGTGTGACTTCTTGCAAGGGTATTACATGGCGGGTGCTCTCACCCCGGATGCTGCCCAAACGTTTATGGCCGCAGCAGCGGCAGGTAACGTGGTGAATCACTTTGCGCACAATGTTGCCCAAGGTAATCACCAAAAGCATAACCACAGTAATCAGCCAGGTAATCAGCTGGGTAATCAGCCGGGCGAGAACCAGCGTGATCTTCAAGGTAATTCCCAAAGTAATCAGAGCATTCAGAGCGATAATCAGGATGAACAGCCGGACAAAAAACATAGCCAGCAAACGCCAGTAGCCGTGCATGTCAACGGTGTAAGCCATGAACAAGACGCCGGTTGATGTGCACGATGGATTGGGTGTTTGTAGCTGCTGAAGGTGCTGCTGAACGCCTGTGGGGTTGGCTGGTTGCTCTTGTTGGCTGGTAGGAAAAGTGTGGCTAGCTGCCCGTAACGATATTCATGTGCGTATCACGGTGATGTCGGTATAATTTTCTTTGTACACGTACGACACCTGACATGCTTACGTGATTCAGAATGCTTACGCTGTTTAGGCTGCTTACTAGGTTTGCGAGCTAGTTGACAAAAAGTTAGCGGATAAAGACAGTTGGCGAATAATGACTATGCCCGAGCAACCCACTGTGCTACCTCACAAAGATGCCAAAATCCTCATTGTTGACGATAAACTTGCCAATGTTGAGGTGCTCGAGCTATTGCTTGGAGAAGTTGGCTATGAAAACCTCATCACCACCACGCGTTCTACTGAAGTAATTAACCTCTACCAACAACATCAACCCGATTTGCTGTTACTCGACTTGCTCATGCCAGAAATGAACGGTTTAGATTTGCTCGAGCAGTTGCAGACGGTCATTGCTGCGGGGGATTATGTGCCTCGAGTGATTCTCACTGCCGAGCAAAGTGACGACGCCAAACGGCAAGCCTTGCAACGCGGAGCGCATGACTTTATTCGCAAACCCTTTGACACCACCGAAGTGCTGTTGCGCATCGATAACCTGTTAGAAACCCGCCGTTTGCACCAAGCCCAACGCCACTACAACGCCCGCTTGGAAGCCGACGTGCGCGCCCGCACGCGCGAAATTGAACTGTACAAGGTGCAGCTCGAGCAAGCCAACCGCATGAAATCCAACTTCATCGCCACCATTTCCCACGAACTGCGCACCCCGCTCACTGCCATCAATGGTTTTAGTGAACTGCTCTTAAGCGACAGTGTCGGCCAGTTGAGTGACGAACAAAAACGCTACCTCAATGATGTTTACAACTCCGGCAAGCGTTTGTCGCAACTCGTTGAGACCATCTTAGAACTTGCTGATATTCGGGTAAATGATGTTGACTTAGCGCTAGGTATCGTTGATGTGACAGAAGCCGCCATAGCGGTAGCTAGCGTGCTTGACGAACCACGTCAAAAGCGCCACTTGACGCTGTCGTGGCACATTGCTGAACCAATTGAGCCGATTTTGGCAGATTCCACCAAAGTCAAGCAGATGTTCTACAACTACCTCGATAACGCCATTAAGTTTAGTCCTGAAGGGGCAGAAGTGCACATTGTGCTCGAGCAAACCCCCGCTGAGGTTGTCGTCACCGTGCGTGATGAGGGTATCGGCATTCCTGCCCAACACCACGAGCATGTCTTTGAAGCCTTTTGGCAACTCGATGGTTCACTGACCCGCCGCTATGAAGGCATAGGTATTGGCTTACATCTCACCAAGCAACTCGCCGAACTGCACGGTGGTCGGGTGTGGTTCTCGAGTGCTGCTGACCAAGGTAGCAGTTTCACCTTTGCACTACCCCGCACGCCACCCCTGTAGCCGCGTATTCACTGTAGCCGCGTATTCACAGGTAGCAGCAGAAAAGCAGCGATAAAATATCATCAACAAAGTATCAATGTCGTCCATTGATGTGCGAGGGTGTTGGTTATTGTGACAGGCAGTTGGGATAATGACCAATAATGACAATGGGTCGGCGATGCTGACTAGGGGATTTTTGCTGTAAACATGTCGCTGCTGCTGACATTTGCAGGTGACAGGGGGCGCTCTTGCGGACGGCCAAACAGATACCCTTGCAAATATGTTGCCCCTTGTTCGATGAGCCAGTCACGTTCTTCAGGGCGTTCGATACCTTCGGCGACGGTTTCGATGCCAAGCTTTTGCGCCATCTGCAACAAACTTTGCAAAATGCCCTGCTGAAACTCATCTTGGTCGATGTTGCTAATGAGGCGGCGGTCAAGTTTGACGATGTCGGGTTTTAACTGAGCCAGTAGCCCCAGTGAACCGTAGCCCGCGCCCAAGTCATCAAGTGCTACTCGGAAACCTTCGCGGCGGTAGTGGGTGACGATGTTAAGTAAATGCTGGACGTCACTGATGTATTCACTTTCGGTGACTTCAAAAACGATTTGCTGCGGATTGATGTGGGCGTTTTCGATGGCTGCAAAGGTGGTGCGCAAGCAGGTGTGTGGGTCATACACCGAAGTGGGGTTGAAGTTGATGAAAACGTTGCTGGTGATGGTTTGGTCAACAACCGTACGAATGGCCGCCAAGCGGGCAGCACGGTCAAGTTGATAGGTGAGTTTGGCGCTGTCAGCGATGTCGAACATCATCTTGGGACTCACCAAGTTGCCATCAGAAGATACCCCACGCAACAAGCATTCATAGGCATAGATACTGGTGACATCATGGGCGTGTACGATAGGTTGCAAGTGTACCTGCAAATCGTTGTTGTTAATCATGTCAACTAACCAGCGCGACGACACTTGGGCGAGTAACTCGCTCAGTGAACGGGCGTTGATGACTTGATTAGGGCTGATGGGGTCATCGTGTGCCACAAACAACGTGCGCGTGTCATCGCGTTCGGCGTGGCTCAGTTGCTGGCTCAACAGTTCAGCAATTTCCGTCATCTGTCCCGTGATGTTGACAATCAGCATGGCATCTTCTGACATGCCATCTTCCGACATGCCATCTTGCCGTGTATTAGCAATGTTGTGTTGCGATAAGATGCCCTCGAGCTTCGTCATGGTGTGCTCAATGGGGGTCAACAAATATAACGTGCCATGATCAAAGGTCTCATAACGGCGGGAGCGGCAATGTTGGCAGGTCATAGGGGTAATCCTCTCACGATTAGTGGCCGTTCTTCAGCACCCTGTTGGAGCACCCTGTTCGAGCACCCTGTTGGTCACCAGCTGCATACGAGAATCAGCGTACGGTGAAGGAGCGTGTGGGTGTGTCATCTAAGGTGATGTTGCAGGTAGTGTCGTAGGTGATGCCCAAACAGCATAGGTGATGTCCAAACAGCCAACGTAACATGCAAACGGCGTAACGTGTACGTCAGCGTACAAGTAATATAAAGCAAAGGTTAGATAGGGTAAGCTCGAGCCTGTGTTTCATTAACAATAAATAAAACACAACCGACAACTGATTCTTTACCAGACGGACGCGTCAGTGTGACGCAAGGCACGTGTGCTGCAATATCAGATGCGATAGCCACAATCATTTTAGCTGGAGCGCTGTAGTTGATGTAATAGCCACCAACAGTTGTGCTCACAAACAGCAAGAACGATACCGCTAAGCAGGTAGCAAGATACGCGCTCGGCTTGTATGCCGTAACCTTTACCTTCATCATTATGCCACTATCGCGAGCGGTTGCGGTTAAAACATGACTCACAAACGCTTGATATATGAATGGGTCATGAACCATACATGACTTAACATGCTCTGATGTGGTGTCTTGTTTGAATTTGCCTTTTTTAAAAAATACCTTATTCACTTAAAGAATATTACAATAACCTAGGCTAGTGAGGTATATGCCAGTGTCCAGTGTAGTGTCCAGTGTGACGTCAATACAGGTTGTGCCAATAGGTGCTGTGCCGTTGGTGTCTAAGCCGTGGTTGTATGTGGCACGTTGGCAAAGTTGCTGTTGGCAAAGTTGCTGCTGGCAAAGTTGCTGTTGGTAAGGTGTGTGCCAAAAGACTGTGAAGCGCTTTATTCAGCAGCGCAGGTTTGAGTTCAGTCATCTGCTAACGTTTGAACACCCCACACTACCCCCATGTCGCCCCATGCACCGCTCCAATGTCATCAGCTTATCGCCATTAGCATATCGATAGCTGACGCGAAGTTGACACCTCCTCTTCATGAATCAAGTAAACTCAATTAGACCATTTTCTTTTGGAGGAAACCTATGCGTATTTCAGTAATTGTCTTGTTGTTTGCCGCTCTGATGAGTTGTGCGCCTTCGACCAGCCAAAGTGACGCCATGTTGGCGAGCGCCCAAGCCGATAATGACGCCTTGCGTGCTGAACTGTCAGCGCTGCGTGAAACACTCACCAGTACCGAAGCGGAACTGGCTGCCAGCCAAGCTGCCAATGCTGAACTTGAAGATGACCTCGAGCAACTCACCAACGCTCGTATCTATCTGCGTGGTCAATTGGTTGAAGCTCGTGGCGAACGCGATGCCCTCGCTGAAGAAGTCGAGCAACTCAGCAGCGCCCGTATCGATTTGAGTGAACAACTCGTCGAAGCTCGCAGCGAACGCGATGAACTTTTCAGTATGAATGCATCACTGAGTAGCCAAGTGAGCACCCTGCAAGCCAGTGAGACGGCCTTGCTCGAGCGCACCCGCAGCTTACAAAGCGAACTCACCCAAGTGCGTGGTGAATTGGCGGCGGCTTCTACCAGCACGGTGATGGTGAGTGAAAATCAGACCTTGCGAGCAGAAAACAGTGTGTTACTCACTGAGAACGCCCGCGCCCGTGTGACGGTAGCCCGCAGCGAAGAACGCATTGCCGCCGTCAACCAAGTGAGTGCCCGCTTGCGCCGCGAAGCCAGCCAAGCCGAACAGCTTGCTCGCGAAAGCCAACGCGCCTTAGTGGCGTTACAAGCAGATTATGACGCCCTCGTTACCCGCTGCGAAGCACCCCAACCGCAACCAATGGCGCAACCTGCTCCTGCTATGCCCGCTGCGCCCGCCGCGGCACCTGCACCCAGTCAAGAAAAATAAGCTCACATCAGCACACCGACCCCAGTTGCCAAGCTGGGGTTTTTTGCTGGCTCGAGTTTCCCCGTGTGCCCGTTTCCGAAAGGCTGATAATGGGGTTTTTAGCGCTTTGATTATGAAGGGCTGACGGCTACCTGACGGCGAGGTTCTTCGCTAGGGGCGTGCATAGCACGTTTCACCCGCACAAACGCGAGCGCACCTGAAAGAACACTAGCCACAGCCGCTGCCGCAAACACACCCGTCAAACCAAACAACGCTCGTCCTACTAGTGCCAAGGGAATATACAAACCCACCATGCGCATGAGTGATAAGCCTGCGGCTTCGTAGGGGCGGTTAAGGACGTTAAGCACCGTCGTGGATAATTGCAAAACCCCTTGAAAACCGTAACTAATGGCCACAATGCGCATGTATAACACAATCACATCGACCACCGCAGGGTCATTACTGAAGATACTGCCGATGGGACGCGCAAAAGTAAACAAGAGGGCAAACGTGATTACACCTAAGAGCATGGCAAACCGCTGGCTCATGTCGATGCCTGCACGTACCCGCGCTACTTTGCCTGCGCCCCAATTTTGTCCGACAAAGGGCCCTAATACTGACCCAAGCGCCAGCACAATGGTGAGCGCAAAGGTCTCGAGTCGTGTCGCTACCCCCATGGCTGCGACGGCTTCAGGGCCGTACATGGCCACCAAACGGGTGATGACTCCAAGTGATAGTGGCACGATGATTTGGGTAGCCGCAGCGGGTAACCCCAAGTGAAGCACGGCGCGCCACGAGGCAAACAGTGCCGACCACGACACCCGCCGGAAGGTAATCATCTCTTCGCGCACCAGTAGCACCCATACCGACACGACGAAGGTAATGGCTCTGGCAATGACCGTGGCAATAGCTGCGCCTGCAATGCCTAACGCCGGAAACGGGCCAATGCCAAAAATAAGTAGTGGGTCTAAAATAATATTCACCACTACGACCACCATCATGATGAAACTGGGTGTGCGGGTGTCGCCAGTAGCGCGAATGGCACTGTTACCGACCATTGGCACGACGACGAAAATCATCCCCCAATACCAGATGGTCATGTAGGTGTTGATGTACTCGAGCACCACCCCTTCAGCCCCGAGCGCCCGAAACAGCGGGTTGATAGTAGCCAGTCCGACCATTGCCGCAGTAATGACGATGAGTAGCGACAAACTGAGGGCGTCTGTTGTTAACCGTTGCACCCGCGCCATGTTGCCTTCGCCGATGGCCCTTGACACCAACGCCGACGTGCCAATACCCAAGCCCATTGCCAAACTGCCAATAACAAGCACCACCGGAAAGGTAAAACTCATCGCCGCTAATTGCTCGGTGCCGAGCCTACCGACAAAAAAGGTGTCCACCAAGTTAAACGCCAAAATCGACAGCACGCCGACAATCATCGGTAGGGTGAGCCGCACCAGTAAAGGTGCTACTGCGCCTTCGGTCATCGCTGCGCGTTTGGTTGGTTGTGCCGGACGGCTCATCGCGTTACCACTGGTGTGATGGTTAGTGTGATGGTTGGTGCGTATACCAAGCGTGTGGGACGGGTTGTAGGTGTGAATCGCGGCATATTAAACATAATTTCTCCATTAGCTGGCTAAGTGTTTAAGGTGACGTGTTAGCGACTGTGTTTGGTTCGATGTCTTGTTCGATGTCTTGTTCGATGTCTTGTTCGATGTCTTGTTCGGGGCAAGCATCGAAAGGTGTTTGGGCATTGCGGTGGATGTGGGCAAGGAGGCGTTGGAATAAGAGGGCTTCTGCTTCACTAAAATCAGCAAACAAGTGTTGCTCGAGCCGTTGCCACTGTGCTTCAATGGCAGGTTTTTGGGCTTTGCCTTCAGCACTTAAAAACACCTTGGTCACCCGTTGGTCATGCTTACAGGTGCGCCGTTCAATCAAGCTTGGCTTACGTTCGCTGAGGCGTTGTAGCATCTTGCTGACCGTGGGCGGTTGCACTTCGAGGCGTTCGGCAAGTTGGTTTTGGGTGAGGCCATCTTGTTGCGCAAGAGCGAACAAAATCATCTCTTGACCGGGGTGCAAACCCAGATGTGCCAGGGCGTCCGCAGCCAGTAGGCGGCTCGAGCGGCATGTCTTAGCGAGTTGACAGAGCAAGTTTTGTTGGGTTGTTGAGTGTGTGGGAAACAGTTCAGCCGAAGTCATAAGCGAATTAAAGCTTAGCTGGCTATCTATTTTTATGCTGTCACTTAGCAGACACTCGAGCCACCTTGTCACGCCTGCCTGCCCTAGAGATATACGCCCCGACAGCTAAAAGCCCCGACAGCTAAAGGGGCAAGCGCAGTCCAAAGCGATACCACAACCCCTCGGCATAGCCCACGCTGACCCCAAAACTCACAGGCACAGCATAGTTAATGAGGGCATCTGCGTTTACGGTCACATCTGCCCCAAAACCCGGGGCATCATCGAGCCAGGTGCGAAGACGCGGTTCAACACTGAGGCGCTCGAGGCTATACAACCCATCGCCATAACGCCACGGCACGGCCACGCTGTAGCGGTAGCCCACACTCGCCGCCACGCTCAAATCAGTATCAAAGTCCACCGCGATGGGTTCAGGCGCCCGGTAGCCTGCCCTAGCGGTTAGCTCGAGCCGCCCTGGTACGGGCAAGCCACGGTAATAACGCACGTTTGCCCACGCGCCCAGCGAGCGCCCGGTTTCAGTCGCACTCCACACGCCAACCGCCCCAAACTGCCAACCGCGCACGCCATAACCCCACAGGTCTGCCCGCTGGTTAGACAGCACGCCGATAATGCGCCCATCAAACTGCCAACCGCCATACGAAAGCAGCCGCAATGTGCCTGCCCGAGCGGCTACTTGCCCTGCAAACGCCCGCCCGCCAAGACGCAACGGCACGGTGGTGCTGGCGTCAAACAGTGCGCCAGTGGCGGTTTCTTGAAAGGTTCCCAAATGTGGAAAGTGCGGCCACACACCCACGCGCAACCCCAAAGTGACAGGGTTTTGGGCAGCGAACGCCGTCAGGATAGTATTAGCGCCGAGAGCGTAACGGACGTTGACAGATGCGCCATCAAGGTCACCCTCGAGCGTGGTATTGACGCCTACATTGAGGCTGTAACTGTGCTGGGCGCTGTCGTCTTGTCCCAAAATAACGGCACTGGTAGCAATTTCAAAGGGGTTGATGGTGAATGCAAAACTGGTGGGTAACCAACCATAAGGCAGCAAACTTGACCAAGGTTGATAGTTCTCCTCGGAGTAGGTGACATTATCAGGGGCTTCGGGTAGGGGTTCAAATGTTAGTGGAGGAACGTCGTCTGAAAAGTCTTGCTCGAGCGTGTCATCTTCAGCTAATTCGTCTGAGATGTCAACATCAGGGTTAGTAGTAACAACATTGGATACCAAATTGGACACCAAAAAGACGCCTGTGCTCGTATCACGTTCTGCTGCTGACGAAGTAACACCCTCAGATTGATGTAAAGGTTCTGCTGCAATGTTGTAACCATCACCAGCAAGCGCCACGTACCACAAAAACGACGCGCTAGCACTGGGTTGAAACGCGCCGCCCAGGGTGCGGGTGAGGCGGCTGAGTTGGCGAGTGTCAACATCGAGCTGATAAACGTCGAAGTGTCCGCTGCGATCTGATGCAAAAAGAAGCCTGTCGTTATCTTGCCAAGCAGGTTCGATGTCTTGGTAGCGGTCGCGGTTAAAGTATTGCCACTGCCCCGCTTCCCAGAGAGCAAGGTCAACAAAACCCCTTCGCCAGAGACTAGCAGCAACCTGTCCTGTTTGACTAACCGCCAGATTCAAAAGTTGTTCGCCGTCTTCGGCTTGCCACAGGGTGGTTATTTCACCGTCGCACCAACGCCGCAGTTGTGACCCGTCCGGAACAGCGTTGCGCACGTACAACAAACACCCTTCTGGGGTGGCTTTGGGTAACCTCGCCCGTTCGTCGAAAGTGAGTTGCCGTTCTTCGCCTGTGCTGATGTTGACGGCAAACAGGTCGGAAAAATTACCCGCACGGCTCGAGCTAACCCGACTATACGCAAGCGTATTCTCATCTAACCAAGTGAGGGAATTGGGTAACACGCCAGCAAAGACCACGCGGCGGTTCTCGAGGTTCACAGGGGCATCACCTGCTTCTGCGTTGTCTGAATCTGCTGTTTCGTCTTGAATGCCAGCATCTTGCTCAGTGGCAACATTCGTAACAACATCAGCAACGGCAATCCCCGGTGGCCAGTTGACCCAAGCGAGGCGCGTGCCGTCAGGGCTGATGACAGGGGTGCGGGTGTACCAACCACTGCTGGTGAGGGTGTCGGGGACGGTTCTGCCCGCTTGTTGCCAACCTTCAGCTTCAGTTTTGAGCGTGGCTTGCCAGGTTTGCCATTCGTCCTCGAGCGACGTTCCTGCTACCCTTGCCCACGCATCCGAAAAGGTGCGCAAAAGGCCGATGGCGTTGTAGGTGCGTAGTAGCTCGAGAATCGTCTCAAAGCCATGTTCTGCCACTAAATAATCTACAAACCCTGCCCCAAACAAATAACGCGTGTCGCCACCTGGAAAAGGGGCGTAGGTAATCAGACTGACTGCCGTCAAGTCGGGAAAGGTGCTGTCTAAGGCTGCACGCAGTAAGAGTCCTCGAGTTCTAGCGTCGTCGTTGCGGCCACCGGCGGTAAATTCGGACTCTACCCACGTGGCAATGCCCTCTAAAAACCAACTAGGCGGAACCCTTGCGCTTCTTTCCCACAGTAACCCCAAGCGCGTGCCCTCGCTGCCGTCAGAGCGTTCGGTATAGGTGAGTTGCACGCTGTGAGTCAGTTCGTGAACGAGTAAAAGATACAAGTCACTGCGTGCACCAAAGCCAATGTCTGATTCGGTGGGAAAAAGCGCCCTGAGTGCCACGTTGGGTCGCGGTAGGGGCGGGGCAAACGCGTTGTAAATATCGGTATCGGCTTCGATGCGCAAGGTGACGACAGGTGGGTCAGTTTGGAACAACTCAGCTAGAATGACGAGCGCCCGTTCGGCTTCGTTGGCGACTTGTTGGGCATAGTCGGCGTGTTCGGGGGTATAAAAAAGCACCCGCACGTTGGCAGTAGACACTTCTCGAGTGGCTAAGGCGGGGGCAAAAAATACACTGATAAAAATAAACAACCAAAGACGAAACACCGCTCGAGTATAAAACAGCTTTATGGTTCAGTTTCGGGTGATTGGGTTAAATAACGCCTGATGGCGGGGGCAACATCCATAAGTGAAGTAGCGTCAGCAAACGTGGCTGCCCCCTTGCCAACGACAATCAGGGGGACGTCTGCGAGGGTGTGGGTTTTGCGGGTTTTGTCTTCTAAGTTGCCATGATCAGACGTGAGTAACACAGTAAGATCTCCCCGCGCAGCCAGCACCCCAGCCAAAAAGCTATCTAAGCGGGTGACAAGGTCTGCTGCTTCTGCTAGTGACCAACGGTGTCCGGCTTCGTCGCTGAGCCAAAAGTCAAACAGGGTGAACGGTTGTGCTTGTGCGAGTGTAGCGAGTTGTTGTCCCATCGCAAACGGCGTCGTAGGGTCTGCACCTACCGCTTTAGTCAGATAATCGCCCGTTAAATCCGCACTAATCGCGCGTCCTTGCTGATAATCTTCAAAACTGCGTAAGGTTACCCCCGCACGCACAGCGGCGTACACCACCGCGTTCAAACGGGCGCGTTCGCTGAAGTGAGGTGGATACACGTTGGCGAGGACGCTTGTTGGCATATCGTGAAACAGGGTGCGGTGCTCGAGCAGTTGTTTGACTGTCGGCCCCGGATAAGGCCCGTAATGCCTGCCCATGTGCGCAGCGGCGTTTGTACCTGTGAGTAAACTGGCTTGTCCCGTCGCTGATTGTGGTAAGCCCGTTATGCCCAAGCGGGCATCGAGTTTGCCAAAGTGCGCGTCTTGACTGCTAAATGTGGGACGTGATGCCGTCAGTGACCCGCCTAGCAGGGCGTCTAGGGTAGGGGTATCGGCAGTGGCCAAGGGGTTGTGCTCAGCGTCTTCACCGAGGCCAACCCCATCGACAAAAACAAACAGTAAGCAGGCGTCAGACATCAAGACTGTCAGTGTAACGCGTGGTGCGTGGGTCGTACGTTCATCGTCAAATGGCCAAAAGATAGCAAAGAACAACCCCCGAAACGTTGCTCGAGGGTTGTCGGTTGCGCTAGTTAAGTTGTGTCGCTACTTTTTCACTTACTGCTCAAAGTAGGAGACGGCGATGCGGGCAACACCATCGGGTGGTACAAAGACCGTTTGCTGGGTCGATGTAGGTGCCAAGACAGTGCCGTTGGCGTCGGTGGCGTTCGGGAAGGTGACGGTGTAGTTACCCGAGGGTAGCTCGAGTTCTGCAACTGCACCCGTACCGAGGTTAACTGACTGGTTGACGTCGTTGTCGTTACCTTGCACCACGGCCACAGCGTTGATAGGTTGTGTTGCGCCGTTGAAGTCTGGCGTGATGGTGAGCGTACCAGGTGGCACGAAGCAGATGACGCGGAAGCTACCGACGACGCCAAAGTTAGACGAGAAGATGTCGACGGTTTCGTCAATGGCTTCACGGCAGGTCACTTCAAACTCGATGTCCTTGGTTTCACCAGGGGCAACCGTGCTGTTGCGGTCGTCTTCATCGGGCACTACGATGTTGTCAGGTGCACCGATGCGCAAGCTGTAGTTAAGCGTACCTTCGCTGACCGTGAAGCTAAACGTAGCAGCTTCAGCGATGGTTGGTACAGGAAAGCGGAAGACATCTGGTCCTAACGGTTCTGCCACAATGTTGGGTAAGACGTTGACGGTCACTCGAGATGTCTGCGTTGCCGTGCCATCGGTAACACGCAAGGTGTACTCGGTGGTTTCGGTGGGTGAGATATCTAATGTGCCAAGCGTTGAACTGCTGCCAATGTTGTCGAAGGTTTCAAGCACGATGCCGTCGCCGTTGCGTCCCTCGAGCACAGTAATCGTTTCAATGTCGCGTCCGGTCAGGCTGTTAACGTCCCAGCTCAGCTCGGCGGAGTCACCTTGAACGATGGTGGTAGGTAGCGAGTTAAAGTCGACGTTGAACGCGTCAGGCGTACCCGTGGTGGCACCGACAGCAAAAATGCACATGGTGCCAAAGCTGGCATTCACAATGTTGCTAGCCTGGTTGACAGTACTTGGTACTAATGACCACGTTTCATTACCTTTGTCAAAAAAGATAACGGTCAAATCTTGTTCTAAGCGTCCTGCCGGAATTGAAGCATCGGTGTAAGGTAGGGTAATGTTGACGCGCCCACCAGACACAATGCGTTCACCTTCGGTCAAGCACGCTGGTCCCACAAAATACGCAGGACCTACTTGAATAATGTCGCCCCCAGGCGGTGGCAAGGGTTCATCCACAACCGCACCTTGTACTTCGGTGTCTGCCGTTAGTACCCCAGGCGGGAAGAAAAACGATGCCGTCCCTAGTGGTCCAGGAATATCCAAAGCACCACCAGAACTGGCTTGGATGACCACGACGGAGTCGGGTGGATAAGGTGTGCGCTGCGAGCAACCTGCTAACAAGGCTAGCAGCAGTAGAAGCCAAGCGCAGCTTCGCCGATAGTGTTTCACAAAGCGTCCTCCAAAATCTCTAGACGAGAATTCCAAGCTAGCCGAGCCCTCTTGTGCTGTTTGCCGCTAGCTTCTAGTTGGCACGATAGCCTAAGGTCAATATCCAACTGAGTGAAGAATCTGGGTTATACCCATTAGAAGTGAAAAGGGTCACAAAAGTAGTACCACACAGCTTTTAACGCACGATTTTTGTTGATTTTTGGGGTGCTAGCAACCGATAAATGTGCTGTGAGGCGCTGGGTGTGTCGTTTGGTACGAGAGTGCCTCAACTGCACGGTTCGTTTGTCATACTGCATGACCAAGCTGATTTTTCAACTAACGCGTAGCAGTATCTAGGTTGATAACATCGTCCTCGAGACAAACACGTTTGTTCTATGTTCAATGTGGTTTAGCAATACTGCATCACCAGACTGATTTGTTAATTAATAATGCGTTTCGATGTCCTTACATGCGTACCCTCAAACTAGCGACGTTTGTTTGATGTTTAACGTGGTTCAGCAATACGGATTCCAACGAAACACTTCAAAAAGCCCTACAGACTTTCTGCCGTTTTCGCCTGCGTCCGTAGCTGTTCCTACGCGCTCTGCGCGAATTGATTCGTGGAATCAATTGGAAAGGGTATCAGTTCAGCAGGCAGCTTGTTCAGTGGTTTGTATCGGGTTTTGTCAGGCGATGGGTGGGCATGTGGGGTGGCAACACATGACTTGCCTCGAGCCATTACAATTTTGTCATGACCCACCCACAACCTTCATACAAACAACACCGGCAAAAATGGCAACGTTTTTCACCCCTCGGTCTGGCGTTGGTTGGCATGGGCGCAAGCATGCTTGGCCACAGCATCGAACTCAAAACCACAGGCGCAACGTTTGTGGGTTGGTTTATCTGGGGGACGGTGAGTTTGATTGTCTTAAACGCGGGCTTAGCGGTGTTTGGTGACGCCATAAAACATCGGGTGCTTTTTGAACTGAAACAACAGGCTGACACGTCAGAGGGCGACAGATAGATATATTTTGGTATATTCAATTGTGTTGTGATTGCATAAGAAAGTAGTATGGCGTGCAAAGCAAGATTTTGGGCTGAGTGTGCCAAATATCTCTAGGGGCGTTGTTCTGATCAGCAATTGCAGTACACTGACAGGGTGCGACTGGCTATTCTGGCAGATATTCACGGAAACATACACGCGCTCGAGGCAGTGCTAGCAGACCTCATGCTGTGGCAACCTGACGCCATCATCGTTAATGGCGATATGGTCAACCGCGTGCCGCATAGTGTGGCCGTCATGGAACGTCTAGACGCCCTTGCCCACGCGCAACCCGTCACCCAACCTGTCACGCTGGTGATGGGTAACCACGATGACCTGATGCGCAAGTGGGTAGAACGGGCTGAAGACCTGCCTGCCGACTGGTTCGATGATCCCTTTTGGCAGGGTACGGCGTGGCAAGCAGAAAAACTGGCCGCCGCTGGCTGGATTGATACCTTGCGCCATTTGCCCATGACGCACCGTATTGATGTGCCTGATGCCCCTAGTCTGCTGATTTCACACGGCAGCCCGCGCCACTACCGCGAAGGGTATACCGTGCGCATGGAAGACGCTACCTTGAGCGAAATTTTGCAGATGCACCCTGCGGATGTGTTGATTGGTTCACACACGCATGTGCCCATGGAACGCCGCTGGGGGCAGCATCGGGTACTCAATACGGGTGCTGTCGGTACGCCCTTTAACCGCGACACGCGGGCGCAGTACTTGCGGCTTACCTTAGTTGAGCACATTGATGCGCTAGCGCACACCCCCCGCAGTTGGCAAGTGGATTTTTGTGCCGTGCCTTATGACCATGTTGCTGCCCTGCAGGCTTATGAAGACACGGGTTACGTGCCTGAGGGTGGTTTGAGTGCGCATATCTTTTTACAAGAACTGCGCTACGCCCGCCCGCACTATGCTTCATTTTGGATGTGGTGTGAAACCGAACAGCGCATCAAAGACTGGCACAGTTGGCGCGATTTTGTGGCTAGCTTTCCCGAGCGATTTGCCGCTCCGGCTGTGCCGAGTGAGCAACCGATTGCGCGGCTCGAGGGTGACTGACGGCAAGCAGTCAAACGCAGTCGGCAGTCGTTCATGATTGACGTTTATGATTGATATTTAGCATTTCCATGATGGACGCCTACACAGTTGAACGCGTTTTATGTCGATGTTGCGTCGTTATGTCGATGTGTTACATCGATGTGATGTTGGTAAACACCAGCAACTGTAGAAACAACACATGGAATTGCTAAAAAATACGTAATTAATTAGCCAATCAGTGTAGTGATGCAGCATCGCGTGATGTTGAAATTGCCTGATGTTGAAGGTAGGCTGCAGCAACTTGCGAGGCAGGTAGTAGTCGAGGGTATTGGCAACTACTTGGCGTTTGGCCCTAGACCTAAATACCATTGGTCGTTGGCTTTGTTTTTACCCAACTTGAGGAGACCTTTTTTCTGGGCTGCGCCCACTTTGCTACGAAAGTCGCCGCCGGCTTTGAAGTTGTGGCGGGTGTGCAGTTCTTTGACGATGTTGTTCAGGGCTTGGGGTTTGCCTTTTTCGCGCAAGATAGCAATGACCCAGTC
>CAZKAZ010000080.1:0-17947 GCA_964550765.1 uncultured bacterium | reverse complement strand
TTGTCCTACGCGCTCTGCGCGAATTGATTCCGCGAATCAATTGGAATGGGTATGATTCATCATGCCGCCTACCGTTTTGTTTCAGGTTCAAACGCACGCTGTTTATCCTAGCCCAAGCCAGCACCCACCACTGCTGCTGTAGCATCAGACTCGCTAGCACACAGACGCACATACGTATCAAGCACATACTGCATCACCAAGCTGATTTTCCCATTCGTTACGAATTGTGTTCACAGCAACATCATCACCACGAGTACCCAATACCTTTGTTTCCAATGCTTTTGTTGGATATCTACCTTGGTCATCCAACCCAAGCACAAACGCACACAACACACACCCTCGAGGTTGTTTTATGCACCAAAGATGCTCTATACTTTTGGCGTGCAAGCAACTTCTCACAACGGTTTGCTACCATTACTATCATCAGACGTAACAACACCAGACGTAACAACACCAGACGTAACAGTCGCTAGCACCTCCACCACGCTCCTGCCATCTACTTGTTTGCTCAGCACCATCTTCACGTGCCACTTTCCGAACCAACGTCACTTGTTGTCCTGCTTATCACACCACAAGACTGCTAGCATGAAACACCATTATCACCGTTGGCATTGTCACCATTAGCGACGTCACCGTTAGCGACGCCAACATCTCGTTGGATATTGCTCACCTTCTTAGCGTTGCTATGTTGCCCACACTGCTAAGTTAGAACCACAGGGTCAACACTATCCATTAGCCACCTGAACTGCATTTGCTTCTAAAGAGGGTTGTCATGTTTGAATCAAAAGAATTTGTCACTAGCCGCGTTCACACCAAAGACTACACACTCAGTGGCCTGATACATAAACCGCTCGGCGCGTTGGCACAACACCTCAACGACCCTGAAGCGTGTTTTTTGACGCTCATGCGGGCGAGTGTCGTTGACCCAGACACCACAGCAGATAACCAAGACAATCAAGCTAATCAAGATAACCAAGACACCCATTACTTTTCCACCATGGCCGTTGCCAAGACCCAAATTCAGTGGTTGGCGTCGTCTGTCTTGGAAAAAAACAAAGCCAAACAGCGCCCACTTCCCGCAAGGCGCTTTGCGGCGGTCTTTGGCGAGGTGTGTTTGGTAGGGCAATTGCGCTTGCGGCCAGATATCACTTTGGATCAATTTCTCAAGCATGTGCAACCCGCGCAGCAATTTCAAGAAATGACCGACGTGAGCGTATACAAGTGCAAGTTGCACGAACACATTGGCGGACGCTTTGCCGATGAAGCCCTGCTCGAGCAATACCCAGCGGCGGTGCTTAACGTGGCTCGAGCTGCTGTCATCTGCGAACTTGAAAGTGACGCCCTCTCAGCAGCTTGATATTCGTGTGCTAGTGCGTTGCGGGCTTATCAAGTAGCCACCACGCCACGGCTGAACTGGCTACTGCTAGCGCCGCCGAACAGACCATCAACGCCCGAAACGAGGTAACAAACGCTCGGTTAATGATGCCTGTCACGGTGTCAACTTGGCTCGCTGCTAAACCTTCGGGTAAGCTCATAGCAGCAAGGTCGGTACTGTTGGCGAGTAAGGTCGTCATGATGTCAGCGGGTAGCTCGAGGGGTACTAGGTTGAGCTGTAATTGGTGGCGAAACACTGCAATCATCAGTAACCCTAGTAGCGCCACCGACAGCAAGTTGGCCAGCCTCGAGACGGCATTATTCACCCCCGACGCCGTCCCCGCTTGCCGCTCGGATACCGCGTTCATGACTGTCGTGGTGAGTGGGGCAACATTGGTAGCCATACCAAGCCCCATCACCAACACCGCCGGAAAAAACGTCACCCAGTAACTACCACCAATACTCGGGCGGGTGTAGAGCAACAAACCACAAGCGGTGATAAGAGGGCCAACGGTCAGCGGTAACTTAGCACCAAAACGGTCTACGAGCTTACCCGACCAACGCGAGAGCAGCGACATACACAAAATAAACGGCAACAACGCCGCCCCTGCTGCCGTAGCACTGTAGCCTTGCACTTGAATCAAATTAAAAGGCAAGAAAAACAGCACTACCCCCAAACCAGCGTACAAAAGTAGCGTCAGTAAGTTAGCCCCTGCGAAGTTGCTCGAGCGAAACATGCTCAAAGGTACCATCGGTTCGCGGCTGCGCTTTTCTGCATAGATAAACCACACCAAACCGACAATACCTACTGCTAATGCAAGGATGACCCGAATTGACCCAAAGCCTTGCCGCGACGATTCCAAAAAACCATAGGTAAGCCCAGCTAACCCAATGGTGACCAGACTCGCACCCAGGATGTCAATGTGACCCGATACCGCGTCATCGCGGCTTTCAGGCACCCGCCACAAACTCACCACAATCACCACGATGGCTAGAGGCACTTGCAAAAAGAACACCCAGCGCCACGACAAGCTGTCGACCAACCACCCACCCAAAATGGGCCCTAAAGCCGCTGTCATCGCTGAAAACCCCGACCACAAACCGATGGCTTGACCGCGTTCGTGTTGCGGAAAGGTGGCACTGATAATCGCCAAACTACCCGGCGTCAACAGCGCACCACCGATACCTTGCAACGCTCGAAACGCAATCAACGCCTCAATGTTGGAAGCTAGGCCAGACGCAGCGGAAGCAAGGGTAAACACACCCACGCCAAGCAAAAAAATACGCCGCCGTCCGTAGTGATCACCCAACGAACCACCGAGCAAAATCAACGACGCAAGGAGCAACATGTAAACATTGCTGACCCACTGGGCATCAACCACGCTAGCATCTAGGGCTTCTTGCATAGCAGGCAGTGCTACTCCCACGGTTGAACCGCTGATGAAAACCATGCTCGAGCCCGCAATGGTGGCCACCAACACCCAAGGTTTCACGGTTTGTTCGCAAGGAGATGCTTTGGAGCCGGCTAAAATAACACCTTCGTCACAGGGGGCACGCGTCAAAAAGGACATGGAGCATTGTAACGGGTATCTGTCAGCCTAATTTTATCTGTACGTTATTTTTGATGATTCTTTCGTAAATGCTATGGTTTAGGGAGATGATGTGATGCTCGAGATAGCCCACAAGAAGTCAAGCACATTTTCCCGCCCAGCGCACCCCACGCCGGATGATTTCTCGTACCTGCGGCAGGTCAAGTTCGCTTACTTCATGACCAATCGAGCAATAAAACACCCGTCCTTCACCCCAATAGCGCTTCCACACCACCGGAATGACCGCCCCTTCAATCCACGGTAAGTATTCGCCACTAAACGTGGTTGTGGCAAGCACATCGTTGCTGGGATCAACGTGCAAGTAGTACTGTTCACCGTACATAGCAAAGTCTTCAATACCCGCCACAATGGGGTCATCGCTGGTGATGGTGACGGTGTAGTGCACAAAGTCGTCTTGCGGTACAGGGTTATCTGGCCAGCCGGGTGGGTGCGCCACAAACTGACCGCCTACTAAAAAGTGATAGTTGGGGCGGTCACGAAAAGCGTCTCCCATGTGACCATGCCAACCGGCGATGCCTGTACCGCGTTTAACTGCTGCCAAAAGACCTTGTTCTTGTTCATAGGTCATGTTGCCCCACGCGTCTTGGTGGCTGCTTCGGGCGCTTGACCAGATGGGAATAATCAGGTCGATACCTGCCATGAGAGGTACATCGGTGAGTGGCTCGAGCGACGCAAAAGTATGCACCTCAAACCCCTCGGGTTCAAGTAAGCCCCGCGCCCAATCTGCAAACGCTTGCGGGTCATGTCCTTCCCAACCGCCTGCCAAAATCATCGCTTTCATGGTGCTCCTTGTGTTTTTCAATGCGTGTACTAAAGGGCTACGTTAGTCCGGCCATGTTCGCAAGTACGTTGAAGATGGCCGCCACATCTTCATCAGCCAATCCAGCCGCTTTGGTGGCGTTCAAAATGGGTTCGGTAGCTGAAGCCGTGGGGAGGGGTACGTGTAAATTGCGGCCAAGTTCTAAAACAAGTGCTAAGTCTTTGGCCTGTCCAGTGACGTTAAACAGGGGTTCTTCGGGAAGACCCAACGCAAAAGGCGCACGGTACTGCAAAGCAGGTGAGGCGATGGCGCTAGACAGCATGACCTCGAGCGCCACTTCCCTATTAATACCCGCTTTTTCAGCTAGCACCAAACCCTCGTAGAGTGCCAACAGTTGCACCGGAATACTCAAGTTGAGGGCAATTTTCATAATGGCTGCCTTGCCACTGGCACCAAGATAGGTGACTTTGACACCAATAGCGAGCAAAATTGGTTTGATTACCTCGAAACTGGCTTCATCGCCTGCGACCATAAACGCCAACTTGCCTGCTCGCACAGTGACGGGACTGCCAGAAACAGGGGCGTCCAACATCACGCCGCCGCGCTGTTTGGCGCATTTGGCAAGCTTGCGCACCAATTCGGGGCTGACGGTACTCATATCGGCGTACACTTGTCCCGTTTTGAGGCCTGCTAGAATGCCATCTTTACCCGTAGTGATGGCCTCGAGCGCCGTATCATTGGCAACCATGCTAAACACAACGTCGCTTTGTTCGGTAGCAACCTTGGGGCTATCCGCCCAGTGCATCCCCGCGTCAAGTAAGGCAGCTGCTTTGGACTTGGTGCGGTTGTGGCCGATGACGGTGTAATCCGCTGCCAAAAGCCGCTCGACGATAGCTTGCCCCATCGCCCCGAGGCCGATAAACCCAACGGTCTGACGCATATTGCTTAACTCACACCGCCTGCACTGGAGGTGAGTCAACCGCTTCAGGAATTTGTCCGGTGATGGCGTTAATCAAGTTATCTTCGGTGACGGTTTCCGCATCAAATTCGCCGGTAACCCGCCCTTCGTGCATGGTTAAAATACGGTGGCTAACGCCCATCACTTCAGGCATTTCCGAAGAAATCACGATAATAGCGTAACCTTGGGCGGCCAAGTCACCGATGAGTTTGTGGATTTCGGACTTTGACCCCACGTCAATACCTCGAGTGGGTTCATCGAGAATCAGTAAGGTGGGTTCGATGCTGAGCCACTTGGCAATGACGATTTTTTGTTGATTGCCACCGCTGAGGTTCACCACAGGTTGGCGTGGGCCGGTGGTTTTAATCTCGAGCTTCTCCCTGTAAACCTTGTAAAGTTCTGTTTCTTGCTGTTTGTCCATCAGTCCCATCTGCTGCACGCGGTCAATTTGTGCTAGCGAGATGTTGTCACGACCACCCATCCCCAAAATGAGCCCTTGTTCTTTGCGGTTTTCGGGCACAAAACCGATACCGTGTTGCACGGCTTCGTCGGCGTTGGCTAGCGTCACGGGTTCACCACGCAAGTACATGGTGCCACGACTAGGTTGCCGCAGTCCAAACAGGGTTTCTGCAACTTCCGAACGCCCCGCGCCAATCAGTCCGTACATCCCCAATACTTCACCTGCTTGCACGGTAAAACTGACGTCTTGAAACAAGTCCGGAAACGTCAGGTCTTCAACCCGCAAAATCTCATCGCCAAAGTGACGACGGTGACGTTCAAAGTAGTGATCCAAAAAGCGGCCAATCATGAGCTTGGTCACTTCTTCTTCGTTGGTTTCTGCAGTGTAAAGTGTGCCGCGATACTGCCCGTCACGCAAAACAGTAATGCGATCAGACAATTCAAAGATTTCGTCCATGCGGTGCGAGATATAAACAATGGCCACGCCGCGTTCTTGCAGCCGGCGAATGCGCTTAAACAGCACCGTTTTTTCTTGGTCGGTAAGTGACGAGGTAGGCTCATCAAAAATGACCACATCAGGATCGAACGCGAGCGCCCGGGCAATTTCTACCATTTGCTGTTTGGCAATCGACAAGTGTCCGACGGTGTCCATCGCCGAAAAGTCACACTCGAGCTGCTGCAAAATCTCATCAGCGTCGTTTTTTAACTGTTTCCAAGACACTTGATTGAGAAAATTGGTCGGCAGACTGCCCAAAAAGATATTTTCAGCCACTGTCAAACCGGGCACCAACGACAGTTCTTGGTGAATGAGAATGATGCCTTTGGCTTTGGCATCAAGCGGGTTGTGCAAGGTGACTTCTTGCCCCTTAAGTAGCAACCTGCCGCTGTCGGCTTGATGCTTACCGGCAAGAATTTTCATTAGCGTCGACTTGCCTGCGCCGTTTTCACCCAAAAGGGCGTGCACTTCACCAGCGCGAATATCAAAATTCACCTGATCCAAGGCTTTGACGCCCGGGAAGGTTTTGGTGATGTCGTGCAGTTCAAGAATGGTCTCGAGGCCGTCATAGGCTCGAGCATTGCCACGTTCTAAGGTGTCCGCCATGTTCTCTCCTCACCTTTTAGAGAAATAAGTAAAATATAATTAGTAAAATAAGATGTAGCAACACCCGAAGGCATTGCTACTACATGTGGGCTTAGAAAACAGGCTTGGTGAATTCTTCCATGTTGTCTTGAGTGATTTTGGGGGTGTCGAAGTAGTTCAAGAAGGGCACTTCTTCGCCTTGGGCCACAGCAATCGCCGTAAGCAGGGCGTTGCGCGCGTCTTCAACGGGAGATTGATAGACCGAGCCGTAGTACTCGCCACGTTCCATGGCTTCATAACCAACAGCAAAGTTAGTAGCGCCAATGAAAATCATGCCTTCAGCGCGGTCAGCTGCCAACGCAGCGTTCAGTGCACCTACGCCCATGTTGTCATCACCGGAATAGACGCCGTCGATTTCTTCGTATTTGGTCAAGAAGTTTTCCATCACCCGTTGTGACTTTTCACGGTTCCAGTCGCCAGGTTGCGTTTCCATGATGGTTACGCCAGGGCACACTTCAGCCAAGTGATCTTGGAAGCCTTCGGAGCGCTCAATGGCGGTGGTGTAACCAGGTTGACCGGAGATTTCCACGATTTGACCTTCGCCACCGAGGGCGTCACACATCATTTCAGCGGAATATTCGCCTTGAATAATGTTGTTGGGACCTGAGAACGAGGCAATGAAATCAAAACCGGCTTCGCCAATTTGCGAGTTGGTGACTACTACCGGAATGTCTGCGTTGTGTGCTTGGCGTACTACCGGTACTACCGCTTGGCCATTGGTGGGCCAAATGATGATGACGTCAACTTGCTGTTGAATCAAGTCTTGCATCTGGGCGATTTGCCGGGCAACGTCGCCACCTGCATCAAGCACCACGGTTTGCACGCCAAATTCTTCGGCGGCTTCTTGGAAAGCTTGTTCGTAAGTCGTTTGGTAGCTATCGACACCGACGTTGTTTTGGGTGATGCCAATGACCAGTTCACCAAGATTAGGGTCATCAAGGTTTTGGGCGCTCGCAAAAGCGAACATCAGTAAAGCGGACAGTAAAACATGTTTCATTAACAAACTCCTTTAAAAATAAGTGAAAATACTAAAACTATGGGTCTACCTGTGTAGCTGGTTTGACGGCCTGCGTAGGGTGTTTCACGGAATTTACATACCTGCCTCCTCGAGCTGTCTTGGGGCGTATCTCAACACACAAAAAACATGTGGGGAACTCATACTTTAATCTCGTGCTGCCGGCGTTCACTGACTTGCTTGTCGATGAACAAGACGGCAATCAAAATCGTGCCCATAATCACCAGCACATAAAACGCCGGTACTTGCATCAAATTCATGCCGTTGCGCAAGATGCCAATGGCTAACACCCCGCCTAGCGTGCCGATAATGTTGCCAGAACCACCGTTGAGCTTGGTACCACCCAACACCACCGCAGTAATCGTCCAAAGTTCGTAATCGCGCCCTAAATTAGGGGTCGATGCCCCCATCTGCGTGCCCACCATGATGCCTGCAAGCGCCGCACAAAAACCCACCAAGATAAAGTTGATGAGCATGTGCCGCCCCACACGAATACCTGCATTCAAAGCAGCATCGCGGTTACCGCCCACTGCAAAGGTGTCACGTCCGTGCACAGTGCGGCTCAATAGCCAGTGTGCCAACAGGGTCAGCACTAAAAAGATGACCGCCAAGGTAGGCACAGGACCAATGCTGCTCGCCCCAAAGTCCGAAAAGGCGAAGTTCATGGCAAAAAATGACTGTTCTTGGGTGTAGACAAACACCAACCCGCGCACACCAATCATCGCACCCAAGGTAACGATGAACGCGTCTACGCCGGTTTTCCAAACAATCAGACCGTTAAGGGCACCAAGTGCCGCCCCACTCAGTAGTCCGACACCAACAGCAGGTAACATGCCGATTTGGTCTTGCAAACCCACGGCTAGTGACGCTGCTAGTGCCACCACAGCACCTACGGATAGGTCGATATTGCCATCAATCATCACAAACGTCATCCCCAGAGCAATCACGCCAATGGTCGACGTTTGAATGAGGATGTTAGCAAAGTTGCGCACATCAAAAAAGAATTCGCTGGTGAAGCTAAAAAAGATCATACACAAGAGCACAAAAAGCCAAATGGGTTGTTTGCGTACGGGCGCGAGGAGGACGTGCCACCAAGGATTGGTTGACGGCTTGCCGCTCGAGTCGCTGACTACGTCTGTCACGTTATCTGTCACGCTGAGGTTCTTTCTCATACAAATAACCTCCCCCGTTTGGCAGCAACGTCTAACCACACTGCCAAAATAATGACCACCCAAGTAACCAACCACTGGGCGTAGTAAGGGTAACCAAGCAACAACAGGCCATTTTGAATGAATCCCAAAATCAGCACGCCAATGACCGTTTTGAAGATGCTGCCTGAACCGCCGAGCAAACTAGTACCACCCAAAATGATGCCTGCGAGCACTTGCAGTTCATAACCTTGGCCGACGTTGTTTTGTGAACCCATCACCCTCGAGCCAAGAATCAACGCCGCACAACCCGTAGTAAACGCCGATAGCAGATAGGTGCTAAACACCACCCGCCGCACTCGCAAGCCCGAAAAGGCACTCGCCATGGCATTACCACCTACCGCGAGCACTTTGCGGCCATAACTACTGCGTTGCAAAATGACTTGCAACACAACGGCTAACAGCAAAAACATCAACACCGGCACAGCAATACCAAACACGAACCCGCGCCCAAACACGGCAAACCAGGTGGCATCTTGGTTGCTAATATCAACGTTTTGACCGCCGCTATAAATCAGGGTGAGCCCCTGCACAGCAGACAACATGCCCAAAGTGACAATGAGCGAATTGAGCCGAAACCACCCCACCAACGTGCCGTTAACCGCACCGACGGCCAGTACAGCAGCAAACATGATGATGATGGCTAACGCTGGCCCTACTTTGTCGTGCAAGTCCACCACCATGACGGTTGCTAGTGACAAAAGCGACCCTACTGACAAGTCCAAGTTGCCACCAATGACGACGAACGTCACCCCGAGGGCGATGGTGCCAATAATCGACACTTGGCGAATGACCGTCATGACGTTACCAACTGTCAAAAAGCGATCAGAGTAGAACGAAAACCCCAGCAAAAACAGTGCGAACGCCACCAAAATACCCTGCTGTTGCAAAGTGGTTTTGATTACGCCACGCCAGTTGATACGTTTATCAACACCGGGGCTCGAGGTTTCTTGCACCATAGCCTCTCCTTAGCCACACCCTTGAGGATTTTCCCTTAGAGAATTTCCTGTTGAGGATATCTTCGTTATCTTCGTTCTCGGGAGCGGTATGGTGGTCATACCACTATGCCAAGCCCTGAACATATGTTGCCGACAGTGGCAACTAGCCTGTGGCAATCGTCGCGACAACACCGCAACGAAAAACCCAAGAACACAACTTGATTTACAACGTAGAATTGAGATTAGCACACCCTTTTAAGGCTGTCAACTCGTAATAGCACCGCCTTTTCAGCAAAAACCGCACAAAAAAACGTGATAGTGGGAATATTTCGTGCACATTGCTCTTGGTCTGCTTGGGCTTGCCTTGACAGTAATGACGCTGTGTGCTAGCTTGCTTTTACCGTTCACAAGGTATGGTGGTCATACCAATTTAATCCACACTGTGACCCAACGACCATGACCCAACAAAGGCGGTCTGATGCCGTCGTGAAAGTGAAGTGGCTTATGTATTCTCCCATCAAGTCCCAACGCCTTTATGAACAGGTGGTTGCCCGCATCGAAACGCTCATCGCCAGCGGCGAACTCGAGCGCGGTGACCAACTTCCCAACGAGCGCAACCTTGCTGAGCAATTTGGCGTCAGCCGTACGGTGGTGCGCGAAGCCCTCAAAACGCTGGTGAACAAAGGCTTAGTCGAAGTGCGCACGGGTCAGGGTACGTTCGTCGTTGATGGCACCAGCAACGCCCTCAAACAGTCGCTGCAAATGATTATGAGTTTTGGTGGCATGCAAGACCCGACCGCTGCTCTCGTGGAGATTCGCGAGATTTTAGAACCAGAAATTGCTTACCGAGCGGCACTGCGAGCAAACTCCGAACACATTGCCATTTTGGAACAAGCTGTTATGACAATGGATGAGGTGATGGATAGCAACGATGCGTTTATTCAAGCCGACAACGAGTTTCACTTGACACTCGCCGTTGCTACTCAAAACGCGTTTATCCCCCGTTTGCTCGATTCGATTGTGGACGTGCTACACGAACTTCGGGGGCAAATTTTTGAAGTGCAAGGTGGCCCAGAACGAGGGCAATATCACCACAAACGCATCTTGCAAGCCATCGTTGACCACGCGCCAGAAGCAGCTCGAGAAGCCATGCGGGCGCATCTCGCCCAAGTCCACCAAGATAGCCAACGCGCCAAAAAACTAGCCGCTCAAGTCGCTGAAAGCAAGCAAACCGATACCGAAGGAGATTCTGGTGAGTGATTCTGCCACCCTCGAGCACGCGCTCGAGCCAACTGCCTACTTGCGCATGTATGAACAGATGTGGAAAATTCGCGTCTTTGAAGAACATGCTAACGAACTTTATTTAAACGCCAAAATGCCGGGGCTAACACATATGTATACCGGGCAAGAAGCCGTCGCTGTGGGGGTGTGTGAAGCGCTCGAGCAACGCGACACCATTACCAGCACCCACAGAGGCCACGGTCACTGCGTCGCCAAGGGTGCGCAGTTTGATTTGATGTTTGCTGAACTGTTAGGTAAAGCCGCTGGCTACTGTCGCGGTAAAGGTGGGTCGATGCACATTGCCGACCAAGAAAACGGCAACTTGGGTGCTAACGCCATCGTGGGCGGCAGCGCGGGTATCGCTACGGGGGCAGCACTTTCAGCCAAAATGCGCGGCAGCGACCAAGTGACGGTGTGTTTTTTTGGTGAAGGTGCCCTCGGTCAGGGTCTCCTCTACGAAGTGATGAACATCGCCGCCCTGTGGTCGTGCCCCGTTATTTATGTCTGCGAAAACAACATGTACAACGAGTACACCAACTATTTAGAAACCACCGCTGGCACCATTCTCGACAGGGCGCGGGCGTTCGGGATTCCTACTCGCAGCGTCGACGGCCAAGACGTGCGGGCAGTTAACGCCACTATGCGCGAGTTGGTCGCTAATGCCCGACGCGGCGAGGGGCCGAGTTTTGTGGAGTGCGAAACCTACCGCTACCACGGGCATCACGTCGGTGACATCAACCGCGAGTACTACCGTGCCAAAAGCGAAGAAGAAACCTGGAAACGCGACCGCGACCCCATTGCGTTATTGCACAGGTGGCTCATAGCCGAGGGTCACGCCGACGAAGACGCCCTCAAAGCTATCGAAAACCGCGTTCGTGATGGCGCTGAACAAGCGGTGCAGTTCGCACTAGATGCCCCTTATCCCGACGAAAGCGAGGTGACAAGCCATGTCTATGCCTAGTGTTGAAACCCGCACCCTCAGTTTTGCCAAAGCCGTCAACGAAGCCCTCGCCGAAGAGATGCGCCGCGACGAACGGGTGTTCATCATGGGTGAAGACGTCGCCGAAGCAGGCACGCCCTTTAAGGTGCTCTCTGGTTTAGTAGAAGAATTTGGCACCGAACGGGTGCGCGATACGCCCATTTCCGAAGCAGGGTTTACCGGTATTGGCGTGGGTGCAGCCATCACCGGCATGCGGCCAGTCGTGGACATTATGTTTGGCGATTTTTTGACCATCATCATGGATCAGTTAGTCAATCAAGCCGCCAAAACACACTATATGTCTGGCGGTAAGTTGCGCGTGCCCTTGGTTATTCGCACGACACTGGGTGCTACCCGCCGCAGCGCCGCTCAGCACAGCCAAAGCTTGCACGCGTGGGTTAGTCATGTACCGGGTCTTAAGGTGGCGTTACCGTCTACACCCTACGACGCCAAAGGGCTCATGAAAACTGCCATCCGCGACGACAACCCCGTGGTGATTTTTGAAGACAAGTTGATGTTTCAAGAAAAAGGCGAGGTGCCTGAAGGTGAATACACCATTCCCTTTGGCGAAGCCGACATTAAGCGCATGGGTAAGGACATCACCTTGGTGGCAACGAGCAGCATGGTGCAAGTGTCCCTGAAGGCGGCTGAACAACTAGCCAAAGACGGCATTGAAGCCGAAGTCATTGACCCACGCACGACCTTTCCGCTTGATAAAGACACCCTGATTAGTTCCGCCAAAAAGACCAGCCGCGTCATTGTCGTGGACGAAGGTCACGAACGTTATGGCGTCACTGCTGAACTAGCATCAGTGATTGCCGAAGGAGCGTTTTACTACTTGGACGCCCCGGTTAAGCGCATGGGAGCGATGGACGTACCCGTACCTTTTTCGCCCGTCCTTGAAGATTTGACCGTTCCTACTCCGGAGAGTGTCGCTGCAACTGCGCGGGCGCTGCTCCAGCAAACCCCGTAATTTATCCCCAAAGTAATTTATCCCCAAAGGAGTAAAGATGGCTATTCACACCAACGGCATCATGAACGTCGACTGGGAACAGCGGGTTGACTTTGACAGGTTACGCCGCGAACGCTTAACCCGCATTAAAAACCACCTCAAAACCTCAGACGCAGGGGCACTGTTGTGTTTCGACATGAACAACGTCCGCTATATTACGGCCACGCATATTGGCACCTGGGCGCAAGACAAAGTTGCCCGTTTTACCCTGCTACCGCAAGACGACGAACCCATTTTGTGGGACTTTGGTTCTGCTGCTAAGCACCACCAACTTTATTGTCCGTGGTTAGACGGCGAAGAACGTTCCCGTCCGGGGGTGTCGATGCTACGCGGCACGATTAGCCCGGAGATGGGCAGAGCAGAAAAAGTGGCGGGTTGGATTGTAGAAGAGCTAGAAGCTCGAGGTCTGCAAAACGACCCCGTTGCCATCGATATCGTCGAACCGCCTGTACTCTTTGCTTTGCAGCAACGCGGCGTCACCGTGATTGACGGGCAGCAACTGATGCTCGAAGCCCGCAAAATTAAAACCGTCGACGAAATCACCTTGCTCACCCAAGCAGCCAGCATGGTAGACGCGTCTTATCAACTTATCTACGAAAACTTGCGCCCCGGCATCCGCGAAAACGACTGCGTGGCGATGGTGAGCAAGTTTTTGTACGAACAGGGTTCAGAACTGGTCGAAGGCGTCAACGCTATTTCTGGCGAACGTTGTAACCCTCACCCCCACGTGGCATCTGACCGCATGCTTCGCCCAGGTGATCCGGCGTATTTTGACATCTTGCACAGTTTCATGGGCTACCGCACCTGCTACTACCGCACGTTTGTAGTCGGTTCTGCCTCCCAAGCACAGATTAATGCTTACGCCAAGTGCCGCGACCTACTTGATCACGCTATCAGCATGATTAAACCGGGCGTCACCACCGCAGAAGTGGTGGAAATTTGGCCCAAAGCACAAGAGTTTGGCTTCCCCAACGAAGAATTAGCGTTTGCTTTGCAATACGGGCACGGCTTGGGTCTCAACATTTGGGAAAAACCCATCTTTAGCCGCTTGTTCTCGTTTGACCACCCTGAAGTGATTGAAGAAGGCATGGTATTTGCGCTAGAAACCTTCTGGCCTGCTTCTGATGGTTGGTCGGCTGCCCGCATTGAAGAAGAAGTGGTAGTTACCAAAGACGGTTGCGAAATCATCTCGCGTTTCCCGGCTGAAGAACTGATGGTCACAGGGCCTAAATACTACACGGCACTTGGGCCACTTTCGACGGCTCGAGAAACCGAATCAAGCTACAACAACAAACGCGTCTTCAAAGACGGCAAACCCGAACCCAAACCCGAAGTCGAGACGGTCTAACATCATCATGACGTCAGCGATGTGCAGCACCACCCACAAACGGAGTCACCACCGTGGCTAAAGACGTCATCATGCCTGTACTGGGGATGTCGCAAGACAGCGGCGTGCTGCTCAAGTGGCTCAAAGGCGAAGGCGACGAGGTGACTAAGGGCGATATCTTGATGGAAGTCGAAACCGACAAAGCCGTCGTAGAAATCGAAGCCCAAGCCTCGGGCAAACTTGCCAACATCAGCGCCCAAGAAGGCGAAGACGTGCCGACGGGTCAAGTGATTGCCAGCATCTTAGAAGAAGGCGAAAGCCCGTCTGAGGCGCAATCACAGCCTGAAGTGCCCCAAGCTGAAGCGCCCCAAGCTGAAGTGTCCGAAACTGAGGTGTCTGGGGATAGTACTCCTGCCTCAAGCGAAACACCTGCACCATCTACCTCACCTTCAGCAAGTACGGCAACAAGTCAACAAGCTAGCCGCAACGGTCACGCTAAGATTTTGGCGTCACCTAAGGCGAAACGGCTCGCCAGAGAACGCGACATCAACCTGGCGGCAGTGCTTGGCACTGGTCCAGACACGGTTATCGTGGCTCGAGATGTACTGGAATATACCCCAACCGAGACATCAGCAGACGTGACCACTGCCTCGTCAGCCAGTCCTGCTGAAAGCATGCCTGTTGTGAGTGCGGTGTTTGATGACCTACAAGCGGATGTTGATGTGTCAGCGTTGTTGGGGTATTTGGAACGCACCCAGCAGCACTTGCCCGAGGCAACCTTGCGCCATTTGCTGATTCGTTTTTGTGCGGCAGTATTGCGCAAGCATCCCTTAGGAACTGATGCTGTGAATATCGCTGTGTATGCGCTCGAGCACGACCAGCCCACCCTCATTTCTGATGCTGCCAAAAAGAGCATGGCCGAAATTATCGAGCAAACAGACGAGACTGAAGGCGCGGCAACGTTTGAGATGCATGACTTTACGGACAGTGGGGTAGCTCGAGCCACCCGTCACCCCCAGCTACCTGCTAGCGCCAGTCTCACCCTCGGACACATCAATCAAAACCAGATGACCTTGACCCTTACTTATGACGGCACGTCGCCAACGCGTGACGCAGCCGCATTTATTCGCACCTTAAGCCAGTTAATCCAGCAGCCTGACGACCTTATTTTTCTTTTCTAGTTAATCAACGCAAAGGAGACCATTATGGGACGAGTAGACGGTAAAAGCATCATCATTACAGGCGCAGCACGCGGTATGGGTAAAGCCATCGGTCACGCCCTCATTAAAGAAGGCGCACATGTCTGTTACGCCGATATTGACGAAGACGGTGCCAAAAAAGCTGCCGAAGAAGCAGGCAGTAACGCCATTGGCGTCAAAGTAGACGTCACCAAACGCGACCAAGTCGCCCAGATGATTGAGCAGACAGTAGACGCATTCGGTAAGCTTGACGTGATGTTTAATAATGCAGGTGTCAACAAACCAATGGACTTTATTGACGTCACCGAAGAAAACTGGCATTTTGTCATGAATATTAACGGCCTAGGCGTGCTCATTGGCACACAAGAAGCTGCCAAACAGATGATTAAGCAAGGCACAGGCGGCAAAATCATCAACACTGCTTCGATTGCCGGACGGCAGGGTTTCGATAACGTTGCGCCGTATTGCGCCAGTAAATTTGCCGTCGTGTCACTGACCCAATCAGCAGCGCGGGCGTTTGCAGGTCACAAGATTACGGTCAATGGCTTCTCTCCTGGCGTGGTTGATACGCCCCTGTGGAAACAACTCGACGAAGACCTGATGCAGATGGGCGTAAGCGAAAAACCTGGGCAAGCCATGGCCGATTTTTCGGCAGATATTTTGCTAGGACGGCCAGCAACCCCCGATGATATTACCGGCACGACCACCTTTTTGGCCTCGAGCGACAGCGACTACGTCACGGGGCAAATCATGGCGATTGACGGCGGTATGATTCTCGTCTAACTTACCTACCTGCTTAAACAGACTTGCAACCAACTCAGCACGCGTCGTCTTGGCGCGTGTTTTTTTGTCTCGACAAACGTTTCAACACATCTTATGGTGAATCATGACACCTACATCATTTTCCCTTGAAGGTAAAACCGCCCTCGTCACCGGTGGCGCAACCGGTATCGGTGCAGCCGTTGCCATCGCCTTTGCGCAAGCAGGTGCCAATATTGCCCTGACCGTCCACAACCGCCCTGCTGATGAGGTCATTCACACCATCGATGCGCTTAACCGCCACTGTTTACCGCTGGCCTATGACCTTTCAGAACTGACGCCAGAACGGGCAAATGCACTTTTTGCTGACATTGAACAAGAACTTGCACCCGTCGATATTTTGGTTAATAACGCGGGGATTATTCGCCGTGCGCCAGCAGTTGACTTTACTTATGAAGATTGGCAAGCAGTGATGCAGGTAAACCTCGAGGCTGTTTGGCTACTTTCTCAAGCCGCCGGTAGCCACATGCAAACGAGAGGCGGCAAAATCATCACTATCGCCTCGGTGTTATCGTTTCAAGGGGGGATGTTTGTGCCCGCTTACACCGCTGCTAAGCACGCGGTAACTGGCCTCACCAAAGCCCTTGCTAATGAATGGGCGTCACACGGCATTAACGTCAACGCTATTGCGCCAGGCTACATTCGCACTGCGAATACTCGAGCCCTACAAAACGACGCCGAACGCAGTCAAGCCCTCCTTGCTCGCATCCCTGCTGGCCGTTGGGGTGAACCGAGCGACTTAGGCGGGGCAGCCGTTTTCTTAGCGTCTGATGCTGCCAACTACGTTCACGGCACCACTCTCGCAGTTGACGGGGGTTGGTTGGCAAGATAAACCCTCAACACGCCGAGTCCACAAGAAAACATGCGCTGACTATTATCATCAGCGCACGTTATTTTTGTGCTTAGCGTGTCATGTTTCCATCGAACTTACCAAAGTTTCCAACCAGGCACACCCATCGGGTTGAGGATAAAGTCAATCAAGGTTGGCGCATAAGCAGCCACCACAATGAAAAACGCCAACGCCCACCAGATAAACACATGATCCATAACTTTCAAAACACGCATGTTGCTCGGTAGCGAGTGCGAAGGTGCCCAAGGAATTTCCACTTCTTCTTCTTTGTGCACGCGCTTGCCCCACAATGTACCAAAGAATACGGTGAAGTAGAAAATAACCGAGAAAAGCAGAATAATGCCACCCAAACCGGTCAAGAACTGTGGCACAGCAGCATCTGAATAAGCACCTTGCAAGTTAGCCGCCAAGTTGGAAATGTGTGCCCGACGCGGTACAGCCAAGATACCTTGCCAGTGCATACCGAATGAGAAAATCATCATCCCCACAAACCACAACCACGTTGATGCCAAAGCCAACCCATTGGAAAAGAGCTTTTTGTGGGTCAGGTTGGGCAGTAACCAAAAACTAATCCCAAAAAAGGTCAGTGTCACCGCTGAGCCGATAGTCAAGTGGAAGTGCCCTGGTACCCAAGCGGTGTTGTGAATAACAGCATTGAGGCCAAAGCTAGCGTTCACCACGCCGCCTGCACCCCCGAAGATGAAACTGAACATAGCCAGCACTTGGGCAGTAAAACTGGCACTGCGCCAATTGAGTTTGGGCACCCACCCAAACAAACCACGGCCACCATTTTCACGTCCAGCTTTCTCCAGAGACGCCCCCAACGTAAACGCCGTGATCAAACTCGGCACAGCCACCAATGACGTCAATGTGCTGTGCACAAACTTCCACGCAGGCGTGATACCTGGGTCAGAAAATTGGTGGTGAAACCCCACAGGGGTGGAGAACAGCAAAAAGAACAAAAACACCAAACGGGTCAGCGGATCAGACACCAACTCGCCCCCGGTTTGCTTGGGC
>CAZKAZ010000079.1:7286-18020 GCA_964550765.1 uncultured bacterium | reverse complement strand
CGGTGTTGAGCATCATTAATGGTTCTTGGATGATGCCCAAAGACATCAGGAAGGTATTGATGGTGCCTTCGCGCCCGAGAATCGTTTGAATGGCGTAGGTGCGCACTAACAGGTTTGTCCAAAAAGGCAGCAAGATAAAAAACAACGCCAACTGACGGCTGCGAGCGCGCTTACGAGTGCTAATAAAAAACGCTAGCGGATAACCGAGCAGTAAACACAGCAGTGTCGAAGATAGGGCTACGCGCAAAGAGCGCAAAACCACGGGCAAAAACACCCCAAAGGTGCGTTCAAAGTTAGCAATTGTCAGCGGTAATTCTGGTACACCCCCGCGCCCCCGCGACATGAAACTGGCCACAAGTACAAAAATGAGCGGCAACAAAAAGAACACCGCCATCCAAAAAATGCCCGGCAATGCCAGTCGAAACCCGCGCACGTCCTGCTTGGGTTGGGGAGGGTTGGATTGAGAGGAAAGTTGACTAGAAGCCATCAAAGCTCCTAAGGCAAGCCAGGCGACAAAGCCAAATCATTGGCATAGAGTAGCATAAGTTAGGCGCGCAGAGAAAGCGAGTTGCATAGCTTTATGTCTAGTGACGATGGCTGTATAAGACACGTCTCGATTGAAAACACCCAACTCAAACACGCTAGTGGCGTGTATAACACCATATGCCTTGGTTATGGGGTTTCCCCCGAAGAAGCGCACGAAGATTGCACCCCAAAAGCGGTGCTCGAGCAACAACTGAAGCGCTTCCCCGAAGGTCAATTTGTCGCAGTTCACCACGACGGTGACCAAGAGCAAGTTGTTGGTGTTGCCATCACCATGCGCACCAACACCCCCCCTACCAAAGGCGAACAAACGTGGTTTAACCTCGTTGGCGACCTGAGCTTACCCAAGCACGAAGCAGACGGTAAGTGGCTTTATGGGGTGGACATGGTGGTGCATCCAGATTTCCGGCGGCAAGGTGTGGGCACAGCGCTTTACAAAGCCCGTTTCGACCTCGTTAAGCGTTTAAACTTGCGCGGTTGGTACGCAGGTGGCATGCTTATGGGCTATCAACATTACGCCCACAACATGACGCCAGAAGCCTACGCCGAAAAAGTCAAACGGCGCGAACTGCTAGACCCTACGGTCACCATGCAGATGAATCGCGGTTTCAAAGCAGTCAAACTTATCAAAGATTATTATCCAATTCCCGACGCGCACGGTGCAGCTATGCTCATCGTTTGGCATAACAAACATTACAAACTGCCTAAAGCGCAACCTACATTGAGGGGTGAGAGTGTTCAGCGTACCTAGTGTACGGTTAGTATTGCTACACGCAAATTGTGCTTTTGCACACAGCAGCTAAGCTAACAACGCCCTTGCAATACCCAAAACTACCAAGCGCGCTCGAGGGAACGTTGCTAGCAGATTTCTAAAGCCAATTTATTTCTAAAGACAACACGAGCGGGGCATGTGCCTCGCTCAAAACTTTTGTGAGCCAAAGAACAAATGTCATACTGCATCACCAGACTAATTTGTCAATTAATGATGCGTTTCGATGTCCTTACACGCCTACCCTCAAACTAGCGACATTTGTTTGATGTTTAGCGTGGTCTAACAATACGGATTCCAACTAAACACTGCAAAAAGTCCTACAGACCTTCTTCCGTTCCCGCCTGCATCCGTGGCTTTTCCGACGCACTCTGCGCCAATTGATTCGTGGAACCAATTGGCGTGGGTATCACAAGCTACGATTCGCGACACCACATAACCCGAATGCGGGGTTGGAATGTCAATCAACATACCGCTCTGCGCCTCATCATGAGGTCATCGTTCACGCTACTAACCTTGCAATACGCCTTTTTGAGGTATTCCAGCCTTTTTTGAACATAGCGAAAAACATGACTTGTAACGTGACTTTCTCTGTAACCACATAGGACACGTCTCTGACACAAATGGATTCTGAACTGAGGTTACTCATCGGCTGACACTGTATGTTTGGCTCGAGCCTAAACACGGACTTTCGACCTAGGAATCTTGCCCCAAGAATCTTGCCCCAAGAATCTTGCCCCAAGAATCTTGACTTAGAGGTTTTGAGGCTATTTTTCCGAAGACAGCGCAAACCCTTTATTGAACTGCTCTTGCAACATCGCAAACACCAGCAGCGGCGGAATAAGCGTGATGATTGCTCCCGCCATGACATACCCCCACTCAACACCTTCACCTGTACCGATAATCAGGTTGAGGCCGACTTGCACCACCTGAAACTCTTCGCGCTGAATAATCAATCTTGGCCAGATGTACTGATTCCACATGTACACAAACTGAATCACTGCTAATGCCCCAATGGTGTTGGCGCTCATGGGTACAAGTATTTGCCACAAAAAGCGCACTGGCCCCGCGCCATCGATGCGGGCAGCGTCAGCAAGTGACGTGGGAATGGACAAAAAGTGTTGCCGGAACAAAAACACCCCCGTAGCAGATGCCAAAAAGGGCATAATTACCGCCAGATACGTGTTGGACCACCCAAACCCAAAAGGCCCTGGTTCAAATAAGACTTGTCTCGGATTGCGAAACCATAGCCAGAACTCGGCTAGTGACTCGGGGGGTTGTTGGGAGATAAGGTCAAAAAGGGGCACAATTAACACTTCGGTGGGTAGCATCAGCGTGCACAAGATGAACACAAAAATGATGTTGCGCCCAGGAAACCTAAAGTAGACAATGGCCATACCAGCAAACAGCGATAAGAACGTTTTGCCGACAGTCACCGCCAAGGAAATGATGAGCGAGTTGCGCATGAACATACCCAAGTTGGCGTTGAACCAGACTTGGCGGACATTGGTGAGTAAAGCGTCACCGGGCACAAGACTAGGCGACAAGACGGCAGCTCGAGTTTGGGTGGCTTTAATGACCGCAAAGACAATCGGAAACATCACCAAAAAACAGGCCACAATGAGGATGATATGCACAAGCCAGTTGTTTTTGCGACGCATCATGCACCTCCGTACTGCACGCGACGGTCGCCATAGCGAAACTGCAAAAAGGTCATCAGTGCCACAAAAAACAGCAGCAAGATACTCTGAGCAGCGGCAAAGCCGACATTGCTACTACCGCCGAAGCCATCTTGAAAGATGCGGTAAATCATCGTGGTGGTAATGCCCGCATTATCGAGGGGTTCAGGACCAATAGGGCCACCTTTAGTGATGATGTCAATAATACCAAACGCGTCAAACAAACTGAACGTCAAGTTGGTAAACACCAAAAAAAACGTCATGGGGCTAAGTAGCGGTAAGGTGATGGCAAAAAAACGTTGCACCGGACCGGCGCCATCAATCTCGGCGGCTTCACTCAAACTCGCGGGTATGTTGCGCAAGGCTGCTAAGTAGAACACAACGTTGTAACCAAGGTTTTTCCAAACTGCCGCAGAAATCACCAACACATAGGCGAGGATGGGGTTGTCGAGCCAGCGCGGTTCAATGCCAAACAGCACACCAAGCACTTGATTGATGCTGCCGACCTCGGGGTTAAAGAGAAACAAAAAAATCGTCCCAGCAACGGCTGGCGACAAGGCAAACGGCCAGATGAGCATCAGTTGATACACGCGTGCCCCGCGCACAGGTTGCGACGCAAACGTGGCAACGACTACGCTTAAAGCAATACCAATAGTCACTACAAGAAACGCGAAAAGGACGGTTTGTATCATCACCTGAATGTAAATGGGCGAAAGGGTACCCGTAAAAATATTGCGGAAGTTCTCGAGGCCAATAAAGTTGCGCGTGCCTAAAAAAAGATTGCTGCGGTAAGTACTGAGCACGAACGATTGCAGCGCCGGATAGTACAAAAAGACAAGCAAAATAAGCAACGTAGGTAGTAAAAACAGATAGGGCAACCAGCGCCCCCGGTAGACGGCGTTGTGTTTCACAAATTCACCTCCGAGCGATAACAACAAGGATTGTTGATGTGTGGATGTTGGCATGGGCTACGTTTTCGCTTTGTTCGTGGACAAGCGGCCAGTCGTTGTTAGTTGTGTCACCGTTATATAGGCGTTATGTAGGCGTTATAAGCACTCGAGTGAAGGCTATTGACATTACTTGATATACCCGAACTTGATATACCCGACGTGCGCGTAGCCTGATAACAGGCAAAGCACACTGCTTATGCCCAAGCAACATTATCTCACAACACACGAAAAAAGGGCAGGCAGTGCCTACCCTTTGCGTTACGAAAATCGCGTTACCAAAAACGACCCTTAGAAGTTGGCGTTGTACTCTTCCAAACGGGCGTCAGCAATGGACTTGGCGTCGTTCATGGCTTCTTCTGGGTCAGCACCGTTTAAGACACGTTGTAAGGTTTCGCCAACGGTGGTGCGCATGTCCAAGAAACTGCCGGAGAGTGCACCTGCGGTTGCGGTGTTAGGGATGGTCTCGAGCAACTGATCAAACGCTACAGTAAAGTTAGGGTTGGCTTCAAACCAGCCTTCTTCTTCAAGCAACGCAATCGAGCTGTTGCGCACTGGATAGTAACCCGTGAGTTTGTGCCAGTCGGCCATGTTTTCGGGGTTGGTCATGTACAACGTGAAGTCTTTGGCAGCTTCGAGTGCGGCGGATTCGTGACCGCTGGTGAGCCAGATGCTTGCGCCACCGATGACCACGCCGTTACGCTCGACGCCATCAGGAATGGGCAAAAGACCCGTACTGAGTTCAAAACCGTTTTCTGCTGCACCTCGAGTGATATTGCCCGCATCAGCGGTTGAGGTGATGAAGAAAACTGCGTCTTGGTTATAGAAGATGCCTTCTGAACCGCTCCAGTCTTCTAACGTACCCGTGTAAGTGTAATAGTCGTTTTCACCTAGTGCCGACATAAAGTTAGCGATGTTGAGAGCGGCTTCGCTGTTCAAGAAGGTCTCCGTAGCACGGGCGTCACGGCCATTGTTGTTGTTGACAAGGGGCGCACCTTGCTGGGCAACCCACTGCTCAAAAAACCAACCGTGCAACGGGAAAGTGATGCAGCTTGCGTCGATGCCTGAAGCGGCGATTTGCTCACACGTAGCCAACATTTCACCGAAGGTAGCCGGGGTGGTGTCGGGGTCGAGGCCTGCTTCTTCGAGCAAGCTTTGGTTGATATAGAGAATGGGTGAGGAGCTGTTGAAAGGAATGGAGTTCACTTCGCCGTCTAAGGTGTAGTAGTTAATCACCGGCTCGATGTAGTCACTCAAATCAATGCCTTCACCGACAGTGCCAATGGGCGCAAAGATGCCGGAGTCAACGGCCAACTGGCTGCCGACTTCGAACAGTTGCACCAAGTGGGGTGGGTTGCCTTGGCGGGCAGCCAAAACAGCCGCTTGCAAGGTTTCGCGGTAAGAACCTTTACGCTCACCGACGACTTCAAAACCAGAGTCGGCATTCATTTCATTCCATTCAGCGATGCGGTCTTCAATCCAGCCGCTGCGAGGTGCATCCGAGAAGGCATACCAAAATTCGATGGTTTCTTGGGCGCTTGCCAAGGGGGCAAGCAGTAACACGAGAGCGAGCAGTTTTTTCATGTTTCCTCCTTAGAAAATTGCGTTCACACGTCATAACGCAAACGGGGGTGGCTCGAGCCAATCATGGCAGGTCAGTCCCACCGAGTAGCGAAGCCTCGAGTCCCTTGCTTTGCGCCAGCAAACATTCCCATAGTCCATGGTGAACGTCATCGTAGTGTCAGCTTAACGTTTATTGTGCCAAACGCGCCCGTAAAAAGCAAGTCCGATGGTTGCATAATGGCTACGTCACTATGGCCAAATTACAATAGCTAAGTCTGGGTGGGATGCTATAGACTCGTGCGAAAGGACAGTATGAAGCACACCAAAATAGCTGCCTGTGCTACACTTTTGCTAACGAAGATAGCTGTAAAAGCGCCTCAAAAAACATGTAGGTGTTCATGGGGTAGGGTTTTGACATAAGGTTTTCATGCGCTGTTAGACGATGTATTGGGTAGTATTTATCACAGTATAATAATATTAACAGTGGCGTCAGTTAGTTGTGTGGGTGCTCGAGCTACGGATTTTTTGGAGATACGGATTATAACTAGCGCAGATGACACGCAAAATGCTTGGCAGAAGCCTATCGTGGTTATGGGGTGTACAGCGTGCATGGTGGTGTACAGCGTGTGCCGTAGGTGGCGTCTTAGGTGTATTAGATTAAAACTTGTATAAAAAATTACTTATGCAGTGTTGTAAAAATTTTTAGAGTGTTTTAAGCGTATTAAATTCAGATTTGTATTGCGAAGAGATGAGGTTTAAGTCGTGGCCATTTTTGGTTCGCTAGAAGAACTTCCCATTCCAGAGATACTCAGTATGTTGGGACACCGCAGCGGACACCTGAAAGTATGGGACTTGCCCGATGACAAACGTTGTGATTTGTACATTGACAAGGGCAAACTGAAAGCCTTGCGCATCAATGGGCGGCGTGTGCAAGAGGTGTTTGAAGTGCGCGAAGAGATGGTGTCACTGCTCAGCACCAAAAACGGATCGTTTGAGTTTGACCGCTGCGCCCCCGAAGCCTTGCAACAGGGTTTGGATGCCTCCATTCAACAACTGCTCCTCAGTGCGGCTACTGCCATTGACGAAATTGCCGCTTATCGCAATAACTTTGCCGATCCGCGCACCCGTTTCCAGATGCTCACAACGTTTGAGACGTGGACAGACCAAGAATTGGCGCACTTTTGGCAGCGAGCAGAAGAAGCGTTGCTACACGGAACAAGTGCTATTGAGCTAGCTGAGATGTTGGATATGAACCTCGAGCAGGTGCAACTTATCCTCTACAAACTGCGCTCGCTTGGTGTGGTCGAACCGGTGCGGCAGTTTCAAAAACACGCCCAAAAACAGGCCGTTAAACCCTTTGACCCTGACGATGCCATCGACAGGGCACTGCGCGACGCCATCGCTTGGGACGAACCGGAGGAAGATGTGGTGACTGACCGTCAAGATGAGCGGGTGCGAGACCGTGAACAAAACCGTGAACAAACATCTGCCCAACCGCCCAGCCGCCAAAATAATCTCGTCGCCCGCATGCTCAAAGCGTTGTCGTTTGGTAGGCGCTCATGAGTGACCTCAATAAACCACCTAGCGAGCCGTTTTTGCCCACACCAGCCGAAGACGCCTTAAGCGACACGGGCTATGGTGGCCAACCGCTCAAGCTCGTGGTGTCTGGGCCAGTCGGTGCCGGCAAAACGGCTTTCATTCAGAGTTTGTCAGAAACCGAAGTAGTCGAAACCGACGAACTCGCCACCGAAGACATCGGCAAAGAACGCACCACCGTCGCCATGGACTTTGGCACGCTGACGCTCGACGGCATTCCGCTGTATCTGTTTGGCACGCCCGGACAAGACCGTTTTGATTTTATGTGGGAAATTTTGTGTGAAGGCGCACTCGGGATGATTTTGCTGGTAGCCGGGGATAACCCCAGAGACTTCCCTCATGCCCGCAACATCTTGGAGTTTGTCACCAGCCGTGTGCCGGTACCATTTGTGGTAGGTGTCACCCGGCAAGACTTACCCAAAGTGTGGGAACCTGAAGATGTCGCTGATTATTTCGGCCTTGACGATGACCAAGTCGTCGGCCTCAATGCAACCAGCCCCACAGCTTCTGTGCTCGCGCTCATCACACTGTTGCGACTCATCAACCAGTACGACTACGACCCCAACTTGTAAGCTTGCCGCAAGCTGAAAGCGCTCGAGACGATATACCCTCGACGATGTAAACTCCTCTGTCATCACAGTCATCCTATGTGAATGTTGAATGTTTTTGTGTCTTTAAGGGTACTTTTAGCATTCCCATAATTGGCGTCTACACAGTTGAACGCAGTTGATGTCGATATGAGGTTGGTCAACATCAGCAACTGTCGAAACGACACGTGATTTGACAGTAAAAACCTTCACTCGTCACGCGATTATGTAGACAGTGGTTGTACAAACAGTAGTTGTGCAGACAGTGTGGTTTTTTAGACAGTGTGATTTTGCGTACAATTGCCAAGTGTTGGTTGCGTTCAGATTTGGCATCGTCAACACAAAGTCAACATACCAGCGACACAATGCGGGCGCGTGAATACAAGCAATGGTGGTATACACAAACGCAGCAGGTATTACATTTGTCCCTAGTCGAGATTATGAAGCCTCCATTAAGCTAATAGGGTAACTTTACATTCCGTTTTTCATGCATGTAAGCTTCTTCGTACCAAGCAACATGCAACGTTTGAGGTACGTTCCTTCAGGAGGAAACACCATGAGTAAACAGGAGCAACTTCAAGGCATTATTGATGAGGTACGCGGTGCCATTCCAGAGATTAAAGGGGCTTTGATTGCCTCGAGCGACGGCCTTGCTATCGTGCATTCACTCGCTAGTGGCGATCCTAACCGCGTGGCAGCCATGGCAGCGACGGCACTTGGGCTTGGCAAACGCATCACCAGCACCTTGGGTGTGGGCACCCTGACCGAAACCACCGTAGCAGGCAATGACGGGCAAGTGTTTTTGTTCTCCGCAGGTGAAGGCGTACTGTCAATTATTGCAGGTTCAGGCGCCAACGTGGGGTTAATTAACCTCGAAGCTCGAGACGCTGCGTCGCGTATTGCCGACTTGCTTTAAACGCTTTTTTTGCCGTCTGACGTGGCTGTGACGCCAACAGGTCATGACTTGTGTGTTCGATGACGTAACGTGTTTGATGTTGGGCGTTGGGTGTGCCTGGTTTAGTGGGTCTGGCTTACAACATGTGGCCTAGAACACCTAGCCCAGAGAGCATATGGCCTAGAAAACATATGGCCTAGAAAACATATGGCCTAGAAAACATATGGCTTAGAACGTGCGGCCTAACGTGAGTACACAGTCACAAAAACGACGTGCTGAGGGTCTAGCTGCTAATTCACGTGGTGCAAAACTGCGTGTGAGGAGGACGTGATGTCCATTGATCCGATGCTTATTCTTGATGCTCACATGAACTATCTCAATCATGTCAGTGATTTTGTGGAAGGCAACGCTGACCAGCCCGATATCACAGCGCACACAGATTGCGCTTTAGGGCAGTGGTACTACGGCGAAGCCGCCCAAGACACGGCCATTGCTGGTCATGCAGACTACGCCAAACTGGGTGATTTGCATCAGCAATTTCATACTTTAACTGCTGAAGCGGTGTCACTAGCAGGCAGTGATGCAGCAGGCGCACAAGCCAAAATCACCGAAGCGTACACACTGTTTGGGCAGATTTCTCGAGACTTACTCAACATCGATGAAAGCACGCAGGGTTAGTCACATCAGTACTATGACGCGCTCGAGCACCACATTGGCCAGCTCGAGCGCGTTTGTGTTAAGTGCCCACACGGCATCAACCGCCTCACCACGCTGATTCGTCAACGAATTACGTATTGTTTTTGTGTACTGTGTTTCAGGTAATATCATAGACTCGAGTACACAACACCTTGGTTTGATGTTCATTCTAGCTTGGCAATCTAACATTGCTAAATAAATCACCCTAGTCTCTAGGAGTACGGTCATGTAACGTGGCGTGCTCACGATGACCTCAAGGAGGTTGCTATGGATCCGGTTCTCATTCTCGATTCGCACATGAATTATCTTGATAAAGTCAGTGACTACATTGAAGGCAACGCTGACGACCCTGGTATCACCCCCCACACCAAGTGCTTACTAGGCAGTTGGTATTACGGCGAAGCCGCCCAAGATGACACCATTGCCAAACACGAAGACTACGGCAAACTAGGCGACTTGCACGAGCAATTTCACGCCCTTACTGCTGACGCTGTGCACATGGCCAAAGACGATGCTGAGGCAGCTCGAGCGAAAGTCAGTGAAGCCTATGTTCTGTTTGGACAAATTTCCAAGGCGCTACTTAATATCGACGAAAGCCTTCATGGTTAAAAATGTGGGTTAAAGATGTGGGTTGAAAATTGGTAAGCATGTTGGCTTCATGGTGTGTTGGCTTCATGGTGTGAAGCACACTAGCGTATTCAGTCAATATTATGCAGGTACGACGCTAAGCAAGTACAACACCAAGCAGGTACGACGCTAAGCAAGTACAACACCAAGCAGGTACGACACCAAGCAGGTACAACGCCAACATTGTGAACGCAAAACTGTGCAGGCTGCGTCAGATAACGCTGTGGTATACTCGAGGGATTCTATGGCAACCATTGTGCTCATTGAAGATAGTCGTCCGATTGTTTTTCTGATTGAGGCCATTTTAGAAGCACACCACCGCGTGCATGCTTATGGTGATGGTGAGCAGGGGTTGGCAGCGTTGCGGCGGACGCCGCCTGATTTGATTATTCTTGATGTTGGCTTACCCGATATCAGCGGGTTTGAACTTGCTACCCAGATTCGACGCGATATTAGTCTGGCAGATAAGCCCATTTTGATGCTCACGGCGCTAGGTGATACTGACAGTCGGGTGCGTGGTTTGCAAGTAGCCGATGACTATCTCACCAAACCCTTTGAAAAGCGCGAACTGCTTGCCCGGGTGAATGCCCTATTGCGCCGTAAACAAGATGTTGGCGGGGTGCGCGGTCGGCTCGAGCTCATCGGTGGCGCGGGTGCAGCGGTGCAGATGGTGGCGTTGGTACACCCCCGTGGGGCGCTCATCTTTGATGATGGTGTGGTGGTGTATTTTGACCAAGGGCGGGTCATTCAGGTGCAATCGCCTGAGGGTGCACACACTGACATGGCGTTTCTAGTAGAGATTTTTGCCCGCGACAGTGGCGGGTTTCGCTTT
>CAZKAZ010000079.1:0-7276 GCA_964550765.1 uncultured bacterium | reverse complement strand
AAGGGTGACACTACCATCAGCAACACTTGATGTTGATCCCATGGGGGTGTTGCTCGAGGCGGCGCGGGTGCGCGATGAAACCGCTCGAGACACCCTCCAACGAGCCCGACAAACAATCCCCGAGGCAATCGACCTCAATGCCCGAGACATCACAGTTGTCCCTGACTTTAATGTGGCACAGAGTTACCTCGAACGCCTCCAAAACACCCAAAGTTTCTATCTAAAACAAGTGCGGGATGTCAATCAAGGGATGCAGTGTGTGGCCATTGTTGGTGACTTGCTGACCATGATTATTCCAGATAGTTGCCTTGACGATGTGCCTGCGTCGTTGCGTGATTGGCTCACGACAGCGGCCTAGCACCTTGTGGCACACATAGCAGAGTGTTGTGAGCAGCAGATGCGTAAAACATGAGATGGCTAAGAATCTCGTGAAGAAAATATGCTATAAAAAGAACTGAGCCAGTCGTACGCACGACGCTAACACGCAAGATATTAACGGAGGGGCTCAGTTGCTATGGCCAACATCACCGTCATTGAAGACAACCGTGTCATCGCATTCTTAATCGATGCGTCGTTGAAAGCTGCCAATCATACGCCGAGCCTGTGTGCTAGTGGCAATGAAGGTTTGCAGGCCATGCGTGCTGCACCCCCTGACTTGTTAATTCTTGACGTCAACCTGCCAGATATTAGCGGGTTCGATGTTGCTTTGGCCATGCGTCAAGACGTGGCTTTGAGTCATGTGCCCATTTTGATGCTCACAGCACTCGACGACATCGACAATCGGGTGCGCGGTCTGGAAGTGGCTGATGACTATCTCACCAAACCCTTTGAAAAACGGGAGTTTTTGGCTCGAGTGGGCGCACTCTTGCGCCGTAACACCCGCGCTGGGGCGCTCACCGGACAATTAGAACTCATCGGTGGCGCAGGGGCTGCTGTGCAAGTCGTGGCGTTGGTACACCCGCGTGGGGCACTCATTTTTGATGATGGCGTCACGGTGTACTTTGATGGTGGAAAGGTCATTCACGTGGCGCACAACCGAGCGCAATCCGCCGAAGCGGTCATTGCCCAAGCGTTTAGCCGTCAAAAGGGGTCGTTTCGTTTTGAATCGCACGTGCCTTTGCCCCCTGCCACACTCGATTTAGACCCGATGGCGCTCCTGCTCGAGCTAGCCCGCCGCAGTGACGAAAACGAACGCAATCAAGCCGACAACGCCCTGATGCCTGACCGTGCTGTTGATACGCAAGCCAAAGGGTTAACAGTAGTACCTAATTTGGCAGTAGCCGCAAAATTGCTGGCCAACATGCGGGGTAAGCAGACGTTTATTGCCAGTGAACGTTGGGACAATCAACACAACGACACCTGTGTGGTGCTCGAGGGTGACGCCCTCATCGTGGTGGCGCTTCACAGCAAACTGCAAAATATGCCCCCCGTTTTGTCACAACTCATCAGTGCCGAACGGGCTTCGGGTGTGCTGCTAGGTTGATGTTTTATGGGGTTGATGTTTTATGGGGTTGATGTTTTATGGAGTCGATGCTGTTCAGTTGATAACCCTAGCTTGTTGCTAGCTTGTTGTGCTAGTTGACTGGCTTACCTAGTTGACTGGCTTACAGGGCAGGTGAGCTGCAACTGCCTCGTTTGATAAGTGTGGCAGGTAAGCGGTGGTCAAGGATGTGTGGTGGCGTGCCTGTTTCGTTAGCCGTCATGGTGTCAAACAAGACATTAACGGCAGTTTTGGCCAGGGCAGCCGTGGGTTGCTCGAGCACGTCAATTTGCGGTCTGACCAACGTCGTCCACGGATAATTATCAAACGTCAACAAGCTCACCTCACCAGGGATGGTGATACCAAGTTCTTGCAGGGCTTGGTAAGCGCCAATGGCAATAGACCCCGTCAGGGCAAACAGTGCCGTCGGCGGTTCGGCTTGGCACATGATGGTTTTGGTAGCATCATAGGCTTCTTCGGTCACAGAAGAAATGGCCACTCGGTAACGGTCAGGTACGGGTAGACCTCGAGCCTGCATCAGGCGCAAAAACGCTTGTGAACGCTCATCAGGATTCAGCAGCGGATGATAGTCACCAATGGGGGCAATGCGTCTGTGTCCCAGAGAAATCAAGTAGTCAATGCCCGTTGCTACCGCGCCAGCACCATCTAACATGACCCTAGCAAAGGGACTGTTTGGGTAATAATAGTCAATTTCGACCACGGCCGTACCCCCCCGTTGCATGCGCTGCAAGTACTCGAGGTTAGGTTCACCATAACCACTGCGCAACAGCAACCCCGCTACCCGATGACCATAAAAGTGCTTGAGGTGAATGTATTCTAAATCGCTGCGGTACTCGCTGTCGGCTACTAACAACCCATAACCCCGCTCGTGCACTTCGTGGCTGATGGTGCGGGTTAGAGACGCAAAAAACGGTTCGACAATACTACCGACAATGAGGCCAATGGTTTTGTTGTGGCCACTGCGCAAAGCGGCTGCTCGCTGATCAGGTTCGTATTGCAACTCGGCAATCGCCCGTTGCACCTTGGCCAGTGTTTTGGGGGCCAGTTGGTCAGGATGATTGATGGCACGTTTGGCCGTCGTTGCTGATACCCCAGCGTGTTTGGCGACATCTTGAATGTTGGCCACGTGTCCATTATAGCCGTGAGACACGTTTTTCTCAACTTTTGCTGATATGTACTTGCAAAAGATGCTTGACAAGCTCGAGCATCATCCCGTATTGTAATGGACACGAGTCCATTTTAGCAGAACGCACACGTAGTTGCGCTCTTGTACCACCGTCGTATCGTCATGTTGGTTATGTCGTCATGTTGTTACCAGCACGCCGCCAAGGGGTTGTTTCATGGCTTGTTGCCCGTGAGTAACGCCATTTGATGTGGGTCTTTGATGTTGGTTAATGCACTACGTTGCTGTGCTCGAGAAGGAGGTGTTGCCTACTCGCTTGGTATTGTTATCGTATGTCGCACAATTATTTACACATTGGTTCTTACGCATATTCATTTCAAATGAAAAAGAAAGGTCTTTATGAAGCAAAAATTATCAGCTATACTGCTTGCGCTACTTGTGCCACTCGCGTTCGCCCAAACGACTGTCACCATTGCAACGGTCAATAACCCCGATATGCAAGTGATGGAAGAATTGTCAGCGGTCTTCGAAGAGCAAAACCCCGATATTGCGCTCGAGTGGCTCATTCTCGATGAAGGCACGTTGCGTAGCCGGGTTACCACTGATGCGGCTACGGGCGGCGGTTCTTTTGATATCGTCACCGTGGGTGCTTATGAAACCCCGCTCTGGGGCGCAAACGATTGGATTAAGTCCATCGATGCCTTGGCCGAAGCATATCCTGATGCTGCTGAAGGGTATGGTTTTGATGACCTGTTGCCCGCTATCAGCGACGGCCTCAGCTATGAAGGCGATCTTTATGCGGTGCCTTTTTATGCTGAGTCAAGTTTCACCATGTATAACGCTACCTTGCTCGAGGAAGCTGGCGTGACCATGCCCGATGCGCCTACCTGGGAAGAAGTGCGCGAAATTGCTTGCCAAGTGCACGACCCCGACAACGGCGTAGCTGGCATCGTCTTGCGCGGTAAACCCGGTTGGGGTGACAACATGGGGCCCATCACCACGGTGGTCAATACCTTCGGTGGGCAGTGGTTCGATGCTGAAGGCGTACCGCAAATTGACACGCCAGAGTGGGCAGCTGCGCTGACGTTCTACCGCGACTTGGTGCAAGACTGTGGCCCTCCCGGCGTTACCGGCATCAGCTTCCCCGAAGCCCTTGCACTCATGAGCCAAGGCCAAGCTGCCATCTGGGTAGACGCTACTGTGGCTGCAGGCTTCTTGGCCAATTCGCCTGTTGGTGAAGACATGGGGCACGCCCTTGCACCCGTAGGCCCAGTTGAAAAAGGCAATTCGTGGTTGTGGTCATGGAACTTGGCCATTCCTGAGACGACGGATGCTGAAGAAGCCGCTTTCCGCTTCCTGATGTGGGCAACCTCACGGGATTACATCGAATTGGTGGCCGAAAATCGCGGTTGGGCGCAAGTGCCTCCGGGTACGCGGGTGAGCACCTACGAACGCCAAGAGTACTTGGATGCTGCGCCATTTGCAGAAATGGTCTTGGGGGCGATTCAGTCGGCTGACCCCACGGATTCCACCGCACGTCCGCAGATTGCCCCAGGTGTGCAGTTCGTGCAAATTCCTGAATTTCAGGGTATTGGTAACGACGTAGCCCAATTGGTCGCTGAAGCCCTCACAGGGGATTCAACAGTTGAGCGAACACTCGAGCGCGCCCAACGGGTAGCCGCCGAAGCCATGCAAGACGCTGGTTACTACTAAGCCTTTTTGGGGGTTGCCTACGGGCGACCCTTTTTTTATTTACTCCAAAAATACATAGAAACTACATGGAAACTACGTAGAAACTACATAAAAACGTTTTTTCTGCCCTATTTCATGATGGTCGTGACGCGGACTGATGCAGATTGATACCCATTGCCATTGATGCCTTTACCAATTGATGCAGGAGTCAATTTGTGCAGAGTGCGTAGGAAAAACGACGGATTCCGGCAGGAACGTAAGAAAGTCCGTAGGGATTTATGCAGTGTATCGTTGGCATCCGTACTGCATGACCAAGCTGATTTTTCAACTAACTTGTAGCAGTATCTAGGTTGATAACATCGTCCTCGAGACAAACACGTTTGTTTTATGTTCAATGTGGTTTAGCAGTACGATGGCTCGAGCATGGCTCGAATAAGGAGGTTGTTGTGTCAGAAGTGAGTATGTCCACAGCGCCAGCAGCAGGCGCAAGCAAACCCAAAAACGACGGTGAATGGCGCAAGTTTTTGTCTTCGCCTGCGCTCGTTTTTCTCATCATCATGACGCAAATCCCCTTCGTCATGACTATCTATTTTAGTTTCACCAACTGGAATCTGCTGCGCCCCAATAGCCAAGGTTTTTTGGGTTGGGATAGGATGTTTCGCAACTTTCAACGCATTCTGACCAATCCAGATTTTTATACCGTTTTGCGTCATACCGTGACCTTGACGTTCTCAGTCGTTGTGGTCACGTTCGTGTTTGGGATGATGTTCGCTTTGCTCCTCAACCGTCCTTTCCTTGGGCGCGGCATCGCCAGAACCTTTTTGATTAGCCCCTTTTTGGTCATGCCTGTAGCCGCATCAGTGCTGTGGAAAAATGTCTTGCTTGACCCATCGTTTGGGTTTTCAGCGTTTTTAATGCGCAGCGTTGGCCTTCGCAGTGTGTATCTGGTTGAAGAAGCCCCTATGCTCTCGATTATCGGTATTGTCTCGTGGCAGTGGACGCCCTTTGTGATGCTCATTTTGTTAGCAGGTTTGCAGTCACTGCCTTCGTCCACCGTCGAAGCTGCGCGCATTGATGGAGCAGGACCAATTTTGCAGTTTCGCTATATCACTTTGCCGCACTTACGGCGCTTTATTGAAATTGCACTTCTGTTAGAGATTATCTTTATCCTCAACGTCTTCGGGCATATCTTTGTGGTCACCACAGGCGGCCCTGGCATACAAACCACCAACTTGCCCTATCAGATTTTCTTAGAAGCATTCAGCCGCTGGAATGTAGGTAGAGCCTCAGCGTACGGGCTTTTTGCCATTGTGCTGGCTAATATTGCGGTGGTCTTTTTCTTGCAAATCGTGCGCCGTCAGCGCAAGGAGGAACTCACATGACCCGTTCACCCCAACATGTACCCTCTTGGCGTCGGCATTTGCCTGGGCATCTGTTATCACTTTTGACGTTAGTGCTTTCATTTTTGATGTTTTTCCCCATCTTGTGGATGGTGCTCACCTCGCTCAAAACCGAAGACATGGCCATTGCCGTTCCGCCACAGTTTGTCTTCACGCCTACCTTTGAAAACTGGCGGGCGGTGTTTGTCGGCACGCCGTTTGTAGAATTTTTGGGTAACACCGTGCTCATCACGTTTTTATCGACCTTTTTGGCGCTTCTGCTCGGCGTTCCTGCGGCGTATGCGATGGCGTTTTACCGCACCAAGCGCACCGACAGCACCATGCTGTGGATGATGTCTACGCGAATGTTACCGCCAGCAGGGGTGATTGTGCCAATTTATGTGCTTTTTAATAATCTCAACTTGCTGGATACCCATTTGGGATTGATTCTCTTGTATGGCGGTATGAACCTGCCCTTGGTGGTGTGGATGGTGGTAGGGTTTATGGAGGACTTGCCGTTCACCATCATCGAAGCTGCCCGTTTGGATGGGGCGAGTTTGTGGCAAGAGTTTCGTTATGTGTTGTTGCCACTCTTGATACCGGGGCTGGCTGCAACGAGCCTACTGGCGTTGATTTTTACCTGGAATGAGTTCTTTTTTGCGGTCAATTTGACCACTCGAGACGCCTCACCCTTGTCTATTTACGTATCAACCTTTAAGTCTGCCCAAGGAGAATTGTTCATTGCCCGCATGTCGGCAGTAGCTACGGCTGCTGTCATTCCCGTGCTACTCGCTGGCTGGGCAGCACAAAAACAACTGGTCTCTGGTCTCACGTTAGGAGCGGTGAAATGACAATCACTGAAGCTACGGACATGATGGTAGCCGCACAATTTACTGCCCCCAAAGAAGGCGCACTCGTGAATGTGCCGCGCCCCGAACCGCAAGCAGACGAGGTGCTCATTGAAGTCAAACGGGCAGGCGTCTGTGGGACAGACATTCACATCTGGCACGGTGACTATGCACTGGCGCGTTATCCGCTCATTCCTGGTCACGAGTTTGCCGGGGATATTGTCGCCGTTGGTGAAGGCGTCAAACGTTTTGCAGTAGGTGATAGGGTCACAGCTGATCCGAACGTGCCCTGCTTGATTTGTCCGGAGTGCCAACGCAATCAGTTCAATCAGTGTCATAACTTAGCAGCTGTGGGTGTGACCCGCTCAGGGGCGTTTGCAAACTACATCGTCGTGCCGGAGCGGGCGGTGTTTCCCATTGGCGACATGACCTACGCAGCAGGAGCGTTAATTGAACCGCTAGCTTGTGTGGTGTGGGGACTCAAACGGGTTGAGGTTAACCCGGGTGACAAAGCCTTGCTCTTTGGCGCAGGGCCAATGGGGTGTTTGGTGATGCAGTCGCTGCTTAAAGTGGGCGTGACTGACATCACAGTAGTCGATATGTCAGCAGCGCGGCTCGAGCTAGCTGCATCCTTAGGCGCAACGACTACCATCACCGCAGATAACTTTAACCATGACCGCGCCAAGCAACACGCTCCCTATGGTTTTGAATTGGTCGTAGACGCTACAGGCGT
>CAZKAZ010000078.1:17261-18775 GCA_964550765.1 uncultured bacterium | reverse complement strand
GTAACGGGCGATATCACCATCACCAGCAACGACCTGCTCACGAGCTTGATGGGGCTTGCCAACCTTACTGAATACAACGACGCCAACACCGTCACCATCAGCAACAATCCTGCGCTAGATTGCAGCCTCACGCCTGCGTTGCCGTTTGTGGTGGATATTTCTACGGGTAACTTGGTCGATTGTCCCTTGCCTACCTCCGAAGTGGTCAACACGGTGTACTTTTTGCCACCCATCGACTACGAGGTTGACCCTATTTTCGATGATGCTATTGACCTCATACCCGGCGAACCGTTCACCGTGACGCTAGAACGCCGTGGCCCTAGCCGCGCCCCCCTCACTGTCAGCCTAGATGTCAATACAACGTTGCTCGAGAACCTTCCTGCAGAAACCATTATTGTGGCAGGTGGCGCTATCAATGCTGGTGCAAGGCAGGTGCAGGTGCGTTTTGGTGCGATGCGCTCGAGAACCTCCTTCACCGTTGCCATTGCTGAAGGTACATCCGTTATTAGCCGCGAAGATTTCAGCCTCGACTTGATTGATGCAGCAAGTTACGACCTGATTGAACCCGCTACCTTGCGTTTTAGGCTCGAGCCACCCCCTACCGACGATGACCAAGACGATAGTGATGATGGTCAAGATGGTGACGGTCAGGACGGCGATGACCCTAATGGCGATGGTCAGGATGACGATGACGATTCTGGTGATGATGGTCAAGATGATGATGGTCAGGATGGCGATGACGATTCTGGTGATGGTCAGGATGGCGATGACGATTCTGGTGATGATGGTCAAGACGATGGGCAAGATGACGGCGATGGTGCTGGTGACGGTCAAGATGGTGGTTTTACAGCGGAAGACTGTTTGACAGATGTGGTGGTAAATAGCCAAACGGCACTCGAGCCACTCACCATTTGCAGCACACTCGGAAGCCTCACCCTCGAGCCAACTGCTGGCGAGATTACCTCGCTCGAGCCACTTGCTAACCTGACCGACATCACAGGGGCTTTGCAGATTGCAAATACCTCACTTACCTCACTGGCAGAACTGGCCAATGTGACCAGCATCGGAGGCGATATCACGGTGACAGGTAATGCGCTGCTCACCTCGCTCGAGGGACTTGCCAATCTCAGTAACTTTGATGATGCCAACACGGTGACCGTGAGTGATAACGCCGCGTTAGATTGCAGCCTCACACCCGCGTTGCCGTTTGAGGTTGATGTGTCGATGAACAATGCCGTTGATTGCACCACACCCACCGACCCCACCGACCCAACTGACCCCACCGACCCAACCGACCCGCCTGTGCTCGAGACCTGTACGGGTGGCATTACGGTGCGAACGCAAGAAGAAGTGGACGCCCTCAACACCTGCGAGACGATTGACGGCACGCTCAGTATCGACACGCCCCTTTTGCCAGGTCAAGCGGCTATCACCTCCTTGGCTGCCCTCAGTAACCTCACGGAAATAACCGGAACGCTTCGGATTAACAACACCTCGCTCACTTCGTTTGCAGG
>CAZKAZ010000078.1:5546-17251 GCA_964550765.1 uncultured bacterium | reverse complement strand
TATCTTTGTGCTTGGTAACAATAGCGATTTGACGTCGCTCGAGGGTTTAAGTGGCCTAACGAGCGTCGGATTTAGTTTGCTCATAGGGGACAACGACGCCCTTACGTCACTCGAGGGACTGAGTAACCTCACCAGCATTGGCGGTAGCATCAGTATTTTCGACAACGAGGTGCTTGCTTCGCTTGATGGGCTTCAAAACGTGACCAACTTTGATGACAGCAACAACGTCAACATTGAAAATAACCCCGCTTTGGACTGTAGCCCGCCGCCTGTGTTGCCGTTTGTGGTGGATACCTCGACGGACAATGCCGTGAATTGTACCTGAATGACTAACTGTAAATGACTAACTGTAAATGACTGACTGAAGCATCGTTGTTAAGGGGCGATGGCTGAGACGTACGTCGTGTCGGTGGTTTTCAAGGCTCGAGCTTGGGGCTAGTTTGCATAGCGTCAGTAAACCAGCGCGTAGTGAGCTCGAGCCTAGTGAGTGCCGTACCTACAGTCACCGCCCACGCACCTGCCTCCAAAGCCTGTTTGGCGTGTTCGGGGGTGTTGATGCGTCCTTCGGCAATGACCCGTAAACCCCTTGCAGCTAGGGTTCGTACCAAGTCCAAGTCAGGCGCAAGTGGAGGTTCGGGGTTGGGGTCGCCCGCGGGCGTGACATAACCCGATAGCGTCGTCCCTACAATCTCGCAGCCCAAACTTGCTGCGTTGGTGGCGTCTGCTGCAGTGGCACAATCAGCCATCATCACACGTTTGTGGTGGTGTCCGCGTTCAATCAGGGCGGACACGCTCACCGGGCGGGGGCGTTGGGTGGCATCAAAAGCGATAATATCCGCACCCGCCTCGGCCAAAGCGTCAATGTCTTCAAGGTAGGGCGTGATGTACACGCGGGGTTCTTCAGGGCGTTTGACGATGCCAATCACTGGTACGCTTACGGCAGCTTTGACAGCTCGCACCCGCTTGACGCCTTCAATGCGCACGGCTTTGGCACCGCCAGAAACAGCCGCTTGGGCTAGGGCAACGACAATGTCATCGCGGTCAAGGGCACCGCCGACGACAGGCTGACATGAAACGATGAGCGCCCGTTGGCCGAGGGCGGTAAACATTGATTGATGGTGCAAGTGCGTCATGGTGATGTCTCCGCTTCAGAGCAAATTATCATTGTTGCTTAGCGACACGGCTCGAGCGCAATACCAACGACGGGACACCAACAACACGACACCAACGATGTAGCTAGGTCATCTTTTGTATGTCATCTTTTTTGAGTAGCACGGTGCGAAAGATAACCAAGCGAGCATCAACCTCATCACGCACAATACGCAAGCCACGGGCGCTAGCTACCAGTGGCTCGAGCTGCCTATTCAGTTCAGAAAACAGCACTCGAGTCACCCAATTCGCGATTCTGCGCCGCCGTGAAATGCGCTTTCCTGCCGGTAAAAACTTATCAAAAACAGTGATGTACCCGCCAGGTTTAACGACCCGCGCCGCTTCTTGTAAGCAGGTGACTGGTTCGGGAATGACCGCCAAAATTAAGTGCAAGATGACGGCATCAAAGTGGTTATCAGAGAACTCGAGTGCGTGTCCGTCCATCACCAGTGCGTTGACATTATTAGGGGCGCGATGATGTGCCCGCTGCTGGATGCGCCGCACCATGCTTGGGGTGAGGTCGGTAGCCGTTACGTGAACGTCTTCAGGAATGAACTCGAGGTCAAGCCCCGTGCCTGCACCAACAATGAGTACCTTGTCTCCCGCTTGCAAATCCAGTTGGGCGATTGACCCGTGGCGGGCAAGCCGAAAGACGTTGCCTACCACGTCGTAAATAGGTGTGTAGAGGCTGTAGCGCCAGCGGTTCCAGCGGTTGCTGTTGATGTTCATATATAGAGGTGTAACCTAGCATGGTTTTGTGGGTGGTGTGACGGTTTGTTGGCTGACTGATACGTGACGTTTAGTTTGTGCCGTTTGGGGATGAAACATATCAGGCTTGCTCGAGCTTACTACCCCCTAGGCCACGCTATTGCTATAGTCAGGGCGTGGAAAGTAACGTATGGCACGACGCATTTTACAAATTTGTTGCCCTCGCTGACCCGGATGCTACGACCGAGGCACTCCGCGAGGTGTGCGAGACGATTGACCAGAACACCCCTTTGCGCGGGAGCATCTTGGTGGCAGAAGAAGGTATTAACGGCATGCTCGCCGGCAGTGAAGATGCGCTAGCGGCGTTTCGCACGGCACTCGCAGACCCGCGTTTTGGCAGGGCGTTTGTAGGTATGGTCTTTAAGCGTTCAGCGTGTAAAAAGCAACCCTTTGGCAGGCTCAAAGTCAAACGCAAACGTGAGATTGTGCCTTTAGGCATTGATGGGGTAGACGCTACGGCGCGCACGGGCATCAATTTGTCACCAGCACAGTGGCGCGAACTGCTGCAACAAGACGATGTCTTGGTCATTGATAACCGCAACGACTTTGAGTATCGTTTGGGGCATTTTAAGGGGGCGCTTAACCCTGAGGTGAATAACTTTCGGGATTTTCCAGATTATGTACGCGCTAACCGCGACGCGTGGCAGGGTAAAAAAGTGGCTATGTATTGCACGGGTGGCATTCGCTGCGAAAAGACCAGCAGTTGGTTACGTGACGAGGGGTTAGAGGTGTATCAGCTCGAGGGCGGCATTCTCAACTACTTGCAGCAAATGCCCGATGCTGAGCGCGACTGGCAAGGGGCGTGTTTTGTGTTTGATGATCGTGTTGCCCTCGATTGTCATTTGCAGGAGACGGATATCGATATAGACACTGTCTATGACCCCCACAAAGACGACGAACGTTGGCGTTTAGAACGTGCGAGACGTCTCAATCAGCCCTCGAGCCAGCCTGATAGCGATGGAACGTAATGCTGGGTGAATATCCTTCTGAAGCCGTCCTAGACGGCTTTTTTTTATGCTCGAGCCCGTTGAATAGTAAGGGTAGCTCGAGGGTGATATTAGCTCGAAATGTAATCTATCTCACGCAAAAATGGAATCATAACGTGACGTGAACTTAACGAGTTTGCCATGCAACACACATATAACCGCATTCTTGTGAGTCGGCGTGTCTGTCAAAGATTGTGGTGTATTGGTGGGGTAAAGGTGGCTCGAGGCTATCAAAACAGGCTTTTTTGTGTTTTTGCTGGCGCTGTAAGCAGAGCTCAGAGATGTTTGAGCGTCTTTTAATAGATGATGTGCTGTAAGGCAAAATACCCCCACCCGGCACTTGGTGAGACACGCACTTGATGTGTGCCAAGCGTCCTCTCACAAAGCTCTCAGGCTGCGTTCCTAATCTGCAGGCGGCTGGAGGAAAGGTTCCTCCGGGAACGTTGAAACCTGTTCTGTATATGGGTGCCTGGAGCAGGTGGAGTTTGTGGCGCAACCGACTGGGGGAGTTGGCAAGGTGCTACAAAGTGGTTTTATAGTCTATTTCTTATTTTTCTTCTACTTACTCCAAAACGTTTACAACTAAGTTTAGGCACCCCATTCGAGGGGGAAAACATGAAGCGCGTTTATCGTAAGAAGACTGTCATGTTACTGCTGTTGCTAGTTACTTTGAGTGCTTGCCGTAGCGGTAGCCGTGAAGGGCCACCTAAGGTGGATGATGTGGAAGTAGCTGCTGCAAGCCAGTGGCAAATGCGTGACATCGGTAGTGTCGGTAGTAGCGGTGGTTTGCAAGATGACGGCAATAGCGTCACGCTAACTAGCGCAGGTGCTGACATTTGGAGTCGTAACGACGGGTTTACGTTTGCCTATCAGCTGCTAGCTGGTGATGGGGAAATCATCGCACGCGTCGATGCCTTGGACAATACCGACCCCTGGGCCAAAGCAGGTTTGATGGTGCGTCAGTCACTAGCTGACGATAGCCCCAACGCGGCGGTGTTGGTGACGCCCTCAAACGGGGTGCGTTTCCAGCGCCGCAGTCGGGCGGGGTTTAGTACGGCAGGTTTAGATGGCACGGATACCGAAGCGCCCTATTGGCTTAAGCTCGAGCGTCGCGGCAATACCATCCGTGCCTATGATTCTGCTGACGGCAATAACTGGCGGCAGATGTTCGACGGTAGTTTGTACCTCGAGGGTGATGCCTACATCGGTTTGGTGGTCTCGAGCCACGACCTCAACCGCCCTGCTGCTGCGACATTTAGCAATATTCGTGTTGTTGGTACTGAAGCTGGTAGCAATTACGAAACGCCTGTGACGGGTGAATGGCAACAGCGTGACATTGGCAACGTGGGGCTGACAGGCTCGAGCAACATCACAGGTAGTAGCGCTTTGCTGCAAGCAGCGGGTGAAGATATCTGGTTCGGTAGTGACGGTTTCCACTTTGTCTATCAGAGCATCACAGGGGACGTAGAACTCGTTGCCCGCGTGGTCAGCCAAGGCAACACCGATCCTTGGGCTAAAGCGGGTCTGATGGTGCGTGAATCGCTCGAGAGCAATGCCGCCAACGCTTTTGTTACCGTCACGCCACGCAACGGGGTGCGTTTTCAGCGCCGCAGTCGCGCTGGCTACAGCACGGCTAGTTTGCGCGGTAGCCCAAGTGGGGCACCCATCTGGCTCAAGTTGGTGCGTACGGGCAGCCGTGTCGCAGGGTATGAATCAGCCGATGGTAGCAATTGGCAACGCGTCTATGAAGGCAGTTTGAACATTGACGCTACCGCCTATGTGGGCTTGGCTGTCTCGAGCCACGACACTCGAGCCATCAGCGACGTGCAGTTCGACAACATCAGTTGGAACGGGCAAGCGCCAGCCGCATCCGAGCCTGATTCTTATCCGACGCCAGACCCTAATCCGACGCCAGACCCTGCGCCCGAACCCATGCCAGACCCTTACCCAACACCCAATCCGGAACCCGAACCTACCCCCGAACCCGAACCGAATCCTGTGCCTACACCTGTGGGTAATGACGCCCACCGGACGCTACTAGCGCGCTATCACGTGGTTAAGCACTTCGCTAACGGCAAGTCCTCACCGGACTATGACGGCATCATCTACCGTCCCCGTGCGTTTGACAGTGCGCCCTATCAAGGGTGGGACATACTGGATATGCGCCAGATTACGGGGGTATTCCGCACCTACAACGACGATGACTGGTTGCACTTAACGCTGAACCGCGATGCCACGTTGGCCGTCATCTGGTCAGGACAGCGTCCTGGCAGTTGGTTGCGCGACTGGCAAGAAGGCCCGCAAGTAGATGGCAACCGTACCTTCACGCGCCGATTTAGTGCTGGCGACGTGGTCTTAGGTAGTATTGAAGGCACCAGCAACTTCCCTTACACGGTGCTCTTTGCCGAGGCCGACGGTACGCCTAGCCCTGAACCTGCCGTGCCTGCTGGCTTGCCCCGCCCAGACATCAACGCAGCGTGCCCTGCTTGGGTGCACGACCAATACATGACCGAAGGCCCAGACGGACAGATGTACCGCACTTGGCATCCTCAAATTGACCCAGTCTACTGGTGTTATTTTGGACATGAACACGGCGCCGATCCGAGTTTGCTGCCAAGTGGTTGGCAAGTGCCTTACGGTTATGTGGCGTTTTATAACAACCGTCAAGACGAATTTCATAATGGTTTTAAGGGTGTGTATTTTGAAGATATCCAAGGTAACCACTGGTATATCGTGACACACGCAACCTCGAGCCTCTATAGTCGCTTCCAAGCGCAGTTCCACACCATCTACATCCGCGTGGAGTCACCTTCTGGCGAAGAGTTGGCTACTTTGGGATACAAAGCTGATTTTGGGGCTACCTTGAGCAGTCGTGACATTGGCGGTGTGCGTAACCCCCCCATTACCCCTAGCCATGCGGGTTTTCCAGACCAAGCAGCCATCAGAGAACAAACCAACGGTCGCAAACAGGTGCGCATCGTGGATACCAATGGTGCGAATTATGCAGGCTATGAAACGTGGTTTTTGGGTAACCGCATGTCAGGTAATGCTTTGGGAATTCGTGGTAGTTTTACCCTTGACATTCTCAACCCACAAACGGGCTGTTTGACGCTTACTTGTAACGAGGTTTACCGTCCCAATCGTCAATTCCACAACAAGGGTGAACGAAGGGTTTTGGCCTTGCCCCGCTTTTTTGGCATCGAAGCCGGTCGCGCTGTGATGACAGGCGAGTTTTATACCAACGCCTATGCTACTGAGTTGCGTTCAGGACCTCAGAGCAATGACTCGGTGCGTCAGTACATCAAACCTGGGGTGGTGCTGTTTCCCTTCCCTGATGCTGACGGTAGTTCTGTGACCATCGTCAACCAAGATGCGTGGCGTGGTGCTCAGCCTGTAGCTGCCCGTGGGCCTACCCGCACGCATCCGCCGACGCCCGTCAAAGACTTAGAAGGGGCGCTTGGCCTCGAGAACTAACCTTAATGATCAGTTTCAACCACCAACCTCAAGCACGCTACCATCAACCTGATGAACGTGTGAGGCACTGATAAGCATCCAAAAAACATCTAAAAAACCGTAGTTAGTGAGGGCTAGCTACGGTTTTGGTTGTTAGGTTGATTCATGTGGGTTTACTCGAGCGCACACTGTGCCGGATTACGCCGTTGCTGGCGTGTTTGATTGCGAGGGCTAACGTCTTGATTGATTGTGTGGTTGGCGGGGTCGTGCAAGCGTTGCTGCGTTTGTGTGCCAGTCATGCCATTGGGGCACGTGCCATCTTGCGGGGCGTGTTGGGCGAAGTGTTGGCCTAATGACTGACCTTGCCTGCTCCCTGCACCCCCCTGTGCAAACTGATGTTGCTGAGCGAAGACGAACATGCCGATGCTACTAAGGGTGATGATACTTGCGGTGATAAGCACGTTGTGGGTGTTCATGGGGTGTCTCCTTTCGTTACTGAGACTGTAGGCGCGAATTGTGCAAAAGTGATGAAGTGGGTAAACTCGGTAATGGCCGATTTGTTTGATCCGCGCTTGTATATCAACCGCGAGTTGTCTTGGTTGACGTTTAACGCTCATGTGCTCGAAGAAGCCCAAGATAGCCGTAACCCGCTGCTTGAACGGCTCAAGTTTTTGGCGATTTTTAGCAGCAACTTAGACGAATTTATGATGATTCGTTATGCGGGTCTCAAAGAGCAAGTCGCTGCTGGCATCGTCACGCCTACTGCAGACGGTTTGACCCCGCAAGATCAACTTGATGCCATTGCCAAAAAAGTGCACGCTCAAGTGCTCAAGCACCGCCGCGTGTTGCGCAGTGAGGTGTTACCTGCCCTTGAAGAACGCGGGGTGGTTATCGTGGCTCAAGACGCGTGGACCGACAGCGACAAGGCGGTGATTGACGACTACTTTGCTCGAGAACTATTTCCAGTGCTCACGCCCTTAGCGGTTGACTCGGGGCATCCTTTTCCGAGACTGGCCAACTTGAGTTTTTCGCTGCTGCTCGAGTTATGTGAAGAAAGCAGTAGCGAACGGCGCACAGCCATCGTGCAAGTACCCACCATTTTGCCGCGTTTTGTGCGCTTACCCGCTCAGCAAGCCAAGCACCGTTTTGCCCTCCTTGAAGACATCATTCGCACGCGTTTAGAAAGCCTCTTTCCGGGTTATACCCTGCTGCGGGTTTACGGCTTTCGGGTCACTCGAAACGCAGATATCGACATTGCCGAAGACGAAGCCGATGACCTGTTACAAGTCATCGAAGACGAAGTTCGCAAGCGGCGTTGGCGTAACCCGGTGCGCTTAGAAGTGTCCAAAGAAATGCCTGATTCGTGGCAGCGTTACCTGCGAGATACCCTCAATTTAGACACCCGTGATGTCTATCAGATTCCTTACTACTTAACGGCCAGTGACTTTATGGAATTGGCGCTTTTAGACGTTGCCGAATTGCGCTTTAAGCCCTTTCACAACCGCATGCCCAGCGAATACTTGGGGCAAACAGACATCTTTGCCGCCATTCGTGAGCGTGATGTGTTGGTGCATCACCCGTTTCACAGTTTTGATGCCGTACTGAATTTGCTCGAGCAAGCCGCCGAAGACCCCCATGTGCTTGCTATCAAGCAAACCCTGTACCGCGTTGGTGGCAATTCACCGGTAGTAGCAGCTTTGGCTAAAGCCGCCGGCAACGGCAAGTTAGTCACAGCACTCGTGGAACTTAAAGCCCGTTTTGACGAAGAAAACAACATCGTCTGGGCACGCGAATTGGAGCGGGCGGGTGTGCACGTCGTCTATGGATTAGTAGGTCTCAAAACGCACTGCAAAATGCTGCTCATTGTGCGCCGCGAAGGTGATGAAATCCGCCGTTATGTTCACTTGGGTACCGGTAATTATAATCCTGGGACTAGCACCGTCTACACCGACATGGCGCTCCTTTCTTGTGATGCTGACATTGCCGCTGACACCTCGGAGATGTTTAACTTTTTGACGGGTTTTTCCAAGCAAGCCACGTGGCGCAAACTGTGGGTTGCCCCCAAAACCTTGCGTGCCAATTTGCTAGAAGCCATCGCCCGCGAAGCCAAGCACGCCCAAGCCGGTAAACCTGCCCGCATCATTGCCAAGATGAATTCTTTGGTTGACCCCGAGGTAATTCGGGCTTTGTACCGAGCGTCGCAAGCGGGCGTGGAAATTGACCTGATTGTGCGGGGCATTTGTTGTTTGGTACCGGGTGTTAAAGATATCAGCGAGACGATTCGGGTGCGCAGCGTCATTGGTCGTTTTTTGGAACACTCGCGCATTCTTTATTTGCACGATGGCGGCAACGAACGCATCTTTTTGGGGTCTGCCGATTGGATGCAGCGCAACTTGAATCGCCGCGTCGAAGCCGTGTTTCCGGTAGAAGACCCCGCCCTCAAACGCAAAGTGATGAGTGTGATGGACTTGCTACTGCGGGATAACGAAAAAGCTCGAGAACTGCGCAGCGACGGCAGCTACCGCCGCGCCAAACGCAAAAGTGGCCAAAACCGCTTAAACGCTCAAGAACGCTTGCTAGAACTGTCTGCAATGCACCTCGAGGCACCTTAAAATTGGTAAACGACGCGCAGGGCAACTGAGATATGCACCAAAATATGTGCTCATTGTGATAGTGCTTACGCTGACAACTTCAGCTAAAAGGGTTAACCACCTCGATACCACATCCTGTAAAGTCTTTTTCATTTCGAGTTGCTAAGGTTAGCTTGTGCACGTAAGCGGTGGCTGCAATCAGCATGTCAGCTTGGGTTCGTGTGTCACCCTGGTGTTGAAACTGCCCTCGCAGTGTGCCTGCATGCTTGGCGATGGTGTCGGTCACGGTGAGGACGTGACAGTAACGTTCTATGAAACGCTCGAGCCACTGCTCCACACGCACATTTGGCTTCCAACGCAACCCGTAGTAAATTTCTTCAAGGCTAATCACACTGATGTAAAACCCCGTTTGCTGATTTACCCACGTCGTGACATTACCATCAGGTTTTGGTCTCACAAGCTCACTGATGATGTTGGTATCAAGCAACGTGGTCATGTCAAAGGATTGGCACGATTACGGCGTTCACGGGTATCTAATACATAGTTTTCTTCTTCACAGATGGTTTGAATATCTTGCAGTGCTTCGCCTATCGCATGTTGCTGAGCACGTTGCCATGCTTGAAATGCCTCGAAAGTTTCGGCATCGAGGACAGCAGCAATAACATGGTCGTGCTTATAAATACTTTGTGGTGCATGTTTGGCTTCTTGTAACAACTTACCGAAGTGATTTTGAGCGTCTGTGATAGTCCATTTCATGAGTACTCCTTTTTGCATATTATAACACATTTTTATGCATAAAAATGATGCCTCGAGTCATCTCGTCTCCCGTGTATCAATGCTAAGTATGTGGGTCATGGTGCAATAACGACGCATGACTCGCAACGTTACAAAAATGGTTGCAGCAAAAGCTTCTTGATGCGTTGAGGCGGGTTCAAGGGCTTATAATTGTCCTAGCCTACCTAGGAGTTTTGCATGATTGTCACCAAACACCGTTTTAGCACGGACAATTACCACGCCATTTTATGCTCGAGCTGGCGTACCTGAAGTGTGGCTCATTGACCTCATCCAAGACCGCGTCACCGTATACCGAGACCCGTCTAGCAGTGGCTACGCAACCGAAACCAAGCTCACAGCAGGCAATCGTTTGCGTCTGGCGGCGTTTGCTGATGTGGTGCTGGATGTGGCCAAGGTGTTACTCGTAGCAACGTAGGGCGTGGAACTGGTACTGCACAGATTGCGTTTTGTTGCGCTGCCTTCATCGAGGTTTGGCGTTGAGTTTATTGATATGGGTGCTTCCTCTCTTGTATTAATATTTGAATAAATAGGAGTTAAATATGGAGCATAGTCTTCTTGTTTCACTAAGAAAATACAGATCGAGAGAAGGCAGCGATCCCTTAGAAAATTTCATAACAGAGGCTTTTGCATGGCTGCTTAAAAACTATGACTCATTTTCCGAATATTTTACCGAAAAAATACTAAATTTGCTCGAGGTGGAAATAAATGCAGATGCTTTTGATTGGTCAACCCAAGTAAATTTTGGCGGTGTTTTTCCAGATATGCTTTGCAGGATTGGAGATACGGCTTTAGTTTTCGAAAATAAAGCTTGGTCTCACTTACATGAAAATCAGCTAAATAATTATCGCCTCTATGCAACCCAAAATTTTAACAATGTTTATTTAATATTGATTACAGCAGCCGCATCACAACATGCTCAAAACCCTGATTTAGCCTTGTGCTGGTCGGATATTTATGTATGGATTCAAGAGTGGATTGATAGTCAGGATGACGAACCTGATTTTATATTTAGGGATTTTCTTCTGCTAATAAAAAATGAAGGAATGGGGCCTCCAGCACCTATCTCCCATGAAGCAATTCTTTCTTATTTTCCGGCAAAAGACTTCAAACAGCAAATCAGTGATTTAATAAGGAAAATAGAGCACGAAAATTGGGAAAAAATTGTCAATACAAGTGATTATAATCTTTTTGTCGAAAACAAAAGAGGTCATTTTTATGGCGAAGCATGGGGAAGATTTGGCGTACACCTGCTGAACGGTTGGCGTCCGGGCATATTTGTTGGATTCTTGATAGACGGCGAAGACCACTGCACAAAACCAGTATTGGGCAAGATAAGCCCGGATTTTTCAGTAATAATTAGCTTTGATTATGACCTTCACGATGAATATCCTAAAAACGCAATATACAAAAAATTTGTTTACAATCTTTCCCATACAATCAATAATTTAGGTAACGCGTGGGACTTTTATCATCATATTGAAGATCAATCAGCAGACCGCATCAATAAATGGCATCCGATACACATAAGAAAACCCATGATTGAACTGTTCCGTGGCAGCGAGACAGCTGAAGATCAAATCCAAAGGTTTATGGATGCTGCGAGAGAGATTATACCGCTTATCATTGAATGCGACGAGTTCATACAACTAAGAGAAGAATATAGGGAAGATTAGCAGCAAAAAAGGAGTGATAGGGATTGCGACCTGTGCTGACAAAATTACACCCTAAGCGTAATTTGCTCGTGCAGGACGAAGATTTCACACCCTCGAGCTTCAGCTTTCCGACCGCCAGTATCTTGCTCACAGACGGTGACGGTAGCGGTCAAGGCTATGTTGAAAACCGCGTTGTACACAACCTCCGCTAGCGTGTTGCGTGGGCTGCTCGAGCCAACAAAAACACACCCAACCCCAGCGTCACCACCGTCACGCCTAGCAGTGACATCACAATGTAGCCTTCACCAAAG
>CAZKAZ010000078.1:0-5536 GCA_964550765.1 uncultured bacterium | reverse complement strand
CAGCAGGCACAACTGTACCGCCAATTAACGCACCTGCTACCACAAATACCGTGTCTTTACCTGAAACGCTAAGCTCCCGGCTTAACCATGTAAAACTGTTTGGAAAAAACAAGGCTAACGACGCCCCAAGCAAGGTAATGCTCACAGGTGCAAACGCTGGAACCATAGCGAGTGACAGTAACAGCGCCGTTAACACCAAACTCGCCAACATCAACTGCGCGGCTGGTACCTTGAGGCTAAGCGGCACCGCAACTAAGCGCGATACGGTATACGCCACAAAAAATAACGACGTCACGGTGGCTGCGTCAGTAAGGCTTAGACCTGTGAAGATGAGGTACGTAGCTGCATACCCTATCGTACTGACTTCTACCCCTACCCCCAACGCCAAAAAGCCAATAAACGCCACTAGCAAAGGATTTGACCGTGCCTCAGTGGGTTGGGTTGTGTTTGTGAGTCTGTCGTCCATCTTGAATGCAAAGGGCATAAGGCAGGCGCTTACTGCGGCGAGTACCATAAATGAGGCTTGTGGGCGCTCTACAAAAAGCACAATAAGCAGGGGGCTTAAAATAGCGCCTATGCCAAAAATGGCGTTTACTAAATTCACCATGGCGGGACTGCGCTCACCATAGCCCACAGCAAACAAACTATTGATGCCAATGGTGAGTGCGCCATACGCTAGGCCAATGGTGAGTGCACCTATCAGCGTTAAAGCCCAGCTATACGCCAAGCCCGCAAACAAAGCACCAAGCGTTAACAAACTTACGGCTATGCCCACGCGCCAACGCGCTAACGGGTGTCCTTCCAAAGGGATGGCACTCAATACGCCCAATAAGGCACCTGCCATGTGCGCACTGACAATCAATCCCGCACTGCCTCGGGGCAGCGCAAATGCGGTGGTAAACCCAGCGAGAGACGGACCATACAACGCTTGTGCGCCACCCATGAGGGTAAAGCTAAACAGCCCGGTGAGCGTTGTTTGTAGAGAAAGGTGACGCGGGTGCTCTGTCATAGTGACTTGCGACTATACACCACGACACCTTGCTTTTTGCATCGTTGCGTATCACTTGGAGATGGTTATAGATATGTAGCATGCACTTTACATACCTAATATACGTAGCTAATTAGCCCCAACCAGTGCTTCAAACTGGACAATACGCTCAGTTGCAACAGCAAGACTGGCCTCCCAAAACGCAGGTGCTTCAATGTCAATCCCAAATTCAGCGGCTAGGGTGGTGGCATCTGCCATGCCTGTGCGTGAGAGCAGTTCGTCGTAGTGTTGTTTGAAGGTGTCAGGGTTTTGCTGGTAGCGCTGATATAAACCCAAGCCAAAAAGATAACCAAAGGTGTACGGAAAATTGTAAAAACTGCGTCCTGTCGCGTAGTAGTGCCCTTTTTGCGCCCACATGTAGGGGTGATAGGTTGCCGGGGTGACGGCATCACCGTATGTTTGGGCTTGCGCCTCGAGCATCGCGTCCTTCAGCTCGTTCACCGACAATTCGCGGTTGTGGCGCTTACGAAACACGGTTTGTTCAAACAAGAACCTCGAGTGAATATCTACTACCAGTTGCGTTGCCCCCAAGAGGTCTTGCTCGAGAATTGCTAGCTTCGCCTGAGGATCTTCCTGTTCGTCTGCTGCTAATAGCGCATTCACCACAATCGTCTCACAAAAGATGCTGGCTGTTTCCGCTAGGGTCATGGGGCTGCTCGCTTGGGCAACCGTGCGCCCAAAACGGTACATACAGTCGTTGTGATAACCGTGACCAAGTTCGTGGGCAAGGGTAAAAAGGTCATCTAAGTTGCCCCCAAAATTGAGCAAAATACGTGACGCTTGCTCACGCATCACCCGCGCACAAAACGCCCCAGACACTTTGCCTTTGCGCGGCGGCACATCAATCCAGCGCTGTGTAAACGCTTTTTGGGCAAACGCCGCTAGGTCATCTGAGTAGCTCGCAAAATGCGTGATAATAAAATCTTGTGCGTCTGTCCACGTGTACTGAGGTAGATGTTGACTAACGGGTGCGTTGAGGTCGTACCAGTCGAGGGTCTCTTTCCCCAGCAGTTTGGCTTTGGCTTTCAGGTAGCGGCGAAACATGGGAAAGGCAGCCTGACACGCTTGTTGCATGGCAGCTAAACTTTTTTTGGAGATGCTACTGCTAAATAAGGCTTCTGCTAGTGCGCTATCACCGTCACTGCCACCGTCGCCACCATCACCCCAGCCCCGACGCGTGGTCAGCGTATTGACGTGACCTTTAATACTGTTCAAACAGGCTGCAATCGTGATGTCGTGGTTAGCAAATAGCACCATTTCAGCGTCATACGCCCGTTGTCGTACGTCTTTATCGGGGTCAGAAGCAAAGTTTTTAAGTTCACTCAAAGCGTATTCACGAGGTTTGCCGTCGATACTTGCCACCACCGTTTGCTTGCTGATGATGTCCCGATAGAGGTTTACCCACGCGGAAGCGGCGGTTGGCGCAAGGGCAGACTCGAGCGCTTCCGCAGCATCAGCCATCATATGCGCAGCACCAACGGCCAAGCGCTCGAGCACATAGCGGTGGTCGCGTGCTAGCGGTGAGTGCTGGCTAAGTTGCTCGAGGTCACGCTCACCCAGCCAGCGCACAAACGTTTTTTGATAGCCAGATAATTGACTCAGTTGCGTGCCCAAACGAGACTTTTCAGCTTGGGCAGCTTCGTCAAAAGCATTGGTGGAGAGTGTAAGCGACAAGTACCCCATCATCGTGCTAGTTAGCATGCTTAGCTCGAGCCACTGCTGAAACCCTGTATTGAAGGTGTCCACCGTTTCTGCGGTCGTTTCAGGCTCAGCTAAGGTATTGCAGAAGGCTATGAACGTGCTCATTCGTGTCTCGAGGTCACGGTTAGCCTGGGTCCAAGGGTCACTGTCTAGTGAGGGGTAGATGGACTCGAGCTGCCAATGGGGTAACGCTTGGGACGCTTTGGGCGTTGACGATGCGCCGGCGGGTGATGTCACAACTGCAAGCTGATTATTCATATTTTTCCATTTTGGCACATGACACTGCAGCGAAAAGCCACTTTAGTACCGATGTCAGCACCTCTGATGAAACCCTATGAATCTGTCTTGCCAGTCTTTGCTGACAGAGATTCATCCTTTGCAAGTAAGCTAGATGGGGTATTGCTCGAGCATCTTTATGATGACTGTTTTAGGTAGGCCTCGAGCTTGTCAAATTCTTGGTTGATACCTTCTGTCATACCCATACTGATGACCATATCAAGGTCTTCTTTGCGTTCAAACACGGCCGTATTTGTGACGAAAGTTTTGCTACCTACCTCCTCAAAGGTCACCGTGATGAGCATGTTAGGCGTGTCCGGCAGAATATTGCCATCACTGTCCACAAAGTTGTCGCTCGAGACAATTTTTTCTGGAAAAATAATGTCTTGATAGACTGATTTCCCCCAGCTTTCCATCATGCCGCCCGAACCGTCAGGCCCACGCATGCAGTACAGCCAACTTCCCCCTACCCGAAAGTCCATCTCACATACAGGAAGCGTCCAATCTTTAGGGCCCCACCAGTGTTTAAGATGTTCGCAATCGCTAAACGCAGCAAACACCAATTCACGTGGAGCGTTGAAGGTTCGGGATATCTCAAAGGTACGGTTTTGGATGTCAGGACTGGTCATAATCATCTTTCTCTCCTTGTTCAGGTTCTGACTGTAGGGTGTCAAGATAGGTTTCCAAACGGTCAAAGCGTTCGTTCCACAAGTGCTCAAAACTTGCCACCCAATCATGAATGGGCTTGAGCTTAGTCGCATTCAGGCTATAGAAGCGCTGCTTGCCTGCTTTGCGTACATGCACCACCTCCACTTCTTTGAGGACTTTGAGATGTTTAGATACCTGCGGTTGTTGCAGTGTGAGCTGCTCAGTAAGGTCACCAACGGACTGCTCTCCTGCTGCTAACACACTGATGATGGCGCGGCGCTGCGGTTCAGCAACGGCGTTAAACACATCTGCCGTAGTTGCAAGTCTTGGCATACATGACTATATATGCTGATATAGGAATATGTCAAGCAATCGCGTTTATCCAACGTCTGAAAGTGCTTGTGTGTTGTGCGTGTTGCACCTCAGGCTAAGCGTGTTTTCAGCGCGGTTGTTTTTACTAGTCTGTGGCAGTTTAGTGCAATCAGTGTATTCAGTCGTTCACATCAGGTATTCACACTATTTGAGAGAGCGTTGCATCGTCGTTTCTGCTGAAAATCCTAATATTGGCCGCAAAAAGGCAAAGTGTTCCGTTTTGGTAGCGACAAAGCCCTTGCGTTCGTAGAGCCTGCGTGCACCCGTGTTGGTGTCGATGACGTCTAAGCGGATGTGGTGGTAGCCCTGTTCACGGGCGTAGCTGATGAGGTGCTCGAGCAACTGCCCCCCAACACCCCGCCCCCGCATGTCGTCGCGTACGGCAATACCGTCCATCAACAATTCACCCGTTTGGGGTGTGCGGGTATATAAAGCAAGCGCAAACATCGCTCTTAGCGTTCCCAATACGCCTAACGCTTTGCGCAGTTCAGCCCAGCTCATGCCGCGTCCACCCAACATGCCACCTGTGAGTGACCCCTCTGTGCCATAAAAACCTGCCATGCCAACGAGTTCGCCATCTTGTAGGGCGGTGATTGAATATTCAGGGAGAAAGGCTTGCTCGAGCAACCGAAGCCTCACTGCTTGCTCAGGAATCGCCAAGCCAAGTTTGCTGCCAAAAGCTTGATCATAAAGCTGCGCCGCCTGCTCGCGTAGTTCATCAGCAAAACCTTGTTGATAGTGAATGTCGCTCATGGTGCGTCCTTTTGTAAGGTGAATTTATTAGCTTTGATTGTACCTGTCAGCATGACCAACAAAAACCCCGACAACGTTGCCGGGGTCAAAGTACTATGTGACTACTTTAGTCGCGTTCAACGGTCAAAATCGCACCTGTAATGGCGTCAACATAGACCTCAATGCCGCCACTCAAATCAACATACCAAACCTGCCGTCCGTCCTCATTGCCGAGGTCAGTGTCGATAACGGTGGCATTGGGAAAGCGCGTAAGGGCAATGCTGGCCGCTTGTGAAGCGCTAATAGTGCTACCAGAGCTATTGCCACCATCACTGCCAAAGTCATCATCATCGTCAGTATCATCGTCAAAGTCATCATCACTGTCGTTACCATCGTTTTCCACGGCGATGATATTGCCCGTAGTGGCATCGACATAGACCTCAACACCGTTGTTCAAATCGACGTACCAAACCTGACGACCATTTTCTGTGCCGAGCCACGTATCAATCACAGTTGCACTGGGGAAGCGCGTAAGGGCGATGTTCGCCGCTTCAGTAGCACTGATGACGCTACCTGAACCGTTGCCACCATCACTGCCAAAGTCAGTATCATCGTCAAAGTCATCATCACTATCGCTACCGTCGTTTTCGACAGAGATGATAGCGCCTGTTGCAGCATCTACATAGACTTCAACACCGTTGTTCAAATCGACGTACCAAACTTGACGGCCGTTTTCTGTGCCAAGGTCAGTATCGATGA
>CAZKAZ010000077.1:14743-18902 GCA_964550765.1 uncultured bacterium | reverse complement strand
AGCTTTCAGAGCTGACGACCTTTTTTTCTGTATTCAGCTTTTGTCCCGTACTTAGGGGGCGGATACACAAAAAGCTCCTTCCTAAGCAATAGCAAAGCCCCCTGGTGGGATGGCGAGTTGACTAGACCACGACATCGACACAAACACAGGGGGCGTAAGCATTATACGCTCTTATGAGAGAAATATGTGAGGGTTTGATGGGGAAAGTGTAAGCCATCAATCCTTTGTGTCGAGCTATAAAGCTGCCCGTGGTCTAGTCAAGGTTGAATTTAACACACCGTTATAAAGCTGTCAATACTAAAACTCTTCACCGTCTGCGGGCGGTGTTTTTGTTTGGAGGGAGTTGTAAGCCGTGGCTAACGTTACCGTCATAGTGAAATGGATGTACCTCGAAACAACAATAAGCGGCGACTCTGTGCAGGATGTCGCCGCCGAAGTTGTTGATGCTATGCGCTTAGGTCAGGAGCTTTATCAGAGCATAGACGCAGAAAAAGACCCTTTACCCAAGCTCACCGATTTGGTTGCGAAGTATCGGAAACCTTCTCAACCATAGCGTCGTAATACCCAAAAAGCGTTTTTATCCTTTCAGGGGTATTGCCGTCGTACTTACTACCTAAAAGCTGAATAGCAAGACTCATAATCTGAATCTTTTCAGCGTTACTGAGTTGCGCCATAACATCACCTCCCTTCAAACAACAATCTATCAATTCTGCCGTCCTAAACGGGCGGCTTTCCTTTTGGAGGTAGCCATGAAACCAGAAAAACCCATCACCCCCGTTCCTGAAGACTTTGACGACTTCGAGGATGAAGACTTGGGGGAATCTGAAGCAGCAGAAACCCCTGCTGATGCCTGCCACATTGGGCAACCCGACTGTGAGTCATGTCAGTGACGCCACCAACCAAACTCAACACAGAACTCGTGAAACTCGTGCAGCACGGACTGATGGCGCGTGGCTATCCGCTGCGTGACTATGGCGGGGCAGATGGCATCTGGGGACCTGCTACCCAAGCCGCCTATGAATCGTGGGCGGGCTTGCAACGTGCTGAGTTTCCAGAAGACACCACCCCTGCCCTGACCGCGTTCTATGGCGAAATTGACTTCGAGGGTGGCCGTGCACCGCAACAAGTCCACATCACCCCGCCGTACCCGATGTTTATTGCGTGGGGTAATGGTGCGCCGCTGACGCGGATGCGCTGTCACAAACTGGTTGCACCGTCACTGCTGGCGATTCTGCGGGACATTGCCCTGCACTACAGCCCTGAGGACATCAAACGGCACGGACTTGACCAGTTTGGAGGGACTACCAACGTGCGTTTTATGCGGGGTGGCAAGGAAGTCTCACGGCATTCGTGGGGCATTGCGATTGACCTTGATCCCGTGCGCAATGGTCTGTGGACACCCACCAACGAGGCGTACATCCCGAATATGTGCCCTGAGGTCATTGACATCTTTGAGCGGCATGGCTGGAAAAGCCTCGGCGCACGTATTGACCGCGATTGGATGCACTTTCAGGCAACGCAGTAGGGAGGGGACATGAAAAAAAACGATAAGTCAAGAAACATCGTCATCATTTTGACGGTGGTGCTCATTGTGTTGGTGTGGGTGATTTTGTGAAACGGGCGGCGTTTTTGTTGGCGACGTTGGCGCTGGTTAGTTGTGTCCCTGCGCCTATTTATCGCCCTACACCCTGCAAGCAGGACTACGACGCTCGTATTCATGAGGGTGTGCCCGCGAGCGTCGCTTACGAACTTTACATCGACTGCCTTGTGGCACTCGTAGAGGAGGAGTAAATGGGAACATTGCGATTTGTAATGAAACACTTGGCAACCATCATCGCTGTCATCGAGTTAATTGAAGCGTTTGCGGATGAGTCGGTGAAGGGCGAAAACAAGAAGGCTTTGGCGATGGACATTCTGGTAAAAACCTTCGCCAAAATGGGCATTACGCTCAACGGCAAAATCATCCGAGGTGTCAGCGAGATTATCGATACCGCTGTTGAACTCTTCAACATTTTCGGTTGGAAACAGATGGTGCATCGCACCCTAGGCGGCTTGTTTGACGAAAGCGAGTTTGGCGAGGCGCTCAAGCAGTTAGAGCGGGTGGCTGACGGTGCCTAAAGATGTGATGGGAAAGGCGGGTACGCGGGTAGTTCACCCGGGCGGATATGTGCTTTGGAATCACGACACGTACGCCCTCGAGAACGACCTACTGAGCAGCTTCCAAGGTGACAGGGTGCTCGTCGTGGAAACCGAAACGGGCATCGGCATTGCCTTTGAGAGCCTTAAAGACAGCGACCTGATGCCCGCCGTTCGCGTGACCGTCAACGCCAAAGTTAAACCTGTTGACTAGTGACAGATTTAGAGCGCGACATTTTGCGGGGCATCATCGAGTTGCAAGAAACGCTAGACGCCAGCCTCGGAGACCAAAACAACAGCGAGTTGTTGGAACTCAAAGGCAAGGTTCAGGCGCTTGATCTGCTGGCTCGCATCGAGGCGGATAAACAAAAAGACAGCGACTGGCGGCAGAAACTCAAGGCGCTCGAGCCACTGCTTATCTTTTTGACCGTTGCCGCCCTGCTGGTTATTAACCTGTTTGGAATCACCTTAGACCCGACACAGGTGCTGCCCTAAGGATGGAATATGTCCATATTCAAGCGCGGCTCACCGAGTCGGGCAAAAATGCTACGCGGTTACATCATGAGGTTTTTGTATTTAGCCGAGCAAAGTGACCCCATCAACCCAGACGACCCCACGCTACTCAACTATCAGGTGATTGTGACGACGCTCGAGCAGCAGGCCGTGCGCCCGCCTGATGACGAACTCAACGCCCTATTGCGCTATCTCGAAAGCAAGGGGTACGTGCAGGTGCAGTGGCTTAACGACGGCACGGGCGGCTGGAGTGCAGTGCGTATCCTCTCGCTTGGAACTGACCTTGTTGAAGGCAGCATTGAAGACGCGGGCGTGAAGTTCAGTAAACGGCGCTAAGCATGCCACCGGAGGACAAGGAGCAATACGATCGCCGCCGTACTGACAGGCGCATGGATGCTTTTGAAGACACCCTGAAGACGTTTGGACTGTCGATGCGGTTTCGTTTTGAGCTGCTCGATGAGTCTTTGAGTGAATTGCAGCGGACGATTTCTAGTATTTCTCGCTCGAGGCACGTGCCGCTGCGCTCACTGTTTTGGATATCGCTCATCATGTTGGTGGGCGATATTTTCATCATCTGGGTGCTGTTTTGGCTGTTGGAGAAGGGGCAATCATGACTATCAACACTGCCGACTACGCTGCTTTCAAGCTCCACAGTCGCCGCTGCACCGTCTGCCGCCACCCTGAACGCGACAACATCGACCTCATGCTCGTGGGCGAAGAGCGCAGCCTAGAAAACGACGAGCGCATGACCTACGACGAGATTATTTCGTTTGCCAATGCCTCAGGTCCCACCATCAGCAGGGCGGCCCTGGGGCGTCACTACAACAACCACGTCAAACCCAGTTGGCAAACCTACCTCGAAACCCAACGCCAGATGGACGCCATTGCCGAGGCAACAGGCCGAAAACTGACCTTGCCGAGCGTGTTTACGAACATCCTCATCAGCAAGGGACTCAAGATGCTTGACCGCTTGGATGATGACGACCTCGCGGAGTTAAACCCTGTGCAGGTGCTGCGGCTGATGAATGACGCCGCCCGCAATGCGCTGCACCTAGAGCGGGCAGAAGCGCTCCTTACCAAGCAAACCGTACAAGAAATTGACGAAAAACTGACCAGCAAACTGAACGAAAAAGGCATTAGCCCCGAAATTCTTGCCACCATTCGTGAGCAAGTGTATGGACTTATCCCACAGGAGGACGCATGAGCACGAGCAAACGCATTAGCAAAGCCGACTTGGTTGATTCGATTTCTGCTGAAGTTGGCATCACCAAAGCCCACACCAAGAGCGTCATTGACAGCTTTTTGGGGGAAATCCAGAGTGCCGTGTCCCAAGGTGACAGTGTGGCGTTGACGGGGTTTGGGACATTTGAGCTACGCCGCCGCAAAGAGCGCAGCGGGGTCAAACCTGGCACGACTGAGCGCATCAAAATTCCAGCGAGTGACTACCCTGCCTTCAAAGCCGGCAAAGCCTTCAAGGAAGCCTGCGAGAAAACGCCGTACTGATGTCTGA
>CAZKAZ010000077.1:13639-14733 GCA_964550765.1 uncultured bacterium | reverse complement strand
TTTTCAAAATCCTCTCCTTCAAGGATTCGGTCCCTGATCTCCAGGGCCTTTTCGGATCGCTGGGACAAGGTGACCGTAGCGACGAAGTTCGGTGTTCGACGGGGAGCCAACGGTGAATGGCTGGGTGTGTGCGACCGACGGTCGTACGTCAAGGAAGCCTGCGAGAAAACGCCGTACTGATGTCTGAGGGCGGGATTTTACTGCCCTATCAGCGGCGGTACATTCAGGACACGTCTCGCTTCAAGATTGGCATGTGGTCACGTCAAACGGGTAAGAGTTTCACGACAACGCTCGAGTCTGGCTTGGATGTAGTCGAAGCCCAAAGCAACTGGGTATTTCTCTCGGCGGGTGAACGGCAAGCGTTAGAACTGGCTGAAAAGGTCAAAGTGCACCTTGACGCCATTCACTACGCCGCCAACCAGATCGAAGAGGATACCGACACGTTTCGCCATGGGGACGGCACGACTTTCACACAGCTCAAAATTCAACTTCACAACGGTAGCCGTTTGATTTTTCTACCTGCGAACCCGCGTACAGCACGTGGTTATACCTCGAATGTTGTGCTTGACGAATTCGCCTTCCACGACGACTCGCGGGCAATATGGGCGGCGTTGTTCCCGTCGATTACTCGCCGTAGTGACTTGAAAATCCGCGTGGTGAGCACGCCCAACGGCAAGAGCAATAAGTTTTATGAGCTTTGGCAGACGGATGTGTGGAATAAGCACCGCGTTGACATTTACGACGCTGTACGAGATGGGTTGGAGGTTGACCCTGAAGAGTTGCGCTTGGGTTTAAACGACCCTGAGGCGTGGCAGCAAGAGTATCTCCTGGAATTTTTGGAGGAGAACACCGCCTACCTGACGTACGAAATGCTCATCTCAGCAGAAGACGACGCGGCAGCGATTGACAGCCAGTTGTTTGCCGATCGCCAGTATTACATCGGCTTTGACGTAGGACGTCACCGCGATTTGAGCGTGATATGGGTACTGGAAAAGGTTGGTGATGTCTATTGGACGGCCAAGGTCATCCGCATGAAGGGTGTGAAGTTCGCCGATCAGCGTGATGTGCTCTATGGCCTCATGCCCCTTGCTGAG
>CAZKAZ010000077.1:9734-13629 GCA_964550765.1 uncultured bacterium | reverse complement strand
GCGTTGTTGTATTGATGCTACCGGCCTCGGTGAGCAACTTGCTGAAGAAGCATTCGCCGACTGGGGTTACAAGGTTGAGGGCGTGAAATTCACCAACAACGTCAAAGGCAACCTCGCTCTGACGCTGCGACGCGCCTACGAAGACCGCACTATTCGTACCCCCCGCAACCAGCACGACATCCGCGAGAGCTTACACAGCGTTCGCAGAATCGTCACCCCTGCCGGCAATGTTCGCTTTGACGCTGAGCGCGACAGTCGCGGGCACGCTGATGAGTTTTGGGCACTAGCACTAGCGTTGCATGCTGCTAGCAGCGACACCCCACAACCCTTTGAAAGTCACACCGCACCCCGCAGGGTGGATAGGAGGGCAGCACTTTGAAGACGTCACTCAAAAATGCCTATGACCAGCCTGCTATACGTTTTCATCAGTCGTGGACACCCGCGCTGGTGAGTTCTGCCCTGACGATGTTGATGTCTGGCAAGTTGCAACAAGCTAGCCTGCTGGCTGATGCCCTGTTGGGCGACGACCGCGTACAACCCACACTCTCCAATCGCGTGAACGGCGTACTGGGGCTAAACATGTCCTTTGAGCCAGCCGATGACGCCGCTCGCAGTAAACGCATTGCTGAGGCACTAGAAGAGGATTTCTGGGATATGTTCCCTGAAAAAGCCTTGGCTGAGTTGCACCGGTATGGTCTGTTGGTTGGGGTGTGCGTGGGTGAGTTGGTGTGGTTTCAGCGGCGGGGGCGGGTGCTACCCAAGCTGAAAATCTGGCACCCGAGTCGGCTCGAGTACGACGCTGAGCTGAATGTCTGGTACTTACACACCAAGTTTGAACGCATCACCATCACGCCGGGCGATGGCAAGTGGCTGCTTTACACGCCCTACAACGATGCTCGCCCGTGGGCAAGTGGGCTGGTTCGTGGCTTGGCGCTGCCGTGGTTGGCGAAGCATTTTGCTGTTAAAGACTGGCAAGGTTATAGCGAGGTGCACGGCAGCCCTACCAAGGTGGGGCACACACCTGCTGGTGCCAAAACTGAGGACAAGGAAAAGTTTTTCGATCGGCTTATTTCTTGGGCAAATACCGCCATCGCCGTGAGCGCGTTGGGGCAAAACCTCACCACAGAAGTGGGTGGCGGGTCGCTCGCAGCGGCGCGGGTGCATGAGTCGGTACGGGCTGACTTGCTCGAAAGCGATACCGAATCACTGGCCACCATCCTGCACGAGCAAGCCTTGCGGCATTGGACAGAATTCAATTTTGGCAATGCCGAGTGGACACCGTGGGCGCTCTGGGACAGTGACCCACCTGCTGATGACAAAGCCATCGCAGAAACCGTCAACACTGCTGCTGACGCCCTAACTAAACTTGCCAACTTGTCACGCAACGGCGTGCCTGTTGACTTGCGAGAGGTGGCAGAACGCCTCAACATCCCGCTACTGGCTGAGGATGAGATACCACCACCACCTGAGTCTGAGCCGCCAACACCTGAAGAAGACCCAGAAGAAGAACCTGAACAGCCTGAAGAACCTGAAACCGCCAGTCTGAACCGGCAGCGAGTGCGCTTGGCAAGTGGTGACAGCGCTGATAGTGCCCAAGGATTCATTGAAGGGCAGATGTACGTTGACAACGTTGCCGACGCCGCTGCCGCTGAGGGTGCGCCTGTCTTTGGTGAGTTCACTGAAAGGGTGCGTGAAATCATTGATTTAGCTCAGGACTACGACGAAATGCGCACCGCGTTAGCTGATTTGTATGCCGAGTCTGACCCGTCAGCGTTTGCGGATGTTTTCCGGCGGGCGCTGTTGATGTCACATTTTGCGGGGCGCTATGCCGTCATTGAGGACACCCAGTAATGGCGTGGGATGCACCGTTTAATCCAGTTGACTTTGAAGAGGCTATCGCGTGGTTTCGGGAGAAAGTGCCGATGACACGTGAAGAAGCCGCTGCACTTGAATCGCAGGTGCGTGCTCGAGCGTTCTGGATAAGTCACATCTCTGAGGCTGACCTCATCAACGACATCATGCTGGCAATTGACAAGGCACTAGCTGAAGGCACGACGCTGGCTGAATTCCAAAACGATGTTGCGGGCGAACTGATGGCGCGATGGTTAGACGATGAGCGGGTGACTGACCCTGTTTACCGCATGGAAACCATCTTTCGCACGAACATTCAGAGCGCCTACGCCGCAGGCCGCTACCAACAACAAACCAACCCCGCAGTGCTGCGGGCACGTCCGTTTTGGCTGTATGACGCATTGATTGATGGGCGAACGAGTACGGTCTGCCGCAACCTCAACGGAACACTGTTGCCTGCGGATGATGCCTGGTGGGATAGTCGCTATCCGCCAAACCATTTCAACTGCCGCAGCGGGGTGCGCTCGCTGACTGAGGCTGAAGCCAACGCCAGGGGTATCACCGAAAACCCCACCACCCAGACACCTGATGCAGGCTGGCGTGAGCGCCCAACATTTGCCCCGCCTGCAACCAAGGAATACCACCCAAGCATTGCAGAGAGTGTGCAGGACAAAATTGAATCCACAGAATCTGAAAGCTGAGATTGACGCCAAGAAGTTTTTGCTTGGTGAGTTTGAAACCAGTACGCCAGCCAACCGTGCTTTTTGGAAGGCTTGGGATATGGCTGAGAGTATTGCTAAGCGGCAAAACGACATCAAGCGTCCAACGTGCCGAGCGGATGTTGTTAATCTGCTGAAACAGAACATTGAGTGGCTCGAGCAAAAACTCGCCAACCACCCCACGCACTGAGAGCCGTTTTAAGCCCCCTCAAAATTTTCCCAAGGGTTCTTATACCTAACAAGTCTGTAAAAACAGATTTAACCTAGCTAGCGGCTTAGCTGGCAGGTTTTAGGAGGTTGATATGAAAGCCGTTTTGGCTACTGCTGAAACCCTCAGTCGGGATTCACCCGAAAACGTCACCGTTCCAACCGAGTTCAGGCTGTTCCCTATGGGGGAATTCAAGGCTCGTTGGATGGGCTTCAATGAGCACACGGGCATTTTTGACGACATCGCCGCCGCCCAAGTCATGGCGAATTATGCCAGTCGCGGCCACGACCTCAACATCGACTACAACCACAGCGTTATGAACCCTTGGGCAAGCCCAGACGATGCCAGGGCGGCAGGATGGTTTGAGCTGGAAGTGCGCAGTGATGGCCTGTGGGCTGTGAACATGCGCTGGACGCCTGATGCTCAGAGGTACATCCAAAACCGCGAATACAGGTACATCTCACCCGTGTGGGATGAAGACGAAAACAACAGGGTGTTAGAGGTTTACAACATCGCCCTGTGCACCGTTCCCGCGATGCTTGGCTACGAACCCCTTGTGGCTAGCCAGCACGCCAAAGGAGGCAACATGAAAGCGTTACTTGCCGCGCTCGGTATGAGCGAAACGCAAAACGAAAATGATGCAGTTGCGAGGATTTCTGCCCTCAGCCAACTCGAAACCGACATCCTCGCCGCAACGGGGGCAGCCAACGTAGAGCAAGCCCAAGGCACGCTCACCGCGTGGCGACAAGCCCACACGCAGCTAGCCAGCGTGACCGCACAACTGGAAAACGCCCAAGCGCAACTCGTGGCTCAAGAGCGTGGCACACTCATCGCTAGCGCCCTAGACGAGGGAAAACTTACGCCAGCCCTGAAGCCGTGGGCAGAAAAAGCACCCTTGGAAACCCTGAAAAGCTTCCTCGCTGCTGCGCCCAAGTTCATCCCAGAAGAAACCAAAGCCCCCAACACCTCAGCAGCCACCCACAAGTCGTGGGCGGACATGACACCGCAAGAGCGTCACAACCTGTACGTCAGCGATATCGACACCTACCGTGCGCTCAAAGCATCCGCAACGAAAGGCGGTAACTAAGCATGGCCACGACCACTCGCAGCGATTTGA
>CAZKAZ010000077.1:8766-9724 GCA_964550765.1 uncultured bacterium | reverse complement strand
AGGCTGCACGATGGTGCTCAAACCCTCCGAGTTGACGCCGATGAGCGCGCTTTTATACGCGGAGATTTTGGCAGACGCCGTTGCCGGGGCATGGGCAGAGCGCGTTGCCCTTTTTGGTACAGGTGCGGCGGTTGAAAGTTCTACCCTGCCTAGTAATCGCGGGGGCGATACCGTCACCGTGCCGTACTTTGGCAGTATTGGCGAATTTGAGGATGTTGCTGAAGGCGCTGCCCTCACACCTACCACCCTCGCCCAAAGCAGCGAACAAGCCACCGTGGTGCGGGCTGGCAAGGCTGTCAGCATGACCACGTGGGCGCAGATGGCAGCCATGTACGCTGACCCCTACCAAGAAGCCGCCCGTCAGATTGCTGAAGGCGCACGCCGCAAATTCGACACGGCGCTGGTAACTGCTGCGGGCGCTGCACCACTTGCGTCCCCTGTTGGCCGCCCTGGCGATGGCGCGATACGCTACGAGCCACTGGACAGCACCAACAACGTCCCCATCAGCTATGACGTGTTGGTGGATGCCCTTGGGCAATGGGGCGATGAATCGCAGGATGTTGTGGCGATGGTTGTCCACAGTAAAATCCGCGATGACCTGCTCAAAATCAAAGACAACGACGGTCAGCCCCTATTCACTGACCCGATGAGCGAGGGTGACTTACCCCGCGTTCTGGGCAAACCTGTCATCGTCTCTGACCGCACTCCCACGCTCGATACGCCCGACCGCTACATCACCATGCTCATCAAGCGTGGGGCGTTGGCGCTGTGGTACAACAGCACGCCGCTCATCGAAACCGACCGCGACATCCTCAGCGATGAAGACGTGATGGCCACCAACATCTACTACGTTGCGCATCGTTATGGTCGTTTGCCCTCCAGCACCAAACCCGGCATTGTGCAACTGGTAACGACCTAATGGGTATAGGGATGTTCAGGCGGCGACAGCGTGAACGCG
>CAZKAZ010000077.1:1038-8644 GCA_964550765.1 uncultured bacterium | reverse complement strand
TCAAGGGCATTGGCAAGCGTACTGCTGATGAGATTTTGAGTGCCGTCGATGTATTTAACAGCAGCTCAACTCGATAGCGGGCATCTCCCGCCAGACGCCCAAACCGCCGCGACTACCGCAGAAAAAGAGCAGGCCATTAGTGCAGCATCTGCTGAGGCTGATAGTTACCTGCGGGCTGCTGGCTACACGCTACCCCTCAACACCTGGGGCGATGATTTACGCAGCAATGTGGGTTGGTTGGCAGCATTTCGACTCATTTCTAAACTCAACCTACTACCTGAACCCGCCGATAAATCTGCCCCCTATGTGAATTACAAAGCCGCCAAGGGGTGGTTTGAGGCATTGGCGGTTGGGCGGGTGAGCTTGGAAGTTGACCCTGCACCGAGTGCCGATGACACAGGTAGTGCGCCGAGTGTTATGAGCAACGCGAAACGGGGATGGTGAGATGCCTGTCGGTGTAAGCATCGACCTCCGCGACATCGGCGGTGTCGGTAACAAGCTCCGCAAACTTGCCCAAACCAACCCTGCTGACGCACTGCCTGTTATCGGCGAGAGCATGGTCAGTAAGGTGCAAGAAACTTTCGAGACCGCTACCGACCCTTACGGCACACCTTGGAAACCCTTATCCCCCATGACACTAAGTTTTCGTGGGGCAGGCGCACGCACCTTGCAAGACAACCGCATATTGCGCAATTCGATCAACTACCAAGTCAGAGACAACAAGGCTGTGGCAATAGGCACTAAGACTCTGTACGCCCGCGTGCATCAGTTTGGCAACCCACAACACCGCGTGTTTGGTGGTCCCGTGTCGCCGCTGCCGGCTCGCCCATTTTTGCCGTGGCGTTCGCCCAACAGTGCCCCAGAATTGCCCAAGGGGTGGATAGTTGAGGCTGTGAACGCATTGGAAGCCCTCTATGAACCCACTTAACGACATTGCTAGCGCCCTACTTACTCACGCTACCAACCTCCCTGAAATCACTGCGGGGCGCACGGGTGAGGGTGGGAATATCCCTCAAGCCCCCTATGTTGAGGTTGGTGATGGCCGTGGGCAAGTCTCGGGGTTGGCTGCGGGCGCGGGTATGGATCGCATCACGGCTGAGGTTTTCGTGATTGTCTACGAGCGGTTTAATGGCTCGAATCCTGCGCCCCAAAAAGAACTCTTACGCGGGGTCATGTGGGATTACTACAACGCCATTCGGGCTGATTACACCCTCGGTGACTTGTGCGAAGAAGCTAGGCTCGTTGGTTTTGACGCGGACATCACCAAACGAAACAACATCGATTACTGGTATCTCGCTATGACAGTCGAGGTACGTCTGGAGGTAGCCCTGTGAAGACGGTGAAATACACGCCCATGCCTGGCGTCATGGTGCCAGGTTGGAAAACTGAAACGCGGGAGATAACCAACGATCGGGCTGCTGAGTTGCTCAGAACTGGGCAATTCACCGACGTTACTCCTAAGCCATCTAAACCAAAAGACAAACCCAAGGAGGTTAACGAATGAGCACGGGTGCAACAGGCCATATTGGCATCGGCAAAGAAGACACCTGGGGGACAGGTGTCGCGCCTACAGCATGGTTGCCTGCCACTGAGGACATCGCGGCGGATTTTCCCGAAATCGAAATCGACGTCCCTTATGGTGGGCGAAACGCCCCCCGATCGGAACGCGGACGCCCTTCGTACAGCGGTAGCGTTTCCGGTATTTTGGCTAAACCTAGCTTGCTAGGTCACATCTTCCAGGCGGCGTTGGGGGTGCCTACCACTACCGGGACTGACCCGTATGTGCACACGTTTGTGCCGCGTCCTGCGAACAAGTCTGCTGATGTCGCCCTAGAGCCGTACTCAATTCAGGTAACGCCCGGCTTGGATGACCACACTGTGCGCTATCGCGGTGGGCAGCTTAACGAGTTCACCATCAACTCCCCTGTGGATGGCCAAGTGACGCTCGACACCAGTTGGATGTTTAAGGGATGGGATCCGACGGGCACATCGGCGGCAACGCCTGTTTTGGAGACGAACCGCACTTTCATGTTCCGGCACGCAGCACACCAAAAAGGTGGCACGCCTGCGGCGTTTGGGGATATTCGCACGCTGACGATTTCGTACACGAATAATCTCGAGCCAGACATGACCCAAGACGGCACCGAGGACATGCGCTCGATTCACCTAGGCACATCACGCCTCACCGTGGATATGACGATTGTCCCTACCAACACCGCCCTGATGACAGAATTTCTTGCCGAGACAGACGACGCGTGGATTTTCCGTTGGGAACAAAACGCCGACACCTACTTCCAAATCTCGATCCCCAACCTCAGCCTCAAAAACCCACCCCGCCCCCCACTGAGCGGACGCGGACTACTGGAAATTTCCGTTACGGCAGCCGCTGAAGACGCAGGTAGCGGGCTGTTTGAAGTCGAACTCGGCAACGCCACCGCAACTTACTAAACCGCAACACACTAAGGAGAAATATGGGCAGCACAGCACGCAAACTCAAACGACTCGCAGAACAACGCCGCACCTTCAAATTAGAAGCTGACGACGCCCCCACGCTCATTGGTCGCATTCGGGCGGTCAAGCTTGGGCAGATGCTGACAGCTACGGGTGCGATTGATAGTCAGTTTCGCGAGCTATTTGAAGGCACGCTCACCGCAGAACAACGCCGCGAACTCACGCCGTCGTACAAAGACGATCCTGAAGCATTCGAGGAGTTCATGGCGACAGGCCGCCGCATGGGTGAAGCCTATTTGGCTTTAGGGGTTATGTCGCTACAGGACGAAGAAGGCAACGAAATCAAGTTGACGTTCTCCAACCCCGACAACCCCACCGAGTACGACCTGCCCTTTGTTGAGGATGACGCCATCACGGTGACTGAACTCAAAGAAATCTACGACGAAAACGACATCAAGCACATCGAGAACGCGATTTACAAACTGAGCATGGGGACGGCTAGGGCGGGGGCTGAGCAAGTAAAAAGCACTACGTTTCTTAAAGCAAATGCTGCGCCTCCACTACGCAGCCAAAGCCTACGGAATTAGCCCGCTAGACATCTGGAAACTCCCCCAAGGTGAGGGTGATTTACTGCTTGCTATCTGGGAGTACGGTAACCGCGACGAAATACGCCAACAACGCGAAGCAGAACAGCGCCGACAAAGCGCCAAGCTAAGACGCTCCTAGACGCACACATCGACAATGTCAAGATGTCAATTACACCTTGACACCTTCAAAACCAGAACTATGACCACCCCACTGGGCTTTTGCCTGGTGGGGCTTTTTGGCGTTGAGGGGGGCTATGGGCAACCGTGACCTAGAATTTATCATTGGCGTCATCGATGAGGCCACGCAGCCATTACGCGACATCGAGCAAAACGTGTCGGGGATGGGCGATACCGTCGGGCGCACTGCTACCGTGATGGCGGGGGCGGTAGCTACCGCAGGGGCTGCCCTTGCTGGTGTTGCCGCCAAGGCCACTGCTGAAGCCGTCCAGTTTGAACAAGGGATGGCGGAGGTGTTTACTCTCCTCCCTGACGCCACAGACGCGGCCATGTCTCAGATGACAGATGACGTGTTGTCGTTTTCTGCCGCTGCGGGTGTTGTGCCAGATGAGGTTATTACTCCCCTCTACAACGCACTTTCTGCAGGTGTCCCCCCTGACAATGTTTTTGATTTTCTCGAAACGGCCAATCAAGCGGCTATCGGGGGCGCGTCTGACCTAAACACCGCTGTCGATGGGCTCACCTCTGTTGTCAATGCCTACGGGCAAGAAGTGTTGTCTTATAGCCAAGCATCAGACGTCATTTTCGCAACGATTCGCGGGGGCAAGACGACTCTTGATGAGCTGTCTGCGGCCATGTTTAACGTGGTGCCCACGGCAGCCAGTTTGGGTATTGAGCTTGAAACCGTAGGCGCGGCACTGGCTGCCATGACTGCGCAGGGTGTGCCGACATCGGTAGCCACAACGCAACTCAGGCAGCTTTTTGTTGAGCTATCTGACGCAGGTAGTGATGCAGCAGAGCGTTTTGCAGAAATCAGCGGCACCAGCTTCCCAGACTTCATTGCTTCAGGTGGCACGGTGCAAGAGGTTTTGCAGACACTCGAGCAAGACGCCATCGACAACGGCACCGCCATGCGGGATTTGTTTGGCTCTGTCGAAGCCACCAACGCTGCATTGTTGCTAACGGGTGAACAGGGGGGCGCACTATTCACCGCCCAACTAGAAGCCCAAGCCGAGGCAGCAGGGGCTACGAGTGCAGCCTACGACACCATGCAAGACACGGTAGCAAGATCGCTCGAGACCCTACGAGCCAACGTCGATGTGGTCATGATTCAACTCGGGCAGCAATTTTTACCTGTTTTGGCGGACTTCAGTTCGTGGGCGGTGACGCAACTCCCCACAATTCAAGCGGCAATCCAAACCGCCTTTGATGTAATCGGCACGGCTATCAGTGCCGGGCGGCAAGCCTGGGTTGATTTACAAACAGGTTTTCAGTCTGGCGAAGCCGTCAACCGCGTGCAGGCTTTTGGTGTTGGTATCGCCAAAGCATTGGAAGTTACCCGCAATATCATCACCGCGTTTGCTGACACCTGGCACACCCTGAGCAATCTCCCCGCGATTAAAGCTGCTGCCGCGCTCGCTGTAGACATCGCCCCAGACGCTTGGCAACTGGTACAGGACGTGTGGGGATGGCTCACCAGTCAACCCGTGCAGACTGCCATTCAGGGCGGTGCCAAGTTCGTTGCTGACATCGCCGCAGACGCTTGGCAACTTTCCCAAGCCGCTTGGAGCTGGCTCACCAGCCAACCCGTTCAAACCAACATTCAAGGTGGGGCGAAATTTGTAGCTGATGTAACCAAGGATGCTTTTGCCCTTGCCCAAGGCGCATGGGGCTGGCTCACGTCGCAACCGGTTCAAACCAAAATTCAGGGCGGTGCGGCATTCGTTGCCAACATCGCCCAAGAGGCTTGGGGTATTGCGCAGGACGTGTGGGGTTGGCTCACATCTCAACCCGTTCAAACAGCCATACAAGGTGCTGCTAAATTCGCTGCCGACGTCGCTGCTGAAGTGTGGGAAGTCGCCCAAGAGGTGTGGGAATGGCTCACCTCGCAACCTGTGCAAACAGCCATTCAGGGCGCGGTGTCATTTGCAGCAGACATTGCCACGGACGCGTTTGAGGTTGCCCAAGAGGCATGGGAGTGGCTGTCTGGCATAGCTGGCGAAACGATTGCCGAGGCAAGGGCAGTTTTCTCTGCTGACGTGCCTGATGTGGGTGCGTTAGTGGCTATCGGTGGCGAGATGGTGCTGTCGGTTTTACGTGGTGTCGCTAGTAAGCTGCCCGGTCTACTAGCCAGTGGTTCACAGATGGTTGCCCAGACACTCGACGGTATTTCTGCCAAGTTACCCACCATCATTCAGTCTGGCGTAAATGCCGTTGTCAGCTTCATCGAGGGATTATCTACCCCCAACGTGTCCCCTGAAGGCGTCAAGCTTGTACAGCAAATTGTTGGCGGCATACTGTCCGCTGCGGGTACGGTAGCGACTGCCGCGCTGTCTCTTGTTGCCACACTGGTGAAGGAACTTGCGGCGGGTGCGACGCGTATCAGCGTCGCTACCACCAAAATGCTTGCGGGCATGATTGCTCAGTTTTTGGGCATTCCAGATGAGGCTATTGAGGGTTTTAACAGCTTCATGGATGACCTCGAGACATGGTTCATCAACGCCCAAGGCACCATTATTAGTTTGGCTGAGACAATCGTCCAAGCCATCATCGACACGTTTTCTGGCTTGGGTACGCACCTGCTAGACGTTGGACGCGACGCCGCTGCCGACTTCATGCAGGGGCTCACTGAGTCGTTAGTGAGCGACAATCCACGCGTCCAAAACCTGTTTGACGACCTATTCAGCTTTGGTGGAGCGCGGCAGCAACGTGCTCGAGAACAAGCCATCGCGGCAGCCACCGACACCGCAACTGCCTACACAAACGCGTTGGGAGATAGTTTCTCTGGCAATGAAGCCACTGTAACCGAGGCGTTTGCCACTTTGTTATCGGGCGAAACGGTCAACACGGGGCAAGCTGAGTTGCTTGGTTCGCTCATCACTACAGAGTTCGTGGCTGGCCTAACCAGCGAGATGCAAGCCCAACTGGCCACCGTCGTCCAAGCCAGTGCCGAGGTGGGTGCAGCGGTTGAACAAGGGGCAAAAGACGCCCTACAAATACGCTCGCCATCGCGGGTGTTTCAGGCTATTGGGGCGAATGTCGTTGATACTTTCGCAGATACGGTGCGAGACAAAGCCGCCGAGGCTGGTTCTGCCGCTCGTGAGGCTGCTGAAGCTGCCATTGCTGGTTTCAGGGACATGCTCACCACCATGCAGTTGGAACTCGATCTGCAACTGGTTGAACCTGAACAACTCAAAGCTGACCTTGAAACTGTCGCGGGGCGTTTGCGGGAACAAATCACTGCTATGCAGGCAGCAGGTGAGAGCGGTTCGCAAGCCTACATCGAAGTGGGGCGGCAACTGCAGGCTGTTGAAAGTCAGCTTGATAGTGTCACCCGCGTCATTCAAACAAATGCGGCTGCTGAACAGGCCGCGTTAGAACGCTCACGCGAACAGCGCCAACGGTGGGCGGACTGGGCGCAGCGGTTGCAGACTGAGGTTGCTCAAAACGAGCAGTTAGCCTACGAAAGTGCCGTGCGCATGGGGCAAGTGAGCCTTGATGAGCAGTTGGCTCACATTCAAACCCGCCTTGACGAAGAGCGCATGAGTGCTGCTGAACGTATCCGCTTAGAAGAAGACGCGTTCAATCTACAAAAACAAATCAGCGAACGCACCTTAGAGCAACAGCGTCAGGTACAACAAAGCCGCATGGATGCGTGGCGGGAACGCTTGCAGGCTGAAGCCCAAGCCAATGAAGAAGCCCGGCAATATGCTGAGGATTTGTACGAGTTTCAGCTCGAGCAAGGTCAAATTTCGCTCTCACAACACCTCGACAACCTACGCGAACGCCTAGCAGCCACCGAAACGGGCACGTCAGAAGAAATTGCCCTCATGCGGCAGATTGCCGACACCGAGGCTGAAATACGCGATGGACAACTAGCCGCCCAACAAGACTTGCTAGCCCAACAGCAGGCCATGCACGCGGAGCGTTTGAGTGCGTGGCAAGAGCGTTTGCAGGCTGAGGTACAAGCTCGAGAAGACGCCGCCGCCCAAGCCCAAGCTATCGCCGAGGCGCAATACGAATTTGACAGACACACGGGTGAAATCACCCTGCAGCAGCACCTCGATAATTTGGCGCAGCGCCTGCAAAACGAAGAACTCACAGGCCAGCAAATCATCGAGATTCAACGCCAGATTTACGACGGTGAGCAGCAGTTAGCCCAAGAGTCACTAGCAAGGCAGCAGGCTATGCACGCTGAACGCATGAGTGCGTGGCAGGAGCGGTTACAGGCTGAGGTAGCAGCCCGAGAAGAAGCCGCAGAACGTGCTGCTGAAATTGCTGAGAATCAGTACGCGTGGGAGCTCGAGCAAGGTGATATCACCCTGCAACAGCACCTTGATAATCTCAACGAGCAGCTCGCAGGCACCGAGCAATACAGCGACGCGTGGATG
>CAZKAZ010000077.1:0-1028 GCA_964550765.1 uncultured bacterium | reverse complement strand
GCATTATGGGCGAGATAGCGTCCACGCAAGAAAAAATGGCAGCCGACGAACAAGCCCGCATTGAGGCTACTCGAGACGCCAACATGGACATGCTCGGCACTATCGCCGATGGTGTGGGCAGCCTTGGTCCCGTGTTTGAAGACATGGGCGGGTTTGCGTCCAGTGCGTTTGATGTCGTCCAAGAGGGCGTTGGCGGGATGCTCACCGCCCTCAAATCTAGTGAAGACGGCACCCTGTCACTGGCTGACGGGCTAGGGGCAATGGCGGGTGCGGCACAGTCCAGTAGCGACATTGCCATTTCTGCGATTGGTGGACTAGCGCAGGCGGCCATGTCGTTTGCGACGGGTGACATCGTAGGCGGCGTGACGGCAGTGGTAACAACTGCCATCTCGACTATTGGTGGGCTTTTCTCACGTGCTAGACGCCGTGCTGAGGAGTACCGCAAGGCTGTCGAAGCGTCTATGAAGGCGCTAAACGATGCCATGTATACCCAGTGGGAAAACGCTCGCAACAATCAAGAGCGGGTACTCGAGTTGCAGTACAGCAGCGGGCTTATCTCGGCTCAGGAGTATCAACAACAACGGCTCGAGATTACCGAGCGTGGCTTACAACAGGAGTACACACAGCAACAACAAGCCTTACAGCAACAGTTTGAGGCAAACGTAGAGGCTGCCGCCGACGAGGGTTTTGTGCAGTCGTTGCGTTTACAGTATCGCCGCGACTCGTTTAACCTGCGCCAACAGCTATTACTCGATGAAATTGACGCAGAGCGGGAGCATATCGAGCAGTTAGCGGGGATGGAATCAGCCGCAGGTGAGGCTAGAATCGCCACTTATGAGCAAACGGCGGCAAGATTGTTGCAACTCAATCAAGAGGCGTTTGAGGCTCGTAGCAGTGGGCAGTTTGAGTTAGCTGAGCAGTTAGAAGCTGAGCGGGATCAGGTCAGGACTGAACTTGATGCACTCGCCGCCGACTCCCACCGGCGCAAACATCAGCAAGCCCTTGCGATAGCAGGCCGTGTTGATGGC
>CAZKAZ010000076.1:0-19344 GCA_964550765.1 uncultured bacterium | reverse complement strand
TGCGTGCACTCAAGATGATGCCCCCCAAAGCAGCCAGTAACCCACTGATGCCAAACACCGCCAAGCGCACCTGCCGTACTTTCACCCCCGAAATCTGGGCGGCTTCTTCGTTGCCACCTACGGCGTACACATAGCGCCCAAACGTGGTGCGGTACAGCAAAAACCAGGCCAGCCCATAGATGGCAAACATAATGATGACGGGTACAGGCACACTGCCCACCATGCCTTGCCCAATGGCAATGTAATTGTCCGTTAAGCGTGATACTGGCATACCATCACTGGCAATGAGCGTTAACCCCCGCGCCATACTGAGCATGCCCAAGGTGACCACAAACGCCGGAATGCGTAAATAGGCAGTAAAAAACCCATTGACCAACCCCAGCGCTAACCCCGCCAACAACCCCACGGGTATCGCCACAAATATTGGCAAGACTGGGCCAATCGAACTACTCGACAAAATCGAAGCGATGATGCTGCCAAACGCCAACACCGACCCCACTGACAAATCGATGCCGCCGGTGAGAATCACAAACGTCATCCCCGTAGCCAAAATGGCGTTAATCGAGGTTTGCCGCAAAACATTGCGGATGTTGATGGGATCTAAGAAGTTATTATTGGCAAAGTACAACGCCAGACAGAGCACCACGAACGCCGCCACGATGGCGTTGTCAGCGAGCACTTTACGAACGTTTAGCCTCGAGCCACGCGGCTTGGAGGTCTGTTGCATGCAAAACCCTCTCTTTGTGTGCGTGAACGCTCACATCTGCGCGCATCTAATGCGTGCGTCTACATGATGCGGCTGTGTGGACACTGCGAGCACACACCTTCACACGAACCACACACCTTCACACGAACATTGCGTTGATATCTTTTGAGTCTAACAACGTAAGTTGGCTGACAAAGTGTTGCATGTTGCCATTAACCCGTGTCTGATTCACGACATTCAACTGATGCCATGAAGCTATACCAAACTCACTGAACCATCACTGAAAAAACTGTTTCCAAGGAATGTTGGCTTCCGCGTCTTGGGTGACTAGGCCAATAGCCAAGTGCAATAGTGGCAACTTGGTGGCTTCAAGCGTTCCCTCGCGGCAGGCAGTTAACACCGCGTCGCTGATAGTTTTGGCGAGTTCTGCGCCTTCGACGGTATCTTCGGCCATGTGTTCTGCTTTGGCGCGGCTGAAGGGTATGCCGAGACCTAACAAGCGTCCCATACGTCCGTTACGCCCCGCTTGACAGGTCACATACAAATCACCCGCCCCGGGAAGACCGTCGACACTGGCGGTATCTCCCCCCAAGTACGTCACGAGCACCCGCATTTCTGCTAAGGCTTGGGCGAACATCGCCGATGACAAGTTGTGCATCAGGGCACCGTTTGCAGCTTGGCCTTCTTTTTCAAAAAAGCCTTTGGCGGTGCCAATGACTAGGGCATACAAGTTTTTAAGGGCAGCACACGCTTCACTGCCAATCAAATCGCGGCTCGTCCAGACGTGATAAAAGTCGGTCTCGAGCCACCCCTTCACCTTTGCCAATATCTCATCATCATCGCCTGCTAGGGTGACGCTCGAGTCCCTTCTCGCTGCCAATTCCCCAGCAATGCAAGGCCCGGTTATCGCCAGCAAATTCACGTCAGCACGGATGTTCTCAGGTAATCTCGCCCGCAATCCCTGCGGCAAAATCTGCAAATCGGCAGATAATCCTTTAGTGAGCGCCGCAATTGGCACAGCTCGGTCTAAGGCGTCGGCAAGTTTTTCGGCTGCCCAGTCGATGCCAGCAGAACTCACCCCCAACACGACCAAATCAGCATTTGCAAGCGCCTTTGGTAAAGCGTCATGCTGGTAAAGTGTCAATTCTGGAATAGCCACACCCAAACGCGGATGGGGTTTGCCTGCTTGCATCGCAGTAATAATGTCACGGTCTAAGTGCGTGCCCACTAAGTGCACGTCGTGACCGTTGTCCACAGGCGGCAAGCAAAATGCTGTACCCATCACGCCTGCGCCCAATACGGTGATTTTCGCCATGATGACCTCGTTTTCTGTATTCATGTGTTTTCTGTATTCATGTGTCGTGACGTCTCTACAGGACGCCCTGAACGTTGGGTGTACAGTAATATCACACCACAATCGTTAGCGGTTTTGTGTCAGGGATTGTTAACCCGAACTGTGGGAACTGTGGGACACAGTGAGGCAGATGTGCCGCCTATCGCGCATGATGGTAACAATGACGCAGACAAGCCACACAAAGACAGTAACGAATCAAGACAAAACAGTCCTTATTGGGGCGGGCATTGCCGGATTGACCACCGCTCGAGCCCTCAAGCAAGCCGGTCATGAAGTGGTGGTGCTCGAGAAAAGCCGCGGCCTCGGCGGACGGTCAGCCACACGCACCCGCCACGGCAACCGCATTGACCACGGCGCGCAGTACTTCACCGTGCGCGACGAACGCTTCCAAAAACAGATTGATACGTGGCTCACCGCTGGCATTGCCACGGTGTGGACGCACAATCTTCACAAGGTCATCAATGGTCAGGTGATTGCACCACCACCGGGGCACATGGGCTATCCACGTTATGTGTTTCCAGCCGGTATGAATGGCATCGGCAAAGACTTAGCGCAAGGGATAGCGGTGCGCCTGGAAACTCGAGCCACCCACCTCAGCCAACACACCTCAGGGTTTGACGTCACCACCGACACAGGTGAGATAATTTCTGCCCAACGGGTAATCGTCAACACCCCTGCTGAACAAGCTTTGGCACTTTGCGAAGGATTGGACTTAGCCGAGTTAGAAAGTGTGCTCGAGCGCGTCAGCTTGCGGCCCTGCATCGCTGTCTTGGCAGGTTATGACCCCAAAAACGCCCCCGACTGGCAGGGTATTCGCGTTTCTGATGCTAGCTTAGGCGGCGTTTCTTGGCTTTCGTTTGACAGCAGCAAACGCGACGACGCCAACCGAGGCGAACACACCGTCATCGTCATTCACGGCACGCCCGAATTTAGCGAAGCCAACTATCAGCGCTACGACAGTAACCGCGAAGGTGTCGTCGCCGACTTACTCAAAGACGCCAGCCACGTAGCACCGTGGCTCACAGCACCCCTCTGGACGGACAGCCAACGTTGGCGTTACGCCCTTGCTGACAAACCCCACGACAGCCGTTACTTACAACATGGCGAACTGTACTTTTGTGGCGACTGGTGCGGCGGTGCCAAGGTTGAAGCCGCCTACTTATCTGGTTTGGAACTCGCCGACGCCCTAACAGCAACCCCTGCTTAATTTGACGAAAAGTATTTGGTGAGAAGCGTTGCGGCTCGTGTTGATGCAAACCGCTATACTGATGGATACAACTTGCATTTTACTGTCTGTGACGGTTACCGTTTGTGACAGTTGTTGTTGGTAACAGCACCTCGAGCCATCACCGTCACTCGAGCCACGAGAGGACACCCGTGACGCCTGAAGAAAATATCCCCGTAGGACACAACGTAGGACACAACACCGCATCCAACGTCGCACCCAACCAAGAACATCACGATGTAACTTCAAAGTCAACCGCAACATCCACGCCTAAGACATCTACGCCTGAAACATTCACGGCTGAAATATCCACAACTGAAACATCCACAACTGACGTCTTGGTGCAGATGCGTGATGATAGCGTGGACGCGTTGGTACAAGAACCACTCACACGAGATAGTCTGGCACGAGCCAAACAACACCTCAATTTGCGCCACCCCAACACGCTTTTTTTGCTATTTCGTTGGTTACTGCGCGGAAGTTGGGCGATTACCAAACGCGAAGCCAGCAAACGCATCGACTACGGCAGCAAACACGACCTGACCCTGCAAGATGGCACAGGCGAAGCCAAAGTGAGCGTGCCTGTCAATTACGCGCTGGGCGTGTCGGTCTTTTTCCCGATGGCGGCGCTACTGGTGTGGCTATTTACTAAGGTCAGTGATTACGAATTCGCCATTACCGAGGGGTATGCGGTGTTGACAGAAAGGTTGACAGAAGGCTCGAGCCACCCCGAACTATCCTCACACACCCCAGCCACCACCCTAGAAGGAGCACCATGAACCAATTCAACGGACAATTTGGCCGCTGGAGCCTCAAAGCCAGCCGCTTTTTGATGAGCTTAAACCGCCGCCGCCTCATTTTGCGCGGACGCCTTGGCAAAACCTACTTGGATGTGCCTTTGAGCGTGGTCATTCCCGTAGGTCTGTTCATTTTGTTCGATTCACCTGTGACGCTACTGATTCTGGTGGCACTGGTGTTCGCGTTCAACGTACAAACCGCCATTACCCCGTAAGTTAGCTCGAAAGGAGTCTCATGGCAGATACCCAAACCGAAACCATTGAACCCATCCAAAAAAGTGACGCGCAGTGGCGCGAAGAACTCACCCCAGAGCAGTTTGATGTCTTGCGCAAAGAAGCCACCGAACGTGCTGGCACTAGTCCTTTGAACGACGAAAAACGCGACGGTGTGTTTGTGTGCGCAGGTTGTGGTTTAGAACTTTTCACCTCAGACACCAAATTCGACAGTGGCACGGGTTGGCCGAGTTTTTATGACACCATCGACGGACACATCGAAACCAAAACCGACTTCAAATTGATTTGGCCGCGCACCGAATATCACTGCGCTCGCTGCGGAGGGCATCAAGGGCATGTGTTTAATGACGGCCCTGCGCCTACGGGCAAACGCTACTGCAACAATGGCGTGGCGCTCGAGTTCGTCCCTAAAGAGTAGCTAACACAAACAATTGCGACTAGGCTCGAGCATGCTCGAGTCTTTTTTATGTGGCACGCTTGACCATCACCACAAACCATCACCACAGACCGTCACCACAGACCATCCCCACAGACCGTCATCAGGCAAAAATCACGCTATTTCTGTTAAAGTGCGTCCATGACAGACAAAATCCGCACCACCCACGTCGGTAGCATGCCCAGGACGCAAGCCGTCGTTGACATGTTGTTTGCCCAAGACAAGGGCGAACCCTATGAACAAGCCGCGTTTGACGCCACTATGAAAGACGCCGTGCATGACATCGTTGGCAAGCAAAAAGCCGCTGGCGTCGATGTACCTAGCGACGGCGAAATGAGCAAAATCAGCTACGCGACGTATATTCGCCACCGCTTAACAGGGTTTGAAATTGGCGACGCTCCTAGGGCAACCCCTAAAGATCTAGACGAATACCCCAATTATCGTGACCGACTCGCCCAAGCAGGCGGCACGCCCAAGTATCACCGTCCTATTTGTCGCGGGGAAATTACTGTGAAGGATATGAGGCCGCTCGAGCAAGACATCGCCAACATGAAAGCCGCCCTAGACGCACACGGTATCAGCGAGGGTTTCATGAACGCCGCCTCCCCCGGCGTCATCGCGGTGTTTCAACCAGATGAGTATTACAACGACTTTGAAAAATACTTGCACGCCCTAGCACGGGTCATGAAAGAGGAATACGACGCCATTTCCAGCGCTGGCTTGCAGTTGCAAATTGACTGCCCCGACTTGGCAATGGGAAGGCACATCAAATACCGCGACGAAGATGATGCCACCTTTTTGCGTTACGCCGAGATGCAAGTTGATGCACTAAACGACGCTTTGCGTGATGTTCCCGCCGAACGTCTGCGGATGCACATCTGCTGGGGCAACTACGAAGGCCCCCACACCAGCGATATCGACTTCGCCAAAATCTTCACACTGGTCATGAAGGCCAAACCCAGCACCATCCTCTTTGAAGCCAGTAACCCCCGTCACGCACACGAGTGGAAAGTGTGGGCAGACCACAAAAACGCCATTCCCGACAACAAAGTGCTCGTTCCTGGGGTGGTAGATACAACCAGCAACTTTGTCGAGCATCCCGAACTCATTGCTGAGCGGCTCGAGCGTTTTGCTAACATCGTCGGCGTAGAACGGGTCATGGCCGGAAGTGACTGCGGTTTTGGCACGTTTGCAGGCTTTGGTGCTATTCACCCTGATATTTGCTTTGCCAAACTTGAAGCTATGCGGCACGGGGCAGACTTAGCCAGCCAACGTCTTAAAGCATGAAGTCTCAAAGCATGAGGTCTTAAGGCATGAGCGAAGCGACCTTCACCAGTTTGATTACCTGTCCGAGTTGCCAACACACCCAAGCGGCTGTTCTGCCTACTGATGCCTGTCAGTGGTTTTATCGCTGTCCTGCTTGTCACACGCTGTTGCGCCCGAGAGCAGGTGACTGTTGTGTGGCGTGTTCGTATGGGTCGATGCCTTGTCCGTCTCGAGCACACGATTGTTCATAGCTACCCTTGCTAGAATAGTGCAAGATTATGCGTGCTTGCGTATGCTCTCTACGACGCCGCATAATGAAGGTCACGCTTTTATTCCAATCAACCCGCTTGTACGCTTTCACCTGAGCCTACCCTGCTCACCTTGCGGCGTACCTATTTGAAAGGAGTTTTATGTTTCACAGCCTCAACGGTGCATTCGTTGCCCAAGAAGACGCTACGGTTCATGCTAGCGATTTAACGTTTCGGCGTGGGTTTGGTGCGTTTGACTATCTGCGCATCTATAACGGCACGCCATTATTCATCGAAGATCACTTAGACCGCTTTGAAAACTCCGCTGACATGCTCGGTATTGATATGCCCATGTCGCAGGAGCAGTTGACGGCGCATGTGCTCGAGCTAGTCGAAAAAAACGCCCAAGATACCGCTGGTTTGCAACTTTTCTTAACCGGAGGCTATTCACCCGATGGTTTTACGCCGGCTGACCCTAACCTCATCATCTTGCAAAACCCCTTGCCACAAGTGCCAGAAACGTATTACGAACATGGTGCCACGCTCATCAGCCACGAATACTTACGCGATTTGCCCCAAGCCAAAACCACCAACTACATGATGGCAGTTGTTTTGGGCAAAAAGATGCGCGAAGTAGGCGCAACCGATGCCCTGTACTATCACGGCGACAGCATCATGGAAACTACCCGTTCAAACTTTTTCTTGGTCACCCACGATGACGTGATTGTGACGGCCAACGAAAACATCTTGCACGGTGTCACCCGCAAACACGTCTTGCAAGTTGCCCGTGAGCACTGGCAGGTTGAAGAACGTAAGGTCACCTGGGAAGACCTCAAAAACGCCAAAGAAGCCTTTATTACCAGCACCACCAAAGGCGCACTGCCGATTGTCAAAATTGACGACTTGGTGATGAACACCGGGCATGTCGGAGCAGTTTGTAAGGAATTGATGACACACTTTTCCGCCCACCGTGAAACCTACATCGCGCAAGCCAAGCAAAAACGCACCGTTGTTGCTTCGTAAATTGTAATCTAATGTTTTTGTAGGTAGCTCGAGCCATCCCTGTGGCCAAAAACTTATAAATACCGTGCCTCACGCAAAATTCAAGGGGTACGGTGTTTTCTTAGCGCCCTTGCCACATCTGCAAGTGCTACCATAAGACACGCATGACAGCCATCTACCAACAAGCCCGCTAGCACCAACGCGGCAAGTAGGTCGCAACAGACATCGACAGCACAGACATCAACAGCAACGTGCCGCCCATCAGGCTGAGTCGTGCTTGCAAGCCAGCAAGCTGATGAGGTGTAGATAGGCTATAGCGAAAATCGTTTGGCAAGTGCAACATACGTGTTGGGCATGGTGGTGTTTCACATTCCTCGTTTAAGGGCAATCCCATGCCCTTTTTCAAGTCCCTCTTTGGTGCAGCATCTCAGTTACAATAGCCAATGCTCAGACGCTACGAAACCATTCACAGCCCCGCCGTCGGGCGCGATGTACAAGTGCTTGCTTACGGCCATTATGGTGATCCTTTAATCGCTTTTCCTTCGGGTGGCGGCGCGTTTCACGACTTTGAAGACAACGGCATGATTGACGCGCTAGCGTGGCTCATTGAGGCAGGCAAGCTCAAGGTGTATTGCCCAGAAAGTTTAGACAACGAATCGTGGTTAAGTGGCAACGACCCACACTGGAAAGCCGTGCGTCACAACGACTATCAAGCGTTTGTGATGTACGACTTAGTACCCGCCATTCGCTATGACTGCCGTGATGACAACATCAAAATCGCCCTGACAGGTTGCAGCATTGGCGCATATCACGCGGTGAATTTTGCCCTCAAATTTCCCGAGACGTTTCCCTATGCTTTGGGCATGAGTGGCCGCTACGACGTGGAGAAGTTTGCAGGTTACAGCGGTTCAGAAGAGGTCTACTTTAACAACCCCATGGCGTATGTCGCCAATTTTTCGGGCGGTCATTTGGACTATGTTCGCGCACATACGCACATTGCGCTAGTGTGTGGACAAGGCGCGTGGGAACACAAGTCCTTAGAGGACACCCACCGCTTGGCTGATGTCTTAGCTGACAAACAAATCAGTCACGAACGCGACATCTGGGGGCATGACGTGGAACATCACTGGTACTGGTGGCACAAGCAAATCGCCTATCACCTTGATAAAGCACTGGGGTAAAGCGCTGAATCATTGCCATCCTGTCCCCTTGTTTCGTGTTCAGCAGATGTCATTACGGACGCGTTCAACGAATCATGGGTATCGTGCATCGCACTTTAAGTAGTCGCACTTTAAGTAGTCACATTTTGAGCAAGTTTATGCACCTTGTGTGGTACGCTTATGCAAGACAATGACGTTCATCTAATCGCCAGCATCTCATCACTGGCATCTCATCACTGACGCGATGCATGTCTGTTCATAGTTTGTGACCTTCACGCCTCGAGCACCCCTAGGAGTTCTTCGTGACCACCCGTAAAGTCGGCTTACTACTCGGCGACGAAAACGACTGGCCTTCCGCCATTGAAGCTTTGTTTCGCCGCTTCAAACCTACTATTCACTACGGCAAAGACACCACCAGCCTAGACGTCGAACGCATCCGCATTCACCCGTTTGCCCTTAGGGCAGACACCAGTTATCACTTGGTGATTGACCGCTTGGCCTATTGGCACATTAACCCCCGCGAGTGGCTCAAAAAAGCCGCTTTGCTCAACGGTGTGTATCTCTTAAACAACCCATTTACCTTTCAGAGCATGGAAAAACACACCGCCTATTGCGCCATGTTGCGCTTGGGATTAAACATTCCCGAAACGTGGTTACTACCACCTAAAAATCCGCCAGAAAATCCGCTTTACACTGCCAAATACCAACGCACGGCTAGCCGCTACCACGACATGTTTAACCTGCCAGAAATCGCCGATGAAATTGGCTATCCACTGTTTATGAAGCCCTTTGATGGGGGCGGTTGGCGCGGGGTGAGTCGGGTCGATGACAAAGAGACATTGATGCACGCCTATGATGAATCTGGCTCAATGATTATGCACTTACAAAAAGGCATCGTCGATTACGACGTGTTTGTACGTTCGCTCGGTATTGGCCCGCAGGTCATCAGCCTTAACTATGACCCCGGCAAACCCATGCACGAACGCTATCAGATTCAGCACGATGTGTTGGACGCCGAACGAGGTGCCGAAGCCCGCAAAATCACCAAAATCATCAACGCGTTTTTCCGTTGGGACTTTAACTCGTGTGAAGCCATCCTCAAAAACGGTGTGCTAGCACCGATGGACTTTGCCAACGCTTGCCCGGATGTGGCGGTGACGAGTTTACACTATTACTTCCCTTGGGCGATGAAAGCCTTGTTTGCGTGGACGGTGTACTGTGCAGTAGCGCGGCGGAAGATGCACATCACTATGGACATTGGCCCGTACTTTGAAATTGCTGATTCAAACATGCGCTACGAAGAAAAACTCGACGCCTACGAGCGCTTGGCGGATGCGCATTTTAATACTAGTGAGTTTGAAGCTTTTAAGGAAGAACACTTGGGCGAATTGGACGGGGTGATGCTCGAGTACATCCAATCCGACGACTTCGATCACATGCTCTTAGAGACCATCCGCGCTACCTTCCCCGACTACGAACACGACAAATTCATCGCACATTTTAGGGGCATCTTTCAGCACTGGGTCGATACTGAAACCGACAGGCTCAACGCCTCGTAATAGCTTGAACCGATGAACTAACGTAAAACATTACAGGGGTAGGAACATGACCATCGTTGAAGATGATTTAACGGGTGACGCCATCATCGCCTTATTGCACGAGCATCTCACGGACATGCGCAGCATCTCCCCGCCCGAAAGTTCGCACGCGCTTGATCTTGATGGGCTGCGGGCGGCAGACATCACCTTTTGGACGCTGTGGGAAGGTGATGACTTGCTTGGTTGTGGGGCGCTCAAAGAACTTGATAGCCAAACGGGTGAAATCAAGTCCATGCGCACAGCAAACGCTCATCGTGGTAAGGGTGTGGGGTCAAAAGTGTTGGAACACATCATCGCTGAAGCCAGCCGCAGGCAGTACGCGTGGCTCTATTTAGAAACCGGTTCAATGGTCGAATTTGCCCCCGCACGCGCCCTTTATGCCAAATACGGCTTTCAGTACCGGGCACCCTTTGGTAATTACCGCGAAGACCCCAACAGCGTGTTTATGGAAAAAGCCTTGAAGGAAAAAGTGGTGAACGTTCCTGCGGGTTCATCCTCCTAACATGCCTACAACATCCCTACTGCCGCCGTCAGGGTGAAGCCGCATCAGCGCGGCGGCGGCGGTAACGGCGTAAACGACGCACGGCAGATACCAACAACGCCACAACCACCACGAATGCCAAAAAGGGGGCTAGCAGCGCCAAAAACGTCATCACCACCGAACCTATGTTTTCCGTCGTTGATACCACCGGGTTCCCCAGACCACCGGTAAGCGCCGTCGATGACAAGCGGGTGACACTACTGAGCAACTGGGTGCTGCCTGCCCCTCCCCCACCGACAATGGCAGCCAACGCCCACTGTGCAAACGGATCATCGGCAACTTCGCCTAGGTAAGCACGGCTGATGATGACACCAGCAGCCAACGCGGCAGGGGTAGCCACCGTGTCGAGGGCGTTATCGAGCCAAGGGATGTAGTAACCAATCACTTCGATGAAGGTAGCTGCAGCTAGTGCGCCGAACACCAAGGGATTCTCGAGCCACTCAAGCGGCAGCGGCACGTCCATACCCCCAAACACCGACGCCCCACTGAGCATCATCGGCGGCACAAACACCCGCAAACCACACGCCGCACTGAGCCCCACAGCTACCGCCAGAAAAAACCAATCCTCCATAGTCATCCTCCCGATACCAATTCAGCACGCGCTTGTAGCGCCATTACCAGCCCGTCTTGCCGAACCAATCAACGCTAGGGACGCGTGTCGTCATAAATCGTTGCGTGTCGTCGCGGTTACGATTAGCGTTTCCATGATTGACGGCTACCCAGTTCACTCGAGTGAATGTCAGCATGACATCGGTGAAAATCGGTCACTGTTTCAATAACAAATAGAATCACTAATTTAAAAATTTCAAAATTTTCAAAAATCAACCGTCAAAGGTGTTACCAAGATGCAAACAAGCCATTAGGGTCATGTTGACATTATCAAAGTTCACCTTGCCACTCACCTTGACACTCAACGACATGAGTGCCTAGCAATGAACACACATTTGACACCATAGACGATATGAACGCCTTGGCAAGATATTTTTTTAATATGTTCAATATGTCTTGTTTTGTTGTTTAACGCTTTTGTGTAACCATCACCCTTGTCACTTTTAGCGTGACGTTTCGGGGCTGAGACTACGAGACACGTTTTTTGTGCTAGCGAATAGCTGAACTTCATTCACATATTGTGCAAGCTGTTGACGCTGACCCAGCAACATGACACTTACAGATTAAAGACACGACACTTACAAAACCGTGACCAAGTGGCTCGAGGGCACCTTCTCTTGAAGATAACGTGCAAAAGCAGCCACCGCAGGGCGCTCGAGCAAACTGACCGTGCAGCCACCAAACCCCGCGCCGGTGAGCCTCGAGCCATAACACCCAGAAAACGCCCGACTCGCCGTCACCAAAGTATCAAGGGCTTCGCTCGAGACCGCATAATCATCGCGTAATGACGCGTGCGAGGCGTCCATGAGCGACCCGAAGGTGCTGATATCAGCATGTGTCAGTGCGTCTGCAGCCTGTTTGACCCGTTGATTTTCAGTCAATACATGCCGCGCTCGTTGCTTAAGAACGCCCTCTAAGCTAGCTACTTGTGCTTCGGTCAAATCACGCAAGCGGGTAATGTCGTTAGTGCCAAAAATGTGCTGCGCAATCTGCTGACATTCGCGCACCCGCGTGGCATAAGCAGAACCTGCCAAACGACGACTTGCCCCCGAATCAACCACTACAAACGCCCAGTCATCGGGTACAGCGATCACTTGGTACTCGAGCTTGGCACAGTCCAAACGAATGGCTTCACCGGGTTGCGGCACACCACAGGCAAACTGATCCATAATGCCCGAAGGCACGCCCACATAAGCGTTTTCCGCACGGCGGCAGGTGACAGCCACATCAACATCAGACAGGGTAAACCCATTAACTTCACGCCACGCCCGTGCCATCGCCACTTCTAACGCCGCCGAACTTGACAAGCCGCCACCCGTTGGCACGTCACTGACCACAGCGCAAGCCAAACCGCCCAGGGAAAACCCCTGCTCAATTAATGCCCACGCCACCCCAGCCAAGTAACCACCCCAGCCAGCAATCGGCGCATCTGCAGCCAAGTCTGCCAGCGAAAAACTGACCCGCTCGGCAAAGTTAGCGGACACTGCTTCCACTCGAGCTTCTGCCAGCCTCTCAAACGCCACTGCCGTCACTTGGGTAAGCGCAGCCGGCATCACCCAACCGCCTACGTAATCGGTGTGATCGCCAATCAAGTTCACCCGCCCCGGAGCAAGTACCACTGCCTGCGGATTGCGTCCAAAGCTGTCACGAAAAAGCGCCTGAGCGCGGTCAGTCGGGTTAGTTGAGACCGGGTTAGTTGAGACCGGGTTAGTTGAGATGTTGTCCATCGCTATGCTCCAAAGTGATTTCATTCAAGGTAGCTTCAAGACTTCAAGACCAAAACTTCAAGACCAAGACTTCAAAACCAAGACTTCAAAACCAAGACTTCAAGACCAAGACTTCAAAACCAAGACTTCAAGACCAAAACTTCAAGACCAAGACTTCAAGACCATGCGGTGTGTTGCGGTACGTGCGTAGAGGCGGAGTGGCTCGAGCATCGTCACACTCCGGCAAACGGATATCCATTAAGGTCAACTGACGCACGCAGTCATCAGGCGCAGCGGCTAAGCGTTTTCCTGAAAAACCCGCTGCGCCTGTAATCAGAATGCGCAAAACTCACCTCACGCTATTAATGTTTAACCGCCATCATACCCAAACCTAAGGCGACACACGCAAGGTGTAACGGCCAGTGGCTTCTGCAAATGAAGTCGCCCCAATCACATAACGGCCAGCCGGAAGTTGCACGGTGAGGCTCGAGTTAAGCCCTTCACCGCTGTCGTCGTCGCTTTCGACGGTTTCAAAGGTGTCGCCGTCAAGCAAAACGAGCAGGGTATCAAAATCGCGGCTGGTCATGGTGATGGTGAGCGTTTGGGGGCTGGGTAGCTCGAGGGCGTAGTAGTCGATATAACGTCCGGCGGCTTGGTCATCACTGAAGGCTAGCACCTCGCTGCGATTATCCGGCACATTCACGCTGTCAGTGAGTGCTAAGACGTTCACAGGTTCGCTGCGCCGCCGCTGCTGACCCGCCAGACTGACCGTCAAAGTGGGCAAAAACGACCCCGAGCGGTCATAGCCAGCGAAGGTGTACGCAAAAGCACCCCCCGCACAAGGCTGGCGCTGTTCGCTGATGCCGTCACCTTCTACGTCTAGTTCGCACACCATGCCGCTCACCCCTTCGGCGATTTGCCAACGGAAAGTGATGGGACTGCCGCCGCGTACTAAACGGGCGCTATTAAAGATACTCAAACCTGTGTCTAGGTTGCTAATATAGGCTTGGGCGAGGGCGCTAGCAGTGGGGGTTGGCTCGAGGGTAGGCAAGTTGCCAAAATTAAGCGCGTCGTAATCGTCATCTGCTCGCACTTGTAAGCGGTAACCGCGGGAAGTTTCGGTGGCGTTGTCAACAATCCACTCGAGCAACGCGGGCGTGCTGGTGTAAATATCCGGATCACCTTCTTCACCGCACGGAATCGACCCGCGACTCACCACCCCAGCGTGTCGCCAATGACCCGCCACATCGTGTACCAGTAAAGGCCCGCCACTATCCCCAAAACAGGGGGCAACACCACCGCCAGTTTGCAAGACACACAGTTCCTTGTCGTCATCAAACGTACCCGCTTGCGCGCAGGCTTGCCCGTCTACGAGGGTGGTGTTGGCTTCGTGCAAAAGATCAGGATAAGCACCATCAGCCAGTTCACCCCAGCCAATCACCACCGCACTTGCCAGTGGCGCAACGAGACTGGTCTCATCAGGTTCAAGCAACTCAACCGTCGGCTGGTCACTTGCTTCAGCTAGCTCGAGCAAGGCAATATCAAACCCAGGCGCGTCAAAGTAATTTTCATGGATGGTGATGCGGCGCACGGCTAACACTTCTACTTCATCTGCAAGGCTGGCACTGCCTGCGCGTATTTGCACAGCCGAGGCAGGCAGAACATCAAAACTCCCCACCACGCAGTGAGCGGCGGTGAGTACCACGCTTTGGGTGATGAGTGACCCCGTGCAAAAGGTTTCACCCGTGGTGAGTTGCAACGCCACCATAAACGGAAACGCTTCCAGGGAAGCCGCGCCCCCGCCGACCACTTGGGTCTCGAGCACTTGTGGTCTTTGGGGTTCTTGACTGGCTGTTACGAACCCACCCCCAGCCGTGTTGCGCCACCCAAAAGGCATCTCTTGCAAGACGGTATACGTCTCACCTATAGGCACATCCCGAAAGACATACGCCCCACTCGAGTCAGTCACAGCACTGCGCTCGCCCCCGTCTAAGGTGCTGTTGTCGTTTTCGTCCAAAAACACCCGAAAGCCAGCCAACCCTACTTCGTTGCGGTCACGGCGGGCGTTGCCGTTGGCGTCGTTGAACACCACCCCAGCGAGGTCTTTTTCGCCGACAATCACTGTTTCAGACGTGCTACACCCCAACAACGTCAGCATCAACCCGATACTCACCAGTAACCGTTTCGCCATGGCTGCCTTCTTTCTGTAAACATCACGCATTACCATAGCGCAAAGCAGATGAAACAACCAGTGAGGGTCTTTTTAGCAGTACCCTTTACTCGACAGTGACGCTCTTGGCAAGGTTTCTGGGCTGGTCAACGTCCAAACCCAAACGGGCAGCCGTCTCATAAGCGAGTAGTTGCAACGCCACCACGTTCACCAAGGGCGAAACCAGTTCATCCGTTTTGGGAACCGTGATGACAAAATCGGCATGTTGGCCAATGACTGTATCACCTTCGTTAGCAAGGGCAATGACAATGCCATCTCGAGCTTTCACCTCTTGCAAATTTGACACAGTTTTGTCGTAGAGTTTCGACGCCGTGGCCACCGCTACTACCGGCATGTTTTCGTCAATTAAGGCGATGGGGCCGTGTTTCATCTCGCCCGTCGCGTAAGCTTCTGCGTGAATATAAGAAATCTCTTTAAGTTTCAGCGCACCTTCCATAGCAGTAGGAAAGTTGATACCCCGCCCCAAAAAAAGATAGTCGCTTTTACCCTTAAACGCTTCAGCGATTTCGGCGATGGCGTCGCGTTCTTCTAACACGGCTTCAATGAGACTCGGCGTGTGCCTGAGCGCATAAATTAACTCACTGGCACGTTCTTCAGACAGTCTACCCAAGCGCCTGCCGAGCCACAGCGCCAAAAGTTCAAACGCTGCCACCATGCCCATGTAAGCTTTGGTACTCGCCACGCCAATTTCTGGGCCAGCGTGAATGTAAATCACGTCATCAACTTCGCGGCTAATCGACGAACCTTTGACGTTGAGAATGGCTAACGTGCGTGCACCTCTGGACTTGGCTTCCCGCAAAGCTTCTAGGGTATCGATGGTTTCGCCGGATTGCGATACGACAATGCAAAGCGTACGTTCGTTAATAACTGGGTCGCGGTAGCGAAATTCGCTGGCGACTTCGACTTCGACGGGTATGCGGGCGAGTTGTTCAATCAAGTATTCACCAACCATGCCCGAGTAGAAGGCGGTGCCCGCAGCGGTAATCACGACGCGGTCGATTTCGGCTGGCTCGAGATTCAGTTCTAGGTGAATGTCATCACCCGAACCTGCAAAGCGGCCACCAAAGGTGTCTTGGAGGACTTTGGGCTGTTCAAAAATTTCTTTGAGCATGTAGTGCTCGAAACCAGCTTTTTCGGCTTCTTCGGCGTCCCAATCGATGGTAGTAGCGTCCCTAGCCACCGCTTTACCACCAAAATCGGTAATCGTCACCCGTTGCTTGGTCAAAAGCGCCATTTCACCGTCTTCTAAAAACAGCACCTCTCGGGTGTAGGGTAGTAATGCTGGAATGTCACTAGCCAGAAAGTTTTCCCCTTCACCCAAACCAATTACCAGCGGGCTCGTTGCCCGGGCGGCCACAATCATGTCGTGATCCACATGAGACACCACCAAGGCATACGCCCCGTGAATCTGCGCTAGGGCAGCACGTACGGCGGCTTGCAGGTCACCTTTGTAGACTTCTTCGATCAAGTAAAGAATTGTCTCAGTGTCGGTATCGGACACAAATTCGTAGCCCTTAGCTTGCAAAGCCTCACGCAGGGGCAAGTAGTTTTCGATGATGCCGTTGTGAATAATGGCCAGTTTGCCGTCTTTGGAGACATGCGGGTGGGCGTTAACGTCGTTGGGTTTGCCGTGGGTCGCCCAGCGGGTGTGACCGACGCCCAGTGTACCTGCTAACGGTGAAGCGGCAACGGCGTCTGCTAGCACGTTGAGTTTGCCCGCCCGCTTAATAACCCCGAGACTACCCGCGTGTAATTCTGGGGCAATGGCCACACCTGCTGAGTCGTAACCGCGATACTCGAGCCGTTTTAACCCGTCCAAAAGCACATCTGCTGCTTGCCGATGGCCAACATAACCGACGATGCCACACATAAAAACTCCTTTGCGCGTCCAACCCCAAATGAAGCGTACTGGCTTGCATCAATATCAAAACACGCGCTGTTTGATACACGAATTGATTTCTAAGCAGTCTGGCTCGAGCATCACCCCACACCAGACAAAACCTCATCTGCTAGTCACTTGCTGTGCGTAAGACAACATTGCGCACGACACAACATAGTGACACAACATAGTGCAATCATAACCAACCACAACCACGACGACACAACCAGCAAACCGTCACATGCGCCTCGAGCGTAACCTCATGCGCTAGATACAGCCTTAAACAAAGCCTTCACTATCTCGGTACAACCTTAAGCACCAGAGACACAGCCTTAAACACAGGGTACGCGTAAAGCGTCTTATCGACGTGTCATATACCGCAATCAACATGCATAAAATCAGCTTATAGTGCATGTTAATTAGTTTCTATATTCAAACGAAACCCCCTCGCACACTACCTGACGCAGCACACACCTCGCCCTAGCAGCGTTGACAGGCTTTTAGGGTGACAGGCTTTTAGGGTGACAGGCTTTTAGGGTCCGTGTTAGGCTGCCCACACGCCTGAACAACAAGCACGTCACGCAGATTAGGAGAGACATTATGGCAGACCATGTTTACAAAAAAATTGAACTGACGGGTTCTTCAGAAACGTCCATCGAAGACGCCATTCAAAACGCAATCACGCTAGCAGCGAAATCCATCGACAACATGCGCTGGTTTGAAGTGGTGGAAACGCGTGGTTACATCGAAGCAGGTAAGGTGTCGTATTACCAAGTGACGGTCAAAATTGGCTTTACGCTCGAGGGCTCTATGGAGGCTAGCAGCGGCAACTAAACCCAGCCTGTAGCAACGATTCAAGGCCAAGTTTTCCCATCAGATGACGTATTTTTGCGTCTTGGTGGGAATTTCTTTTTGCATGTATTAGCTATCTAGACATTTTCTGTCCGAGTCGGTAAACTTTGAAGCATACGTCACAACTCGCTTTACCCTTTGCGGTGTTACCCCTGCTCGAGCAGCAGGTGAGAACTAGCTAGGGTTGGCTGATGGTTAGGACGTGAAAGGGGTTTTATGACCATATTCCGCCGCCTTAGCCTCACTTTTTTGCTCATGATGAGCACCAGCTTGGCACAAGTCACCGTCTGGACGCACTTTGGCGACAATGATTTGACGTGGCTCGAGAACGAAGCCGCTGCCTTTGAAGCCGTTTTTGGCGTGCCCGTAACCATCACCCGCGTTGACCTTGGCGAAATTACCCAACGGATGTTACTTTCTGCGCCACAAGGCGAAGCCGCTGACTTAATCATTCCTATCCCGCACGACCAACTTGGCGAAATGGCCGCCGGTGGCGTGCTCGCCGATATGGGTCAATACGCCAGCGACAGCGAACTAACAGACTTAACCGAACAAGCCCGCTTGGCGTTTACCTTTGGCGGCAGTTTGTTTGGCTTGCCCATGTACGTCGAAGGCCCGGCGCTCATCTACAACACCGACTTGATGCCCGAACTGCCCGAGACGTTTGAAGCCTTTTTGGCACAAGCCCAAGCCCTTGAAGATGGCGACACGTCGGGGTTCATGTACGACATCAACAACTTTTACTTTAGCTATGTGTTTATTAACAGCCTCGGGGGGTATGTGTTTGCTCGAGCAGACGGTAGCCTCAACCCCGCTGACGTGGGTTTAGCCACCGAAGGGGCAGTCGCAGGCGTGTCTTTGATGCACGACTTGCGCTATGAATACGAACTCGTCCCCGCCGGTAGCAACAGCGAAGTGGCCGAAGGTCTGTTTGCCGATGGGCGCTTGGGCGCTATCTTCTCAGGGCCGTGGACGATTGGGAATTTTCGCAACGCAGGTGTGCCCTTGGCGGTTGCCCCCATTCCCGCTACTGCAGACGGCACGACGTTCAGCGGGTTTATGGGCGTGCAGGGTGTTTTGATGAACGAATTTAGCGAAAACAAAACCGACGCGGCTAACTTTGCTAAGTTTTTGACCCGCGCAGACGCCCAAGTCGCCCTTGCCCGCAGCAGTGGCCGCATTCCCTCGTCACTGACTGCTGCTAGTGAAGTGGCTGACGACCCGGTGATTGCAGGTTTTGCTGTGGCACTAGCAGACGCTGAACCTATGCCGAATATTCCCGAGATGGGGCGCGTGTGGGAACCGATGGCCAATGCCTTAGAGCTGATTATGGCTGATCCCGAAGCGGATGTCGCCGGGGCGCTCGAGCAAGCCGTCAGCCAAATCACCGAAAACTAATCTCGATACACACGGTCAATATAGAGGTAGGGTACACATCCCTACCTTCTTTTTATCCTGTGGCTTTTTATCCTGTGGCTTTGTATCGCTGTCGCTTTCACCG
>CAZKAZ010000075.1:18992-19706 GCA_964550765.1 uncultured bacterium | reverse complement strand
CTGGTCATTGCCGCACCACCAGACAGGGTGATTTTCAATGAGCTCGAGCTACTCGGTTCGCACGGCATACAAGCCCACAGATACCCTGCGCTCCTAGCCATGATTGAAGCAGGTACGCTCAAACCCAACCTACTGCTAGGGCGAACCATCAGCTTAGAAGAGGCCATTACTGAACTGCCCAACATGAAAAACTTTGTGGGGACAGGCATGACGGTGATTGACCGCTTTTGAAGCACGCGTCAGTATGCAGGGTTTAATTGCAGGGTTCAGTATGTAGGGTGGGATATAAAAAACCCCCAGCGAACCGGGGGTGATAGCTGTCAGCTTTGCCAAATGCGCCATGGGGTGTCGGGTTGGGTCCACAGTTTCTCGAGCAAATTTTTCTCTTTGAGCGTGTCCATACACGACCAAAACCCGGCGTGACGGTAACCCATCATTTGTTCCTCAGCCACCAAGCGGCGGATGGGTTCTTGTTCCCACACGGTGTTATCGCCGTCAATGTAATCGATGGCTTTGGGATCCAACACGAAGTAACCGCCGTTAATCCACCCTTCGCCTGTTTCGGGTTTTTCATAAAACTCAGTAATGCGCTCTTCGGCAAAACCAATGTTACCGAAGCGGGCAGGCGGGCGCACGGTCGTGACCGTGGCTAATTTGCCGTGAGCCCGGTGAAAATCAAGCAGGGCGTGCAGGTCAATGTCGGCCACGCCGTCA